>DASVQS010000048.1:0-315321 GCA_036389015.1 Allosphingosinicella sp. | reverse complement strand
CGCCGACGCTCCCGATGCTCTTCGACGCTTTCTGCGCCCTCCATTCCAGCACGATCGCCGTCATCGCGCAAAGCGACCGGCTGACCTTCTCCGAGCTGAATCAACATGCCACGCGGGCGGCCAAGGCGCTCGTCAGTGGGTGGGGTATCAAGAAAGGCGACCGCGTGGCGATCGCGATGCGGAACGCTCCCGGCTGGATCGTCGCCTACATGGCGGTGCTGAAGGCGGGCGGGGTCGCCACCCTCGTCAACGGCTGGTGGCAGTCGGACGAGCTTCGCCACGGCCTCGCCCTCACCGAGCCCTGCCTCGTCTTGTGCGACGCGCCACGAGCGAAGCGGCTGGAGGCCACGGGCCTCGACATTGCCAGCGTAACGCTTCCGATCGAGAAGCCGATCGCCGAGGCGCTGGCGCCGGTTTTCGGGCGCGGCGAGGCCGACCTGCCCGAGGTCCTTCCCGAGGACGATGCGACGATCCTGTTCACGTCCGGCTCGACCGGGGTCGCCAAGGGCGCCCTCTCCACCCACCGAGCCGTCACCACCGGCATCTACACCTATTCGGTCAGCCTGATCGCCCTTCTTGGGATCATGGAGAGCGAAGGCCGGGGCCCGCCCAACCCGCCGCGCACCCTTGTCAACGTGCCCCTCTTCCACGTCACCGGCGAGGTGCCCGTGCTGCTCAACAGCTTCGTCATCGGCCGCGGCATGGTGCTGATGGCGAAATGGGATCCGGGCGAGGCGCTGAGGCTGATCCAGGACGAGAAGGTGACCTATTTCGTCGGAGTGCCGACGATGAGCCTCGAGCTGATGCAGCACCCCGACCGCGACAGATTCGACCTCTCCTCGCTGACCGACATCGCCGCGGGCGGGGCGCCGCGGCCGGTAGCGCACGTCAAAAGGCTCCAGCAGAGCTTCAAGGGGGCCCAGCCGGCGCTGGGCTACGGCCTGACCGAGACCAACGCCGTCGGCTGCGGGAATTTCTGGCAGAATTACGCCGACAAGCCCGCCTCGACCGGCCGGCCGCACAAGCCGATGGTCGAGCTCGCCATATTGGGCGCGGGCGACCGGCATCTGCCGACCGGCGAGACGGGCGAGATCGCGATCCGCTCGGCGGCCAATTTCCGAGGCTATTGGAACGACCCGGCGGCGACCGCGGCGGCGTTCACCGCCGACGGCTATCTCAAGACCGGCGACATCGGCTATCTCGACGAGGACGAATATCTGTTCATCGTCGACCGCAAGAAGGACATCATCATCCGCGGCGGCGAGAATATCAGCTGCCAGGAAGTGGAGGCGGCGATCTATTCGCACCCGGCGGTTTCCGAGGCGTCGGTGTTCGGAGTGCCCTGCGAGCGGCTCGGCGAGGTGCCGGCGGCGGTGATCTACAGCGAGGACGACCGCGAGCTCGACGCCGAGGGGCTGAGGGCCTTCCTCGACGGCAAGATCGCCGTCTACAAGATCCCCCAACATATCTGGGTATATGACGAACCCTTGCCCAAGCTTGGGACCGGCAAGATCGACAAGAAGACGCTCCGGGAGAAATATTCGGCGGAGGTGGGATAAACTCCTCTCCCGCGAAAAGCGGGAGAGGGGTTTCAGCTCCGCTCCTCCCCCTCTATCAGCCCTTCATGGCGCGTGGCGGCGAGACGAGGGGGATCAGCCGGCGGACCTTGCTCATCGGCGGGGGCGCCGGAGCCGGGCTGCTCGTCGCCTGGGCGCTCTGGCCCCGCTCCTACGAACATAATCTGCGGGCCGGCGAGGGCGAGCACGCGTTCAATGCCTTCCTCAAGATCGGCAAGGACGGCCGGGTGCTGGTCGCCGTCCCGCAGGCGGAGCTTGGCCAGGGGAGCTGGACGGCTCTGGCCCAGATCCTTGCCGACGAGCTCGGCGCGGACTGGCGGACGGTGGGGGTCGAGCCCGCTCCGGCCGGTCCGCTCTACGCCAACGAACTGCTCACCCTCGGGCCCGACGACGGCTCGTTCCGGCGCTGGCGCGCTCAGCGCTTCGAGGGCGGGGAAGCGGGGATGCTGACCGCCGGGTCGAGCTCGGTCCGCGCGTTCGAGCGGCCGCTGCGCGAGGCCGGCGCGGGCGCCCGGGCGCTGCTGATGAAGGCGGCGGGGCGGCGCTGGGGGGTGGAATGGGAGACTCTCGACACGGCCGCAGGCTTCGTTGTCGACGGGACTCGCAGGCTCAGCTTCGCGGAGCTTGTGGAGGCGGCGGCGGGCGAAGAGCTGCCGGGGCAGCTGCCGATCCGGGCCGGGATCGACAACCGCCTCGCCGGCCAGCCGCTGCCGAGGCTCGATCTGCCCGCCAAGGTCGACGGCTCGGCGCCCTTCGCCGGAGACATAAGGCTTCCGGACATGGTCTATGCCTCGGTTCGGGCGGGACCGACCGAGGACAGCCGGCTGGTCCGCTGGCATAAGGACAGGGGGCTGGCGGTGACTGGAGTGTTCGGAGCGCTCGACGCTCCGGGCTGGGTGGCCTGCGTCGCGACCAACTGGTGGGCGGCCAACAAGGGAGTCGAAGCCCTGGAGCCGGTCTGGGAGGTGCCGCATCCGGCGGTTTCGAGCGAGAGCATCGATTCGGCCCTGATCGCGGCGCTGGAGCGGGACGAGGGTCGCCGGACCTACAGCCGCGGCGACCTCGCCGATGCGTTCGATGGCGGCAGCGTGCTTCGCGGCCATTACCGCGCCGGGCCGGCCGCCAATGCGCCTCTGGAGACCCTGACGGCGACAGCGCGGCTCGGCGGCGACCGGCTCGAAATCTGGGCGCCGACCCAGGCGCCGGGGCTCGCCCGGGCCGCGGCGGCGCGGGTGACGGGGCTCGGCGAGGCGCAGGTGACGCTCTACCCGACGATGATCGGCGGCGGCTACGGGCGAAAGCTCGAGACGAGGGCGATCGAACAGGCGGCGATGCTGGCGGTGCGCACGAAGCGGCCGGTGCAGCTGACCTGGTCGCGGCTCGAAGAGACCGTGCAGGACGGCTTCCGGGCGCCCGCTCGGGCTCAGTTGCTGGCGAGGCTCGACACTGGCGGGATCGTGCTGGGCTGGCAGGCGCGGATCGCGGCGCCCGATACCGGCGCCGAGCTCGAGGCCCGGCTTCGCGGCGGAGCGACGGCGATGGCGGCGATCGGCGATCCCGTCGCCGGCGCGGTGCCGCCCTACGCCATCCCCGCGGTCGTGGTCGACTATCTGCCCGCCGAGTCCGGGCTGAGGGTCGGCGGCTGGCGATCGGGCGCGCACAGCTACACCGCCTTCTTCACCGAGAGCTTCATGGACGAGCTGGCCCGGATTTCCGGGGTCGAGCCGCTCTCCTTCCGGATGCAGATGCTCGGCGACAATCCGCGGCTGGCGCGCTGCCTGACGACCGCGGCGACCCTGGGCGGCTGGGACGGCGGGCCGCCGGGCAGCGGGCTCGGGATCGCCTGCCACAGCGCTTTTGGAAGCCATATCGCGGCGCTGGTCGAGGTCGAGCTGACCGGCGAGCAGGGAATCCGGGTGCTTCGCTCGGTGTGCGCGGTCGATTGCGGGCGGGTCGTCAATCCGGAGATGGTGAAGCAGCAGATCGAGGGCGGGCTGATCTTCGGGATCGCCGCCGCCACCGGCAACGCGATCGGCTTCGAGAGCGGACGGCCCGACGTCCGCGGCTTCGCGGATTTCGGTTTCCCGGCGTTCGCCGGATGTCCCGAGGTGACGGTCGAGCTTCTGGAGAGCGAGGAGGAGCCGGGCGGAGCGACCGAGCTCGGAGTGCCGGTGGCGGCGCCGGCCATCGCCAACGCGCTTCACGCCTTGACCGGGCGGCGCCTCAGGTCGCTTCCGCTGAGGGTGGGCGGATGAAGCCCCCCGCCGACCACCCGCGAGTGCCGCCGCCGAAGGTCGGCGTGCTTCTGATCAATCTCGGCACGCCCAACCGGCCCGAGCCCGGAGCGGTGCGGCTGTACCTCAAGGAATTCCTCTCCGACCCGCGCGTCATCGAAATCCCGCAACTCGTCTGGCAGCCGATCCTGCGTGGTGTCATCCTCAGGACCCGGCCGAGGAAATCGGCGCACGCCTACAGCCAGGTGTGGACCGAGGAGGGCTCGCCCCTCGCCGCGATCACCGCCAGGCAGGCGAAGGCGCTGCAGGGCGCATTCGGCGACGGCGTGATCGTCGATCATGCCATGCGCTACGGCGAGCCCGCGATCGCCGCGAAGATCGACTCGCTCAAGGCGGCGGGGTGCGAGCGGATCCTGATCGCTCCGCTCTATCCGCAATATTGCGCGGCGACGACGGCGACCGCGAACGACGAAGCCTTCGCCCATTTGCGGCGCCTGCGCTGGCAGCCGGCGGTCCGCACCCTGCCGCCTTATCATGACGAACCGGCCTATATCGCGGCGCTGAAGGCGCGTCTGGAGGAAGGGCTGGCGGCGATCGGTTTCGAGCCCCAGGCGATCGTCGCCAGCTTCCACGGGATGCCGCAGCGAACGCTCGAGCTCGGCGATCCCTATCATTGCCACTGCCGGAAGACCGCCCGGCTGCTCGCCGAGGCGAGCGGGCGCGAGCTTCTGGTCGCTTTCCAGTCGCGCTTCGGGCGGGCGAAATGGCTCGAGCCGGCGACCGACTCGACGCTTGCGTCATTGCCTTCGAAAGGCGTGATGAAGGTGGCGATCGTCGCGCCCGGCTTCTCGGCCGATTGCCTGGAGACTCTGGAGGAGCTGGCGATCCGAGGGCGCGACACTTTCCTCGCCGCTGGCGGCACGGATTTCGCCTACTTGCCGTGCCTCAACGACAGCCCGGCCGGGCTCGAAATGCTGCGCAGCATTTTAGGGCGCGAGCTTGAAGGTTGGAGGAGCGTTACGTAAGGGCCGCGCACAATCAAAAAAGCTTAGGAGAGCAAAATGGCACGCGTTGCGATCGTCACCGGCGGCACGAGAGGCATTGGCGAGGCGATCAGCATCGCACTTCGCGACCAGGGCGTGACCGTCGCCGCCAATTATGCCGGCAATGACGAGAAGGCGCGCGAGTTCACCGAGCGCACCGGGATCAAGGCGTACAAATGGGACGTCGGCGATTTCGACGCCTGCCAGGCCGGAGTCCGGCAGGTCGAGAGCGAGCTCGGTCCGGTCGACGTGCTCGTCAACAATGCCGGGATCACCCGCGACGGGACGATGAAAAGGATGACCCGGCAGGCCTGGGACGAGGTGATCGACGTCAATCTCGGCGGATGCTTCAACATGGCCAAGGCGGTGTTCGAGGGGATGCAGTCGAGGAAGTTCGGGCGGATCGTCAACATCGGCTCGATCAACGGCCAGGCCGGCCAGTACGGCCAGGTCAATTACGCGGCCGCCAAGTCGGGGATTCACGGCTTCACCAAGGCGCTGGCGCAGGAAGGCGCGCGCGGCGGAGTGACCGTGAACGCGATCGCTCCGGGCTATATCGACACCGAGATGGTGGCGGCCGTGCCCGAGGACGTGCTCGCCAAGATCGTCGCCCGGATCCCGGTCGGCCGGCTCGGCAAGGCCGAGGAGATCGCCCGCGGCGTGGTCTTCCTGTGCGGGGAGGAGGCCGGGTTCATCACCGGCTCGACGCTCAGTATCAACGGCGGCCAGCACATGTATTGATGGGAGGGCCGGTCAAACGCTCCGTGATGATCGCGGGCCATTCGACTTCGATCAGCCTGGAGCCGGTTTTCTGGGAAGCGCTCAAGTCCGCGGCCGAGGCTGAAGGCCTTCCGCTGAGCGCCCTTGTGGCGCGGATCGACGCGGCGCGAGTCGAGGCGCGCGATCCGCCGAATCTGGGCAGCGCCATCAGGGTCTGGCTGTTCGAGCGCGCCTCTGCCTCCCCGCGAGCGTAGCTCGGGGGGAGGGGGACCACCGAAGGTGGTGGAGGGGTAATCTGGAGCAGGCCTCGACAGGTCACCCCTCCACCATGCTCCGCATGGTCCCCCTCCCCATCTGCGATGGGGAGGCAAATCAGCGGCCCAGCAGCACCCGCGCCTGGGTCGCGATCTGCGCGAGCATGGGCGCCGTGGTGACGGGGGCGTTGCGGACCCGTTCGACGACCCGGCGGAACTGGTCGACGCGCGGGCCTTGCGCGGCGACCCACTGGTCGACGGCCTCGGTCGGCTCGCTTCCGCGCTTGCGGTGGAGGAAATCGAGACGGAGCTGCTCGAAGTCGCGGGCGAGGCCCGCGGTCAGCAGCCGCTCCCACTGGTCGCTCGCCCGGAACTGGTTGGCGGCGCCCTGCGCCCAGTCGAGACCGAGCGCCTCGCCGAGGCGGGTGTAGGCATTGGTGAGGCCGATCACGTCCACCCCCAGGCGCTTGCCGAGAGCGGCGATCCCGACCCCTCCGTTGAGCTCGAACAATCGGACGATCTTGCGGGCGATGTCGTCCGGCGCTCCGAGCTCGATCAGCCGCTGACGGCGTTCGCCGGCTTCGCTCGCGACCTCGCGGCGGAGCAGGCCTTCGACCGCGGCGTCGAGGGCGTCGAGGCCCGGCGCGAGATTGTCGACCATCTCGGCGAGCTTGGTCGTCGCCGAGGTGTTGCGCAGGATGTCGGCCATGTGGAGCTGGAGCGCCTGGCTTGCCTGGTCGAACAATTCGAGGCGGAGCTGCTCGGGGAGGTCGGCAGTGTCGAGCCGCTCCCAGAAGACCTGCATGTCGAACAGGCGCTCGGCGGCGACGAAGGCCGCGGCGACCTGGCCGAAGGATGCGCCTTCCTCCTCGGCGAGGGCGAAAGGCGCGGTGATCCCAAGGCGGTTGACGAGGCGGTTGGCGATCTTGGTGGCGATGATCTCGCGGCGCAGGCGATGCTGGAGGATGGCGTCGCCGTGGCGGGCGCGCATCGTCTCCGGGAAGGCGGCGCAAAGCTCCGGAGTGAGGGTCGGGTCCTCGGTGATCTTGCCGGATTCGAGCGCCGCCTGCAGCGCCATCTTGGAGGTCGAAAGCAGGATGGCGAGCTCGGGACGGGTGAGGCCGCGATTCTCCTGCCCGCGGCGCATCAGCTCCTCGTTGGACTCGAGGCCCTCCACGGCGCGGTTGAGGCGGCCGCTTTCCTCGAGCATCTCCATCGCCCGGAGGAGGGGCGGAAGGCCGGCGGCCCCGCTGCGCTCGGCGATCGACAAAGCGAGCGTCTGGAGCCGGTTGTCCTCGAGCACGATCTCGGCGACCTCGTCGGTCATCTCGGCGAGCAGGGCGTTGCGGTCCTCGAGCGCGAGCCGGCCTTCGGCCATCTCGCGATTGAGCGGGATCTTGATGTTGACCTCGTTGTCCGAGCAGTCGACGCCGGCGCTGTTGTCGATGAAATCGGTGTTGATCCGGCCGCCGACGCCGGCGAACTCGATCCGTCCGGCCTGGGTGATGGCGAGGTTGGCCCCCTCGCCGAGAGCCTTGGCGCGAAGCTCGGCGCCGTTGACCCGGATCACGTCGTTGCCGGGGTCGCCGACCTCCGCGTTGCTCTCGCTCCTGGCCTTGATGTAGGTGCCGATGCCGCCGAACCAGAGCAGATCGACGGGCGCCGAGAGGATCGCGGTGAGCAGCGTGGCGGGATCGGTTTCCTCGGAATCGAGACCGAGAAGCGCCCGGATCTCCGGCGAGAGCGGGATCGCCTTCTGGGCACGCGGGAAAATGCCGCCGCCCTTCGAGATCAGCTTGCGGTCGTAATCGTCCCAGCTCGAGCGCGGCAGGTTGAACAGGCGGTTGCGCTCCTCCCAGCTGGACGCCGGATCGGGATCGGGATCGAGGAAAATGTGGCGGTGGTCGAAGGCGGCGACGAGCTTGATCGCCTTCGACAGAAGCATTCCGTTGCCGAACACGTCGCCCGACATGTCGCCCACCCCAGCGACCCGGATCGGCTGCGACTGCACGTCGGTGCCGAGCTCGCGGAAGTGGCGCTGGACCGAAATCCACGCCCCCTTGGCGGTGATCCCCATCGCCTTGTGGTCGTAGCCGTAGCTTCCGCCCGAGGCGAAGGCGTCGCCGAGCCAGAAGCCGCGCTCGGTGGCGATCGCGTTGGCGATGTCGGAAAAGGTCGCCGTGCCCTTGTCGGCCGCGACGACGAAATAGGGATCGTCGCCGTCGAGGACGACGACTCCTTCCGGATGAACGATCCTGTTGCCGACGATGTTGTCGGTGACCGACAGCAAAGAGCGGATGAAGATCCGGTAGCTCTCGGTGCCTTCCGCCAGCCAGGCGTCGCGATCGGTCATCGGCGGCAGATGCTTGGGATAGAAGCCGCCCTTGGCGCCGGTCGGGACGATGACGGCGTTCTTGACCAGCTGGGCCTTCATCAGGCCGAGGATCTCGGTTCGGAAATCGTCGCGCCGGTCGGACCAGCGAAGGCCGCCGCGGGCGATCGGGCCGCCGCGCAGGTGGATGCCCTCGACCCGCGGCGAATAGACCCAGATCTCGCGCCAGGGGAGCGGCTGGGGCAGGTTCGGGACCCTGGCGCTGTCGAGCTTGAAGGCGAGCGCCTCGCGCCCGGCCGGGGTGAAGGCGTTGGTGCGAAGGGTCGCCGAGACGACTCCGTGGAGAAGCCTGAGGATTCGGTCCTCGTCGATGGCGGCGACCTGGGAGAGGCCGTCGCGGATGGCGCGCTCGGCCGCTTCGATCGCGCCCTCGCGCGGCCCCTCGTGGCTGGGATCGTGGAGCGCGTCGAACAAGGCGATGAGGCCATGGGCCACTCCGGGCGCGCGGCGCAAAGCCTCGACCACGGTCACCATCGAATAGGACAGGCCGACCTGGCGCAGGTAGCGGAACCAGGCGCGGAACAGGACGACGTCGCGCGGCGCGAGCGCGGCGGCGACGAGCAACTGGTTGAACGGGTCGTTCTCGGCCTTGCCCTCGAGCACCTCGGCGATGGCGCGTTCGACCAGCTTCGACCGGTCGAGCACCTGGCTCGCCTCGCCGGCGCGGACCTCGAGCAGGAATTCGTGAACGTAGCCGAGCCGGCCGTCGTCCAGCGCGGTCGGATGCTCCTCGAGGACCCGGAAGCCGAAATTCTCGAACACCGGAACCGCGTCGGATAGGGGGATAATCTCGGCGAGGCGGTAGGTGTTAAGCCGAAGCCGCTTGGGCTCGTCGTCCGCATGGCGGTAGAGCCTGGCGTCGCGCTGGGCGGCGCTGTCGAGCGCGCAGATCCGCAATATGTCCTGCGCCGCCTCCGGCGGCGGGACCGCGATCCGGTAGGCCTCGGGAAAATCGTCGAGATAGGAAAGAGCGAGTCGGGTGGCCCGCTGCGGGCCGACGATCTCGCCGAGCGACTCCTCGACCGAGGGCTCCCAGCCGCGGACCATCTCGTCGAGGCGGCGGTCGAGCTCGGCGACGTCCGGGGTCGGAGTGTCGGGGCCGACGTAGAGCGTGTAGCGGATCAGGGCGAGGTCCCCGTCACCCAATTCGACCGACCAGTTGGAGATATAGCCCTGCGACGCCTGCTCGATCAGCTTGCCGATGGCGAGGCGGCGCCGGGTGGTCAGCTCGTCGCGCGGAAGCCAGACGAACGCGAACATGTTGCCCTTGAGGATCGAGCGGACGAGGGCGAGGGTCGGCCGGGGCCGGTCGGCCAGCGACATGGCGGTGGTGACGAGCTCGCGCACCGCGTCGACGCTGAGGCTGACGAGGAGGTCATGAGGGAGCGCGGTGACGGCGTGGCGGAGCGCCTTGCCGCTGTGGCCGGACGGATCGAAGCCGAACTCGCTCTCCAGCTGCTGGAGCCGGCGCCGGAGAAGCGGCACCTCCTCGACCGGCGAGCTCAAGGCCTCGCTGGTCCAAAGGCCGGCATGGACCCCGATGGCGGTGACCTTGCCGCCTTCCCTGACCGGAACGACGACGAGGTCGAGCGGCACCCGGCGGTGGACCGAGGCCCGGCGCTCGGCCTTGGCGAGCAAGGGAACGTCGCCGCCGGCCTCGAAATAGCGCATCGCTCCAAGCGCACCGCCCGGATCGGTCGGCTCGCCGGGGATCCGGAACAGGCCGAGCGTGTCGGTCGGCTGCCCTTCCGGACTCTCGACCTCATAGCCCAGGAGCGTCATCGCCCCGTCGGCGAACCAGCGCAGCAGGGCGGCGCCTTCCTCGTTGCCGGCCTCCTCGGCATCCTGGCGCATGCGGGCCTGCATCGCCCGCCAGTCGGTGACCGCGGCGCGGACGTCGGCGAGGACCCGGTGGAGATCGGCGACGATCTCGCGCCGGCCGCGGGCGTCGGCGCGGTCGACCTCGAGATACATCATCGATTCACGGCGCTCCGGCTCGTCGCAGAGCGGCTCGACCGAGACGAGCGCGCCATTCTGGTCGCGGGTGACGCAGACGACTGGATGGAGCAGGCGGTGGACGGTGAGGTTGCGGGCGGCGAGCGTGTTGGCGACGCTGTCGACCAGGAAAGGCATGTCGTCGTTGACGATTCCGATCCGCATCCGGCGGTGCCCGAGCGCACCGCCCTGGGGCTCGACCCGGACGAGGGCGATCCCGGCCGGTCGGCGGGCGGCGCAGGCGGCGATGAACTGGGCGGCGGCGATGCGGCCCTCGTCGGTGAAGTCGGCGAGCTCGCCGGGAAGGGCGCCGTCGACTAGGGCATGGGCAAGGGCATCGACGATCTGAACGTCGGCGGCGGAGAGGTCCGCCGCAGGGTCGCTGGCGCCGCTTCCCGGGGAAGCGGCTTCGGCTCCAGCGACAATGTCCGAGGTCATAATGAACTCCGAAAGGGGCGGCGCTCGGCGCCGTCGGAACAGTCGCGCGCCCTATGCCCCCGGCGGCACCGAGGGGCAACCCCTTGGGGGTGGACATGCCGGCGCGGCCGCGCGAAGCGGGCGCGGGGGAAGCGAGGAGTTGAAGATGTCCGAGCGCAAGGCCGATCATCCGGTCGATCCCTGGTTCCTGGAGCGCTGGTCGCCGCGGGCGTTCGACGGCTTGCCTATGCCGGAGGCGGACCTGCTTACTTTGTTCGAGGCCGCGCGGTGGGCGCCGTCGGCGTTCAACTCGCAGCCCTGGCGGTTCCTCTATGCTCGGCGGGACGAGCCAGACTGGGAGCGCTTCCTCGATCTCCTCGTGCCGTTCAACCGGAGCTGGGCGCAGAGCGCCTCGGTGCTGGTCTACATCCTCTCCGACACCCTCCCCTTCACCGACAAGGCGACCGGCGAGCCGGCGACTTCGCACACCCACAGCTACGACGCCGGCGCCGCCTGGGTCTGCTTCGCGCTTCAGGCGACCCGGATGGGCTATCAGGCGCACGGCATGTCCGGAGTCGATTTCGACCGGGCAAGGGAGGTGCTGGGAGTGCCGGAGCGCTACCGGATCGAGGCGGCGGCCGTGGTCGGGCGGATCGGGGATCCGGCAGCCCTTCCGGAGAAATTGCGGGCTCGGGAAGTGCCGAGCGGGCGCAAGCCGTTGGAGGAATTCGCGTTCCCGCGACGCTGGCCTGACTGAAATCCTCCCCCGTATTTCCGGGGAGGATTTTAATTGTGCAAACGCCCCTTCTGGTCAACATTCCCCCAATGACCGTGGACGCGACCAGCGAAGGCAGGGCTAGGCGGCTCGTCACCCTCCCCGCTCGCCCGGAGCCGATCCGGGTCGCCGCCGAAGAAACCGCCGTCATCGTCGTCGACATGCAGAATGCCTACGCCTCGCCGGGCGGCTATCTCGATCTCGCCGGCTTTGACATCGGCGGCGCGGCGGTGGTGATCGAGCAATGCGCCAGGGTAGTGGAGACCGCCCGCGCGGCCGGCCTTCCCATCGTCTATTTCCAGAACGGCTGGGACGAGGCCTATGTCGAGGCGGGCGGGCCGGGCTCGCCCAACTGGCACAAGTCCAACGCTCTGAAGACGATGCGGGCGAGGCCGGAGCTTCACGGCAAATTGCTCGCCCGCGGCGGCTGGGACTATGCGCTGGTCGAGACGCTTGCGCCCAAGCCGGGCGACATCGTCCTTCCCAAGACGCGCTATTCCGGCTTCTTCAACTCGCAGCTCGATTCGGTGCTCCGCTCGCGCGGGGTGCGCAACATCGTGCTGGTCGGGATCGCCACGAACGTCTGCGTCGAATCGACCCTGCGCGACGGCTTCTTCCTCGAATATTTCGGGATCATGCTCGAGGACGCCACCCACCAGGCGGGGCCGGAATATCTCCAGAAAGCAAGCGCCTACAATGTGGAGACCTTCTTCGGCTGGGTTTCGACGGTCGCCGATTTCTGCGGGGCGTTCGGGCAGATAGCGGAGTGAGGCACATCCAACCCGTTCGGCCTGAGCTTGTCGAAGGCCTCTTCTTCCTTTCCCATCTCCGCCAGGGAAGGGCTTCGACAAGCTCAGCCCGAACGGGTTGGGGGATATTGCAGTAACCGGAGGCCATATGCCGTTCGAATCGATCAACCCGCCGCAATTCCCAACTCCGATTGCGCCTTATTCGGCCGGGACGAAGGCGGGCGGCACGGTCTATGTTTCGGGCACCCTGGCGCTCGGGCCCGGCGGCACCGTTCTCTATCCGGACGACGCCGAGGCTCAGACCCGCCACGTGCTGGAGACGATCCGGATCACCCTGGAAGCCGCCGGAGCCACGATGGCCGACATCGCCTTCAACCACATCTTCCTGACCGACTGGGCCGACTATCCGGCGATGAACTCCGTCTATGCCGAATATTTTCCCGGCGCGAAGCCGGCGCGCTACTGCATCCAGTGCGGGCTGGTGAAGCCGGGGCTTCGGGTCGAGATCGCCAGCGTGGCGCATATCGGCTGATGCCGCACGCCGGGGGCCTCTGGTACGAATGGCACGGCCCCGAGGCGGGCGAGGTGCTGATCCTGTCGCCCGGGGTCGGCGGCTCGGGCTCCTATTGGACTCCGAACCTCGCGGCCCTGTCCCGGCGCTACCGTGTCCTGGTCTACGATCATCGCGGGACCGGCCGGAGCGGAGCGCCCGGCGAGACGGTTTCGATCGGCTCCATGGCCGCCGACGTGCGAGCGTTGATGGACGAGCTCGGGATAACCCGCCCCTATTTCCTCGGCCATGCCATCGGCGGGATGATCGCGCTCGAGCTCGGCGACGCGCTGGCGAAAAGGGTGGTGGTCAACGGCTGGCCGAGGCTCGACCCTCATACCGAGCGCTGCTTCGAAACTCGCCTCGAGCTGCTCCGGGCGGGCGGCCCGGAGGCCTATGTCCGGGCCCAGCCGATCTTCCTCTATCCCGCCGTGTGGAGCTCGATGAACTCGGGAATGCTCGACCTCGAAGCGGAGCACCAGCTCGAGCGCTTCCCTCCGGCCGCGACCGTCGAGAAGCGGATCGCGGCGGCGCGGGCGTACGAGCTCCGGCCCGG
This sequence comes from Allosphingosinicella sp., assembly GCA_036389015.1. Classification (GTDB taxonomy): domain Bacteria; phylum Pseudomonadota; class Alphaproteobacteria; order Sphingomonadales; family Sphingomonadaceae; genus Allosphingosinicella. The sequence goes on along the minus strand of DASVQS010000048.1, from coordinate 302,059 downwards.
CCCGCCCTGCCCGACCCTGCTCATCGCCGCCGCCGACGACGTTCTGGTTCCGGCGCATTGCTCCGAATTGCTCGCCGGCGAGCTCGCCGACGCGAAGGTGGCCCGGCTCGAACGGGGCGGCCACGCCTGCAACGTCACCGAGCCCGACGCCTTCAACCGCCTCGTCCTCGAATTCCTAAGGAGCTGAAGCCATGGAAATCGGCATCTTCGTTCCGATCAACAACAACGGCTGGCTGGTCAGCGAGAATTCGCCGCAATACATGCCGAGCTTCGACCTCAACAAGGATATCGCCCAGCGCGCCGAGAAATACGGAGTCGATTTCCTGCTCTCGATGATCAAGCTGAGGGGCTTCGGCGGCAAGACCCAGTTCTGGGAATATGGGCTGGAGAGCTTCACGCTGATGGCCGGGCTCGCGGCGGTCACCGAGAAGATCAAGATCTACGCGACCTGCCCGACCCTCGTCGTCCCACCCGCGTTCGCGGCCCGCATGTGCAACACGATCGATTCGATCAGCCACGGCCGCTTCGGCCTCAACCTGATCACCGGCTGGCAGCGGCCCGAATACAGCCAGATGGGATTGTGGCCGGGCGACGAGCATTTCCGCAACCGCTACCAGATGCTCGGCGAATACGCCCACATCCTGAGGGAGCTTTGGGAAACCGGAGTCTCCCACTTCAAGGGCGAATATTACCAGATGGAGGATTGCCGGGTGCGTCCGGTGCCCGAGGGCGAGATGAAGATCATCTGCGCCGGCTCGTCGGACGAAGGCCTCGCTTTTTCGGCGCAATATGCCGATTACGCCTTCTGCCTGGGCAAGGGCGTCAACACTCCGACCGCCTTCGCCCCCAACAACGAGCGGCTGATGGCGGCGACCGCCAGGACCGGCCGCGACGTCCGCATCTACGCCTTGTTCATGGTCATCGCCGCCGAGACCGATGACGAGGCGATGGAGAAATGGATCTCCTATCGCGAGGGCGCGGACGAGGAGGCCATCGCCTGGCTCGGCTTCCAGGGCGCCGCGGACAAGACCAGCACGACGACCAACGTCCGCCAGCTCGCCGACAAGGAAAGCGCCGTCAATCTGAACATGGGCACCCTGGTCGGTTCCTACGAGAGCGTCGCGCGCATGCTTGACGAAGCCTCGACGGTGCCGAACACTGGCGGAGTGCTGCTGACGTTCGACGACTTCATCGAAGGGACGGAGAATTTCGGCACGCGGATCCAACCGCTGATGAAATGCCGGAGAGGATGATGTTGTTACTGGCCTTGCTGCTCGGCTCCGCGCCCGACGCGGCCGCGCTCGCGAAGATCGGGATTACCGGCCGGACCGCGGCTCCCGATGCCAAAATCGCCCAGGCGGCCCTGAACGAAGCGGGCGGATTCGCCGCCGGGCCGGCGCTCAAATGCAGCGAGATGGGCGGCGCGAAAGCGTCGCTGATGCCCAAGGGCTGGGTCCCGGCGGATGCCAATTTCCGAATCGGCCCCAAGGGCGCGCGTTACGAGCGCTGGGCCGTCAGGCTCTGCGGCAAGGACGTGCCCTTCCTGGTCGTCTTCTGGAAGGACAAGAAAGCGGGACCGCAATTTCAGGTCGCCCATCCCTTCCCGGCCGGTCCGGCCAAGCCCTAGAACACCGAAGTCTAAAACCGCATCACCCGTCATGCCGGACTTGATCCGGCATCCACCTTCCTTTCGGCAGGTGGAGAAAAAAAGGTGGATCCCGGATCAAGTCCGGCATGACGTCTAACCTTTTCGCCCGGCGCCCTGGGTCCCCGGTCAGGCTGCGGCCTTCCGAATGGCCCGCTCGAGCATCGCGTCATCCATGACCGGAGCCAGCACGGCGAGGCCGCCGACCTCGTCGCGTCGGGCGATGAGGAGGACGAACTCCTCCTTGCCGGGGATGTCGACATGGCCGAGCGGACGGGCCGAGCGGAGCCTGTCGCGGGCGGCTTCGCCCTGATCGGGCTTCGGCTCGGGCCGGCGGGCGCGGCGCTCGGCCTGGACGAGGGCTTTCAGGCCGTCGCTCTCCAGCCGCTCGCGCAGGCCGCCGGCGGGAAGCGCCTGGCGGCGCGCCCAGCTCAGGGCCGCGGCGAACTCGGTGAGTCGCGCCTTGTCATACTCGCTTCCGAAGACGAGCTTGACGACCGGAGTCATCGGCGCCCGCGCCTGGGCCTTGAGCCCGGCATCCTCGAGCAGCTCGGCATAGCCGTCCCCGTCCGCTTCGGCGGCGAGGGCAAAATCATAGGCGAGGCCGAGCGCCCGGTAGAGCGCGGCGCGGCTGCGCTGGTCGGCGCCGCGGGCGGCGTCGGCGCTGTCACGGGCGATTCCGAGGCGGTCGGCGAGGCCGGCGTCGAGATCGAGCTCGGGCTCGTCCCAGGAAGATTCGGCGGCCGGGTCGAGCTCGAGCGGCTCGGCATTGGGGCCGTCCGCCCAGACCGGGCCGGCGCCGGGCTGCGCGGCCGCGGCGAGCGCGGTCGAGGCCTGGTGGGCGATTGCGGAAGCGGTCGCGCTGTCGGCGATCTCCTTCCAGTTGATGACCCCGTAGATGAAGTCGATCGCCTCCCCGGTCGACGAGAAGGGCATCAGGATTCCGCGATACATGGTGTTCTTGCCGCGCTGCCCGACGAACTCGGCCTCGAAGCCGATCGGCGCCTTGTTGGCGATGATCTGCATATAATGGTCGGTCAGCCGGGAAAGGAGCGAGCGCTTGGGAACCTCGCTGATCCGGCGGACGTCGCCGATCAGGTCGCATTCCTCGCGAAGAGCCTCGCCGAGCCAGGCGATCTTCGGGTCGTCGCCGCCTTCGGAGAAATCGAGCAGGACGCTGTTCGGCCCGAAGTCGCCGAGCGCTTCGGGGTCGAGCGCCTTGATCGAGGGATAGGCCCGGCCGTCGAGCAGCGAGACCCAGTAATTATAGGCGCGCACATGCATGCGCCGCTCGTCGAGGCCGATCTCCGGTGGCACCTCGATGCCGCCGTCATCCTCGACCGCGCCATAGTCCGACTGCTCGTCAAATGCCCGCAGGCTGTCCATCAGGCGGTCCTTGTGCTCCCCAGTGAGCGGACCCTGCACCGGACGTGGTTGAAAAACCGTTAAGCTTTGTGAACCGCCCGAGCGCCGCTTGTCATCGCCGGCCGCCGCTGATAGACGCGCGCCCTCCCCAGAGGAGCGCCGCTTTAGCTCAGCCGGTAGAGCACATCATTCGTAATGATGGGGTCGGGTGTTCGAGTCACCCAAGCGGCACCACCCTCCCGACTATGTGGGATATTCCAGGGGAGCCCGGTTAGGGCGCTCCCTCGCGGCTTCCATCCAGGTCCCTTAGGCCGAGCCGTCCTGCCGTCAGCGCCGTCATACGTAGTTTCCGCAGACATTCTCTACGTATTTCCAACAGGTTCCGTTCGTTTCGGAACCGAAGGGGAGGGCGCGGGTTTGAGCCAGCGTTAACAGCTTTTTAACCCTCCTTAGCTGTTCGAAAGGCGAAAATTGGGGCTCGACCGCGCGCTGCAACCGAGGTTGCTTCTCTGCTCCGGCAGGCGTTCCGAACGCGCCATTGGTCCGGCGTCCATCCGCCCAGTCCGTTCAACGACGTACGAGCCTCAGGCTTGATGACGCAGCCGATCCGCAAGGTGGCGGCGGCGTCCTCACGCCCGCTTTCATGCCAAAACTGATCCAGGGAGAATAAGGGATGCCGAGATTTGGGCAGAATATCTTTTCGTCGCGCCTGTTCGCGCAGAGCGAGCATGCCGCCACATTCGGCTACGACACTTATTCGCGCGGGCTCTTCGCACCGCACGCGGCGGCCCGGCATATCGGCCTCGACGCCGGCTCCGCCGGCGGGTCGAAGCTGATCAGCGTCCCAGCCAACTACCAGCCGGTCGAATCCGCCTGGTACATCCCAGGCCCCACCGCCCTCGTCGACGGCTATGAGGCCACCAAGAACACCACCGGCACGCTGGTGGTCGACGATCCCAACCACGTCCTGGCGGCAATCGACACGCCCGGCGACACCGACTGGTTCAAGGTCACGCTGACGCAGGGCCACACCTACCAGTTCGGACAATATGCCCGTGCGGGCGGAATTCCGGGCGCGGAAAACAGCGGCGTCCCCCTCGCCGATTCCTATCTCGAAATCTACGATTCCACCGGCAAGCTGCTCGGCAACGCGGATGGCGGCGGGCCGAACACGCCGCAGGGGCTCGATGCGCTCATGACGTTCGAGGCGCCTTACACGGGCACCTTCTATGTCAGCGCCGGCTCCTTCGACAATGACGGCGACGGCTTCGGCGATTTCGCCGGCAATTACGAGATTTTCGCCATCACCGCGAGTGGAGCCACAGTCTATACCACGCATTATGACATTTCGAGCCCGCTCCACTCGATCGACTGGGGCGGAGTCATGGTCAACCGCGAGCATGTCGCGGTGCGCAATCCGGACGGCAACGACGGTCCGCGGCCGACGGGGGAACCGGCGGCGGATCCGGCCACCGTCGTGGGCAATTCCCTCGGCTTCCCGGGCAAGAACGTCGTCTTCATCTATTTCGCGGGCCAGGGCGATATCTATGCGAGCGACGGCGCGACCATTCCGGTCCAGCTTACGGCCCAGGATCCGTATCAGTACGAAATCCAGGCCGTGCTGACCGCGGCCGCGGAATTCTCCAAAGTCGCCGACGTGGTCTTCGTCTCCAATTACACATTGAACACGACGACCCACCTTTACGAACGCGACCCAACGATCGTGTACAAGCCCGGCCCACTGGGTCCCGAGGCCGGCATGAAATATGCCGCCGGTGTGGACGGCGACGGCTTCGACGCCGATTTCTTCTACTGGTCCTATCCCGGCACGCCGGGACCGGGCATTTCACTGCTCGGGTCGATGAACCCGCCCGATTATCAGGACGAGGGCGTCGCCCAGTTCAATTCCGCCGACGAGCGCTGGAGCGCCCAGATGCTTCAGCAGGGCGGCTTCTCATTCGTCACCCTGATCCACGAATTCGGCCACGGCATGGGGCTCGCGCACCCGCATGACGACGGCGGCGGCTCGAGCATCATGCCGGGGGTGCAGACCAACGGCGTCCCCGGCGACGACGGCGGGGCCGGAACGTACGGCCTCAATCAGGGCATTTATACGATGATGTCCTACAATGATGGATGGGAAAGCTCGCCCTACGGCTCCGCCGAGACCAACAACGAGGGCTTTGGCTGGCTCGGCAGCCTGATGGCGCTCGACATCGCCGTCATCCAGGACAAATATGGCGTCAACGAGGATTGGGCCACCGGCAACAACACCTACGTACTGAAGGACGTGAACCAAGCGGCGGTCTACATCGATTCCGCGACCGGCCAGCCGGCCCAACACGACGCCACCAATGCGGCGACGCCCCGCGACGGCTATTATCAGGGCCAAGGCACCTATTATTCGTCGATCTGGGACGCGGGAGGGATCGACGAGATCGTCTACGACGGCGCCAGGGACGCCAACATCGACCTGCGTCCCGCGACGCTCAAATATGAGGCCGGCGGCGGTGGCTGGGTTTCGTACGCCTACGGCATCTACGGCGGCTTCACCATCGCCAACGGCGCCACGATCGAGAACGCGCGTTCCGGCTCCGGCAACGACACGCTGCGCGGCAATGCTGCCAACAACATCCTCGACGGCGGCGCCGGCAACGACTTCCTGTGGTTCGTCGAGGGCGGCAACGACACCGGCATCGGCGGCTCGGGCAACGACGTCTTCCTGTTCGGGAGCGCGATGGACGGGAACGACGCCGTCGACGGCGGCGCCGGAATCGACCAGATCGCTCTGCAGGGCGGAGCCGCCTTCACCTTCGGCACCGGCGTGCTCGGGGTCGAATCGATCGGCCTGCTGTCGGGCAACGACACGCGCTTCGGGGACTCCGGTAGCCATACCTACAGCTACGACCTCACCACGCGCGACGTGAACGTGGCTTCGGGCGCTCAGCTGACGGTCGACGGCGCCAAGCTTCGCGTTGGCGAGAACCTCACCTTCAACGGCTCGGCGGAAACCGACGGCAGCTTCTTCATCTACGGCGGGCGCGGCATCGACGCGCTCACCGGCGGAGCGAAGAACGACGTCTTCCTGTTCGGCTCCGACGGCCATTTCGGGGCTAGCGACGTGGTCAACGGCGGCGCCGGAATCGACCAGCTCGCCTTGCGCGGCAACTACACCCTGACCTTCGGGGCGGGTCAGCTGGTCGGCATCGAGAGCCTCGGACTGCTCTCGGCGCAGGACACGCGCTACGGAGCGCTGGGCACAAGCTACAGCTACAACCTCACCATGACCGACGGCAACGTCGCCGCCGGGCTCCAGCTGACCGTCGACGGCGCCAAGCTGAGAGGAGGCGAGACCCTGATCTTCAACGGCTCGGCGGAGGAGGACGGATCGTTCCGGGTCTTCGGCGGGGCCAATGGCGACACGATCACCGGCAGTCAGGGCAACGACATCCTCCAGGGCAATGCCGGCGCCGACCAGCTCACCGGCGGCGGCGGGGCGGACATTTTCCGCTACAACAAGACGTCGGATAGCGTCGGCGGATCGGCCGACCATATCCTCGACTTCACCTCCGGCACTGACAAGATCGATCTCTCCAAGATCGACGCCAACACCGGCCTCGCGGGCGACCAGTCGTTCAGCTGGATCGGCTCCAATGCGTTCCACGGAGTCGCCGGAGAGCTTCGCGCCTATCAGTCGGGCACGGACTGGCTGGTCGAGGGCGACGTCAATGGCGACGGAGTCGCGGACCTGGTCATCCAGGTCAGCATCAACGACGGTTCGCTCGTCCAGGGCGACTTCCTGCCCTAGCGGCCCTCTTCCCCACCTTCCCCGAGCTCGCTTCGGGGAGGGTGGGGCCTACCCAGCCGCCGCCACCTCGGCGGCGGCATAGCCGGCCGGCGCACAGGCCAGAAGATGCTTCTGCACCTTGCCCGCAGCGGTGCGCGGGAAATCTTCCACATATTCGAAGCTCGCCGGCACCTTGTAGGCGGCGAGCCGGGCGCGGCACCAGGCCTGAAGCTCGGCCTCGGCGGGCCTCGGCCGGCCCTCGGCGAGCCTTAGGAAGGCCGTTCCCACTTCGCCCCAGCGCGGATCCGGAGCGGCGACCACGGCCGCCTCCGCCACCGCCGGATGGCCGGCGAGCACATTCTCGACCTCGGCCGGATAGACATTCTCTCCGCCCGAGATGAACATCTCCTTCCGCCGCCCCGCCACCCAGTAGAAACCGTCGGAATCGCGCCGGGCGAGGTCGCCCGACCTGAGCCAGCCGTCGGCCGTGAAGGCGGCCCGGGTCGCCTCGGAGTCGTTCCAATAGCCCGGAGTCACCGCCGGCCCGGCGAAGAGCAGGTCGCCGACCTCGCCATCCGGCACGTCGGCGCCGTCCTCGCCGACGATCCGGACGCTGACCAGGAGCTGGGGCTTGCCGACCGAGCCGATCCGCTCCCAGGCGTCCGCCGGCGCTGCGAGGAAGGCGGTCGGTCCGGTCTCGGTCATGCCCATGCCGTTGCAGATCCTGAGGCCGAGATCGCGGCAGCGGCGGGCGAGGGCGTCGGGCAAGGGCGCTCCGCCGCAGCCCCAGTGGCGGACATGGCCGAGCGGCGCCGTTCCGAAGCGGGGATGGTCGGCCAGCGACTGGTAGACCGTCGGGACGGCGAAGAAAGTGTCGAGCCGACGCGCCTCGAGCAGCCTCACCACCGCCTCGGCCTCGAAGCCGGGCAGGAGGAGCACCCGGCCGCCCTGGAGAAGGGTCGGCAAGGCGTGGAGGTTGATTCCGGCGGTGTGGAAATGGGGAAGGAAGCTCAAATGGGTGTCGGACGCGCCCAGGCCGATGGCGGTGCCGATGTTGACGAGGTTCGCGAGCGCCATCTTGTAGGTGTAGATCACGCCCTTCGGCCGGCCCGTCGTCCCGGACGTATAGAGCAGATACCAGATGCCGTCCGCCGGCCAGTGGGCCCGGCGGGGCCGCGGGACCGCCGAGTCGACCAGCGGCTCATAGTCGCGGTCGAGATCGAGCGTCGCCGGCGGTGTGGAGAGACGTCGCACGGTGGCCTCGTCCTCGCCGCCGTGAAGGAGCAGCCGGGGCTCGCAATCGGCGAGCAAGGGATCCAGCTCGGCCGCCGGCATCCGCCAGTTCAACGGCACCAGGATCGCGCCCAGACGGGCGCAGCCGAACAGGGCCTCGAAGAAGGCGAGCCGGTTCCGGCAGAGGATCGCGACCCGGTCGCCCCCGCCGACTCCGCGCGCCTCGAGCAGGCTGGCGACCCGGTCGGCGCGGTCGTCGAGACCGGCATAAGTCAGGCTTCGGCCGGTTGCGAGCTCCTCGAGCGCGACCGAGCCCGGGCTAAGCTCCGCGCGGCGTGCGATCAGGTCGGGGAAGTCGGCGAAGATCACCTCTTCCTCAGGCCTTCCGAAACCAGCTCGATGGCGATATCGGCGACTTCGCCGGGGCTGAGATCCTCGTCCCACAGGCCGTAGCGCATGCCGAGGAAGACGCTCATCCCGATCAGCGCCCAGCCGCGCGCCTCGTCCTCGCGGGCGCCGTGGCCGCCGTCGGCGATCTCGCCGCGTTCGCGCGCTCCGGCGAGGTTGCGGCGATAGGCGTCGGCGAAGCTGAGATAATGCTCGCGATAGACGTCGTGGGCGACGAACTGCGCCTCCTCGATGATCCGATAGAGCTCCGGATGACGTCGGGTGAAGGCGATGAACGCCTCGAGCCCGATCCGCTCGGCCGCGAGCCGGTCCGGAGCGCCCTTGACCGCCTCCGCGACATGGGCGCGCGTCGCCCGGCTCATGTCGAGGACGAGGGCCCGGAACACCTCCTCCTTGCTCTCGAAATAGGTGTAAAAGGTGCCGAGCGCGACTCCGGCCCGGCGCGTGATCCCGGTGATCGCCGCCTCGTGGAAGCCGCGCTCGCCGAACTCGGCCGCGGCGGCCTCGATCAGGCGCCGAAGCGTCTTGCGGCCGCGCTCGGTGCGCGGCTCCTTGTCGGCACTGGCCGCGATCGTTGCCATAGTCTCTCCCCGGCGGCGAAGTTGAACCGGATTTCAGCTTTTCGCAAGCCAGGGGCGCGAACTAGGCTTCGACGCGCCGGATCTGGGTCGGGCCCGCAGGCAGAAAGAGGCGGCCGAGGCGGCGATGGTCGACGGGGTCGAGGAAGGTGAGGAAGCCCGGCAGGAGGGCCCGTGCGACCCGGTTCCCGTAAAGCGAGCTTCCAACGGCGATCTCGTCCGGGCCGACCACCAGACCCCGAGTCCACATCTCGTCGATCTTGTGGGTCTCGCCCGGCACGAAAGCGATCTCGCCGCGCGGCGACAGGCAGGTGAGCAGTCGCCCGTCCGGCAATGGCGCGACGTCGTGGCAGCCGGCGCAGGGAAGCTCGATCCGGCGGCGTTCCCGGAAGCCCCGGTCGAGCTCGACGATCTCGCTCGGCCTCCCGCGCTTGCCGTTGTGGAGCATGACCCAGACGGTGTCCGCATTGCCGGCGATCGAATTGATATGCGCGTGGCCGGGCCCGTCCCTCGGGGCCGGGGGAAGGATCCGGTGAGCCGCTACGGGCGTCCAGTCCGGACCATATTCGAGGATCGTCTGGTTCAATGTGTCGACGAGGAAGAAGGCGTCGTCGAAGCAATCGAGCTGGTGGCAATTATGGTCCAGCCGGTCGGCGACGATTCCGCGCTCGCTGAGCGCTCCGTCCCGCCAGCTGTAATGGACGATTCGGCCCGAGAGGGGCTCGGTTTCGCTCGGCTCCGGATCGTGGCGGAACGCGAAGACCTCGCTCTCCACGCAGACGATTCCGAAAAACGCGCCGTCGACGAGCTTTCGGCAATCCGAGCGAGTGGCAGCGTAGATGCCCTGACGGGACGCGACCAGATAGGAGGGGCTCTTCATCCCGCGCCGGGCGGATCGCGGGCTGGAAGATCAGGAGGCGAGTCCGCCGTCCGGTCCGGGGCCGTCGCTTGACTCGGCGTCCCTGACGTCGAACTGAGTGACGCTCGGCTGGACCCACTCGGCCTTCTCACTCTCGCCCCGCTCATTTGCCGACGGTTCCGATTTTGCCGAAGTCATCCCGTTTTTCTCCTGTTGACGGCCGTGGCCTATCAGCGGGATTCCCTTCCTACAAGCCGGAGCAGGGCTCGCGCCGACTATGGCCGGGCGGTGAAGACGTGGGCGGACATGGCGGCATCGACCGGGTCGCCATGGAGGCGGACCAGGGCCGACAAGGCCGCCGCGGTGGCTTCTTCCAGGCGCTCGGGCGCTCGCGCCTCGATCTCGGCGCGCAGCGGCGAGCCCTGGCACAGGCCGGGGGCGAGGGCGCGGGCGTCGCCCCGGCTTCGCTTGGGCACCGTCTCCGAATCGACGTTGGCGAAGCCGGCGGCGCGCAAGTCGGCGTCGACCGCGGCCCTGTCGTGATAACCGAAGGGGATTCGGCTGAGGAAGCTGGGCGGATCGCCCGGGAAGAGCGCCGCGACCGCCTCGGCCACGGCCTGGGACGCCGGGTTCGCCTCGAGCCGGTCCCAGACATTGAACAGGAAGGCGCCGCCCGGCCGAAGCACCCGGCGCGCTTCGCGATAGGCCGCGATCCGGTCGGGGAAGAACATCGCGCCGAATTGGCAGACGACGAGGTCGAAGGCGGCCTCCGGGAAAGGCAGCGCCTGCGCGTCGGCAGGCGCGAAGGTCACTCGATTTGTATCGGGCTTGGTAGCGGCCACTCGCAGCATGTCGGGGTTGAGGTCGGTGGCGACGATCTCCGCTTCCGGCAAGGCGCGGGCGAGGGCGGCGGTGACGATGCCCGTGCCGGCGGCCGTTTCAAGAATCCGCCCCGGGTGCAGGGGTCGGGCGCGGGCGGCGAGATCGTCGGCGTAAGGGTCGAAAAGGAAGGGCCCGAGGCAGCGATCGTAAAATTCCGGGATCGACCCGGCGAATTGAACGTCCGTCGCTTCCATCGGCGAAGCTTAAGGCGGCGCTACTCCCCTGTCGAGCGCTCCCGCCCCGGCCGCGGCAGCAGGTCGTGGCGGATGCTGACGAAGCGCGCCGCCAGGCGGATCTCGGCGAGGAAGAGGGTGAGGCCGACGATGAGCAGGCTCATCGCGACGATGAACAGCACCGCCGTCGGCCGGGCGAAGGCGATCTGGGCGAGGTCGGCGACGAACAGGATCGCGACCACCAGGCAGACGAACAGGGCGCTGGCGGTGCAGGCGGTGATGGCGAGGTTCACGATCTTCATCCGCCGGATGATGATCAGCAATTCCTCGCTGGCCCGCTCCCTCGTGTCCTCGTCGAACGAGACGAAGTCGCGCTCCAGGCTCCGGCCGCGATCGACGACGCGCGCCAGGCGCGACGTGAGGACGTTGAGCAGGCCGGCGATCCCCGCGAGCAGGAAGACCGGCGCGATCGCCAGCTGGATGAGGTGGGCGATGGTGGAGACGTGGAGATTCTGGTCCATGGCCGGGTCTCACGCTCCGGCCCGGAAAGTGTCAAGGCCACGCCTCAATCGAAGTCGGAGGTACGGCAGAAGGTCCGCGTCGGCCCGAGCGAGGAATCCGTCCGTCCTAGCCGCTCACCTGGTGGCTCAGGCCGCTTTTGGTTCTTACGCCCAGAGGCCCGTGAGGCTCGGCAGGGAAGGCCGCCTTGATCAGGTGGAAGAGACGCTCGGCATCCGCCGTGCTCCGGGGTGTGACACAGAGCACAACTTCGCCTTCGCGGCCCCACCGATAGGGATCCCCGGCAAGGACTGCAGCGTCGGACTCCAGCAGATCGACTATGGACCTGTAGGTTTGCAGATCGATCCCGGCGCCATAACTGGCGAATCCCACCGCGAGCGGGCAATCGTCCGGGATTTCGGGCCTCGGCTTCACGGTGTGATACGGCTTCCCGGCCGTCGTGCCGGCGGCGGGCGGGCCCATTTCGACGACCGTGTCGTTCGGCGGTTTCACCATATTGCCCTCGGTTCCGGCCCCGCACCCGCCCGTTATCATCGGCAGAAGAGCAAGGGCGAAGATTCTCATAGGCCATCCTCGACCGTCGGGGATTAACATCCGCTTTCCGCCCGCGGATGTCGCCGGCCCGGGACAAGCGCGCAAAAGCGCTTCCCACCCCGTCCCCGCCGCCGCTATGGCGCGCCGACGATGCCGCCACTCTCCAACCGCTCGCGCTCCCGTTCCGCCGCCCGCCTCGCCGCCGTGCAGGCGCTCTATCAGCGGGAGATGGAGGAGACGCCGGTGCCCAAGCTGCTCCACGAATTCCACCATCACCGCCTCGGCGCGACCATAGAGGGCGTCGAATATCAGGACGCGGAGGTGGATTTCTTCGACGATCTGGTGAGCGGGGTCGCCGCCCGCGAGGCCGAGCTTGACGCCGCCATCGCCGCCCGGCTGACCCCGGACTGGCCCCTCCATCGCCTCGACCGCCCGATGCGCCAGATCCTGCGCGCGGGCGCCTACGAGCTGGCGGCGCGGATCGACGTCCCCACCGGGAGCGTGATCTCGGAATATGTCGATGTCGCCAAGGCCTTCTACGGCCAGAAGGAGGCCGGCTTCGTCAACGGCATCCTCGACGCCGTGGCGAAGGACGTGAGGAAGTGATTGCCTCCCCATCCGCAGGATGGGGAGGGGGACCACCGAAGGTGGTGGAGGGGTGATCTGACGCGGGCCTCGACAAGTCACCCCTCCACCATGCTTCGCATGGTCCCCCTCCCCACCGCTTCGCGGTAGGGAGGCAAGATGGACGAATCCGCCTTCATCGAATCGCTTCGCGCGCTGGCCACCCATCCCGCCGCGCGCGGCCTGCTGGACGACGCGGCCGTCCTCGAAATCGGCGGCCGCAGCCTCGTCCTCACCCACGACATGCTCGTCGAGGGCGTCCACTACCTCCCCGACGATCCTCCCGGCGACGTCGCCTGGAAGCTGCTCGCCGTGAACCTCTCCGACCTCGCCGCCAAGGGCGCCCGGCCGCTTGGAGTCCTGCTCGGCTACAGCCTCGGCGACCGCGAATGGGATGAAGCCTTCGTCAGCGGCCTCGGCACCGCGCTCGCCGCCTTCGACCTGCCGCTGGTCGGCGGCGACACGGTGCGCGGGGCGGGCGCCCGCACCCTGGCCCTCACCGCGATCGGCGAGTCGGACGGGCCGGTACCCTCGCGCGCCGGCGGCAGGCCGGGCGACCAGCTCTGGGTAAGCGGAACGATCGGGGATTCCGGCGCCGGCCTGCGCGGCCTCAGCGAGGCGCTGGTCGAGCGCTACCGCAACCCGCGGCCGCGGCTCGAGGCCGGTCAGAGGCTGGCGCCGCTCGTCACGGCGATGATGGACGTCTCGGATGGCCTGCTGATCGATTCGGCGCGGCTCGCCGACGCCAGCGGCACGGCGGCCGAGATCGATCTCGCTTTGGTTCCCCTGTCGGAGTCGCTGCTGACCGCGGTCGGGGACGGACGGGAGGCGCGGCTGGAAGCCGCGACGGCCGGCGACGACTATGAATTGCTGTTCACCGCTTCGCCCGGGCGGGCGGCGGAGATCCTCGCCCTGCAGGATGCGCTCGGTCTGCCGCTCAGCCCTATCGGCAGCCTGGGCGAAGGGACAGGCCTCAGGATTGTCGACGCGGGGGTCGCCTTGCCGCTGCCGCCGCGGCTGGGATGGCAACATCGCTGACGGGTTGAAATACCTCCCCGTTCTGATTATGTTCCAACAGACTGTTTGGGGGTCAGATTCATGCTTGCCCGGTGCGTGCCTTGACGGCCCGACCTCGGACTCCCACGCCATGCCGATAGCGAAGGATTCTTCAGCCCGACATGCGGGCCTTTATGTCCTTTGGCCAGGAGAGAGTGCCGGCCTGGAGTGCCGAAAAAACGCGATCCCGTGTCCAACTCGTCCAACTCGTCCAACTCGTGAACTTCGGCTTTTCGCGCCGACGCGCGCCGAAGCGGCGGCGGACGGTTGAATCCCGCGCTCAAGCCCCCTAAAGGGCGCGGCACATCCGGGCGCGTCCGCGCCGGGGCCATCGCCCTGCCCGGCTTTCGAATTCCAAGGGGAAGGACCTTTTCATGACCGTCGTGCTCATTGCCATAGCCTGCGGAGTGGCCGCGGTGCTCTACGGCATCCTCACCAGCATGCAGGTGCTCAAATCCTCGGCCGGCAATGAGCGCATGGTCGCGGTCGCCTCCGCCATCCAGGAGGGCGCCAACGCCTATCTCCGCCGCCAGTACACCACGATCGCCGTCGTCGGCGTGGTCGTCGCGGCCCTGGTCTTTCTCTTCCTCGGCCCCATCGAGGCCGTCGGCTTCGTCATCGGCTCGCTGCTTTCGGGCGCCGCCGGCTTCATCGGCATGAACATCTCGGTGAGGGCCAACGTGCGCACCGCCGAGGCCGCCCGCTCCAGCCTCCAGCGCGGCCTCACCGTCGCCTTCCGGGCCGGAGCGATCACCGGAATGCTGGTCGCCGGCCTCGCGCTCCTCGCCATCTCGGTCTTCTTCTACTTCCTCGTCGGCGTCCAGGGCCATGCCCCGAACGATCGCGAGGTCGTCGACGCCCTCGTCGCTCTGGCCTTCGGAGCCTCGCTGATCTCGATCTTCGCGCGTCTCGGCGGCGGCATCTTCACCAAGGCCGCCGACGTCGGCGCCGACCTCGTCGGCAAGGTCGAGGCCGGAATCCCCGAGGACGACCCCCGCAACCCCGCCGTCATCGCCGACAATGTCGGCGACAATGTCGGCGACTGCGCCGGAATGGCCGCCGATCTGTTCGAGACCTATGTCGTAACCGTCGGCGCCACCATGGTCCTCATCGCCCTGCTCGTGAACGCCGGAGCCGAGCAGATGCTGGCGCTGATGAGCCTTCCGCTGATCATCGGCGGAGTCTGCATCATCACCTCGATCATCGGCACCTACATGGTCCGTCTCGGCGGCAAGCAGTCGATCATGGGCGCCCTCTACAAGGGCTTCTGGACGACGGCCGCCCTCTCCATTCCCGCCATCTTCTACGTCATGTGGCAGACCCTGGGCGGAGACATGAACGCGGTCATCGGCGGAGCGGCCGAAGCCGCGGGCAGCGATGTCGCGTCCGACGTCGCTCGGACCGCGGTCGGCGGCGGCTTCACCGGCATGGACCTGTTCTGGTGCTCGCTGGTCGGCCTCGGAGTGACCGGCCTCATCGTCTGGATCACCGAATATTATACCGGCACCAACTACCGCCCGGTCCGCTCGATCGCCAAGGCCTCGCAGACCGGCCACGGCACCAACGTCATCCAGGGCCTGGCGATCAGCCTCGAATCGACGGCGCTCCCGACCCTCGTCATCTGCGTCGGGATCATCGTCTCCTATCAGCTGGCCGGCCTCATCGGAATCGCCTTCGCGGCGACCGCGATGCTCGCGCTCGCCGGAATGGTCGTCGCCCTCGACGCCTACGGTCCGGTCACCGACAATGCCGGCGGGATCGCCGAGATGGCCGGGATGGAGGAGGACGTGCGGACCCGCACCGACGCCCTCGACGCGGTCGGCAACACCACCAAGGCGGTGACCAAGGGCTATGCGATCGGCTCGGCCGCGCTCGGCGCTCTGGTCCTGTTCGGCGCCTACACGACCGACCTCAAGCATTATGCCGGCGAGCTCGGCATCGGCTCGGCGGGCATCGATTTCTCGCTGTCCAACCCGTACGTCGTCGTCGGCCTGCTGCTCGGCGCGCTCCTCCCCTATCTGTTCGGGGCGATGGGCATGACCGCCGTCGGCCGCGCGGCGGGCAATGTCGTCCTCGACGTGCGCGAGCAGTTCCGCTCCAACCCGGGCATCATGGACGGCACCTCGAGGCCCAATTACGCCCGCACCGTCGATCTCGTCACCAAGGCGGCGATCAAGGAGATGATCATCCCCTCGCTTCTTCCGGTGCTGACCCCGATCGTCGTCTATTTCGTGATCGCGGCGATCGCCGGCAAGGAGCAGGGCTTCGCCGCCCTCGGCGCCCTTCTCCTCGGAGTGATCGTCTCGGGCCTGTTCGTCGCCATCTCCATGACCTCGGGCGGCGGCGCTTGGGACAATGCCAAGAAATATATCGAGGACGGCAATTACGGCGGCAAGGGCTCGGAAGCCCATAAGGCCGCCGTCACCGGCGACACGGTCGGCGATCCCTACAAGGACACCGCCGGCCCGGCGGTGAACCCGATGATCAAGATCACCAACATCGTCGCACTGCTCCTGCTCGCGGCCCTGGCGAGCGGCGCCGCCTGACCCGCGGCTGCACTTGTCAGGGGAAAGAGCCCCGCCCGGAGCCATCCGGGCGGGGCTTTTCTTTAAGGCCGGTAAGGACTTGCCAGCCGCCGCCATGACCCTAGGGTTGCTTTCGGCCATCATCCGGGGGCGGACATGCTGAGAATAATCGCCAAATGGGCCGCCGCGGTCGCGGCGTCGCTCACCGCCATGGCGGCGGCGGCCGCCGTCCCCGAGCGGATCCCGGTCGAAGCCTTCGGCGCCCTCGCGAACTACGCCAGTCCCGAAATCTCGCCCGACGGCAAGCGCATCGTCGCCGTTGCCGTCGCCGGCGAGCAGAAGGCGGTGATCGTCTACGACATAGAGGGGGACCCGAGCCGTTTCACCCGGATCGACCTCGGCGAGAAATTCGAGGTGATGGCGCTCCGGTGGGCCGGCAACCGCCGAGTGCTGCTAAGCGTCTTCGGCAAGGGCAAGGTCATGGGCTTCGAGGTGCCGATGATCCGCCTGTTCCTTCGAGACCTCGACACGGGCGAGCTCAAGGCGCTCGCCGGCGGCAAGGTCGGCGGCCTCTACGGCGGCGAGATAGTCTTCGTCGATCCCGCCGGCGCCTATGTCCTGCTGTCGGCCCAGCGCGGATTCTTCGAATCCCCGTCCGTGCTCCGGGTCGACCTCGCCACGCTCAAATCGACCCAGATCGCCGCCGCCCAGCCGGGCGTCTGGAGCTGGTACGCCGACCCGACGGGAACCGTCCGCGCCGGGCTCGGCAGCGATATCGACAGCTGGTGGCTCTATTATCGCGAGCGCGACGGCCAGGCCTTCCGGAAGATCAAGGGCAAGAGGAGCGCCGCTCTTAGCCTCACCAATCTCGAGACCCTGGTCCCGATCGCGAGCAGCAACAAAGGCTATGCCATCGCCAACAAGACGACCGGACGCTACGGCGTCTATCGCTACGATTTCCTCACCGACACGCTTGGCGAGCCCGTCTTCGAGCACCCGCGGGTCGACGTCGACTCGATCGTTAGGTCGCAGCGGACGGGTGAGCCGGACGCAATCCTGTACACCGACGAGCGCGAGCGGACGGCCTGGCTGGACAAGGCCATGCAGGCGATCCAGGACAAGATCGACAAGGCGCTCCCCGGCCGGTCCAACCGGATCGTTTCCCGCGACGCCACGGACGGAATGATGGTCGTCCGGTCCACCGCCGGCTCGGACCCGGGCACCTATTATCTCTACGATCGCGCCAAGCGCTCCCTGGCCGTGCTTGCCACAGCCTATGATTCCCTTGACGGCAAGCCGCTCGCGCCGGTCGAGCCGGTCACCTATCCGGCGCGCGACGGGCTCGCCATTCCGGCCTATCTGACGAAGCCGCTCGGCCGGGGCGGCAGGGGGCTGCCGCTGATCGTCCTGCCTCACGGCGGGCCGTTCATTCGCGACACCTGGACCTACAATCCCTGGGTCCAGTTCCTCGCCAATCGCGGCTACGCCGTCCTTCAGCCCAATTTCCGGGGCTCGACCGGCTACGGCAAGGCCTTCGTCGATGCGGCGTCCGGCGAGTTTGGACGCAAGATGCAGGACGATCTCGACGACGGCGTGCGCTGGCTGGTCGGCCAAGGCATCGTCGATTCGAAAAGGGTGTGCATCATGGGCGCATCCTACGGGGGCTATGCCTCCTTGTGGGCGGCCGCCAGGAATCCCGACATCTATCGCTGCTCGATCAGCCTGGCCGGCGTTTCCGACATTAGGTCGATGCTCCGCTACGACCCTTCGACCTGGATCGCCCGCCGCTATTATCGCGACTGGCGCGACCGCATCCGCGGCGATTCGAAGTTCGATCTGGAAAAGGTGTCGCCCCTCGCCTTGGCCCGGGACATCCGGATTCCGCTCCTCATCGCGCACGGCAAGGACGACACCAGGGTGCCGCCGTCCCAGTCGACGAAGCTCCACGAGGCTCTGCAGAAGTTGGGCAGGCCGCACGAATATGTGCTTTATCCCGAGGAGGGACACGGTTTCTCCAAGCCCGCGAACTCGGTCGACTTCCTGAGGCGGGTGGAGCGCTTCCTCGCCGAGCACAATCCCGCCGACTGAGCCTGTCCGCGATCGGACGGGATCGTCCGAATGCGTCCGCCAAGTATCGGCGGAATTTCCCAATAGTTGAGGCCGGATAGTTGCCGCCTTTTTGGCGGTGGCTGATGGAATGGCGTATTTCCGCCATTTCTTCGATTTGGCACGCTCCCTGCAAACCTTGTTGGCATGACCGACGGATGGTCCGGACGGTCGAATTCAGGGAGACTAGAAATGACCTTCAACCTCACCAGCCTGCAGCACATCGCGGTTTCGGCCATCGGCGCCATCTTCGCCGCGACCCTGTTCATCTCCGCCGCCGTCGGCCCGGCCGGTCAGATCATCTGACCGTCCGGACCCCGGTGGGGACGATCAGAAAATCGCCAATAATCGCGAGCAATCGCCACGACAGTGAAGGAAAGGCGCCATGAACGGTCCTTTCACCCTCGACAAAGCCAATGGCAAGATGATGGGCGTCTGCGCCGGCCTCGCCGACGCTTGCGGAGCCGACGCGACGCTCATCCGCCTCGCCGCGGTCCTCAGCCTGTTCGTGCTGGGCCCGGTCGCGATCATCCTCTACCTCGTCGCCGGCTGCGTCGCCCCCGACCGCGCCTAGCCGGTCATTCGGCCGCGACTGCGCGCGACGCCCTGATCTCCGCCAGGCGGCGGGCATGGCGGGCGTCGATCTCGGCCAGCCGCCCGAGCACATCCTCCATCTCCCGCGGCCCGGCGAAATCGCCGCGCGGAAGCTCGGCGACGAGCGGCGCTCCGCATTTCATGCAGCCGTCGTCGCCTTCGAACGAATAATGGCCGCAGCGCCGGCAGAGCAGGATCTCGCCGTCCGGATTGTTGGGCTGGGGCGAGGGCGGATAGGCGGTTTCGGGCAGCTCCACGCCGTCCGCCGTCTCGAGGACGAGTCGCCACAACCCTTGAGCAAAAGGCTCGTCGGCCGCCGCCGAGACCTGCTCGAACCGCTCGCGCATCCCCGCCTCGCGAAGAGTCCGGGCGCGGTGGTCACACATCGGGTTGTTGCCGGGCACGCCGAGGAGCGCTCCGGCCGTCCAGGTGCAGCCCGATTTGCACACCGACTTGTAATAGCAGCTTCCGCAAAAGCCCCAGGCCGGCCGTTCGACATTGGGCCGGACCGAGTCCTGCATCGCCAGCCAGATCTCGGTCAGGCCGCCGTCGCGGATGTTGCCGCCGCCGTAATCGCCCTTGTGGAGCGACGGGCAGCCCTTGACCACTCCGTCCGCCTCGATCGCCATCCCGCTCTCGGCGGCGCCGCAGCCGTCCCAATAAGCCGGCTCGTCGGTCATCGTCCGCCAGAGGTGCTCGTAGGGCCCGAAATAGCCGATATTGTTGCCCGAGAAGAGCCGGAAGCCCGCCTTGCGGCCGCGCTCGAACAGCCTGGCGAGCGTGTCGTAGGTCTCGGGCACCTGCCAGGGCTGGAGGATGAGGTCGACCTGCTCGGCGGCGTTGCCGGCCGGGACGGTGAGCTGGATCTGCCACATCCGCGCTCCGGCGGCGTAGATATGCTCGTAGGTCTGCTCGAGCACGGGCGCCGAGAGCCGGTTGACCTGGGTGTTGCAGCCCGGAGTGATCCCGGCGCGGGCGAATTCCTCGATCGCGGTCAGCGCCTGGCGGAAGCTGCCCGGAACGCCGCGCAGCCGGTCGTGAACTTCCTCGGTGCCGTCGACCGACACTCCGGCCGAGGACAGGCCAGCGTCGACGGCGGCCTCGATCTTGGCCCGGGTGAGCGCTCGGCCGCCGGTCTGGAGCCCGCATTTGATGCCGGAATCGGCGACCGCCCGGATGATGTCGAGCCAGTCGCGGCGGAGGAAGGCCTCGCCGCCGATCAGGCTGATCTCGCGAGTGCCGAGCGCGGCCAGCTCGGCGACAATGGAGCGGATCTCGTCGGTGTTGAGCTCGTCGCTGCGCGGCCGGCCGGCCCGCGATCCGCAATGGGCGCAGCGCAAATTGCAGGCGAGAGTCAGCTCCCAGACGACATGGACCGGATGCCGGAGGCGGCGGTCCGCCTCGGAGCGGATCCGGACCGGCTCCGGGCGAGTCCCCCCGGCATCCGCCATGACGTCAGTATCCGCCGCCGCGGCGCTGGATCTCCGCGTCGAGCCGCTCGAGCGCGGCCCTCAGATCACCCTGCGCCGCGAGCACCTCGCGGGCGTGATCGCGATGCGCGATCAGCTCCTCGACGCTGGTGTTGGGATCGCGGAGCGCGTCGGATATCGCGTTTCCATAAGGGGGGATCGGTCCCCTCGCTGCTTCTGCCATGGGCCTGCTCCTTCCCTCGATCAGCCGCGCCGGGCAATCTCGTCGTCGAGCCGCTCCAGTGCTCCGGGGAGGTCGCCCTGCTCTTCGAGCTGGCGCCGGCCCTGGTCGCGGAGCTCGCTGAGCCGCTCCAGCGACGTCTGGGGATCGCTGAGCGCGTCGTGGATGACGACTCCATAGAGCGGCTGGAGCCCGCCGGCCGGCGTTCCATATTGGCCGCTGCGGGCCGCGATCTCGGCTTCGAGCTTCTCGAGAGCGCCGGGCAGGTCGCCCTGCTCCTCGAGCTCGCGGCGGCCCTGGTCGCGAAGCGCGGTCAGTTGCTCGAGGCTCGAATTCGGGTCGCTGAGCGCGTCGCTGATCGCCACGCCATAGGGCCGGACTTGACCGCCTGTCGGAATCGCCATGCTAACCTCCCTTTGTTGACGCCCCACCATAAGCCCGCCCGAACGGAGGTGTTGATTCGATTTGGGTCCGAAACGGTTCCAATTCTCGGCCGCCGGCCGCCGGGGCCCGTCCTGCCTCGAGCCCGCAAGCGGAAGGGTGACGGCGGCTTCTATTGCCGCTATCCGGGGGGCGGAGGAGAGAAAGATGGAAGGACTTGAGCTGGGAACCGTGGTCCTGGTGTCGTCGCTCGTGCTCGGGGCCCTCGCCCTTCCGTTCACCGCCGTCGCGATCCACCAGCGCCGGCGGCGTTCCTACGAGCGCCGCGCGAGTGCCCGGCGCAAGGAAAAAATCCGCCTCTGAGCCGCCGGATGCCGCCCGCGAATCGGCGCGAAAAGGTTAACGCGGGGCCCCCGAAAAAATTTTGACCTTCGCTTCGCCGACGCTTCCCAACGCCTCGTCGCCGCAGTTTTCCGCGCTTTTCGGCCGTGGCCCCGGGGACACACCCGTCTCGCCACAGTCCCGTTCATCTTAACGCCATGAAACTCTTCAGACTTGTCGGTCGTTGGGCCCGCAAGTGAGTGGAAAGGGAGCCAAAGTATGGCGACGAGTATCCTTGAGGCGCGTGGCGGCTGTATCATCCCCCAGGCGGACCAGCGCGGCTATCATATCGTGTATCGCGAGCACGAGACCAATTACTGTCCGGGCTGCGGGCGCACGCACTGGTATATCGGCCGGTCGATGGCGGAGTGCGCCTTTTGCACCACTGCCCTTCCGCTCGAGAACGCGCCGATGATCGCCGGTGGCGCCATCGTCCGCACGATCCGTCGCCCCGTGTTCGGCAACGAGCAGGCTTACGCCGCCTAGACCGGAATCGCTGGCGGCGCCCACGCGGCGGCCGCCGTCGCGCCGGCCCCTTATCATCCCCTACGCGAGGGGCCGGCGCGTAACTTCTTCATCCGGAAAGGGGACGGTCGCGAGGCCGTCCCTTTTTTCACGCCCTCCCTCCGTGGAAGCGAGGGGCATTCTCAGCCCCCGACCTTCCTTACCGGGACCTGCGCGTTGCAGATGTCCACTCCGCCGGCCGGGCGCTGGAAGAATTCGCCGCCGCGATTGGCTCGGCCGGTCACGAACTGGCTGAAGGCCTGGCTGTCGGAGCGCATCGCCTCGAAGGCCGGCCGTTCCGCGGCCGGCATGTCGGCGGCCAGCCGCGCCCGGGCGATCTCGATATGCTGGGCGGGATCCTTGTAGAATCCCAGCGCCTCGGTGCCGCGCGGACGGGCCGACAGCAGCGCCATGCCTTCGACGACCCGGCCGATCACCGCGATGTTGAGATCGAGGTGGCGCGGCGCGTGGCCGATCACCGCGTAGAGCTCGCCGCCGGTGCCGGTGTCCGGCGCGAGGTCTCGGCCGACGCCCACATAGCCGTAGCAATGGGTCAGCCAGGCGCGGCCTTCCTCGGGGTCGTAGCCGACCGGCCACCCGTTCGAATGGCCGACCATCGGCGCATAGCTGTCGGGAAAGCCGAGCGGGCGGACCTGGAGTCCGGCGAGCGGACGGAAATATTCGTGCGGCGGCTGGCGGACCACGCCGGCGGGGAGTTCGGTCTTGGAGTCGCCATTGCCCCATTGGGAAACGTAATTGTCCTGCACCCGGTAGATGGCGGCGCCGTTCCACCAGCCCGCTTTGGCGAAGGCGCGGACGTTGCCGACGTGGACGGGCGCAAAGTCGGGAGCGAGCTCGATGACGACCCGGCCACCTTCCTTCAGCTCGATGACGAGGAGGTTCGAAGGGTCGACCGGCCGCCAGGCCTCGGCGGGGGCCTCCTGGACCACCTTGTTGGGATCCGGCGCGTCGGTCACAGGCGCCGGGCGCCAGAAGGAATAACGGGCGTTGGCGGCGGGCTCGGCCGCGGGCTTGGCGGTGTCGCTCGCACAGGCGGCGAGGCAGGCGGCGGCGAGGGCGGCGATCATAGGCTGGCGCATCGTCTGGTCTCCGGGTTGCGCGTCGTAGGTGACCCAAGCCCGGGGGTTCGGCAAGCCGTGGCGGTAAAGTCACAGGAACGATGAATCACCGTTTATTTGTCAGACCACGGAACCGGTCGGCGGAGCGGCGTTTTAATGCAGGTTAGGCCGACCGGTTCGGACGGCCGAGGGGCGAAAGAGATTGATGACCGATAAAGTCGCCCTCGCCGGCCTGCGCTCCGCTTTTGCCTCGCTCGACCCCGAACCGCTGCTCGCCGCGCCGCCGCCGTTGATCCACTTCCTCCCCGTCGCCGTCTATGCCTGCGACGCGTCGGGGCGGATCTGCTGGTTCAACGCCGGGGCCGCCGAGCTGTGGGGCCGCTCCCCGGAGCCCGGCGAGAAAGCCGACCGGCTGTGCGGATCGCAACGCGTCTACGGACTCGACGGCGAGCTGGTCGCGGACGGCGAGACTCCGCTGGCCGAGGCCTTGCGCACGGGCGAGAGCGTCGACGGCCGCGCAGTGCTGATCGAGCGCCCCGATTCGAGCCGGATCACGGCGATGATCCACATCACGGCGCTCCGCGATTCAGGCGGAAACATCGTCGGGGCGATCGCCTGCTTCCACGACGTGACCGAGCAGCTGCGCGAGGACCGCGCCGCCCGCGAGAGCGAGCGCCGGCTTCGCGAGATCCTCGATGCGCTTCCGGTCGCGCTCTACACGACCGACGCCGAGGGCCGGATCACTTATTATAACGAAGCCGCGGTCGAGATGTCGGGCCGGCGGCCGGCGCTCGGCGGCGACAAATATTGCGTCACCTGGAAGCTTTTCCACCCCGACGGCGCTCCGCTGGCCCATGACGAATGCCCGATGGCGGTCGCGCTGGACGAGCAACGCCCGGTGCGCGGCGCCGAAGCGGTGGCGGAACGGCCCGACGGAAGCCGGGTCCCCTTCATCCCCTATCCGACGCCGTTGTTCGATTCGGCCGGAGCCATGGTCGGCGCGGTCAACGTCCTGGTCGACATCGGCCATCGCAAGGAGGCCGAGACCCGGCAGCGGCTGCTGTTCGGCGAGCTCAACCACCGGATCAAGAACAACATGCAGATGCTCTACGCCCTGCTGGCGGCGGCTCGGCGCGAGACGGACAGCGAGGACGCGCGCTCGGCGCTCGACGAGGCCGCCCGCCGGGTCGCGGCGATGGCCGCCGCGCAGACCGCGCT
Source organism: Allosphingosinicella sp. (assembly GCA_036389015.1). GTDB lineage: Bacteria > Pseudomonadota > Alphaproteobacteria > Sphingomonadales > Sphingomonadaceae > Allosphingosinicella. The sequence goes on along the minus strand of DASVQS010000048.1, from coordinate 277,958 downwards.
CTACCAGTCCGATAATCTCAGCCGCTTCGACAGCGCGGCCTTCATGACCTCGGTCTGCGCCGCCGCCTCGGGCGCGTGCGGAGAGGGGGTCAGGCTCGACCTGCGCACCGACGCCGGCAAGCTCGGCAACGATTCGGCGGTTCCGCTCGCCCTGATCCTCAACGAGCTCATCACCAACGCCGCCAAATATGGTGCCGATTCCGACGGGCGCGCGACGGTCCGGGTCGCCCTCGCCGAGGCGCAGGGCCGCTTCATCCTCTCGGTCGAGGACGACGGGCCGGGCTTCGACCTTTGCGAGGTCCGTCGCAAATCCTCCGGCCTCGGCCTGGTTGCGGGGCTGGCGAAGCAGATCGGCGGCGGCTTCCGGGTCGAGCGGCCCGGCGGAGCGCGCTGCATTCTCGAATTTCCCGGCCAGCCCGGCGCTTTCTCATAACCCGGCCCGGGCCATATTCAATCGTCGTCCGACCCGCGCGGAGGGGATGTTGATCGAAGGCGTGGACGAAAGCGGCGCTGGCCATGGCGGCCCCGGCGAGACGCCGGAGGCCGAAGTGCCGCCCGCGGCCGCGGCGAGGCCCTGCATCCTTCTCGTCGAGGACGATTTCCTGGTCGGAATGGAGGCGGAGACCGGCCTCGAGGAAGCAGGCTATGAGGTCGCCGGGATCGCCGCCACCGCCGAGGAAGCGGTCGCGCTCGCGGGCGGCCGGCGCCCGGCCCTGGCGGTCATGGACATCCGCCTCGCCGGCGAGCGCGACGGCGTGGACGCCGCGATCGAGATCTTCCGGACGTTCGGGATTCGCTCGATCTTCGCCTCTGCCCATGGCGACGTCCGGACCCGCGCCCGGGCCGAGGCGGCGCAGCCGCTCGGCTGGGTGGCCAAGCCCTATCGGGTCGAGACCCTGCTGAAGGCCGTCCAGGAAGCGCTGGGGCGGCTCTAGATCCTCCCCATCGAAGATGGGGAGGGGGACCATGCGAAGCATAGTGGAGGGGTAGTGTCCCGAAATCGGAGGTTCCAGGGCCAGACGGCGGAAGCCTTCGTCATTTACCCCTCCACCACCCTTCGGGTGGTCCCCCTCCCCATGCGAAGCATGGGGAGGATATCAGGCCAGCGCCGGCGGCGACGGGTCGCTCGCCGCCGCGGCGCGGCACAGGCTGCGCATCTTCTCGAGATACCGCTCGGCGAGCTGGAGGTGGCAGCGGGCGGCATGGACGTCGCTGCAGCGGCGCGCCTGGTCGAGCTCGGCGAGGGCACGGCTCGAATGGTAGCTGATCTCATCGTCCATGCCCACCTTGATCCAGGCACGGCTGATCGTCCCTGATTTCGATCAAGGTAGCGATAAAATACTGATTAACTTGGGTTTTATCAGTCGACCAGCCGGAGCGCCGGCTTCTCGACCGGATCGCTCAGCGCCCGCATCCGGCCCAGGTGCAGCTCCGACAAAGCGAGATGCGCGATAGCCGCTTCCGGCGACTTGGCGCTTCGGGCGCGGTCAAGTTCTTCGAACGCGCGGTCGACGTGGTGGCTGATCCGATCCTGGCGGGACATTGCGACCGATTCCCCGACTCGGGGTGGTACTCTACAGCGACTCGATTCTCGCGCATTCGGTTCGCCGCCGCAACTACATGGATCAGGCCGCGCGGCGGAGGCCGATCGATGGACTCGGACGGCGTCGAGTTCGCTCAGGACCCTGTTCGCGGTTTCCGGCCTTCGCCGGAATGACGTGGCAGGCCGGGATACCGATTCATGCCGCCTGCTGGGCGCCCATCGCGTCGTGGTGAAGGTAGCGCTCGTTGAAGTCGCCGGCGTCGCGCATTCGCTTCCAGTTGACGATGGTGATCGAACGGCGGTCGCGGCGGATCAGGCCTTCCTCGCCCAATTGCTTGAGCACCCGGTTGACGTGGACCGAGGTCAGGCCGACCGCGTCGGCGAGCTGCTCCTGGGTCATCGGAAGCTCATATTGATGGTTGCTGGCCAGCCCCGCCGCCTCGAGCCGGAGCGAGAATTCGCAGAGCAGATGGGCGACCCGGGCGCGGCTGTCGCGGCGGCCGACGTTGACCACCCATTCGCGGAAGATCGAGGCGTCGATCAGGGTGTCGATCCACAAGGCGCGGCCGATCGCCGGGCGGGCGAGCGCCAGCTCCTCGAGAAGTGCGGCCGGGATCAGCGCGAGCTCGCCTTCGGTCAGCATCTGGACGCTGTGGTCGGCGATTCCCAGGAAGCTGTTCTGGAGATCGACGAACTCCGCGGCGCAGTGGAACGAGATGATCTGGCGTCCGCCCTCGCCGGTCAGCTTGTAGCGATAGGCGAAGCCGGAGAGGATCAGGGTGCAATATTCCGCCTTATCGCCGTCGCGGACGATGTGGGCGTTGGCCGGGAGCTTCTTCAGATTGTAGGGAAGCCCGAGCAACGCGTCCCGGTCCGCCGGATCGAGCGGAGAACGACGCTCCAGGCGGCGCACCATCTTCTCGAATGTCGGATGCAGGTCCGGCGAGGTCATTGCTCGCCCACAACGATGACGGCCGCCACTGGTTTCATGCGGAACCCCCTTGCACGCGTGCATAAGCGGGCGGCGAATCACACGTCATTTATCCAGATCAAGTCGACCGATTTTAGGCCTGTTTTTCCGGCGTTTGCGCCTGGGGCGTCGCTACCTCGCGGAGGCGAGGTTGGTCGGGCCGCCGACCTCGAGGTGGAGATAGCGGGTGTTGAAATCGCCGATCTGCTGGAGCCGGTCCCAGTGGACGATGGAGACCGAGCGCTTCTGGCGGTCGATCAGGCCCATCCGCCCCAGCTCCTTGAGCACCCGGTTGACATGGACCGGGGTGAGGCCGGTGCAGTCGGCGATCTGCTCCTGGGTCATCGGCATTTCGTAGCAATGATCCTGGGCGAGGCCTGCCGCCTCGAGCCGAAGCGCGAATTCGCAGAGCAGATGCGAGATCCGGCTGATCGAATCGCGCCGACCGACATTGACGATCCATTCGCGGAAGATGGCGGCGTCGACCAGGGTCTCGATCCACATCGCCCGCCCGACCCGGGGATGGTCCTCGGCCAGCTTGCGTAGGGCCGCCACCGGCACCCCGGCGATCTCGCAGCGGGTCAGCGCCTGGACGTTGTGATCGGCGACTTCGAGGAAGCTGTTCTGAAGATCGAGGAACTCGCCCGGCATATGGACCGACATAATCTGGCGCTCGCCGTCCCCGGTAACCTTGTGGCGATAGGCGAAACCGGTGAGCAGCAGGGCGCACATCTCAGGCGGCTCGCCTTCGCGCACCAGATAGGCGGCGGGCTCCAGCGTCTTGGGTTGGAGAGGAAGGCCGCGCACCGCGGCGCGGTCCCCATCGTCGAGCGGGCCGCGCGTTTCGAGCCGTCGCAGGACGCGCTCGATACCTTCGGTGATGGGCATAATCGCTCTCCGCGAACGTGGGGCGGGAGCGGAAGTATCTCTCGGTCACCGGCGCCCTGTTGATCTACCGGTGATGATTCCCTTCTAACCGAGGAAGGCCCGGAAGTATTTCATCTGCGATAGTCAGATAATGTCTAACATGGATTAGCTTCTGAGCCTCTTTTCATGGCCGCGACCGTCCCGATGTTGTATTTGAGCGGGATGGCCGGAATCCAGCAACAGCTCGCGGACAGGGCCTTCGACACCCCTCTCGTCGCCAAGTTGGAAACCCGCGCCCGGCTGACCGAGGAAGACCGCGAGCATTTGAACTCGCTCTATTCGGACGCCCGCGACATCGGCGCGCGCCGCAACATCATCCGCGAAGGCGACCGTCCGGATCACGTCCATCTGATGGTGGAAGGGTGGGCGGCGCGGTACAAATTGCTTCCCGACGGCGCCCGGCAGATCACCGCTTTCCTAATCCCCGGCGATTTTTGCGACCTCCACGTCACCATCCTGGGCGAGATGGATCACGGGATCACGACGGTCACCCGCTCCAAGGTGGCGTTCATCCCGCGTGCGCAGATGGAAGCACTCACCGAACGGCCGTCGCTGGCCAAGGCCTTCTGGTGGTCGACCCTGGTCGACGAGGCGATCCTGCGAAGCTGGATCGTCAATGTCGGCCGCCGCGACGCCTTCGAAGCAGTCGGCCACCTCATCTGCGAGCTTTACGTGAGGATGAAGAATATCGGCCTGGTCGACGGCGATCGCTTCGACCTGCCGCTGACCCAGGAGGAGATAGGCGACGCGCTCGGCCTAACCTCGGTCCACGTCAACCGGGTGCTTCAGCGCATGCGCTCCGACGACCTGATCAGCTTCCGCCAGGGCCTGCTCACCATCCACGACTATCGGCGCCTGGAGAAAGCGGCGGGCTTCAACCCGAATTACCTGCACATCGAACGGCGGAACGAAAGATCGCGCCGAACTTACGGAACTTAATCTATATCAGGATCGCTTTCCTTTCGAACGGCCAGGCCCGCCGCCGATGACCGCCGCCGACTCGAACTGGAGAATCAACATGGTCGTCCCTGCCTCCGCCACGGCTAAGGCAGGCCGGAGGTGAGCAAAAGCGCCCCCACGCTTCGTGCGCTCGCGCGCAAGTGCCGCAGCCTGGTGGAAGAGGGGGGAATGGCCGGCGTGACGTCGGCGCTGAACGAGATGGCTCTCGATTACGACCGCCAGGCCGACCGCGTCGAGAGGGCGGAAGCCCGGGCCCGCCGGCAGCTGCCGAATCCGGAAGTCGGCTGAGCGCCGTTAAGGCGGCGATCATCGCTCGGCGCTATGCTGCCCGCTCACCCGTTCCTAAGGTGCAGCCGATGCGTATCCCGTTGCTTCCCCTGCTCGCCCTGGCCCTGCCCGGCTGCATCGCCAAGACCGCGCTCGACGTCGCCTCCATCCCGGTCAAGGTCGCCTCGGCGGGAGTCGACGCCGCGATCACCACCCAGGCCGAAGCCGACCGGAAGCGCGGCGCCCGGATCCGCCGCCACGAGGAGTGTCTCGGCAAGGAAGAGCGCAAGGCCCGAAAGCAGGGCCGCGAGCCGGATTACGAGAAGTGCGAGGCGAGGGAGTAAAGCCCCTCTCCCTGTAGGGGAGAGGGAGGGGCCCGCTCGGCGAAGCCGAGTGGGAGGGTGAGGGACTGACCTGCGCCCGCCGTGCCCTCACCCTGGTTCGCTTCGCGAACCTGTCCCTCTCCCTTGGAGGGAGAGGGTTAAGTCACGCCAGGATCGACTTCGCCGCTTCCACCGTCTGCTCGGGATCGCCCCTCGGCGGGATCGTCACCCCCTTCTGGACCGCCGGCCGCTCCGAGATCGTGGCCGTCCACCGCTGGAGATGGTCCAGGCCCTCGACGGAGATGCCCGGCCATTCGTGGGTGCGGACCCAGGCGAAATTGGCGATGTCGGCGATCGAATAATCGCCGGCCAGCCATTCGTGGCCGGCGAGATGGCCGTCGAGCACCTCGAACAGCCTCCGGCCCTCGCGCCGGTAGCGGTCGATGACGCTGGGCAGCTCCTCCGGGAAATAGCGGGTGAAGACGTTGGCCTGTCCCATCATCGGGCCCACGCCGCCCATCTGGAACATCAGCCATTGCATGACCCGGCTGCGGCCCTTCGGGTCGGACGGCATCAGCCGGCCGGCCTTCTCGGCGAGATAGACCATGATCGCGCCGGATTCGAAGACCGCGAAGTCGCCCTCGTCGCGGTCGACGATGGCGGGGATCCGGCCATTGGGGTTGATCGCGGTGAACCACGCCTCCTTCTGCGCCCCGGAGCGCAGATCGAGGACATGGACGTCATAGGGCAGGCCCAGTTCCTCGAGCAGGATCGAGACCTTCCAGCCGTTGGGGGTGGCGGCGGTGTAGAGGTCGATCATGGCTTTCTCCGTCAGAGCGCGCGCAAGGCCCGGGCAGGGCGTGCCGCCAAAGCAGGTAGGGACCCAAGCAGCCCGAGCACAAGGGTCACCAATGCTCCGAGCGCGAGCGTCCCCGCCACGATCCCCCAGTCCGGCGCCCAGTCGAGCTCGAAAAGTTTCACGATCACCCACCAGCCCGCGGCGCTTCCGAGGGCGAGGGCGACGAGGCTGACGACGAGCGCCAAGGCGGCGAATTCCGCGGCCTGGGCGGCGAGTATCCGGCCTCTGGTGGCGCCGAGCATCTTCAAGATGACGCTGTCGTAGGTCCGCGCCCGGCGGCTCGCGGCCAGGGCGCCGACGAGGACCGCGATTCCGGCGAGGATCGCGACCGAGGCGGCGGCGCTCACCGCCACGGCGAGCTGGGACAGCATGTCGCCGACCGTCTCCACCACCTCCTTGACCCGGATCGCCGAGACGCTCGGGAACGCGCTCGACACGGCCCGGGCGAAGGGGCGCTCCTCGGCCTCCGGCATGGCGACCGTCGCCATGAAGCTGTGCGGGGCGCTCTCCAGGGTTCCCGGAGCGAAGACGATGACGAAATTGAAGCCGAGAGTGTCCCAGTCGATCTCGCGCAGGCTGGCGATCCGGGCCTCGACCTCGCGGCCGAGGATCGAGACCGTGAGGCTGTCACCGACCTTGAGGCCGACCGCTCGGGCGGCGGCGGCGTCGAGCGAGACCAGCGGCGGCCCGGAATAATCGGCGGGCCACCATTGGCCGGCGACGAGCCGGCTGCCCTGGGGGAGAGTGGCCGAGTAGGTGAGGCCGCGGTCGCCGCGAAGGAACCAGGCTTCGGGCGGGAGCTCGCCCATGTCGGCGACCCGGCGGCCGGCGACGGCGACGACCGAGCCGCGAAGCGACGGGATGGTGACGAGGTCGCCCCGCGGCGCCTCGCGGCGGGCGAGATCGCGGAAGGCGCCGATCTCCTCGACGGGTATGTCGAGCAGGAAGAAGCTCGGCGCCCGGGCGGGAATGGCGGTCCGGATCTGGCTTGCGAGGTTGGTCTCGATCACCGCCAGGGTGGTGAACAGGGTGAGGCCGAGGCCGAGCGCGACCACCAGCCGCCCGGTCTGGGCGCCGGGACGGTGGAGGTTGGCGAGCGCGATCCGGAAGACGGGGTGGCGCGGCCGCGGAAGGCGCTCGGCGAGAGTGCGGATCAGCCAGCCCAGCAGGGTGAGGAGGAGGACGAGCCCGAGCGCCGAGGCGATGAAGCCGGCGGCGAACGAGGGTTCGCGGGCGCCGCCGACCGCCAGCCCGGCGATCGCCGCGGCGGCGGCGAGGACCATGAGGATGACCGCCAGTCCGGGCCGGCGCGACGGCTCGAGATCGCCTCGGAAAAGGGTCGCCGCGGGCACCGTCCGGGCTCGCGCGATCGGCACCAAGGCGAAGACGGCGGCGATCAGCAGTCCGTAGGCGGCGCTGGCGAGCAGCGGCTGCCAATAGACCGACAGGCTCGGCGGCACCGGCAGGGCGTCGCCCGCGACCGCGACCACGATCGCCGGGACGAGGGCGCCGGCGGCGAGGCCGGCCAGGGTCGCCGCCGCGGCGACCAGGCCGACCTGGAAGAAATAGGAGAGGAACAAGGTGCGGCTGGTTGCGCCGAGCATCTTGAGGATCGCGATACCGGAGCGCTTGCCGTCGAGATAGGAAGCGACTCCGTTGCCGACCCCGATCCCGGCGACGATCAGCGCGGTGAGCCCGACGAGGGTGAGGAACTGGCCGAGCCGCTCGATGAACCGCCGGGTACCGGGAGCGCCGTCGGTTCGGTCCTGGACTTGCCAGCCGGCCGGCCCGAAGCGTTTGCGGAGCCGCTCCGCCGCCGCCTTCGGATCCGCCTCCGGGGGCAGCTTCAGGCGATAGGCGCTGGTATAGAGGCTGCCCGGCTGGACCAGTCCGGTCGCGGCCAGGCCGGAGCGGTCGACCAGCGCGGTCGAACCCAGGGTGAAGCCCTGCCCGATGCGGTCCGGCTCCTCGGCGATCAGTCCGGCGATCTCGAGCTCGGCGCCGCCGATCCGGATACGCTCGCCGAGCTTCACGCCGAGCCGTTCGGCCAGCTCGGGGGCTACCGCCACCTGCGCCCCGCCCGGCTTGGCGCCGGACTGCGTTCGGAAGGCGCCGTAGAGCGGCCAGGCCGGGTCGACGCCTTTCAGCTCGACGAGGACGCTCTCCTCGCCGTCGAGCCGGGCGGCCATGGCGCGCATCCGGGTGATGTGGCTGACCCGCCCCTCGCGGGCGAAGGCGGCGAGCTCATCGGCGTTCGCCTCGCGCTGAGCGACGACGAGCTGGACGTCGCCGCCAAGAATCTCCTGCCCGCGCTCGGCCAGCGAGGCGACGATGGCGGCGCTGAGCGAGCCGACCCCGGCGAGGGCGAGGACTCCGAGGAACAGGCAGATGGCGAGCAGGCGCAGCCCGGCGAGACCGCCGCGAAGGTCGCGAAGCGCGAGGCGGAGGGGGATCAAACCTGCCTCCCCATCGCCAGATGGGGAGGGGGACCACCCGAAGGGTGTTGGAGGGGTAGAAGGCGAGGCGTAGGTAGTTCGCTCGGGATCCTAGGATCCCCGCGCCAATTACCCCTCCACCATGCTTCGCATGGTCCCCCTCCCCATCGCTTCGCGACGGGGAGGCAAAGAGGGTCCCCCCTCACTTCCTCGAATCCCTCACGATGCGCCCGTCCTGCATCTCCAGCACCCGCCCGCAGCGCGCCGCCAGCGCCGGGTCGTGGGTGATGACCAGCAGCGTCGCCCCTGTTCCCCGCTGCCGCTCGAACAGCAGGTCGAGGATCGCCGTCCCCGTCGCCGCGTCGAGATTGCCGGTCGGCTCGTCGGCGAAGATCAGGGCCGGCCGCGGAGCGGTCGCCCGGGCGATGGCGACTCGCTGCTGCTCGCCGCCGGACAATTGGGCCGGATAATGGGTGAGGCGATGGCCGAGGCCGACCGCTTCCAGCTCGGCGCGGGCGAGGTCGAAGGCACCCTCGCGTCCGGCCAGCTCGAGCGGAACGGCGACATTCTCAAGCGCGGTCATCGTCGGAAGCAGGTGGAAGGCCTGGAGGACGATCCCGATCCGCCCCTGCCGGGCCCGAGCGAGATCGTCCTCGCCGAGCGATGTGAAGTCCGCGCCGGCGATCCGGATCGCGCCGCCGGTTGGCCGCTCGAGGCCGGAGAGCACCGCCATCAGCGACGATTTTCCGCTTCCCGAAGGGCCGAGCAGCGCAACGCTTTCGCCGCTCGCGACTTGAAGCGCGATGCCGCGCAATATCTCGACCCGGCCCGCGCCGGAGCCGAGCGCCAGCGTGACATTCGAGGCGTCGATAACGTAGGAGCCGGTCATGAAGGGAAATGAGATCCGATGGCGTTACGCTTCCCATATGGGGCGGTTCGACGGCTTGTCTACGCACTGCTGGTGATGGCCGCCGCAGCTCCGGCCGCGGCGAAGGACGTCCACGTCCTCGCCTTCGGCGACAGCCTCACCGCGGGCTACGGCCTTCCCCCCGGCCAGGGCTTCGCTCCGCAGCTGGAGGCCATGCTCCGGCGCAACGGCGTCCGCGCCTTCGTCACCAATGCCGGGGTCTCCGGCAACACCGCCGCGCAGGGCCGGGCGCGGCTGAAATGGACCCTGGACGGGCTCAAGGCGAAGCCCGACCTCGCCATCGTCGCATTGGGCGCCAACGACATGCTGCGCGGCCTTCCGCCGAAGCAGACCCAGGCGGATCTCGACGCGATCCTCGTCGAGCTGAAGCGGCGCGAAATTCCTGTGCTGATCGCCGGAATGCTCGCCGCTCCCAACCTGGGCCCGCGCTACCGGACCGAATATGATTCGATCTTCCCCGCCCTCGCCCGCGAGCACGGCGCGGCGCTCTACCCGTTCTTCCTGGCCGGAGTGGCGGGCAACCCGGCGCTGGCGCTTCCGGATCGAATGCATCCCAACTTCCAGGGCATCAAGAAGATGGTCGGCGGGATCACGCCGGCGGTGCTGAGGGCTCTGGGGCGCTGACCTTCTTCCCCCGGCGAAGGCCGCGGTCCAATGGCAAAGGCTGAGCGACTGGGCCCCGGCCTTCGCCGGGGAACTGCCGTCCTAGCCCAGGACCATCTCGTGCCCGAAATTCAGCCCGATGCGGCCTTCGCGGGCCCAGCGGACGAAGGCGTGGATCCGGCTGCATTGGGGGAACTCGACCAGCACCGTCTCGCCCAGCCGGGGCGCGATCGCGCTCTCGATCATGGTGCCCCGGGTCGAGATGTTGAGCACGGGCACCGAATGGCGCTCGCCGCGGAAATGGATGATGGCGGAGTCGATGAGGTTTTCGTGGCGAGGTTCGCAGCGGCGGTCTTCGAAGCTGAGCTCCTGGGGCTTGACGCGCATCGCACTCTCCCTCTGCGCGAGCAGCATGACACGAGAAAGGTTACCGATTTACTAAGCAGCCCCGAATCCGGCTAACCTGCTTTAGATACGGTAGGAATCTACCTAACCTGCTTTAGACCGCGCCCGATGGCGGGGAACCGTAGCTCGATGAGCGGGGTTCGTTACTTACCCGCCACAATCGGAAACGGATACGGATGACAGATCGACGCGGCACGCCTCCGCCGGAGTTATGGGGAGGCGCCGAATGCACCATTGTCCGACTCCACGACGCGTATCGAGACCAGGCAGCGGAAACCGGCCACAGGGACCGGCGCGACGACATCGAGCTGATGGCGGAGCTGGGCCTGACCACCGTCCGCTTCCCGATCCTTTGGGAAGCGGTCGCGCCCGAAAGGCCCGACCGGCTCGACTTCGCCTGGACGGACGATCGGCTGGCGATGCTTCGCGAGCGTGGGATCAAGGTCATCGGCGGCCTCCTCCACCACGGTTCGGGCCCGGAATATACGGAGCTTCTCGACCCGGACTTTCCAGGGAAGCTGGCCGACTATGCCGCCCGGGTCGCCGAGCGCTACCCCTGGATCGAGATGTGGACTCCGGTGAACGAGCCTCTGACCACGGCGCGTTTCTCCGGCTTGTACGGCCATTGGTATCCGCACGGCCGCAACTATCCGACCTTCCTTCGGGCCCTCGCCAACGAGTGCAAGGGCACATTGGAGGCGATGCGGGCGATCCGCGAGAGCGTCCCGGGAGCGAAGCTCGTCCAGACCGAGGATCTCGGCAAGACCTTCTCGACAGCGCCGCTTCGCTACCAGGCCGCGCATGAGAATGAGCGGCGCTGGCTGAGCCTCGACCTGCTCTGCGGCCGGGTCGACTCCCGCCACCCCTGGCACAAGATCCTGTTCGGCGCCGGAGTGGGCTGGGGCGAAATGGAGATGTTCGAGAGCGGCGAAGCCCGGCCGGACATCCTCGGGATCAATCATTATCTGACCAGCGAGCGATTCCTCGACCACCGGACCCATCTCTACCCATGGCTCGAGCCGGGTGGGAATCGACGCGACACCTATGTCGACGCCGAAGCGGTGCGGGTGAAGAGGCTGGAGGACGACACCGGCTTCGCGCCACGCCTCCGGGAGGCGTGGGATCGCTACGGGATCCCGATCGCGATCACCGAGGTCCATCACGGCTGCCACCGCGACGAGCAATTGCGCTGGTTCGCCGAGGTGTGGGAGACGGCGAGCCAGCTGCGCGGGGAGGGCATCGACCTTCGAGCGGTGACGATCTGGTCGATGTTCGGCAATGTCGACTGGCGCTTCCTGTTGACCGAGCGCAACGGCCATTACGATACCGGGGCGTTCGACGCCCGAAGCGGAATTCCGCGCCCGACCGTGATCGCCCATGCCGCCAAAGCCTATGCCAAGGGGGAGACGTTCGACCATCCGGCGCTCGACGCTCCGGGCTGGTGGCGGCGAGCGCCGCGCCTCTACCCCTGGAGCGGCCGCTGCAAGAAGCCGCCGTTCGGCGGCCGCAAGCTTCTGATCACCGGAGCCACCGGCACGCTCGGCAACGCCTTCGCCCGGCTCTGCGAGGAGCGGGCGCTGCCCTTCTGCTTGACCGCCCGGTCGGAGCTCGACCTGTGCGACCCCCGCTCGGTCGCCCGGACCCTGAAGCGCCACAAGCCCTGGGCGGTGATCAACACCGCCGGCTTCGTCCGGGTCGCCGACGCCGAGCGGGAAGTGGACGCCTGCATGGCCGCCAATGCCGAGGGCGCCGCCACGCTGGCCGAGGCCTGCGCGGCCGCCGGCGTGCCGCTGGTCACTTTCTCCTCGGACCTCGTCTTCGACGGCCGCCTCGGCCGCCGCTACCATGAGGATGACGAGACCAACCCGACCGGGGTCTACGGCCGAAGCAAGGCCGAGGCGGAGAAGCGCGTGCTCGCCGCCGGCGGCAAGGCCCTGATCGTCCGGACCAGCGCCTTCTTCGGGCCGTGGGACCGCTACAATTTCGCCTGGCATTTGCTCGCTTCGCTCGCCCGCGGCGAGACGGTCAGGGCCTCGTCGAGCAGCCGGGTCTCGCCGACCTTCGTGCCCGACCTGTGCCACGCGACTCTCGATCTGCTCATCGACGGGGAGACGGGACTTTGGAATCTCGCCAATGACGGGGAATTGAGCTGGTACGATTTTGCCCGACGGGTGGCCGAAGGCGCGGGTTACGACCCTGCCCTGGTGGTCGCCGAGGACGGGCCGGAGGAGATCAGCACGGCCCTGACCAGCAGGCGCGGGATGATGCTGAGGAGCTTCGATTCGGCGCTGGAGGATTTCCTGCGCCAGGTGACCATCGAGGAAGAAACCGCGGTCGCCGCGGAATAATTGCCTCCCCATCGCAGATGGGGAGGGGGACCAGGCGAAGCCTGGTGGAGGGGTGACCTGCCATAGATCCCGAGATCGCGCGTGAGAACCATCAAGGTCAGTGCCTTGTCACCCCTCCACCACCCTTCGGGTGGTCCCCCTCCCCATGGCATTCGCCATGGGGAGGCAAATCACTCCGCCGCCTCGGTCCACATCGAGCCGCGGCTTCCGCCGGCTTCGGCCTGGCGGGCGGCGTCGAGCCGGCGGAAGGCGGTGAGCGCCTGGCCGACGACCTGGTCCATATTGTAGTAGCGGTAGGTCGCCAGCCGGCCGACGAAGGTCACGCCCGGGGTTGAATCCGCCAGCGCCTCGTATTTCTTGAACAGCGCCTGATTCTCCTGCCGGGGGATCGGATAATAAGGATCGCCCTCCGCCGACGGATATTCGTAGGTGATGCTGGTCTTGGCGTGGCTCTGCCCGGTCAGATGCTTGTATTCGGTGATCCGGGTGTAGGGCACCTGGGGATCGGGATAATTGACCGTCGCGACGGGCTGATACTGGCCCTGGTCAAGCACCTTGTGCTCGAAGCGCAGGCTCCGATAAGGCAGCTTGCCGTAACGGAAGCCGAAATATTCGTCGATCGGGCCGGTGAAGACGATATGGCCGGCATCGATCTCGTCGACGATGTCCTTATAGTCGGTGGAGAGCAGGACATCGATGTTCGGATGGTCGAGCATGCGGTTGAACATGGCGGTGTAGCCATGCTTCGGCATGATCTGATGCTTGTCGCCGAAATAGCGGTCGTCCGTATTGGTGCGGGTCGGAATCCGCGCCGTTACCGACTTGTCGAGGCCCGAGGGATCGATGCCCCACTGCTTGCGCGTATAGCCCTGGAAGAAGAGCTCGTAGAGCTCGCGCCCGACCGCGTTGATCACCACGTCCTCGGACGTCTTGATCTCCTCGACCGTCTCGGCGCGCGAGGCGAGATAGGCCGCGGCCTCCTCGTCGGTCCTCAGGTCGAGATCGAACAGCTTGTTGAGGGTCGTCCGGTTGATCGGGATCGGCACCAGCTGGCCGCGCACCTCGGCGAGCACCTTGTGCTCGTAGGGCCGCCACTCGGTGAACTGCGACAGATAGTCGACGATCTCGTCGCTGTTGGTATGGAAGATGTGCGGCCCGTATTGGTGGATCAGCACGCCCGCCTCGTCGAGATGGTCGTAGGCGTTGCCGCCGACATGGGGCCGGCGGTCGACGACGAGCACGTGCGCGTCGTGCTGGCTCGCGAGCCGTTCGGCGATCACCGATCCGGCGAAGCCGGCGCCGACGACGAGATAGTCATAGGCCTTGCGGGTCGCCGACTTGACGATGTGGGGCCCCGAGCCGGGAACCGCGATCGCCTCGTGGACCAGCCCCGCCATCCGCGCGTAGGTGATGTCCCAGCTGAGGTTGGCGAGCTTGAGGTCGACCTCGTTCAGCCATTCGTCGCCGCCGCGGACGAGCGCCAGCGCCGCCTCGCAGCCCTCGATGAAGGCCTCCGCTCCGTCGGCGATGAACACCGATTCCAGATCGCCGTAATGGCGGATGACGTCGGTGATCGGAGTCGACACGACCGGCCGGCCGCCGGCGATATATTCGGGAGTCTTGGTCGGCGAGATGAATTTGGTCGAATCGTTGATCGCGAACGGCATCAGGGCGACGTCCCAGCCGCCGAGATAGACCGGCAGCTCCTCATATTTCTTGTTGCCGAGATAATGGATGTTGGGCCGGTGCGGCAGGTCGGCGGGATCGATCTTGACCACCGGCCCGACCATGACGATCGACCATTCGGGATGGGCGTCGGCGACGGCCGCGACCATCTCCAGGTCCATCCGCTCGTCGATGACTCCGTAGAAGCCGAAGCGCGGCCTCGGCAGCGAGCATTGGTCGTCCGGCACCGCGTCGATCGCCCGCGCCTGGCCGAAATGGGCCCGGTCGACGCTCGACGGGAAGGGGTGGATGTTGGGGTGAAGACCCTTCTTGGCCTCGTAGAGGCTGTAGCCGCCGGTGAAGACGACGTCCGCGCTGGCCAGAAGCTCGCGCTCGAGGCCGAGCAGCTCGGCCGGAGCGAAGCGGAAGTTGGCGAGCTCGTCCATACAGTCGTAGACGGTGCAGGCGGATTCGACGTGCCTCGAGAAAGGCAGCATCATCGGCGTGTAATACCAGCGGACGAACGGCCCCTGCTCGCCGGCCAGATAGGAATCGAGCAGGGTCTTCAGGGTCGCCTCGCGCTCTTCGATGGAGAGCGTCCCGGGCAGCGAGGGGGTGACCACGATCACCCCGGTTTCGGCGCAGGTGCGAACTCCGAGCGCCGGCTCCATCTCCGGAAAAGCCGCCTCGGGCTCCTCCCAGAAGATCACTCGACCCGCTTCGGCGAACCGGCTCATCAGATGCTGGGGCCGCTGGAACACGAAGTTCCACCTGAGGTGGGAAAAGCAGATGAGCGTATGGTCGGCAGGCTGCGGCGCGAAGTGGCTCTGCCCCAGCGTGGAGGCGGTCGAAAGCGTGATCAACGCAATTATACCTTATGGTTTTGAAGGACTTCCGTAGAACGTCCGTTTCGCGCGCGCAGTTCCCGCATTGCAGCACGATTCTTACTGATCCAGTTAAGGATTGAGGCCGATAATTTCGTGACCGGCACATTCCGCTGCCGATTCGAATTGTATGATTAATTAAATTACCGTCGTCCCGGCGAAGGCCGGAACCATGAACACCGATCATGGAAGCCTTGAACCGCCGTGTTCATGGATTCCGGTCTTCGCCGGAATGGCGGAAAGCTATTCCCCGAGCGCCGACTTGAGCTCGTCCAGCCACGGCTTTGCCGTCCCGTCGCTCGGCGCCCGCCAGTCGCCGCGCGGGCTGAGCGCTCCGCCGGCCGAGACCTTCGGCGAATTGGGGATGGCGGTGCGCTTGAACTGGCTGATCTGGAAGAAGCGGTAGAGGAAGACCTCGAGCCATTTGCGGATCGTCGGAAGGTCGTAGGCGCGCTTCAGCGCCTCGGGATAGCCGATCGGCCATTGGCCCTTCCCGGAGTCGTGCCACGCCTGCCAGGCGAGGAAGGCGACCTTCGACGGCGGCTGGCCCGAGCGAAGGATGTGGAACAGGAAGAAGTCGTGGAGCTCGTAGGGGCCGATCGTCGCCTCGGTCGACTGCATCTCGCCCTTGGCGTCGGCGGGGATCAGCTCGGGCGAGATCTTGGTGGCGAGGATCGCCTCGAGGATCCGGTCGGTCTCGGAGTCGAACTGCCCGGTCTTGACCGCCCAGCGGATGAGATACTGGATCAGCGTCTTGGGCACCCCGGCATTGACCCCGTAATGGCTCATCTGGTCGCCGACTCCGTAGGTCGACCAGCCCAGCGCCACCTCCGAGAGGTTGCCGGTGCCGATGACGAACCCCCTGCGCTGATTGGCGAGCCGGAAGAGATAGTCGGTTCGAAGCCCGGCCTGGACGTTCTCGAAGGCGATGTCGTAGACCGGCTTCCCCTCGGCGAAGGGGTGCTTCATGTCCTTGAGCATCTGCATCGCCGCCGGTCGGATGTCGATCTCCTCGCCGACGACGCCGAGGGCCTTCATCAGCGCCCAGGCGTTGCCCTTGGTGGTGTCGCCGGTGGCGAAGCCGGGCATGGTGAAGCCGAGGATGGTGGTTCGCGGAAGCTTGAGGAAATCGCACATCTTGGCGGCGACGATGAGGGCGTGGGTCGAATCGAGCCCGCCCGAGACTCCGATGACGAGATGGCTTCCGCTGGTCGCCTGGAAGCGCCGGGCGAGCCCCTGGACCTGGATGTTGAACGCCTCGTAGCAGTCGGAATCGAGCTGCTCCGGCCGGTTGGGCACGTAGGGGAAGCGGCGCAGGCGGCGCTCCAGCCCGATGTCGGCCCGGCTAGGCTGATGTCCGAAATGGATTCGCCGGGCGCTTTTCTCCGGATGGCCGGCGGCGACGGCATTGTCGTTGAAGGTCGGCATCCGCATGCGCTCGAGGCGAAGGCGCTGGACGTCGACGTCGGCGACGCACAGCTCCGGCTCCATGTCGAAGCGGCTCGATTCGCACAGCAGCTCGCCGACCTCGTAGATCGCGCTCTGCCCGTCCCAGGCGAGATCGGTCGTGCTTTCGCCCGGACCGGAGGCGGCGTAGACGTAGGCGGCGGTGCAGCGGCTCGACTGCGACGCGCAGAGCAGCTTGCGCTCGTCCGCCTTGCCGATGGTGATGTTGGAGGCCGACAGGTTGCACAGGATCAGGGCGCCGGCGAGCGCTCCGACCGTCGAGGGAGGCTGGGGCGCCCAATAATCCTCGCAAATCTCGACATGGAAGATGAAGTCGTCGAGATCCTCGGCGGCGAAGATCAGGTCGGTGCCGAACGGCACGGTCTCGCCGGCGACGGCGATGTCGATGCCGTTGAGGCCGATCCCCGAGACGAACCAGCGTTTCTCGTAATATTCGCGGTAATTGGGAAGGAAGCTCTTCGGCACCACGCCGAGGATGCGGCCCCGCGCCACCACCAGCGCGCAATTGTAGAGCCGTCCGTTGCGCCGCAGCGGCGCACCGATCACCATCACCGGCCCGAGCTTGGCGGTCGCGTCGCGGAAGCGGGCGACGCCGTCCTCGACCGCGTCGAGGAAGGCCTCCTGAAGGAACAGGTCGTCGACCGCGTAGGAGGAGATGTTGAGCTCCGGGAAGACGACGAGGTCGCAGCCCCGCCCGTCGGCTTCCTCGGCCAGAGCGATCGCCTGGTCGGTATTGAAGACGACGTCGCCGGACGAGCCGGTCGGGCTCGCCGCCGAGACCCGGACGAAGCCGTGCCGATGGATCGCCTCGAACGGCGGACTCGCCGGTTTCCTTCGGGCCATCACAGCATCTCCGTCATCATCTCAACGGCGACCTTCATGCATTTGACTCGCGTAGCACCTCTTCCGCCGGGACCGAAATGTTCCTCTCGATGGGCGGTGACGCGCCCGGCCCGGGCGCAGCCGAAATGGACGAGGCCGGGCTCGTCGCCGGCGTCGGCGAAGCCGGTGATCGACAGGGCGATATGGGCCCGGGAGCGCTCGAGCGCGCCCTCGGCCATGGCGATCGCCACCTCGCGCGAGACCGCGTCCTTCTCCTCGATCAGCGCCATCGGAACGCCCAGCATCTCGGTCTTGGCCTCGTTCGTGTAGGTGACGAAGCCGCGCTCGAAGGGATGGGCGACCCCCTGGACGTCGGTAAGGAGCGACGCCAGCATTCCCCCCGTGCAGCTCTCCGCCGTGGCGAGCCGGAGGCCGCGCTCGGAGGCCTTCTGGAGGAGTCGGCGGGTCGCCTCCTCGGTTTCGTCGGGCAATACGGGCGACAGGGTCTCGGTGTCGTTCAAGGCGTCTTTCCTCGGGACGTTTCGAGCCAAGGAACCGGTCCCTAGCGCCAGTTGTTCCAGAGCCCAAACGAGGAGAGTGACGAGATGGTTACCGAGCGCGACATGGATGCCACCCACCTGCTGGCCGAGGATCACCGCAAGGTCGAGGATCTTTTCGAGCAGTTCGAGAAAGCGAGCGGCGACGGCCGCAAGGAGAAGATCGCCCGCCAGATCTGCACCGAGTTGAAGGTGCACACGATGATCGAGGAGGAGATTTTCTACCCGGCGCTTCGAGGCAAGATCGAGGACGACGACCTCGACGAGGCCTATGTCGAGCATGACGGCGCCAAGGCGCTGATCAACGAAATCGAGGCGGGCGGACCGGACGACGATTTCTACGACGCCAAGGTCAAGGTCCTCCAGGAGCAGGTCGAGCACCATGTCGAGGAGGAAGAGAAGAGCCGGGGCAACCTCTTTCAGCAGGCGCGCGCGACTGACGTCGACCTCGAAGCGCTCGGCCGCCAGATGGCGGCGCGCAAGCGGGAGCTGATGATGCTCGCCGACGCCGAGGGCCTGCCCCCCGCGGAGCCGGCGACCATGGGCACGGAGAGCTAGATGAGCCGCAAGGGCGCCATCTTCACCGGCATCGCCGCGGCCTGCGCCGCGGGTGTCGGCTATGCCGTCTCGTCGCTCCTCCGGCGCCGCTCGGCGGGCGGCGCCGGCCCGGGCGCCCGGCCGGCGATCAGCGGCACCGGCGGCCACGGAGCGGTCGGCGAATCGGGCGCCGCCCGCTCGGCCGGTCCCGACGCGATGCGCGATCCGCCCAGGGACTGGGAGCAGGTCGACCAGGCCTCGGACGAAAGCTTCCCGGCGAGCGACCCCCCCGCGATCAACCCGCACGTGGATTGATCTTGCCTCCCCATCGCCAGATGGGGAGGGGGACCCATGCGAAGCATGGTGGAGGGGTAGAAGGCTCGGCCGGAGGATCGTGCGCGGACCCACGACGTCGGGGCGAATTACCCCTCCACCAGGCTACGCCTGGTCCCCCTCCCCCCGCTTCGCGCGGGGAGGCAAATCGCGAGGCGCATCCTTATCCGGACCATCGCGGAAGATCGTTTCCCGAGCCGCCCTCAATTCGCGCATCGACGCCGCCGTCGCCGCCCCCCAGACCAAATGGACCCCGATCATCAGCAGGTTGCGCCTCGCCGGGTGCTTCGTCGCCGGCTCGAGCGTGCCCACCGCCGGGATCCAGCCCATGTAGCTCGCCACCCACACCGCGACTCCCGCCGCGGCGCCGGTGCGCTTCTTCGGATCGGGGTTGAGAGCGGCGATCATCGCGCCCACCGCCGCTCCGTAGGCGAAATGGGCGGCGGTGGTGACGTCCTTGGCCGCCTCGCCGGCGAGCGGCGCTCCGAGCTGCTTCGAGCCCGAATCGACGATCTCGCGCGGCGTGAGCGGATAACGCTCCTCCTCCGGCAGCCGCCGGTGAAGCCGGCGCATCGCCGCCGTCATCGCCATCGTGCCGACGAAGCCGGCGATCCCGCCGAGGATGAGCCGGCTGCGCAGCTTCAGGGTGTCGTCTTCCTTCATTCGGAACCTCACCAAAAATCCTCCCCGCGATTTCGCGGGGAGGGGGACCACCCGGAGGGTGGTGGAGGGGTTCTACGGCGTTTGGAAGAACCCCTCCACCATGCTTCGCATGGTCCCCCTCCCCGGCAAAGGCCGGGGAGGATTTTCGATTACTCGTACCGAAGCGCCTGAATCGGATTGGCCCTCGCCACCCTCAGGGCGTGGCTGGCGATCGTGCCGAGCGCGATGGCGAGGGCGAGGCCGCCGGCCAGGAGGAAGGGCGTCGGCCCGAGCGCGATCCGGCTGTCGAAGCCGTTCAGCCAGTCGCGCATCACCCACCAGGCCGCGGGCCAGGCGATGAGGTTGGCGATGATCACCGGCTTGGAGAATTGCCAGGCAAGCAGGCGGACGATGTCGCGCGAGCGGGCGCCGAGCACCTTGCGGATCCCGATCTCCTTGGTCCGCCGCTCGGCGGTGAAGGCGGCGAGGCCGAACAGGCCGAGGCAGCCGATCACCACCGCCAGCAGGGCGAAGGCGCCGAACAGCTGGCCGCGCGCCTCGTCGCGCTCGTAGAGCCGGGCGACCCGGTCGTCGGCAAGCTCGGCGCGGAAGGGCAGGTCGGGAAGCAGCCGCTTCCAGATCCGCTCGATGTCCGCCATCACCGCCTTCGGCTCCCGGCCCTCGTAGCGGATGACCATCGTGTTGAAGCCGTTGCGAGCGAACAGGAACATGATCGGCTGGAGCGGATCGCGAACCGAGCGGAAGCGGGCGTCGCGATACACCCCGACGATGGTCGCGTTGACCAGCCCGAATTCGGGAAGGGTCAGGCCGGCGCTGATCGTCTTGCCGATCGCCTGCTGGGGATCGCGGAAGCCGAGACGCTGGGCCGCGACCTCGCTGACAAGAATGTTGGTGCCGCGCCTGGCGAAGGCCTGCTCCGCGGCCCGGTCGATCGGGAAGGGCGTCGTCGAATCGTCCATCGCGATCGTGTCGGAGAAGTTGCGGCCGGCGAGCATCTTCATGCCCATCGTGGGAATGAAATTGTGGTCGATGACGTAGGTGCCGAGATCGATGCTCTTGGGATTGCCCGGCAGATAGACCGAGCCGACGCTGTTGTTGCCGGGCGAGACTCCGATCCCGGTCAGCGAGGCGCCCTTGATTCCCTCGATCTTGGCGATCTCGCGCCTCAACGTCTCTCCGACCGGCTGAGCCTGCCGGGCGGCCAGCCCCTGCAGCTGGAGCAGGCCGTGGCGATTGTATCCCGAGTCCGCCGTTCGGGCGTAGACCGTCTGGGCGTAGATCACGGCGGTGCAGATGATGAGGCCGATCGAGACCGCGAACTGAGCGACGACGAGGACGTTGCGCAGGCTTCCTGAGCCCTGCGCCTCGGCCGCGGATTTGTTCGCCTTGAGCACCCGTGCGGGCTGGAAGCGCGACAAATAGAAAGCCGGGTAGAGGCCGCCGGCGGCTCCGACGACCAGCAGGAGCACGAGGATCGGCAGAAGCACGCCCTGTCCGCCCCAGTAGACGAGGCCGATATCGGCATCGAGGAATTTGTTGAAGAGCGGCAGGAGCAGCTCGACCATCGCCAGGGCGAGAAGCATCGCCAGCGCCGTCACCAGCATCGATTCACCCAGGAACTGGACGATGAGCTGCTTGCGGCTTGCGCCCAGCACCTTGCGGAGCGCGACCTCTCGAGCGCGCTGCGAGGCCCGGGCGGTGGCGAGGTTGGTGAAGTTGACCACCGCCATTCCGAGGATCAGCAGAGCGACGATTCCGAAGGTGACGATGGTTCGATGGTCGTTGCCCGGGGTCATCGACGCCTGCTGGGCGTCGCCGAGGTGGATGTCGCGGACGTTGGTCAGGCGCCAGTCCTGGTCGTCGCCGGGATTGGTCTTCTCACGCCCGCCCTTGTCGTCGGGGATGTTGCGCTTCTCCCAGGCGGGGAGCTGGCGGTTGATGTCCTCGGCATTGGCGCCCGGGCGGAGCTTGACGTACCACCAGCCGCCCTGGTTGCCCCAGCCGGTGAGGAAGCTCGGCTGGTCGGCGAAGAAGGTCTCCGGATGAAAGCGGGCGACGACCCCGAGCTCCATGTGGCTGTTCTTGGGCAGGTCCTTCATCACCCCGGTGACCTGGTAGTCGGCGCTCTTGCCCTGGACGATCAGGGTCAGGGTCTTGCCGAGCGCGTCCTGGTTGGGAAAGCGCTTGCTCGCCTCGGTCTCGGTCAGGACCAGCGAGTTGGGATTGGAGAGCGCGGTGGCGCGGTCGCCGCGGACGAACGGGACCTCGAGGACATCGAACAGATTGCCGTCGACGAAGTTGAAATCGTCGGCGAGGCTGGGCTGGCCGTTCTGCATGATCACCGCGCCCGAGGAGGCGACGTAGACCGCCTTCTCGATCTGGGGGAAATCCTTCACCAGCGCCTTGCCCGAGACGTAGCTCGTCATCTGCAGGCGCATCTCCTCGCCGCCGTTGTCGGTCGCCTTGTAATAATCCTGGAACTGGTAGGCGCGCTCGGCGCCCGGCATCCAGGCGTCGTAGCTCATCTCGTAGCGCACGTAGAGCAGGATCATCAGGCAGGCCGCCATGCCGATGGCGAGCCCGAAGATGTTGATGAAGGCGTAGGTCTTGTTCTTCGCGAGGGCGCGAAGGCCGACCGTCAGATAGTTGCGCCACATGATCTGGTTCCTATTCGTAACGGAGGGCGTGGATGGGGTTCAATCGGGCGACTCGCAGAGCGTGGCCGGCGACGGTGCCGACGGCGATCGCCAGGGCGAGCAGGCCGGCGAGCAGGAACGGCCCCGGAGTCAGCGCGATTCGCACGTCGAAGCCGTTCAGCCAGTCGCGCATCGCCCACCAGGCGAGCGGCCAGGCCACCAGGTTGGCGATCACCACGGGCTTGGAAAACTGCCAGGTGAGCAGCCGGACGATGTCCCGGATCCGGGCGCCGAGCACCTTGCGGATGCCGATCTCCTTGGTCCGCCTTTCGGTGGTGAAGGCGGCGAGGCCGAACAGGCCGAGGCAGGCGATGACGATGGCGAAAATGGAGAAGCCGAGGAACATCGCCGCCCGCGCCCGCTCGCGTTCGTAGAGGCGGGCGACGAGATCCTCGGCGAAGTCCGCCTGAAAAGGAAAATCGGGCTGGAACTTGGCCCACACGCGCCGGAGCCCCGCCATGACCTGCGAGGGCACGGCGTTGCGGTAGCGGAAGAGGACGTCGCTGGTCCGGGTCCGGTCGTAGCCGAATATGAGCGGCTCGATCTCGTCGCGGGCGGTTCGGATCCTCGTGTCCTCGACGATGCCGACGATGGTGGAAGGGATGAAGTCCTCGCCGTCCATGCCCACCTTCACCGTCTTGCCGACCGCAAGCTCCGGCCGCGCATAGCCGAGCTGCATCGCGGCGCGCCGGTTGACGACGACGTTGACCCCGCGGGTCACGATCGCCGGGTCGATCCCGGTCGAGCCTCCGGTCGAACGGAGGACCTGGTCGTTGGCGTGGCGATCGTCGAGCAGCCGTCCCGCCAGGAGACGCATGCCCATGGTCGGGAAGAAATCCGGATCGATCCGATAAAAGCCGATGTCGACCGGAGCCGACTGCTCGGGCGCCCTCGCCGCGATGATGGTCTTGTTGGTCGCCGCCACGCCCAGATTGGTGAGCCCCACCGAGGCCACTCCCGGCACTCGCAGCGCCTCGCGCTTGAAGGCGTCGTAACTGGCGGCGAGCCGGCCGGCGCCCTCCATCTGGATCAGGCCTTCGCGCTCGTAGCCCGGATCGATCGTCTCGACGAAGCGGGTCTGAGAATAGATGACCGCGGTGCAGACGATGAGGCCGATCGAGATTGCGAATTGGGTGACGACGAGCGCGTTGCGCAGCGACAAGGACCCCTGCGCCTGGGCGGAGGAGGCGTTCGCCTTGAGCACCGCGGCAGGCTGGAAGCGCGACAGTTGGAAGGCCGGATAGAGCCCGCCGAGCGTGCCGACCAGAAGCGCGAGCAGGAGCACGGGAAGGAGGAAGCCTCCGGCTCCGAAATAGTCGAAGCGCAGGTCCGCGTCGAGGAAGGCGCCGAGCCGGGGCGCGATCAGCTCGACCAGGGCAAGAGCGATCACCATCGCCACCGCGACGATCAGCAGCGACTCGCCCAGGAATTGGGTGACGAGCTGGCGGCGGGAAGCGCCGAGCACCTTGCGCAGAGCCACTTCGCGCGCGCGCTGGCCCGAGCGGGCGGTGGAGAGGTTGACGAAGTTGATGCAGGCCATGACCAGGATCAGCAAGGCGACGATCGCGAAGGTGGCGACCGTGCGACGGTCGTTGCCGGGCGTGAGGGCGCCGAGCTGCGCCTCGCCGAGATGGACGTCGGCGACGTTGACCAGCTTCAGGTCCATGATGTCGGCCCGGGTCACCGTCCGCCCTTCCATAGTCTCGGGCGGGATGACCTTCTTCTCCCAGGAGGGCAGGGCCGCGTTGATTCGCTCGACGTCGGCGCCCTCGCGAAGCTTGACGTAATGGAGCTGGCTCATCGAGCCCCAGCTCTTGAACGCGGCCGGAACGCTGTCCCACGACGCGGGATCGTGGCGGGCGATGGTGGCCAGCTTGAGATGGCTGTTGGCCGGCAGGTCCCTGATCACGCCCGTCACCTTGTAATCGTAGGTGCCCGTGCTGATCCGCTCCGTCACGGTCCGCCCGAGCACGTCGATCGTCCCGAACTGCTGGAGGGCCTCGCTCTCGGTCAGGACCAGCGAGTTGACGTTGGGCAGAGCCGTCTTGGCGGAGCCGCGCAGGAACTCGAGCCGGAAGATGTCGAAGAAAGCCGGATCGACGTAGAGCTCGTCGACGAACACCGGCTGGCCCTGGCGAAGCGTCTGCATCCGCCCTGGCGAGGCGATCGTGACCGCCTCGATCTCCGGGAAGCCCGCCGCGATCGTGTCGCGGACCGGAAGCGGGCTGTGCTGGTTGCGGGTGACGGGCTGGCCGGGCTCGTGCCAGGTCGCCTGCACCTGGTAGATCCGGTCGCTGTCCGGAAGCCATTCGTCGTAGCTCGTCTCGTAGCGCACGTAGAGGAGGATGAGCAGGCAGGCCGCGAGCCCGACGGCGAGGCCGAAGATGTTGATGAAGGCGTAGGTGCGATTCTTGCCGAGAGCGCGGATCGCGACGGTGAGATAGTTGCGCCACATCGCTTCGTTCCTATTCGTACCGGAGGGCGTTGATCGGGTTGGACCGGGCCACCCGGAAAGCGTGGCTGGCGATCGTGCCGATGGCGATGGCGAGGGCGAGCAGGGCCGCGAGCAGGAAAGGCGTCGGGCCGAGCGGGATCCGGGCATCGAAGCCGTTCAGCCAGTCGCGCATCACCCACCAGGCGACCGGCCAGGCGATCAGATTGGCGACGATCACCGGTTTCGAGAATTGCCAGACGAGCAGCCGGACGATGTCGCGCGAGCGTGCGCCGAGCACCTTGCGGATCCCGATCTCCTTGGTCCGCCGCTCGGCGGTGTAGGCGGCGAGGCCGAACAGGCCTAGGCAGCCGACCACCACCGAGAGCAAGGCGAAACCGGCGAAGGTCTTCGCCCGAGCGTCCTCCGCTTCGTAGAGCTCGGCGACCACGTCCTCGCTGAAATGGGCCTCGAACGGCACTTCGGTGGTGATGCTCCGCCAGGCCGCCTGCAGCCTGTCGCGCATCGCCCTGGGATCGCCTTTGTAGCGGACGACCAGCCACTGGTGGCCGGAATCGCCGTTGACGAACATGATGTCGTCGACCGGCTGGCGAACGGAGCGGAAGCGGGAATCGGCGACGACTCCGATGATCGTCGCCGGCACCAGCCCATATTCGTTCTCGACCAGGGCGGCCTTGAACTGCTTGCCGAGGGCGTCGGCCGGATTGGCGAAGCCGAGGCGGCGGGCGCCCGATTCGTTGACCACGACATTGCCGCCGCGCGCGGCCAGGGCCCGCTGGCTCTCGGGCGTCGGCGGGAAGGCGAGGGTCATGTCGTCGAGCGGCCGGTTGTCGTCGAACCATCGGCCGGCGACGAGCTTGATTCCCATCGCCTTCATGAAGCCCGGGTCGACCCCGTAGAGTCCGACCTGGACCGGCTTGGGGTTGCCGGGCATCATGACGTTGGTGTTGTTCTGGCCGTCGGTCGCGACCGCGATCGTGCTTCGGCCGACCGCCTCGACCCCCTCCACCCGCTTCATCCGCTCGGCGATCGCCCGGCCCGAGTTCATCAGCTGGTAGCGGTTGAGGCCGTCGATCTGCACGAGGTGCGACCGGTCGAAGCCGGGATCGACGCTGCGGGCGTAGCTGGTCTGCAGATAGACGATCGCGGTGCAGATGATGAGGCCGATCGACACCGCGAACTGGCCGACGACGAGCGCGGCTCGAAGCCGGCCGGTGCCCTCCCCTTCCGAAGCCGATTTGTTGGCCTTGAGCACCGTCGCCGGCTGGAATCGCGACAGGAAGAAAGCGGGATAGAGGCCGCCGAGGCCGCCGACGACGAGCACCAGCGCGAGCATCGGCAGGGCGATCCCGTCCTTCCCCAGATAGTCGAGCTCGATATCGGCGTCGAGGAAGGCGGAGAAGCTCGGCAGGAGAAGCTCGACCAGGGCCAGAGCGATGACCATCGCCAGCGCCGCGACCAGGATCGATTCGCCGATGAACTGGGCGATGAGCTGGCGGCGGTTGGCGCCGAGCACCTTCCTCAGCGCGACCTCGCGGGCGCGCTGGCTGGCGCGGGCGGTGGCGAGGTTGGTGAAGTTCACCACCGCCATTGCGAGGATCAGAAGCGCGATGATCGCGAAGGTGACGATGGTGCCGCGGTCGTTGCCCGGCGCCATCCCGGCCTGCTGGCCCTCGCCGAGATGGACGTCGGCGACGTTGACGAAATGCCAGTCGCCATTCTCGCCGGCGTTGAACCGCGCCTCGCCGCTATTCTCGTCCGGGATGTTGCGCTTCTCCCACGCCGGCATCGCCGCTTCGATCGCGGCCGGGTCGGCGCCGGGGCGGAGCCTGGCGTAGACCCAGCCGCCCTGGCAGCCCCAGCAGGTGAGGAACTGCGCCTCCTTGGCCATGTAGCTCGGGAAATCGACCCGCACGATGGCGTTGATCCTCAGGTGCGAGTTCTTCGGTACGTCCTCGAACACGCCGCCGATCTGATAATCGAAGCGCTGCCCCTTGCTGATCACGGTCATCGTCCGGCCGACGACATTGTCGGTGCCGAAGCGCGCGACCGCCTCCTTGCGGCTCAGCATCGCCATGTTGACCCGGTCGAGCGCGGAGCGGCTTCCACGCACCAGCGGCAGCTCGATCACCTCGAGCAGATTGTCGTCGACATAGAGATAATCGTCGGTCGACGAGGCCTGCCCGTCCTTGAGGAAAACCGGCCCGCTCTGGAGCGCGTAGACCGCCTTCTCGATCTGCGGGAAATCCTTGATCAGCGCCGCCTTGGTGGCGAAGGGCGCCATCTGGAGCTTGCCCTCCTCGCCGGTGGCGGGATCGCGGAACCAGTTCTGCACCTGATAGACCCGCCCGGCGTCGGGCAGCCATTTATCGTAGCTCATCTCGTAGCGGACGAAGAGCAGGATCATCAGGCAGGCGGCCATGCCGATGGCGAGCCCGAAGATGTTGATGAAGGCGTAGGTGCGGTTCTTGGCGAGGGCGCGGAGGCCGACCGTCAGGTAATTTCGCCACATCTCTCGGTTCCTACTCGTAGCGGAGGGCGTGGATGGGGTTGAGGCGCGCCACCTTCACGGCGTGGCCGGCGATCGTTCCAAGAGCGATGGCCAGGGCGAGGAAGCCCGCCATTAGGAACGGCCCCGGCCCGAGGTCGACCCGCGCGTCGAAGCCGTTCAGCCAGTCGCGCATCACCCACCAGGCGACCGGCCAGGCGATGAGGTTGGCGATCACCACCGGCTTGGAGAATTGCCAGGCGAGCAGGCCGACGATGTCGGGGACCCGAGCCCCGAACACCTTGCGGACTCCGATCTCCTTGGTCCGCCGTTCGGCGGTGAAGGCGGCGAGGCCGAACAGTCCGAGGCAGGCGACGACGACCGCGAGCAGGGCAAAGCCGGCGAAGGTCGTTCCCCGGGCCTCGTCGGCGGCGTAGAGCTGGGCGAGCTGGACGTCGGCGAAATCGCCTTCGAAGGGCACCTCGGGCGCCATCCGCTTCCAGACCCGCTCAATGCCGGCGAGGACCGCCGCGGGCTCGTCCGAGACGTAGCGGACGATGAGGTTTGAATAGGCGCCGGAATCGTAGAAGACCATCGGCTCGACCGCCTGGCGGGCCGAACGGAAGCGGCTGTCGGCGACCACTCCGACGACCGTCACCGGAAGAAGGCCGTATTCGGTTCCGAAGGCGTTGGCCTTGACCTGCTTGCCGATCGCCTCCGCGGGGCTTCGGAAGCCGAGGCGGCGGGCGGCGAGGGCGTTGATCAGGACGTTGAGGCCGCGGGCGCTCAGGGCACGCAGCGCGCGATCCACCTCCTCCTGCTTCTCGGCCGTGATCGAAGCGCTGTCGTTGGCGAATTGCCGCGACAGGTTCCGGCCGGCGAGGAGGCGGATCCCCATCGTGTCGACGAAGGCCGGATGGGCGCCGTACCAGCCGAGCGTCACCGGCTTGGGACGGCCGGGAACCGAGAAGTCCGCGGTCAGGGTCTGGCCGCTGGCCACCCGGATGTTCGCGGCGGCCACCGAACGGACTCCGGGCACCTTGGCCATCTCGAGCAGAACGGCGTCGGTCTGGCGGGCGATGATCGCGCGGTTGAACCCGGTCGCCTGGATCAGCCCTTCGCGCTGGTAGCCGGGGTCCACGCTTCGGGCGAAGCGGGTCTGCGAATAGATGACGGCGGTGCAGACGATGAGGCCGATCGAAACCGCGAACTGGGCGACGACGAGCAGGCTGCGCAGCCGTCCGCTGCCCGTCGGCTCGGCGGCCGACTGGTTCGCGCGAAGCACCGAGCCGGGCTGGTAGCGCGACAGGTAGAAAGCCGGATAGACGCCGCCGGCGAGCCCGACCGCCGCCAGCAGGACCAGCGCCGGCACGAGAATCCCGTCAGCCCCGACATAGGCCATTTTCATGTCGGACTTGAGGAAGCCGGCGAGCCACGGAAGGCTTAGCTCCGCGAGCGCGATGGCGATGAGCAGCGCCAGCCCGGCGAGGAGGAGGGATTCGCCGAGGAACTGGGCGATGAGGTGGCCTCGGCTCGCTCCGAGCACCTTGCGAAGGGCCACTTCCCGCGCCCTTTGGCCGGCCCGGGCGGTCGAGAGGTTGACGAAGTTGACGCACGCCATCGCCAGGATCAGCAGAGCGACGATCGAGAAGGTGGCCAGCGTTCGCCGGTCGTTGCCCGGCCGTTCGTCGGACCCTTCGGCGCCGCTCAGCTGGACGTCGCGCACGTTGACCAGCCGCCAGTCGAACGCGTCGCCTTCGCTGACGATCTTGCCGTCGACGTTCGAGCGCGGGATGTTGCGCTTCTCCCAAGCCGGAAGCCCGCGGTTGACGTCGTCCGCCGAGGCGCCGGGCCGAAGCTTCAGGTAGACGAAACCGTTGATGCAGCCCCAGCCGCACTCGCCTTTCTCCTCCTCGCTGATCCGCTTGGCGAGGTTGAAGTCCATGTGGCTGTTCTTCGGCAGGTCCTCGAACACGCCGGTGATTCGAAGGTCGTATTTCTCGCCGCGCCGGATGCCGGTGACGGTTCGGCCGATGACGTCGATCGATCCGAACCGCCTGATTGCCTCCTTGCGGCTCATCACCAGGCTGTCGGCGGCGGCGAGCGACGTGGCGGGGTCGCCGCGCAGGAACGGGATGCGCAGGATCGAGAAGAGGCTGGGGTCGGCGGACAGCATCTCCGCATTCTCGGCGACGCCCTGCCGGTCGAGCAGCACCTGGCGGTCGCTGTCGGCGCGAGCGATCGCCTCGATCTGCGGAAAGTCCTTGGGCAGGGTATCGACGATGACCCCTTCCGTTCCCTGCTGGAGGTGGCGATCCCCGGTCTCCGGGTCGGTGTAGGCGGTCTGGACCTGGAAGACCCGCTCGGCCTCCGGCAGCCAGCGGTCGTAGCTCGTCTCGTACCGGACGTAGAGGAAGATGAGCAGGCAGGCGGCGAGTCCGAGCGCCAGGCCGAAGATGTTGATGAAGGCGTAGACCTTGTGCCGCGCCAGGGCGCGAAGGGCGACGGTCAGATAGTTGCGCCACATGGCAGGCAGGTCCCTATTCGTATCTGAGGGCGTGGATCGGGTTCGCTCGGGCGACCCGGAAGGCGTGAAGCGCGACCGTCCCGACCGCGATGGCGAGCGCCATCGCTCCGGCCAGCACGAAGGGTCCGGGACCCAGGCCGATGCGCGCGTCGAAGCTGTTCAGCCAGTCGCGCATCACCCACCAGGCCACCGGCCAGGCGACCAGATTGGCGACGATGACGGGCTTGGAGAACTGCCAGGCGAGCAGCCGGACGATATGGTGGACCCGGGCGCCGAGCACCTTGCGAATTCCGATCTCCTTGGTGCGCCGCTGCGCGGTGAAGGAGGCGAGGCCGAACAGTCCGAGGCAGGCGATAAGCACGGAAACCAGGGCGAAGGCGGCGAAGAGCTCGCCTCTCTTCTCCTCGTCCTCGTAAAGCTTGCCGATGACCTCGTCGCTAAGGTCGGCCTTGAACGGCACTTCGGGCAGGAAGCGCTTCCAGATCGACTGGACCTGCTTGCGGACCGCGACCGGGTCGGCGCCCTCGTAGCGGGCGACGAGATAGGGCAGCGGACCGCGCTCGAAGGTGTGCAGGATCGGCTCGACCTTGTCGCGCACCGAGCGGAATCGGGAATCGGGAACGACTCCGATGATGACGTAGGGTGGCTCCGGCTCCGAGCCGCCGAGGTTGCGGAACTGCTTGCCGACGGCGGCCTCGGGGCTGCGGAAACCGAGCGCCCGCGCGGCGCTTTCATTGGCGACGACATGGATCGGCCGTTCGGATCGGGCCGCCGGCCCGGGCGGGGCTCCGGGCTCGGGCGAGGGCGGGGCTTCGTCCGCGGCCCGGCCTTCGTCGAACAGCCGTCCGGCGAGCGGCTTTATCCTCATCGTCTCGAAGAATCCGGCCTCCACGGGATAGACGCCGACCTCCAGAGGCTTTTGAAGGCCGGGCAGAGTGAAGCTGTGGAAATAGATCATTCCGGTCGAGACGCCGATCGAAGTGCGGCTGGCGGCGGTCACGCCCCGGACCCGCCCCACCTCGCGCCGGAACGCCTCGCCGTCGGTCTCGAGCTGGTGGACGCCTTCGACCTGAAGCAGCCCCGAGCGCCCGAAGCCCGGGTCGACGGTCCGGGCATAGACGGTCTGGCTGTAGACGACCGCCGTGCAGACGATGAGGCCGATCGAAACCGCGAACTGCCCGATGACCAGGGCGGTCCGAAGCCGCCCCGAGCCCGGCGCCTCGGAGATCGAGGCGTTCGCCTTCAGCACTCGAGCCGGCTGGAAGCGCGAAAGGTAGAAAGCGGGATAGAGTCCCCCGGCCAGGCCGACGAGCAGCATCAGGCCGAGGACCGGCGGAAGCACGCTGTCGGCGCCCAAATAGCTCAGGGCCAGATCCGCCTGGAGGAAGCGGGAAAGGACGGGGAGTACAAGCTCGACCGCGGCAAGCGCGAGAACGGTCGCAACCGCCACAAGCAGCAAGGTCTCCCCAAGGAACTGCAGGATCAGCTGGCGGCGGCTGGCTCCGACCAGCTTCCTCAGAGCGACCTCGCGGGCGCGCCGGCTTGCCCCGGCCGTCGCGAGATTGGTGAAGTTGATGCAGGCCATTCCAAGAACCAGGGCCGCGATGATCGTGAAGGTGACGAGGGTTCCGCGCTCGATCCCCGGCTTCAGCGGGGTTTCGGCGTCGCTCAGGTGGACGTCCTTGACGTTGACGAGGCGCCAGGCCTGCCGCCCGAGCGGCGACTCCCGCCCGCCCGGCTGGCGGGGGACGGCCTTCTTCGTCCACTCCGGCAGAGCGGCGTGGATCGCCGCGGGATCCGCGCCCGGACGAAGGGTAAGATAGGTGAAGCCGCTGATCATGTCCCAGGCGCCGGCACCAATGCTGAAAGCGACATTCGGCGGGGGGCTGGCGGCATCGAAACGCGCGAGCATCGTGAAGTCGAAATGCGAGTTGGTCGGCAGATCCTTCAGGAGTCCGGTCACCCGGTAATCTTTGGTCGAGTCCCCGCCCGGACCGGCGGATTTGATCGTTATGGATTGGCCTATCGGATCGTCGCGGCCGAAGAAGCTCTCCGCCGCGGCCTCGGTGAGCACGATCGACCCCGGCAGTGAGAGCGCCGTGGCGGCGTCGCCCCGGGCGAGCGGCATCGGAAGCACGTCGAACACGGGTCCGTCCACGAAGAAGAGCCCGTCCGGATAGCGGGCCTCTCCCCGATGAAGGATGACCGAGGAGCCGGTCTGGAAATGGACCAGCCTCTCGATCTGCGGAAAGTCCTTCTTCAGCGCCGCCCCGACCGGATAATTGGCCAGCTGGATTCGCCGCTCCTCGCCCGGCAGGCCCTCGACGCTGCTCTGGAGCTGGAAGATCCGATCCGCGCCCGGAATCCAGCGGTCGTAGCTGAGCTCATGGCGGACGTAGAGAAGGATGAGCAGGCAGGCGGCGAGGCCGAGCGCAAGGCCGAAGATGTTGATGGAGGCGTAGGTCCTGCGCCGCGACATGGCGCGGTAGGCAACGGTCAGGTAATTGCGCAGCATCGTCGAAAGCTCCCCCTGGGCCTTTATCGGCACCGTTCGGGCTGAGCCTGTCGAAGCCCTCTCCTTCCACTTCAGGGAAGTAAGGAAGGCCCTTCGACAGGCTCAGGGCGAACGGAGGTCTTGCCCTTCACCCCCTACGCCGCCCTGCGCCGCTCGATCAGGATCCGGCCGTCGAGCATGTTGACCACCCGGCCGGCATAATCGGCATGCGCCGGCGAGTGGGTGACCATGACGATGGTCGAGCCTTCCCGGTTGAGCGCCTGGAGCATCTTCATCACCTCCTCGCCATGCTGGGTGTCGAGGTTGCCGGTCGGCTCGTCGGCGAGGATCAGCTTGGGATTGCCGACCAGGGCGCGGGCGACGGCAACCCTTTGCTGCTGGCCGCCCGACAGCTGGCTCGGCCGGTGCTTGGCGCGATGGGCGACCCCGACCTTGTCCATCACCGCCTCGACCCGCGAGCGGCGCTCGGAGGCGGGCACGTCGTGATACAGCAAGGCGAGCTCGATATTCTCGCGGACGCTCAGCTCGTCGACGAGATTGAAGCTCTGGAAGATGAAGCCGATATTCTTCTTGCGCACGTTGGCGAGCTTGCCCTCGGGCAGCCCCGCCACCTCCTGGCCGTCGAAGACGTAGGAGCCGCTGGTCGGCGAATCGAGCATCCCGATCACGTTCAAGAGGGTCGACTTGCCGCAGCCCGACGGGCCCATGATCGCGACGAACTCGCCGTCGGCGATGTCGAGGTCGATTCGGTCGAGCGCCGTCGTCTCGACGGTGTCGGTGCGGTAGACCCGCGACAGTTCACGCATGGTCAGCATTGGTACGGCTCCTCCGTCAGGTTTCGAGGTCCAGCCGATCCTTGTCGGCGAAACCGGTGTAAGGTGAGGTGATGACCCGCTCCCCGGGCTCCAGCCCTTCGAGCACTTCGATATAATCGGCGTTGCGCCGGCCGAGGCGGACCTTGCGCTTCACCGCTTCGCCGCCGTCGGGCGCGACCACGAACACCCAGGCCCCGCCGGTCTCGTTGTAGAAGGCGCCGTTGGGGATGAGCAGGGCCGGGGCCGGATCGCCGAGCGTGAGCTTGGCCTGCAGGGTCTGGCCGCGGTTGAGCCCCGGCGGCTCGGCGCCGACGAAATTGAGGTCGGCCTCGAACACGCCGTTCTTCACCTGCGGATAGATTTTCGCGACCTTGGCCCGGTAGGTCTTGCCTCCGGACTCGACGGTCGCGCTCTGACCGGGCTGGACCCGTCCGAGATAATATTCGTCGACGCTCGCCACCAGTTTGTTGCGGCCGGCGCTGTCGACCTGGCCGAGCCGCTCGCCGCGGGTCAGCGACTGGCCGACCTGGATCGAGAAAGCGGTGAGCTGACCGGTGACCGGAGCGCGCAGGTTGAGAGCGTCGAGGGTCGAGCGGGCGATGTCGAGGCTTCCGCTCAGCGAGGCGTTGGACGCTCGCAGCTGGGCGAGCTGGCTGGTCTGGAGCCTCTGGTTGACCGCCCGGGCGCGCCTCAGCACTTCGGCCCGGCGCTGGGCGGAGAGAAATTCGTCGCGGCTGTCGTTGAACACCTTGGCGGGAACGTAACCCTTCTCCATCAGCGGCTTCTGCATCTCATACTGCCGCCTCGCCTTGTCGGCGGCGAGCTGGGCGTCGATCACCGCGCGCTCGTCGCCGATGCTGGTCTGGGCGAGCGCGAGCTCCTGGCTGCGCATCGAGTTGACCTCGCGCGACACGTCCGACTGGCGGGCGAGCAGATTGAGCGCGAGATCGGAATTGGACAGCACCGCGAGCAGCTGGCCCTGCTGGACGATGGCGCCGTCCTCGACCAGGATCTTCTCCACCCGGCCGCCCTCGACAGCGTCGAGATAGACGGTGACGAGCGGCTCGACCCGCGCCCTGAGCGGCAGGAAATCGTCGAAAGTGCCCTTGCTGACGGCCGAGATGGTGAGCCGCTCCGCCGCCACCGTCTGGCTGCCGGCGCTCGGAGCGAACCACCAGAACAGCAAGGCGAGCAGAAGCAGCGCGGCAGCGCCGATGGCGATCTTGGCGCGCTGCGACAGGCCCGTGGACGCCACGACCTTGTCCATGCCGGTGCCGCTTTCCGCCCGCGGCTGATCCTCTCCTGATTTGATCCTGATCACGCTCATCCCAACCTCATGCCGTCCGATTCCGGACACTCGTCTGTGCGGTCGCGAACAGGATCACAAGAGGATGCTCGCGCAGCCCATGGCGAGATGGGCGCTGCCGTCGTCGCAGGTGCCGGCGGCGAGGCCCGCCGCCGCCTCCGCTCCGGCCACGCCCACCGGCTCGATCACCGCCATCGGCAGAAGCAGGGCCGCCGCGAGCCACAAGGTCCCGGTCAGCCAGTTTTCGAACCTGCGCATTTCCCGAACTCCCCGATTAACGTCGCAACTCTCCCAGCATGAGGCGTGCCAGTTGCGCGAAAAGGCGGTTTCCGGCGATTTATCGGCAATTTTCGGGGCGGCCCCGCGTCCGCTTCCGGACGCCGCGGAGTCCGCCCCCGGACGCTCCGGTCAAACTGCGCGGCACCATTGGCACGATTATTGTTTGTCCGTATCCGGACAGGCTATTAGGAGGACCGACGTGGCTGGGGAGGGTAAGCCGTTCTGGCGGTGCATCGTCATCGACGACGATCCGGACATTTTGCTGTCCGCCCGCCTCCTGCTCCGCGACCTGTTCGAGGAGGTCTCCACCTTCCAGTCGCCGGAAGAGGCGATGTCGGCGATCGAGGGGGACGGTGCCGACGTCGTCCTGCTCGACGCCAATTTCGGTCGAGGCGCGACCAATGCCGCCGAGGGCTTCCACTGGCTCGGCGAGATACTGGCGAAGGACCCGCAGTCCGTGGTGGTGATGATCACCGCCCATGGCGGGGTCAACATCGCCGTCGAGGCGATGAAGCGCGGCGCCACCGACTTCGTCTCCAAGCCCTGGTCGAACGAGCGTCTGCTCGCCACCGTCCGAACCGCCGCGTCGCTCAGGACTTCGCGCCAGGCGGCGGTGACCGAACGCAAGCGCGCCGTCGCCATCTCCGCTCCGGCGGCGGGCGGCGAGACCCCGCTGCTGGGCGCCTCCTCGGCGATGCGCCGGGTCTATTCGCTGATCGAGCGAGCCGCGCCGACCGAAGCCAATGTCCTCATCCTCGGCGAGAACGGCACCGGCAAGGAGCTGGTCGCGCGCGAGCTCCACGGCAAATCGCGCCGGTCGGGCAGCGTCTTCGTCTCGGTCGACCTCGGCGCCGTGGCCGAGAATCTCTTCGAATCGGAGCTGTTCGGCCACGTGAAGGGCGCCTTCACCGACGCTCGCGGCGACCGGGTCGGACGGCTTCAGGCGGCGGACGGCGGCACTCTTTTCCTCGACGAGGTCGGCAACCTCCCGCTCCACCTCCAGCCCAAGCTGCTGACCGCCCTCGAGCAGCGCCAGGTCACCCCGGTCGGCGCAAACAAGCCCGTGCCGATCGACGTCCGGGTCGTCGCCGCCACCAACCTTCCGCCCGAGCGCCTCGCCGACGAGGGCCTGTTCCGCCAGGATTTGTTGTTCCGGCTCAACACCGTCGAGATCGAGCTTCCGCCCCTGCGCGAGCGGCGCGAGGACATTCCCGTCCTCGTCGAGCATTATGTCGCCCTCTATGCGAAAAAATATGCGAAGCCGGCACGCCAGCTCCCGGCCGAGGTGATGGCCGCCCTGGTCGCCTACGATTGGCCCGGCAACGTCCGCGCGCTTCGCCACGCCGCCGAGCGCGCCGTCATCCTCGCCGGCGACGGCGCCTTCACCTTCGAGGATTTCTCGCTTTCGCGCTCCACCGCTCCGCGCCAGCCGGCGACCAGCACTCCGCCGGCTCTGAGCAACGACCTCAACCTTGAACGCGCCGAGAAGCAGATGGTCGAGCAGGCCCTGAAGCGCCACGCCTACAATATCTCGCTCGCCGCCCAGGAGCTCGGCCTCACCCGCGCCTCGCTCTACCGCCGAATGGACAAGCATGGGCTTTAGGAGCCGCTTTATCGCCGGCCTCGGCTGGCGGGCGGCGATGCTTCTCGTCACGATCTTCCTGTTCGTCTTCACGCTGGACGTCGAGGGACTCGGAGTCGCCCGGCTGCTCGCCGCCGGAATGTGCCTGTGGGCCCTGTACGAGCTCTGGCGCTACATCCAGCGGACCAATGTCGAGCTTGCCCGGTTCCTCGAGGCGGTGAGGCTCGGCGATCTCTCCCAGAGCTTCGCCCACCGCGCCGACGGCAGCGGCTTCACCGATATCGGCGAGGCGCTCGACGAAGGCATCAGGAGCCTGCGCGACGAACGGCTTCGGCTGACCGAGTCGAACCGCTTCTGCGAGGCCGTGCTCGACGACGCTCCGGCGCCCTTGCTGACGGTCGACGCCGAGGGCCGGGTCGAGCTCGCCAACAAGGCGGCGCGGCGCCTGTTCGTCCGC
Source organism: Allosphingosinicella sp. (assembly GCA_036389015.1). Lineage (GTDB taxonomy): Bacteria > Pseudomonadota > Alphaproteobacteria > Sphingomonadales > Sphingomonadaceae > Allosphingosinicella. The sequence continues at coordinate 241,345 of DASVQS010000048.1, read as the reverse complement.
CACCACGGAGTCAGGATCGAGGATTACCGGGTCTATGGCGAGACCTTCGCCACCGCCCTCGGCGAGGACGCCGTCGGCAAGCCGCGGCTCGTTCCGCTGATGCTCGACGAGCTTCCCCAGACCGCGATGGTCAGCGCCGCCTCGGTCCACCGGCTCGGCGGAATGGTCCGGGTCGTCGCCGTCCAGCCGATCCAGGGCGAATTGAACGCGATCGAGATCGCCGCCCAGAGCGATCTCATCCGGGTCCTCACCCACGAGATCATGAACTCGATGACTCCGGTGACATCCCTCGCCCAGAGCGCGGCGAGCCTGATGGGCGAAGTCGACAAAGGCGACAATCCGCTCGTCGCCGACGCGCGCGCCGCGGTCGAGACCCTCGCCCGACGCGCCGACGGGGTCATGCATTTCGTCGAAAGCTACCGCCAGATCAGCCGGACCCCGGTCGTCCGCCGCCGCCATTTCGAGGTCCTGCCCTGGGCGCGCGAGCTCGAGTCGCTTTTCCGCGCCGGCGACGGCGCCGAGGGCGTCGCTTTGTCGCTCGACGTCGCACCGGACCGGCTGACGCTCGACGCCGATCCGGACCTGATGTGCCAGGTGCTGATCAACCTGCTTCGCAACGCCGCGGAAGCGGCACGGGAGCATGGCGGGACGCCGGCCGTCTCCCTGTCCTTCGCGGCCGTGGCCGGCGCGCGGGTCCAGATCGAGGTGGCCGACAACGGCGCGGGGGTGCCGGAGGCGCTTCGCCAGGACGTCTTCCTCCCCTTCTTCACGACCAAGGCGAAGGGCACAGGAGTCGGCCTCAGCCTCGCCCGGCAGGTCGTCCTCGCCCATCGCGGCTCGATCGGGCTGGGCGAGAGCGAGAGCGGCGGCGCGCTGTTCCGGATATTGCTTTGATTGACCCCCTCTCCCTGCAGGGGAGAGGGAGGGCCCGCCGCGAAGCGGTGGGAGGGTGAGGGCATTCTCTGACTCCGGCTAAAGGCCCTCACCCTCCCGCTTCGCGGGCCCCTCCCTCTCCGCTGCAGCGAGAGGGGTACGAAGGCCCGTATCGAAGGACCCGTCCGCGAACGCATCCTCCGGAATCGAATCCGCGAGGCTGAGCCCGTCCAGGATCCGAGCCGTCTCGTCGCGAACCATCAGCATCACTCGGTGGAGCCGGCACTGGTCCTCGATGATGCAATTCTTGCAGGTCTCGTGCCGGTAGCGACTGGCGCAGGGCAGCAGGCCGAGCGAGCCTCGGGTGAGCCGGACGATCGAGCCGTAGCTTATCTCGGCGGGCGGCTTCGCCAGCCAGTAGCCGCCGTCGCGGCCGCGGCGGCTCGCCACCAGCTTCTCGCGTATCATCTGCGAAAGCATCACCGTCAGGAACTTGGGCGGGATGTTCTGCCGGGCCGCGATCTCGCTCAGCTGGACCGGTCCTTCGCCATAGCGATCGGCGAGATGGAGGAGCGCGCGGATTGTATAGCGCGTTCGTTGAGAAAGCATGAGCGGGTCATGAACTTTCCCGCGCCGCTTGGCAACCGGAGGGCGCCCGCCGCTACCGGTTGGAGCCGGCCGCCTTGCGCAGGAAATGTCCCGCCGACACTCCGCGAAGCAAGGCGAGCCGGTATCTCTGGGTGATCCCCGGCTTGTTCCAGCCCTCCGCCGGCATGGACTCCGCGAGCCGACGCATCGCCGCATGATCGAGCGTTGCGGAGGCCTCCGCCGAGGCCTCGATTCGGCCGAGCTCGCTTCCGAGCTCGTCACGGGCGGCGACCAGGCCTTCGTGCCAGTCGGCCGCCTGGTAGCCCTTGAGCCGCTCGTTGACGATCTTGGCGGGGAGACGGTCGGCAAAGGCGGTTCGGGCGAGAGCGCGGCGGACGCCGTGGCGCAGATATTGGTCGGTGGGTACGGTGAGGCAGAACTCGACGAGGCGGCGGTCCGAGGTCGGATCGCGGACGTCGATCCCCCAGCCGGCGAGATAGCCCTTGTTGTAATTGCCGGTATCGATCCGCCGGAGCGCCCAAAGCCGCAGCTCATGCGCATCGCGCCTCGGCCGGTAGCTCGAATCCAGCCCGCGCTCGGCACCGCGCTCGGCGATTCGGTACGCCTGCAGGGCCTCCGGGCTGATCGCGGTATAGTCGGTCAGCTTGCGGCCCTTGCCCCGAATCCGGCTGATCGCCCGCCACAGCGGCGCCGGAAGGAACGGGCCGAGCGTCTGCGCCGCGACGGTGCCGACGCGGGTCCCGTTGCGGACCAGGGCAAGCGATTCCCGGGCGAGCGCGAGAAGCCGTCCGCGGGACAGCAATTGGGTCAGAAGCGGCATTCCGTCGTAGCTGAAGCTCATGTTGCCGCTGGCGCCGCTGAGCAGCACGCGATGGCCCCGCTCCCGGGCGAGATCCATGATCTTGTGCATCCACACGCCGTTGCACAGATTGAGGAACGGGCGCTCGTAGAGGAAGAAGAGGCGGTCGAGGTCGGCAAAGGGCGACCCCCCGTTGCGGACCAGCACATGGTCCATATTGGGATACAGGGCGGCGACCGCGGCGGCATAGGGGCCTTCGTCGGTGAAGGCGTTCTTGACGTCGCTTCCGTCATAACCCTCGCGCGGCACCGAGGTGAACGCGGTCACCCGGCCGCCGGCCGGCGCCATCAGCCGGGCCGCGGTGGCGGCGACGGCGCTGCTGTCCAGTCCCCCGCTGAGATGGGCTGCGACGGCGGTACCTGCCCCTCGCAGGCGTACGGCGACGGCGCGATCGAAATGCTCGCGGAGCGCCTCGGCATATTCGCCGGTGCCCTTGAGGCGGAGCGGCTCGAGCGACGGCTGCCACCAGCGGGTCGCACTCAGGCCCTCGCGGGTGACGGCGACCCTCTCGCCGGGCCGGACCTTTTCGATCCCCCGAAAGAAGGTCTCGGATCCGTCCTCGGGCACGAGGGCGAGAAAGGCCGCAACCGCCTCGCGGTCGGGCGCCGGCGGTATCTCGGGGAGCGCGTGAAGCCCCTTGGGCATCGAGGCGAAGGCGAAGAAACGGTCCCTTCGAGCGTAATGGAGCGGCCGATGGCCCAGGAAGTCGCGGGCCAGCAGCAGCCGCCCGCGGCGGGCGTCCCAGAAGGCGAAAGCGAAAGCGCCCTGAAAGCGCTCGACCGCCGCTTCATCCCATCGCTCGAGCGCTCGAAGCATGATCGCCGGGTCGGTCAGGCCGCGCCCCTCCGCCGCCGCAATGCCGAGGGCTTCGAAAAGCTCCTCGCGATTGTCGAGGCGGGCGTCGGCGACCAGCAGGGTGGCCCCGCCGGCCCCCGCCGCCACCCGGGGCGGGCGGCGGTCCTCCGCGGCCGCGGCGAACAGGCGCTGGCCGAGCGCGATCGCTCCGTCGCTCGCCACGGCGGGTGGCTGCGGGCCGTAAATCTGCTGGGACTTGAGCATCCGCTCGCATTGCGCGGCGGCATCCGGGCGTTGGTCGAGGCTCCAATAGCCCGCGATCGCGGTCATGCAGGCCTGATTTCGACCAGACCGTCGGCGGCAAGCTCGTCCAGCAGGTCCCTGAGCTGCGCTTCGCACGTCGCCGCGTCGACGTCGAACTCCTGAGTCAGCTCGCCGACCAGCTCCGAAAGCCGCTTGGGCTGCTCGATCATCGCCCAGATGCGCGTGGCCGTGCCGTTGAAACCGTAGCAGGTGCCGTTGTCGACATGCAGAGCCACGAGCTCGCCGTCGACCTCGGTCTCGATCATTTCCCCGCGCCGCTCAACCACAAGATCCCCGGCCACCGCTGCCCTCCGTTCCGTTTCGTTCCAGGTCCCTTATGGCCCGGGGGCCGGCCACGCAACCTTCCACTATATGCGGTATCCGCTTGAAGGGTTTGAAATGCTCGGCCATAAGGGCAGCGGAATCGCTTCCCCACAGGTATAAGGTGAGATGATGATTAACACCCGCAAAGCCACCCGGACCCCCGGCAAAGAGACGGCCGCTGGACGCAGCTGGACCCGTCCTTCCGTATCGCGGCTCGCGACGGGCAGCGCTGAGCAGGGCGGCGATGCGACGTTCGATCTCGGCACCAGCCTTTCCTGACGTCGCCTAACCCATTGGAACTCGAATCTCGGCGGCGCGCTTAGCGCCGTCGTTTTCTGTGTGTGCACGCGCCGGCCGAACACCGCGACAGCGGAGATCCGCCGGCGCTGCTTGCTTTTGCGGCCCCTCCCCGCAGACTGGACCGATTGAGCTGGCCTGAGCCAGGGGTCGCGACCCGCTCGCCAGCCGTCCCGGCCGATAACAACCCGTGCAGCCGTCGGCGGATACCGTCAGCGCAGCGCGGCCTGACCTGACCGGAGCGGCCACCCGCGCCCCTGAACGACGGTCGGAACGGACCGGGCACCGCCCTCCCGTCGGGAGGGCGGCCCTCTCACCTTACAGCATGAAGTCGCTGCTGGTGATCGGGCTCGCGTCAGTGACGGTGACGAGGAACTCGAAATCCGAGACGCCGTTGCCGTCGGTATCGCCCTGGACCAGCCAGACGTTGCCGGAGCTGAGCTCGAACCTGAGCTCGCCGGCGACTCCATGGAAAGCCTGGCTGTCGATGAAGGTGAAGGCCTGGTTCCCGGCGGCGCCCGCCGTCGTGTCGGCGTCGATCTTCGACAGGTCGATTTTGTCGCCGGAGGTGAAGTCCAGGATCTCGTCGCGATTGGCCGGCGAATCGGCGGTCGAGACGAAGCGGAAGGTGTCGTTGCCCAGGCCGCCGGTCATTTTGTCATGGCCCAGGCCGCCGGTGATGATGTCGTCGCCCTTGCCGCCGGTGATGACGTCGTCGCCCTTGCCGCCAAACACTCGGAAGGTGCCGTCGGTCTCGGCGCTTCCGTTGAAGACCAGGGTCTCGTCCGCCCCCAGCTTGGCGCCGTCGACGGTCAGCTGGACTCCGGCGGCCACGTTGCCGTCGTTCATGGTGAGGTTGTAGTCGTAACGCTCGCCGAGCGCACCATAACGGGTGTCATAGGCGGAGAGCAGGCCGAGGCTGACGATGTCGACGATCTGGGTGGCGCCGAAGACGATCGTATAGTCGCCGCGCAACGCCAGCTGATCCTGCCCGCCGCCGCCGTCGACCGTGTCGCCGGAGCCCCAGCGGCCTGGGCCGAACAGGAAGACGTCGTTCTGGGTTCCGCCGGTCAGGTCGTCCTGGCCCTTGCCGCCGTAAATGAAGAAGCTCCCGTCGGTCTCGGCCGAGCCGTCGAAGGTGAGGTCCTCTCCGACCCGGAGCCGGGCGCCGTCGACGACCAGCTGCTGCCCCGCGGCGACATTCTCGTTCACGGTCGTGATGTCGTAGTCGTAGAATTGGGTGCCGGGAGCGCCGAAGCGGGTGTCCGAGCCTGGAAGCAGTCCGATCGACTCGACCGAAACGACGCCCGTCCCCAGGGTCAGCCCACCGCTGTAATCGCCCTGCAGGGCGATCTGGTCGGTGCCGGCTCCGCCATTCACGTCATCGCCCGAGGTCATCGCCCCGCCGAAGAAGAAGATGTCGTCGCCGCCAAGTCCGGAGAGATGGTCGTTGCCGCCCTGGACGACGAAGAAGAAGTCGCCGTTCGGGGTGCCGCTGATCGTATTGTCGCTGGAGTTGCCGGCCAGCCAGTCGAACGAATTCGCGACTCCGGTAACGGTCACCGTCACCGTCACGGTGTTGCCGCCCGAGACCGTATATTCGAAAGTGTCGATGGCCGACGTGTTCACCGCTCCGACCTCGCCACCAGACGGATTGGTCAGGGTGTTGAACTTACCGTTCGGATTGTAGCTGTAGGTGCCGTCGGAATTGACGGTCAGGATCGCCCCGGAAGGCAGCGCGAACGGAACGCCGAGGGTGCCTCCCGTGACTCCGGAGATGGTGACCGGGTCGCCGTCGGGATCGCTGTCGTTGGTCAGCAAATTGCCGGTGGTGCCCACCGTATCCTCGGGCGTGGTGACCGAATCCGGCACGGCGATCGGAGCGTCGTCCACCGCCGCGATGAAGATGGTCGACGAGGCATTCGTGACCAGGCCGGGCTGTACGGCCGAGCCGGTGCTGTTGTTGTCGTTGACCGAGACGTTGAGCGTGACCGAGACCGGCGGCGAGTCGCTGCTGCTGGTGAAGGTCAGAACGCTCGTAGCGTTGGTGGTGAAGAAATCGTTGAGCTGCGCGAGCGTCCCCTTGACGCGCACCCCGCCGGAGACGGTCGTGATCGTCACTCCGCTGGTGCCCGGATCGGAGTTGATCACTCCGCCGGAGGCGACGGTGACGTCGACCGAGACCAGCCCAGTCCCGGCATCGACGTCGGCGACGCTGATCGCGCCCTTGAGGCTCACCGGAACCTGCTCGGTCGCATTGACGTCGGAGACCGTCGCCGACGGGGCGTCGTTGATCGCGGTGATCGCGACCGAGACCATCTCGTTGTCGGTCGCGCTCGCTCCGGTGCCCTGGCCGCCGCCGGGGGCGCCGTCGTTGAAGCTGTAGGCGAGGCTCACCGACGACGGCGGGGCGTCGCTGCTGTTGGTGTAGTTGACCGAGGCGATGACCTCGTCGACCAGCGCGCTGGTGGCGATCGCCTGCAGGCTGGTGAACGCGATGACGAGCTGGCCGCCGGAATTGGTGGTGACGGTTGCGAAGATCTGCCCGCCGCTCTTGAGGTCGTTGCCATCGACGGTGAAATTGGCCCCGGGCAGGATGCTGAACACGTCCTCGGCATTGGCCCCCAGATTGCGGGCGATGCTGAAGCTCGACCCCGCATAGTCGCCGTTGCCGCCGTTCCTGGCGTCGAGATCGACGTCCGAGACGCCCTTGCCGGCGAGGATCGCCGCGGCGGTCTGCTCGATCGCGCCGACCGGCGTGGCGACTCCGTCGATGTCGGGGCTGTCGTTCACGGGGGTGACGTCGACGGTGAGCGTGTTCGGGCTCGCATCGGTGTTGCCGTCGTCGTCGGTGACCGCGAAGGTGATCGTGCCGATGCCGGCGCCGTTGGCGTTCGGAGCCGCCAAGAAGGCGACCTTGCCGTCGATGAGATCCTGCGCGGAATAGGTCTTGGGCAGGGTCTCGAGGACGAACCCGCCGGCGCCGGCGGAGCCGTCGGCGTCGGTGTAGATGGCGCCGCCGGTGACGGCGGTGATGGTGACGCTGGCGAGAGTGCCGTCGACGTCGCTGAAGCCCAGATCCGCGGCCGCGATCAGGCGGAACGTGTCCTCGATCGCGGTGATCGTCGAGCTGGTGCCCGCCGGCGCGTCGGCATTGTCGTCGGCGACGCTGATGGTGGTGACCGCGGTGTTGCTCGAGGCGCTGCCGTCGGTGACGGTGACGTTGATCGTGCGCGAGGTGTTGCCGCCGGCGGTCGGGTTGTTGCTGCTGCTCGAGAAGGTGATCTGCTCGATCGCCGCCTCATATTGCGCCTGGGTGCCGGTCCCGGTCAGGATCAGGGTCGTCGGAGTGCTGTTGACGAGGTCCACGGCGATCGAGCCGGGCAGGGAGCCGACCGCGTTCAGCACATCGCCGGCGACGGCGTTGGCGATCGTGATCGTCGCGCCTTCGATCATGTCGCCGGCATCGGAGTCGGTGATGAGGACGTCGGTGTCGGAGATCGCGGCCGCTGCCCCGCCCTCCGTATAAGCGGCGGAGAAGCCGGTGCCGGCGCCGCTGGCGTCGAGGTCGAGGACGGGCGCCGCGTTCGCGGATGTGATGTTGATCGTGTAGACGTTGTCGTTGATGGCGAAGTCCTGGCCGCCGTTGGCCGTGCCGCCATTGTCCTGCACCCGGAACTGGAAGGTCGGCGAGGTGCCGGCCGAACCGGCGGCGGGCACGTAGGTGAGATCGCCGTTGGTCAGCTGAGTGAGCGTGACGTCCGTCGGGACGGTGGTGATCGTCAGCCCGCCGAGCTCGAGCGTGCCGGTGGTCGGGAGCGATATGATCCGGATCCCGGCGAAGCTGTTGCCTTCCACCGGGTCGCTGAAATTCTCCGAGAAATCGGTCGCGCTGAACACATATTCGACGCCTTCGGTGGCGGCGCTGTTCTGATTGGCGCCGACCGGAGCGTCGTTCACCGAATTGACGGTGACGGCGACGACATCGGAATCGCTGGTCGCGGCGCCGGAACCGGTGGCCACGCTGACCCCGTCGGTGTCGGTGGCTTGCAGCGTGATGCTGGCCGATCCGTTGTAATTGAGGTTGGGCGTGTAGCTGGCAGTGGCCAGCGCCGTGTTGATCGCCGATAGCGTTCCGCTGAACGTCATCGTCGTGTCGGCGGTGCCGTCGCCGGCGCTGAAGGTGAGACCGGCGAGGGTCGTCATGGTCAGCTTGCCCTGGGTCGCCGACAGGGTGACGACGTAGATTCCGGAAGGCGCCAGCGCCGAGTCCGCATCGCTGATCGCCAGGCCGGCGATGGCGACGTTGGCGGCGTCCTCGTTGAGGCTGGCGGTGCCCGGCGCGGCCGTCGTTACCGGATCGTTGACCGCTCCGACGGTGACCGTCGCGGTGGCGGTGGCGGTGTGGCCGTTGCCGTCGCTGATCGTATAGTCGAACGAGGCGGTGCCGTTGAAATTGGCGTTGGGGGTGAAGGTGACGACTCCGCCTGCGACGCTCGCGGTTCCGTTGACGAAGTTCGACACCGCGGTGACCGTCAGGGTGTCGAGATCGGCGTCGGTGTCGTTGCCGGTGAGCTCGGTGGAATATTGCGCCGGAGTGTCCTCGGTGGCGGTCAGGCTGTCGGCGTTCGCGACCGGGGCTGTGTTGACGACGAAGCCGAAGTCGAGCGTGTTGTTGACGTCGTTCTTCGGGATCGCGCCGCCGTCCGAGGTCGGCTCGCTATTGTAGGCGAGGCTGATCGGCGAGGCGACGGTGCTTCCGCCGGGACCGGCGGCGCCGTTGTCGTCATTGTCGGTGTTGTTGTCGGGGTCGAGCGCGCCGAACACTCCGCGGGTGCCCGCGAGCGCTCCGCCGCCGGCGAAGTTCGAGGCGTCCACCCGGACGATGTAATTGCCCGGCGAGAGGTTTGCAAAGCTGTAGCTGCCGGTCGCGGCGCCGATTCCGGCCGTCGTCGTGGTGAGCAGCTGAACGTCGGTGCCGATGTCCAGCACGCCGTTGTTGTTGGTGTCCGCGAAGAGGGTGAGGGTGACCCCGTTCTTGCCCTCGCCGGCGTCGAAGATGCCGTTGTTGTTGGCGTCGATATAGACCCGGTCGCCCAGGGTGAGCGTGTCGATCGTCGTGACGTTGGTGTTGCTGTTGGTGTCGGAGATATTGTCGCCCGTGGCGGTCGACGTATTCGACAGCTGCGAGATCACCTGGTTGAAGTAGGTGTCGATCACCCCCTGGAACTGGATGTCGACCGCCTTGCCGGCCGGCAGGGTGCCGATGTCGGCGACCGGCGCGAGGATGAACGCCTCGTTGACCGGCGCATGGCCGCTCGCCCGGGCCGCGTCGCCCGAAGCGGGGAGCCGGCGCTCGCCGACATCCATATAGCCGTACATCGCGTCGACGCCGCCGGCCGAGCTGTAATCGTCGTCGAGGCCGATCTGGTGGCCGAGCTCGTGCATCAGCACGGTGAGGAGGTCGACCCGGTTGGCGGCGGGGCCGGAGTCGGCCGTGAGCCGGGTGCCGCTTCCGGCATATTCGGAATCGTCGCCTGGAGTGGCGTCGACGAACCAGCCGTAGCCGGCGGCGTCGTTGTCGATCTGGATCAGGCCCGAGCTGGCCCCGCCGATCTGAAGCCCCATCATTTCGGAGATGCTGACCTTTACGGAGCGCATCGCCGCGACCTGCTCGGCGCTGGCGCCGGCGGCGGCCCAGCGGTCGATCGCGGCCGCGACCATCAGGTCGAGCTCCGCCTGGCTGATTCGGCCGTCGTCGTTGACGACCGTGGCCGGCGGCGCGGAGTCGCCGGCCACGGCGGGCGGCGTGACGGGGCCGGCAGCGGCCGGCGGGGCCGCGTTACCGGCGGGAGCCGGCGGCGTTGCAGCCGGAGCGGGATTCCTTCCGCCGAACCTGGCGGCGCCCCAGTCGATCCCCGCCTGGTCCAGCGCGTCGTGGGTGATCGCCTGGAAGCGGTGAACGTGGCTGCCGGTTGGCTGGACGGAGGGCGCGTATCCGCCGGCGGCCTGGAGGGGCGAGTCGTTGGCCGGCTGCTGGACGGGCGCCTGAGTGGCGGTGGCCTGGGCAGCGGGCGCCGAAGCGTTGCCATCCTGAGGACCTGCCGCCATCTGCATGAACAGGGCGCCGTCGTCATTGCTGATCATGGCCCGGGCGAAGCCGCCGTTGTGGGTGGCGCTGTTGCCCGCGTCGACGACGACCGATTCGTCGGTCTCGGCGATGGCGTCCGATGACGGATCGACCGTGATGGTGGCAGTCGAGCTGCCCGCGGCAAAGGTGACCGTGCCGATCCCGGTCGCATTGTTGAAGGTTCCGCCGCTGACAACGAAATCGCTGCCCGCCGTGGCGGTGCCGGTGATGGTGAAATTGGCGACCAGGGAGCTGGCCGCGCTGCCGTCACGGGTGAAGGTAAAGATGAGGTTCGCGCCGTCCTCGGCGACCGACGCGGCCGAGACGCTGACGGTGATGAAGGTCGGAGTCGCGTTGCCGGTGTAGTTATGCGGAGTCGTCCCGTCGACGGTCGCGGTCGAGGACGAGATCTCGTTGTTTCGGCCGTTGAGATAATTGACGATCGCCGTCGTGTCCTGGCCGCCGCCGACATAGCCGTCGAGGTTGATCGTGCCGTCGAAGCGCTGGCGGACGCGAATGTCGCCGGCGGCGATGGTGCCGCCGCCCGAGTGGAGGAAGGTATTGGCCAGCGCTCCGGCGCCGCCCATGTTGAGGTTGATCGACGAAGTGTTGCCCGGGCCGGTCACCGCCGACTGGATCAGGAAGGCCGGGTTGGCCAGCGCCCCCGGATTCTTCATGTCGATCGTGTTCGACTGGATCGTCGCGTTCATGGTGCCGTTGCCGTCCTGGCCGGTCTGGACGAGCACGGCACGCTGGGTGCCCGAATAGTTGATCGTGTTGCTGGTCATGGCGAAGTTGATCTGGCCGCCGCCGGCATTGTTCACGATGACACCGTCACCGGTGACTCCGCTGGCGATCGTGATCGTGTTGCCCGAAATGCGGGCGTCGAAGACGTAGCCGGTGTCGAACGCCGAGCCGAGCAGGCCGATGCCGATCTTGTCCTCGCTCTGGATGGCGCCGATGGTGTTGTTCGTCGCCTCGAGGTCGACCTTGCTGCTGTCGCCCGCGCTCACGGAGAGCTGGTCGTTGTTGCCTTGCAAGGTGGAGTTGTTGACCCGCAGGTTCATCGTCGCGGTGTCGAAGGCGTCGGCGACGACTCCGCCGCTGAAATGGTTGGTGACGCTGGCACCATCGATATTGATGTTGGCCGTCGCCGTGCCGCGGATCCCGAACAGATAGCCGCTGCCCTGGTTGCTCGCGAGGACATTGGTTCCGGTCGCGCTGCCCCCGGTGATGGTCAGGTCGAGATTGCCCGACTGCATCTGCAGGTTGAGATTGTCGTCGCCGCCGCCGCTGGTGTGGGTCAGCACCGTGTTCACGATGCTGCTCGTCCCGGACATGTTGTAGAAGTGGATATTGTCCTCGTCGGCCTCGTTGCCGACGTTGGTGATCGACGAGTTGATCAGGTTGAAGTTGGCGACATTGTTGCCGTTGATGCCCTGCTCGGCGCCGCCGGTGATGTCGACGTTGGTGAGCGTGACGTTGGTGACGTTAACGAGGTTGATCGCGGCGTTGGTCTGAAGGTTGTCGCCGGTCGAAAGCCCGCCGTTGGTGTTGTCCAGATCCGTGGTGCCGGCGTTGGTCAGGGTCATGTTCGACAATTTGATCTGAACCGCGTTCTGGATGTCGATTCCGCGGCCGGTCGTGTTCTGGATGGTGCCGCCGGTGCCGTCGGTGGTGCCGGTGCCTGTGATGGTGAGGCCGCCCGCCGAGCCGGTGTTGTTGAGGACGATTCCGTTGGCGGCGCCGTTGACGGTGACGCTCTGGAAGTTGAGGTCGGCGGCGCCGATGCTGGTGTTGACGACGTTGAGGCCGACTCCTGCGCCGGAGTTGATCGTGCTGTTGGCGGCCGAGGCGCTGACCGTGCCCCCTCCGGTCGCGTTGAACGCGACGGTGCCGGTCGAGCTGGTGGTCAGGGTCAGGGTGTTGGTGAAGTTGATCGTCGAGCCGGTGTTGCTGACCAGCGAGACTCCGCCGCCGCTGGCGGTCGCCGAGACGGTCCCGCCGAAGGCGATGGTTCCGCCGGTGTGGTTGTTGACGTCGACGACATTCCCCGAAGTGGTCTTGGCGACGGTGGCGCCGATCGTGACGTTGCCGTTGCCCCCGGTGATCAGCACGCCCTGCTGGGTCGGATCGTTGGTGTTGCCGATCCCGCCCGCGGTGATCGTCACGGCCGCGGTGGCGCCGTTGATCTCGACGCCCTGGCCCAGCGCGTTCTGGACCGAGATGCTGTCGATGGTGACCGCGCCGTTGCCGGCGCCGTTGATCTCGACGCCGTCGTCGCTGGTGTTGGAGGTTCCGACGGTGCCGAGGTTGAAGACGGCGGTGGAGCCGCCCTCGATCCGGACTCCGTCAGCGCCGGCGCCGGCGGTGCCGGTGACGGTGATCGTGCTGGTGTTGAAGGAGCCGCCGTCGAGATTGTTGACGCGCACGGCCGTGCCCGCGACGGTCGCTCCGGTGGTGAGCGTGTTGAAGGTGATGCCGCTGGTCGAAGCGTTGGAGATCTCGACCAGCTGGCCGCCGTTGGTCGTCGACAGCGTGTTGCCCGAACCCGAGATGTTGAGCGCGTGAGTCGAACCGGCCGAATTGCTGTCGAACAGGGCGGCGCCGTCGCGGGTGGAAATGGTGAGGCTGCCGCCGGTGAAGTTGACCGAGCCGGCGGTCGAGCTTCCGATGTTGATTCCCCGGCCCGAGCCGGTGCCGACCATGTCGATGTCGGCCGCCGTCGAGACGTTGACCGAGCCGCCGCTCTGCGACGAGATGGAGAAGGCGCTGCCCGTGGTGCCGGTCGCGAAATCGATGTCGATCGCTCCGGTCCCGAAGTTGATCGTACCGCCGCTCTGGCTGCTGACCTGGATCGCGCTCTGGGTGCCGCTGTTGACGGCGATCGTCTTGGTGCCGGTGAAGTCGATGGTGCCGCCGGCGATGTTGGAGAGGGCGATGCCGGCCGACGTATTGGTCGACGTGCTGGTCTGGGTGATGTTGCCGCTGAAGGTGACGTTGCCGGCGCCGGCCAGGCGGTCGGCGATGTTGACCGCCGAGCCGGTCGACGAGCTTCCGATCGTTCCCGAATAGCTGACGGCGACCGTGCCGCCGCTGCTCGGCCCCTGCCCGCCGATCTGGAAACCGTGGCCGGCTTCGCCCGCGATGCTTCCGGTGCCGCCGGAGAAGGTGCCCGAGATGAGGGCGGTGCCGCTCGAGGCCGTGCCGGCGAGCTGGACCGCCGGACCCAGGTTGGTGCCGGTCGAGCTCAGCGAGGTGAGGGCGACGTTGAGATTGCCGCCCTGGTCGATGTCGACGGCCTGGCCGGCGCCGGAGATCGCCACCGTGTCGATATTGAGCGTGCCGGCCGCGGTGGTGACGCTGCCGTTGCCGTCCTGGATTCCGACCGCGCCGTTGGCGGTGCCGTTGAGGTTGAGGCCGGAAATCGTATTGTCGGTCGCCAGGGTGACGCCATAGGTCGAATAATTGACGGTCGGGCCGCTGGTCTGGCCGGCGACTCCGATCGCGAAGCCGTTGACGGTCAGCTCGTGGCCGTCGCCGTAGAGCTTCTGCCCGGCCTCGAGCGTGATCCCGCCCGTATAGGCCGTGCCGCGATTGTAGACGAAGATGGAATCCCCGGCGCCGTCGACGTCGTCGTCGCCCTTGATGGCGTCATTGGGGCCGACGGTGCCCGCCGCTCCGGTGCCGTCGTCGTTGAGCGAGCCGAGGCCGGTGAACGGCTTCAGGTAGGAACCGTCGGACGCGCCGTTGGCGCCGGCATAGCCGCTGTCGACGTACCAGATCTGGCCACTGATCAGGATGTTGACGTGGCCGCTCGACACGCTGGTCAGGCCCTGGGCGTCGGTGATGAAATAGTCGAACGACGCCACGCCCTGATAGCCGGTCTCGGGGACGATCTGGTAATTGCCGCCGCCCATGTCGGTGACGGTGACGTGGTTCTGGTTGGTGATTCCGGAGATGGTGAGGCTGGCTTCGGGGCCGTCGGGGTCGACGTCATTGGCGAGCAGGGCCGAGGCGGTGACGATATAGGGCGTGTTGCCGACGATGGTGAGCGGCGCGCCCGGGCTGAAATCGTCGAGCGCGATCGGCGTGATCTTGACCGTGTTGGGATCGACCGTCAGCCCGCTCTGGGTGTCGTACACCTTGAGGTTGACGATGTCCGTCGCATTCGTGTTCTGAATCAGGATGTGGACCAGCAGGGTATCGCCGGGATCGGCGACGCCGTCCCCGTCATTATCCGTGAACAACGCCGACGTGCGAGTGACGGTAACAGCCATCTTATATTCCCCCGAGGGTATAATCCCAGTCCGGCACGCGCACGTGCGGGACTCCCATGGCACCTGATGGCACAGAAAAAAGGCATCGCCTAGTGCGATTAACCCGCATCAAGTCCAAAAAATGACCGAAAAACAACAGCCCAAGACGAAAAGCGGGTTCTACTCGCGGAAGGCGGTTTGGCTCAGCTTGGTGATCGGGCTGAGGATGTAACTGAGGATCGAGCGCTTGTCGCCGAGCAGTGCGACGTCGGCGACCATGCCGGTTCCGATCGGCAGCGGCTTGCCGTAGCGGACCAGGGCATTCTTGGTCGTGCGAACCTGCACAGTGTAGAAGCTTTCGCCGGTCTTCTCGTTGACCGTCGCGTCGGGCGAAATGGCGGTGACCACGCCCTGGAGCGAGCCGTAGACGGACGGATCGTAGGCGGTGATGCTGACCTTGGCCTTCTGGCCCATCCGCACCCAGGCGATGTCCTGCGGACGGACCATGGTCTGGACCAGCAAGGTCTCCTCCGAAGGTACGATCTCGACGAGCGGCGCCCCAGGCCCGACCGCGGAGCCGACGGTGGTGACGAGGACCCGGTTGACCCGGCCGGGCAGCGGCGCGCGCACCACCGTCCGCTGCTCGCGTTCGGCGAGCGCGGGCAGGGTCGCCCGGCGGGCCGAATATTCGGCCTGGGCGGTGGCGAGCTCGTTGGCGGCCACCGAGCGCCAGTCCTGCCGCTGCTGGTTCATCGACGACTGGGCCTCGACCACCGCCGAGCGGGCGCGCGAGATCGCCGCCGCCGCCGCCGCCGCCTCGCTCGCCGCCACCGCATAGGCGCTCTCCGCCTGCATCAGCGACAGCCGCGGCTCGATTCCCCGCTCGACCATCGGGCGGATCAGGTTGAGCTCCTGGCGGCGGGCGTCGCGAGCCGTGACCCGGGCGTCATAGGCGGCCTGAGCCTCCTGGACGGCGCGGCTGGCCTGGGCGACCCGGGCCTGACCGGCGGCGGCCAGGCTGGCCAGCTCCTGCACCCGCGAGGCGTGGAGCGAGCGCTCGATCAGAAGCTGGCTCGCCGCCGCCTGGTCGGCGGGAGCCGGATAGGAAGGCTCGCGCCCCGCCACCTCCGCCGAGAGCCGGGCGATCTTCATTCCGAGCGCGTTGGCCGAGGCCTCGCCGCTGCCGAGCTCGGCTCCGGTCGCGGTGCGGTCGAGCCGGATCAGCTCCTGGCCGGCTTTCACCTGCTGCCCGGTCTTGACGCTGATCGATTCGATCACTCCGCCCTCGAGGTTGGAGACGACCTGGAGCTGCGAGCTGGCGATGACCCGGCCCTGGCCGCGCACCGTCCGGTCGAGCTCGGTCAGCGCCGCCCAGATGATGAAGATGACGAAGAAGCCGATCACCACCCAGAGCAGCACGTTCGACGCCGTCCGCGGTTTGATCCGGCTGGTCAGGTCCTCGATATGGCTGTGCTCGTTCATGGCTCAGGCCGCCTTGGTGGGCGGCGTCTGCTGCCGCGTGATCTGCTTGAGCACCTCGTCGCGCGCCCCGTCCATGGCGACCTTGCCCTTGTCGATCAGCATGATCCGGCTGACCAGAGCGAGCAGCGGCGGCCGGTGGGTGATGAGGACCAGGGTGCGTCCCTGGAGCTCGTCGCGAAGCCGGTTGATCAGCGCGGTCTCGGTCTGGGCGTCCATCGCGCTGGTCGGTTCGTCGAACACGAGCACGGGCGGCCGGCCGGCGAGGGCGCGCGCGAGCGCGATCGACTGGCGCTGGCCCCCCGAAAGGCCCTCGCCGCGGTCGGCGAGCCTCAGGTCGTAGCCGTTGGCGATCGTCCCCATGAACTGGTGGGTGCCGGACAGCTCGGAGGCGCGAAGCAGCTCCTCGTCGTCGACATGGCCCCGTGCAAGGCCGATATTCTCGCGCACCGAGCCGGTCAGGAGGACGCTCTCCTGGAGCGCCGCGCCGATGTAGCGGCGCATCTCGAGCGGATCGAGCTGGCGGATGTCGGTGCCGTCGATCATCACCAGCCCTTCCTCGGGCGGGTAGAGGCCGAGGATCAGCCGGGCGATGGTCGATTTGCCGGATCCGACCCGGCCGAGCAGGGCGACGTGCTCGCCCGGTTGGATGGTGAAGTTGAGGTCCTCGAGAGTCTTCTCGGCCGCCCCGGGATATTTGAAGCTGACGTTGCGGAACTCGATCCGCCCCTTCAGCCCGGCCAGCTTCAGGCCCTCGCCCTGCGGACCTTCCGGCGGCAGGTTCATCATCTCGTTGAGCTGGCGGTAGGCCGTCCGGGTCGAGGTCATCCGCGACAGCAGCTGCGAGATCTGCGCCAGCGGAGCGACCGCCCGGCCGGCGAGGATCGAGCAGGCGATGAGACCGCCCATGGTCAGATCCTGGGTCGCGATCATGCCCACGCCGACGATCACGACTCCGGCATAGGAGAGCGTCCCGGCCGAGGTCGCGGTGGTTATGCCGATGCTTGAGATGAGTCTCTGGCGAAGGGAGCTGTCGGCGTGATTCTCCATCGCCGTGTCCCAGCGCCGGGCGAGCAGCGGGCCGGCGCCGGCGGCCTTGACCGTCTCGAGCCCGCCGATCGTCTCGACCAGCACCGACTGCTTGGCCATGCCCTCGCCCATCGCCTTGGCCGACAGCCGGTCCATCGCCGGCTGGGTGAGCGCCCCGACGATGATCACCAGCGGCACCATCAGGGCCGGCACCAGCGCCACCCAGCCGCCGATGATCGCGATCACGGTGATGGTCAGGATGATGAAGGGGAGGTCGACGATCGCGGTCAGGGTCGCCGAGGTGAAGAAGTCGCGAAGCGCCTCGAGCTCGCGCATCAGCCCGGTCAGCGACCCGGTCGAGCCTTTCTTGAGATCGAGGCGGAGGCGAAGCAGCCGCTCGAACAGGGTCTCGCCGACGTCGCGGTCGATCGCCGCTCCGGCGATGTCGACGAAATAGGCGCGCAGGAGCTTCAGGATGAAGTCGAAGATGACGACGATGGCGAGGCCGATCGACAGCGCGACCAGCGACGAGGTGGCGTTGTTCGGGACCACCCGGTCGTAGACGATCATCGTGAACAGCGAGGTCATCAGTCCGAACAGGTTGATGACGACCGCCGCCAGAGCGACCTTGAGGTAGATCGGGCGGTTGCGGCGCATCGGCTCCATCAGCCACGCCGCGAAGCGCGGCTGCATCGCCGGCCTGATCTCGTGCTCGCTACTCATCCTGGCCTCCCACTCGCGCGGGATCGATGCCCAGCGAATCGAGCAGGTTGCCGGTGCGCGAAAGCAGCACGTAGCGGGCGGCGTCGAGCTCGCTCAGGGTCCGGATGAAGGCCGTGGCGGTCTCGAAATAGGCGTCCTCGGCGGCGACGACGTCGAACAGATTGCCGCGCGAGTTGATGAACCGCTCGATCAGGACGTCGCGCGACTGGCGGCTGGCGAGGTAGCTCGCCTGGAGCGCCCGAAGCTGCTCCTCGAGCGCCCGGACGTCGGACCAGGCGATGGCCGCGTCGCGCGACGCCTCGTCGCGGACCCGGGCGGCGCGGGCGTCGGCGGAGACGGCGCGGGCCCTCGCCTGGGACACCCGCGCCTCCGTCCCGCCGAACAGTCGCTGGCGAAGGGTCACCCGGCCGCGGATGTCATAATCCCGGTCGTTCTCGAAGACTCCGTAGCGGCCGGCGTCGATTCCGGCGCTGATCTGGGGCAGCCGGTCGGCCTTGGTCGCCCTCGCCTCGCGGCGGGCCGAATCGGCCATCGCCTGCGCCGAGCGCGCCGCCGGAGTGCTCATTCCGGCCAGCGCCGCGGCGTCGCGGGTCAGGGCCGGGGTCTGCGGGACCGGTGCCCGCTCCAGATAGGCGGGCGGCGGCGACCCGGTGAGCTCGGTGTAACGCGCCTCGGCATTGGCGAGCAGGCGGCGGAAACCGGCGAGCCGGGTCTGGGCGGAGGCGAGATAGCTTTCGACCCGGGCCGTGTCGCCCTGGGCCGAGACGCCCTGGCGAACCCTTTCCTCGACCGCCTCGCGAAGCTCCTGCTGGTTGGCGACGAACGATTCGCTCAGAGCCACCAGCGCCCGGTAGGCGAAGACGTCGTACCATGAGGCGACGGTGTTCAGGGCGATCCGGTCGGCGCTCGCTTCGGCTTCGGCGGCGGCGGCGCGCAGCCTGGCGCCGGCGGCGAGCACGCGTTCGCCGCTCGCCCCGAAATCGAAGATGTTCTGGTTGACGTTGAGGATCGCGTCGGTGCGCGCCGACGGCCGCGAGCGCTCGATGATGTTGTCCTGGTCGTTCGAAAAGTCGCGGGCGATCACCCGGTAGGACGAGACGCTGAGATCGATCGAGGGCAGGCGCCTTTCCCTCGCCTCGTCGACGACGGCGTCGGCCTCCGCGCTCGTCGCCCTCGCCTCCTGGGTCGCGGGGTGGCGCTCCACGGCGGTGGCGACGACCGAGCGGAACATCTCCGGCGAGGCCTGGCTCCGGGCGAGCTGGAGGATCGGGTCCTTGCCCGGATCGATGTTGAGCGGGTCGATGGTCGGGCCGGGCAGGGTCGCCGGCGGACGCCTCGTCGATACCTCCGGGGCGGTATAGGGAGCCTGGCGGAGCGAGGAGGGCGGCGCCGGGGCCGGGGACGAGGGCGTCGGAGTGACGTGCGAGGGGATCGGCGCGGGCGCCGGCTCGGGTATGTAGGGCGGGGTCGGAGTGGGCGGCGGCGGAGTGCTCGTCGTCGGCGAGCTCGTCGAAGGCACCTGCGCGAGCGCCGTCGCGCCCGTGACGAGCGACAGCGCGCAGACCAGCGCTCCCTTGTTCAACCCCAGCATCGTCTGTTTAAGAACCCTCTGCCGTCGGTCCCTTACCCACGTTAAGCCCGCGAGACTAGGAAAACCTGCACGGTCAAGGGATTGGCCGTGGCGGCTGGCACGGCTCGGCGGATCCGGCCGCGGCCTCGGGCGGGAAGCGGGCGAGGCAGGCGAAGTTCGGCGCCTCCTCGCCGCCGATCACAGTCTCGCCGCCGACGTCGACCCAGACATGGGCGGCGAGCCCGTCGCCGTCGCGCCGGGCGCCGTAGAGGAGAACCGAGGGGATTCCGCGGCGGCGAAGCATCCAGTGGAGCGCCAGCCCCTTCTGGAAGCACACCGCCCGCCACGGCACCCGGCGCGACCAGCCCGTCACCGCCGAGCGGGCGCGACGGACGGTCTCAGGATCGAGCCGCTCCGCCTTTCGGCCGGGCGACGAGGCGGCGGCGGCGATCCGCCGGAACGGAAGCACCGCGATCGCCAGCGAAGCCAGCGCCAGCGCCGCCAGGGCTTCGGCGAGCATCGGCCCGTCGGCGAGCCGCGGCCGGGCGCGGCGCGGTCGGGTGAGTGGTGCGGCCATGGCAGGGGCGTTACAGGATGGGCCTCGAAGGTGGCAACTCTTGTTGAGGCGAGCCGTCATCGCCTAAGCCACCGGCGTGAATCTGCCCCGCGAATTCGAGCTCGTCGCCGCCTGCTGCCGCTGGCCGCCTTCGCCCGCGCGCGACAAGGCGGTGCTCGCCGCCGCCGCCCGGGCGGACTGGGCACTCGTCGCCCGCATCGCCGAACGCCACCGGGTGGAAGGCCTGGTGTGGAACGCGCTCCGGCAGTCGGGGGCGCCGGTCCCGGCCGAGGCCGGCGAGCGCCTGCGGTCGGCCGCCGACCGGATCGCCCGGCAGAATCTGGCGCTGACCGCGGAGTCGCTCCGGCTGAGCGCCTTGCTCGAGCGGGCCCGGGTGCGCCACCTGTTCGTCAAGGGCGTCAGCCTGGGCGCGCTCGCCTACGGCTCGATCGGGCTGAAGATGGGTTGGGACATCGATCTTCTGGTCCCGATCGAGGCGCTCGATTCGGCCGCCGAGGCGCTCGAGGGAGCGGGCTATCGCCTGCTCCTTCCCAAGGGGCCCAGGGGGCGCGAGCGGCTCGGCCTCTGGCACCGCCACTGGAAGGAATCGGTCTGGTCGGCGGGCCGGGGCGAGCGGATCGTCGAACTCCACACGAGACTCAACGACAATCCCATGCTCCTGCCCGGAGTCGGCCCGGATTCGTCATCCCGGCCGGTCGAGGTCGCGAAGGGCCGCATCCTCGCCACTCTGGGTTCCGACGAGCTCTTCGCCTATCTCTGCACCCACGGCGCCTCCAGCGCCTGGTTCCGCCTCAAGTGGATCGCCGACGTCGGCGCTCTGCTCGGCGCCTGCACGCCCGAGGAGATCGAACGCCTCTATCGCCGCTCGCAGGAGCTCGGAGCGGGCCGGGCCGCCGCCCAGGCGCTTCTGCTGTGTGAACGCCTGCTCGCTACCCCGGTGTCGCCCGCCCTCGCCGCCGAGCTCCGCTCCGACCGGATCAACCGCTGGCTCGCCGCCATCGCGATGCGCAAGCTCGCCGGCCGAACGCTTACCGCCGAGCTCGACGAGAAGCTGCTCGGCACCGGTACCATCCACCTCATGCAATTCGCTCTGCTGCCCGGCCTCAAGTTCAAATATGCCGAGCTCCGCCGCCAGCTCGTCAACCCCGCCGACCGCATCGCGGTGCCGCTGCCCGGACCGCTCGGGTTCCTTTATCCCCTGGTCGCCTTGTCGCGGCGCCTGGGCTTGCGCGCGCAGTAGGAAACCGCGGCCGTCAGTCGCCGGTGCGTTCGGCAACGTTCATGCCGCCCCCGAACGAAAGCGAAAGGGTCAGCGCCTGTTCAGCGCCGGGATCGGCGGCCTCTAGGCTCATCCTGCTGTCCGGGGAGAACAGCCGGCCGGCGCTTTCGGCCAGCAGCTCGCGACCGACATGGCCGGCGCGCGCCCAGTACAGGCCGTCGGACCTTCTCGAGATCGTGAAGCGCTCGGCCGGGAAGTCCTTCAGTCGATATTGGCCTACGAAGCGTCGCACGATCGCAGGCGTGATCGGAATCGCCGCCTGAACCGCCCGGGCGGTCCGGTCCGGCCAGCCGTAGCTGTCTCCGATCGCCCGCAGCACCTCGGCGACGAGCCAGCCCCCCTGGTCCGCGTTCGTCATCACGACCGCGCCCTGGCAGGTATCGGGGTAGAAGACGAACTCCGAGGAGAAGCCGACATTGTGTCCCGTATGTCCGAACCGCCTCGATCCCGCGGAAGGGCCGAGATCGACACCCAGTCCCCAATTGCCCGGGCCTCGCTTCATGAACTCCCGCGCGGCGTTTGGGCCAAGGAAGGCGGCGCTTTCCCCTCGCACCGCCCGCGCGGCGGCAATCGCCAGTCGAGCCACGTCGCTGGGCGTCGTCCATAATCCCCCGGCGGCCAGTTCGGGATTGACCCGCCATCCGCCTTCGAGCGGCGAACCGTCCGGACCCGCCGCCCGGGCGGCGAAGGGGATCAGTCGGCGGTCGAGCGGCTGCGAGAAGCTGCTGTCGCGCATCCGCAGAGGCCGAAACACGAGCCGTTCCATGAGCTTCGGATATTCCAGGGCCGTCGCGTCGCTCATGAGCGCCTGAGCTATGTAATAGCCTCCCCCGGAATAGCGCCAGCCCGACCCCGGTGCGCGCTCCACCCGGATTGGCGCGGTATTCGCGGGCGGACGGCCCTCGAGGATCTCGAGGAGGCTCGGGAGGGATGCGTCTCGCGAATAGCCGATCCCGCCTTCCTGGTTGATGCCCGCGGTGTGGCTCAGCAGGCCGCGGAGCGTGACTGTTCGGCCTTGCAGCAAGGGACTGTCCGGCAGCTTCCAGCTCGTCAGGCTCTGCCGCACGTCGCCGTCCAGGGACAATGCGCCCTGTTCGACCAGCCTCAGGGCCGCGATGGCCGTGAACGTCTTGCTGATCGACCCGGCCTGGAACAGGGTGCGGCTGGTCGCGGGCCCGCCGGCCGGTGCGGCGCGGCCGAAAGCGCGGTCATCGACGATCCGGCAATCCTCGATCACCGCGACGCTGACCCCGGGGACGAGATAATGCGCCATCCTGTCGGCGAGGCGAAACCGCTCATCCTCACGTCCGGCAACGGCGACCGATCGTCTCAGATTGTCCGCGAAATCCCGTCGCCCCGCCGCCTGGGTCTGGCCTGCGGGCCATTGCGAGCCGAGCAGCAGGCAGGCGGCGACAATGTGAAATGGCTTCATCCTGCATCCTCCGGCGAAATGACACTTACAGACTTCCTGTCGGCAGTGGCGGCCTATTCTCAGACGCGCTGGAATCGCGCCGGGACTTCCAGCGCGCTCACCAGCGCGGCGACAATCGCGAAAGTCGAGGCCAGCGCCAATCCGGCGCGCGCCGCGTCCACGGCCGGCGCGCCCGCGAAAAGCAGGCTCATGAGAAGCGCTCCGAACGTTTGCCCGAGCAGCCGCGCGCTGCCCTGCAGCCCACCGGCCGCGGCGCTCCGTTCGGGAGGCGCCGTAAGGAAGAGGATGCGGTTGTTCGGCACCTGGAAGAGCCCGAAGCCGAGGCCGGCGAGCGCTGCGCCGGCGGCTAGCGCTGTCGCAGCGTCCTTCGCCGGCCATAGCGCCGACAGCAGGAGCGCGCAGCCGAGCAGGGCGCCGCCGGTCGCGCAGAGCGGGGCGGAGCCGAAGCGCTGTGCCAGGCGGTTGGCGAACGGCCCGGTCGCGGCCACGGACAGCGGCCAGCAGGTGAGGACCATCCCCGCGATCACGGGGCCGTGGCCGAGGCCGAGCTGCAGATAGAAGGGCAAAGCGAGAAGGCCGGCGGACTGGGCGGTGAAGCAGCAGATCGAGGCCGCGACCGATATTCGGATGGATCTCAGCGCGAGCAGGTCTGTCGGCCACAGCGGCGACTTTCGAGTTCGCTCTCGCCGGATCAGCAGCGCGGCGAACGCGACCGCCATCAAGACAAGGGCGACCGCCACGACCGGGTGGAACGTTGCCGAGCTGGTGGCGATCAGGATCAGCGAGGCGGCCGAAGCGTGAAGAAGGATGCCCGGGACGTCGACCGGCAATCCGGTCGGCTCGACCTTGGGCAAGGCGGGAGCAGTCGCCAAGGCGACCGCGCTGATCGGCAGCTTGGCGAGGAACAGCCAGGGCCATGGGACGATCGACAGTATGGACGCGCCGACGATCGGCCCTGCCGCCGAGCAAAGAGCGACGACCAAGGCATTCCAGCCGATCGCCTCGCCGAGGCGGCCGGGGCCGAGCGCGAAACGCAGCAGGGCGATCCCCAGGGACATGACGGCCGCGCCGCCCACGCCCTGCAGGACGCGCGCCGCCACCAGCAGCGGGAGCGAAGGGGCGAGTGCGCACAGAATCGAGGCAGCGCTGAAGAGGGCGAGCCCGCCGACGAACAGCCGGCGATAGCCGAGCCTCTCGGCGAGATGGGCGCAGGGAAGCAGCCCGACGACCAGGGCCATCTGATAGGCGCTGACGGTGAGTATCGTCCTCGCGGGTGTCTCTCCCAGGGTTTCGGCGATGGTCGGAAGCGCGACATTGAGGAGCCCGGCGTCGAGCACGACCAGCGCCATGGCCGCGAGGACCGCGACCGTGCCCGTCCGTTCGCGCGCCGTCATATTCATGACTTGGGAGCGAACCACTCGCCGTCGCGGCTGACGAAGCGCGTGACCCTGCGCTCGACCTGATCCTCCCGTCGCAGATCGCGCTCGGTGAACCGGAAGACGAGTGCGCTCCCGGTCAGGCAGCGCGTGTCGTGGATATCGCCGGGGAGATAGGCGCGGGCCTCGCCGGGCCGGAGCACGTTCGTGTCGCGCCTGACCAGCCTCTCGCCCGCCGGGTCCGCGACCTTTGCGTAGGTTCCAATCTCGAGCTCGCCGGACTGGACGCCATAGACGACCCAGGCCCGCCCGTGATCGTGCGGCGGCCGGTAAAGGCCCATCTGCTCGGTATGGGCGAGGAGCATGAAGCCGTTCGAAGCTTCGCGGTGAAGCTCCCGGGTCGCCGGCCGCTCCGCGATCAGGCTGGCGAGCCATTCCTCGGACTCGGCGGCGAGGCTGAGTCCGTCCAAATGCCTTCGGCAACGGGCGACTAGCTCGGTGCTGATCGGGCCCCAGTCGGACCTGACGGCGGCCACGAATACTTCCAGAGCGCTGGGGGTCATCGTCTGCTCCATCCTCATCGGGATTGACGCAGCCGGTGTAGGTCCGGGGAAGTTAGGTCGGAAGACACATCGATTGCATGTTATTGTTGCGTCTAACGCGCTATGTCGCCAGGTTCAGGAGGACATTCCAGATGCCGCCCGATCTCAATCTCCTCTACACGCTCGACGTGCTGCTGAGCGAAGGCAGCGTCGTGCGCGCCGGACGGCGACTGGGGCTCAGCCCCTCGGCGATGAGCCGGGCTTTGGGACGCCTGAGAGCGGTGACTCGCGATCAATTGCTGGTCCGGGCAGGGCGCGGCCTTGTTCCGACCCCTCGCGCAACGGAAATGCACGGGAAGGTGCGGGAGCTGGTCGAGGAGGCGCATGTCCTGCTGCGCCCGGCCGACGGGCTGGAGCTGGCCACGTTGCGGCGGACCTTCACCTTGCGCGCCAGCGACGGCTTCGCCGAGACCTTCGGGCCGCCGCTGATCGAGCGGGTCCGACAGGAGGCGCCCCTGGTCCGGCTGCGCTTCATCCGCAAGCTCGACAAGAGCAGCGAGGGGCTTCGGGACGGGACGGTCGATCTGGAGACGGGAGTCGTCGCCGGCACGGGCGGACCGGAAGTGCGCGCCCAGTCCCTGTTCGTCGACCGCTATATCGGCGCGGTTCGAGCTGGCCATCCGCTCGCGCGCACCGGCGTCAGCGCCTCCGGCTACGCCGGGTGGCCGCATGTCGTCGCCTGGCGGCAGGGCCTCGATCTCGGCCGCGTGGACGACAGGCTCCGCGAGCACGGCCTGACTCGCGAAATCGCCGCGACGGCCGACGGCTTCTCGGCGGCTCTCGCCCTCGCGAAGGGTTCGGATCTCGTCGCGACAGTGCCGGAGCGCCACACGGCGGGCCTGAGGGACGGGATGTTCACCTTCCCGGTCCCGGTCGACGTGGCCGAGTTCACCATCTCGCTGCTGTGGCACCCGCGGCTCGACGGAGATCCCGGCCATCGCTGGCTTCGCCAGTGCGTCCGCCAAGCCTGTCAGGCTCCCGGCTTAGCCCCGCCGCCGCCCGGGCAGGGAACGGACGAAGGCGGCAGCGACTAGCCTCGCCCGTCGGCGACCGGGCGGACGTCGGCGAATGTGGGAAGTGGCGGAGCGGGAGGGATTCGAACCCTCGATACGCTTTTGGCGTATACTCACTTTCCAGGCGAGCGCCTTCGACCACTCGGCCACCGCTCCGCATGCCCTGGAAGCCGCACCCTCTAGGGGCGGGGCGGCCTCAGGGCAAGCGCCCGGCGAAGCCGTCCATCGCCCGGGCGAGCGCGATGTCCTTGCCGGTCACCCCGCCGGCGCTGTGGGTGGAGAGCGCGACCGCGACCTTGTTCCAGCTGTTCGACCAGTCGGGATGATGGTCGGCCTTCTCGGCGGCGAGGGCGGCCCGCGCCATGAAGGCGAAGGCCTCGCCGAAATCGGCGAAGCTGAAGTCGCTGCGGATCGCCCGCTCCGCCTCGTCGTAGCGCCATCCCGGCAGACCCTCGAGCGCCCGTGCCCTATCCTCCTCGCTCAGCGTCATTGTCTCATCCCTTCATTCCACTCTATGTCGCGCAGGTGACCGGGGAGCGTCAAACCCTTGCGCCCGACGCGGCGGAGATCGAGCGGCTGGCCGAGGCGGCGATCGCCCGAATGCCTGAGCATTTCCGCCGTCACCTCGAAGGCGTGGTCCTGAGGATCGACGATTTCGCCGAGGAAGACATACTGGCCGAGCTCGGGATCGAGGATCCGTTCGAGCTTTCCGGCCTCTACACCGGCCGCCCGATCGGCGAGCGCAGCTCGATGCTTTCGGGCGAGCTTCCCGCCATGATCCACCTCTACCGCCGGCCGCTGCTCGACGAATGGGCAGAGACCGGGGTCAGCCTCGAGGCGCTCGTCACCCATGTCATCGTCCACGAGGCCGGGCACCATTTCGGCTTCTCCGACGAGGACATGCACGCGATCGAGGATTCGGCGAGCCGGGAGGCGGAGGGTTGAGCCTGCTCGTCCTGCGCGACGTCGCCTGCGACCGCGGCGGCCGGCGGCTGTTCGAAGGCCTCGATCTATCGCTCCGGCCCGGCGGGGCGGCCCTGGTCACCGGAGCGAACGGCGCCGGCAAGTCGAGCCTGATCCGGGTGGCGGCGGGGCTGCTCGAACCGTCGCGAGGCTCGGTCGAGCGCGGCGGCGCGGCCGCGCTGGCCGACGAATCGCTCGCGCTCGACCTCCGGCTTCCGCTTCGGCACGCGCTCGGCTTCTGGGCGGGGCTCGACGGACCGGCGCCCGTCTCGGCGATGGCGGGGCCGGATGGGCGATTGAACCTCGGCGACGCCCTCGAGGCATTGACGTCCGGTGCCGGCGCCGGCCTCGAGGCGATGGGAATGGCGGCGCTCGGGCAAGTGCCCGTTCGGATGCTCTCCACCGGCCAGCGCAAGCGGGCCATGCTCGCGCGGGTGGTGGCGAGCGGCGCGGCCTTGTGGCTGCTCGACGAGCCGGCCAACGGCCTCGACCCCGAGGGCGAGGGGCGCCTCGCCGCGGCGATGGCGGCCCATCGCAAGCGCGGCGGCGCCATTCTCGCCGCGTCCCACCAGCCGCTGGATCTGCCCGCGGCGGCGCGGGTCGAATTGTGACCGGCGCCCTCGTCCGGCGCGAGCTGCGCCAGGCCGCCACGGCCGGGAGCGCGCTGCTGCCGCTTGTCTTCTTCCTGCTCGTCGCCGCGCTCTTCCCCTTCGCCGTCGGCCCCGATTCGGCACTGCTCGCCCGAACCGGCGGCGGCGCCTTGTGGGTGGCCGCGCTGCTCGCCGCCTTGCTTCCGGTCGACCGCCTGATCGAGCCGGACCGCGCCTCGGGCGTCCTCGACCAGCTGGCGGTCCGAGGTATCGGCGAGGAGAGCGTCGCGGCGGCCAAGCTCGCCGGCCACTGGCTGAGCTTCGGCCCGCCGCTGATGGTCGCCGCTTTGCCCGCCGCGGCGCTGATGAAGCTGCCGGCGCCGCTGCTCTGGCGCCTCGAGCTCGGCCTGCTCGCCGGTACTCCCGGGCTCGCCGCGCTGACCCTGATCGTCGCCGCCCTGACCTCCGGCCTGCGCGCGACCGGGGCCCTCGCCGGCCTGCTGATGCTTCCCCTGGCGGTTCCGATCCTGATCTTCGGAGCCGGGCTGACCGAGGCGAACGGAAGCGCCGGAGCGCTCAAGCTGCTCGCGGCGGCGTCGCTCCTCCTGGTCGCAATCGCGCCCTTCGCGGCCGGCGCGGCGATCCGCGCGGCGCGCGACTAGACCATTGAGGGATGACAATGACGCACTCCGTCATGCCGGACTTGATCCGGCATCCATCTTCTTGTTTGAGTACAGCAGCTTGAGGAAGGTGGATCCCGGATCAAGTCGGGGATGACGATTCAATCAAATCGTCCAGCGCTCTAGCTCGACCACCTCGCGAAGATCGCCGTCGGCAGGAGCAGCCCGCGCGCCTCCTCGCGCACCGCCATGTCGCCGCATTCGATGCGGCCGCCGAGATCGCCGAGCGCCTGGCGCAGCAGCTCGCCGATCGCCAGCGCCGACATCCGGACCGCATAGACGGTGAGCACCAGGAACCTGCTCTCCGAGTCGAGAAGCCGCCGGCAGTCGGCGATCAGCCCCGGCAGGCCTTCCTCGAGCTTCCAAACCTCGCCGTCCGGCCCGCGGCCGTATTTGGGGGGATCGAGGATGATCCCGTCGTAGCGCCGGCCCCGCCGGACCTCGCGCGCGGTGAACTTGGCGGCGTCGTCGACCAGCCAGCGGATCGGTCGTTCGGCCAGGCCGGACAGCCGCGCATTCTCCTTGCCCGCCTCGACCGATTTTCTCGAAGCGTCAACGTGAGTTAGGCGGGCGCCCGCCGCCGCCATCGCCAGGGTTCCCACTCCGGTATAGCCGAACAGGTTGAGGGCCTCCGAGCCCTCGCCGAGCCGCTCGCGCATCCACGCCCATTGCGGCGCCATGTCGGGGAAGAAGGCCAGGTGCCGGAACGGAGTCGCCTGGGCGCGGAATCGCACCTCCTCCCAGCCCAGCTCCCAGCCTTCGCGAGGCACCGGCCGGGCAAACCGCCAGCGGCCGCCGCCTTCCTCGTCGGAGCCGGGAACGAATTCCCCGTCCGCCTCCCACTCGGCCGAAGCCGGAGCCCACATCGCCTGCGGCTCCGGGCGGATGAAGCGGTAGCGGCCGTAACGTTCGAGCTTGCGGCCGTCGCCGCTGTCGACCAGCCCGTAATCGGCCCAGGGCTCGCCGACCAGGGTGTCGAGCCTCACGCCGCCCGGACGGCCGGGAAGCCGATCGTCGCTCGGGCGCGCGGGCCGGCCAGCATCTTGCGCCCCGCCTCGCGGACCTGCTCGAGGGTCACCGCCTCGAGCTCGGCGATCACTTCCGCCGGCTCGACCAAGCGGCCGTAGACCGCGAGCTGGCGGGCGACATAATGGGCCTGGCCCCAGGGGCTCTCCATCGACATCAGCAGTCCGGCGCGGGACTGGGTGCGAACCCGGTCGACCTCGCGCTGGGTGAGGGTCTCGATCGTGTCGGCGACGATTTCCTCGATCAGCTGCGCCGCCGAGGCCGATTCGCGCCTCGCCGTCGCCGCGTAGACGTAGAACAGCCCGGTGTCGGAATGGGGATGGAGCTGGGAATAGACCGAATAAGCGAGCCCGCGGTCCTCGCGCACCTTTTGGAACAGGCGCGACGACATTCCGCCGCCGACGACGTCGGAGAACATCCGCGCCGCGAAATAATCGCGATCGAGCTGGGCGGGCCCGGGGAAGCCCAGGGCGAGATGCGCCTGGTCCGGAGCGGAGCGCCCGACTCGGGTCCCGCCGGTGAAGCGTGCCGGCTCAGAAGGCTCGATGGTCCCGGCGGGGAGGCCGGAAAGGCGGGCCTCGGCCATCGCCACCAGCCGCTCGTGATCGACCTTGCCGGCGGCGACGAGCGCGAGGCTGCCGGCGCGGTAGCGGTTCCGGCGCCAGTCGTGGAGATCGTCGACGGTGACCGCCTCGATGCTCGCCTCGTGGCCGAGGACCGAGCGGCCGAGCGGCTGGTCGTCATAGGCCGCGGCCCACAGGTCGTCGAAGATGATGTCGGACGGCGTGTCGCGCGCCTCGCCCAGCTCCTGGAGGACGACGTCCTTCTCGCGCTCGAGATCGGCCTCGGCGAAATGCGGGTCGAGGATGAGATCGGTGATCAGCTCGACCCCGAGAGGGACGTGCTCGGCGAGCACCGAGGCCATGAAGTTGGTGGCGTCGCGCTCCGTGCTGGCGTTGAGGTCGCCGCCGACATCCTCGATCCCCTCGCTGAGCTCCCGGGCCGAGCGGCCGCCGGCGCCCTTGAACACCATATGCTCGAACAGATGGGCGATTCCGTTCAGCCGCTCGGGCTCGTGCCTCGAGCCCGCTTCGACGTAAAGGCCGACGGCGGCCGTCTCGATCGACGGCATCTCGCGGCTGGCGACCTTGAGGCCGTTGGGGAGGATGGTGAGCTGCATGAAGGGCCGGAGGTAATGGCTCGCACCGCGGGCCGCAACCGAAGCGTCATGCTGAACTTGTTTCAGCATTCAGCGACGAGCCGCCCGCCGGGTGGAGAGCCGGACCCTGAAACAAGGTCAGGGTGACGGTGGAGGCGACGGCTTGGCGCTCTGCCGCTTGCGCAGCGCCAGAACGTAGATCACCGCCGCCGCCGCCGCGAAGAAGAACCACTGGAAGGCGTAGAGCAGGCTGTTGTTGGGGACGTCGGCCGTCGGCCGAGCGCTCGCCTCCAGGCCCGGCGCCGGCCGCTCGGATACGATCATCGGACGCGGCGGCGCGGACCGGCCTCGCAGGCGCTGCATGAGGCTCGAGCGGGGCGGCTCGGCTGTGATCGTCCCAGTCACCTCTCCACCCCGCCAGCGGGGGGTGGCGCGCGGATTGGACGAGACTCCCATGTCGGCGGCGAATCCCGGCCCTTCGGCTCCGGTCCGGCATTCGGCGATGTAGCGGGTGCCGGCCGTTCCGGCTGCGGATCTGCCCCCGGTCAGGTGCCAGTCGGTCGGCTCGAGGCAGAAAGCGGTGGCTCGGCGGTAGAGCAGGCTCCCGTCGGCGACCGCGCCCGGCGGCAAGGCGATGGCCGGAAGCGCCATATTGCGCTCATATTGGCGCTGGAGAGCCGCCTTCTCCCCGGCGCGCCCGAGCTGCCAGATCCCGAGCGCGACCATCGTCGCGACGGCGGCGGCGACGAGGAGGGTGGGGACGAGCGGGAAGCGCATCAGCTTCCCTCCCCCGTTCTTACGGGAGAGGAGGGGCCCGCCGCGAAGCGTTGTGAGAAGGGGGTCTGTATTTCTGAGTCAGCAAGACCCTCACTCCCCAAGCCTTCGGCTTGGGTCCCCCCTCTCCCGCCCAACGCGGGAGAGGAGTCGGTGCGGGTCCGCAGGAGCAACAAGCTATCCGTGATATTCGGCGCCCCAGCCGCCCCAGACGTAGATGCAGATGAACAGGAACAGCCAGACGACGTCGACGAAATGCCAGTACCAGGCCGCCGCCTCGAAGCCGAAATGCTGGTTCGGCCGGAAGTGACCCTTGTAGGCCCGGACCAGGCAGACGATCAGGAAGATGGTCCCGATGATGACGTGGAAGCCATGGAAGCCGGTCGCCATGAAGAAGGTCGAGGAGTAGATATTGTCCTTAAAGCCGAACGGCGCATTGGCATATTCATAAGCCTGGATGCTGGTGAACAGCAGGCCGAGCCCGATCGTGCACCAAAGGCCCTTGATCAGGCCGTTGCGCTCGCCGTGGATGAGGGCGTGGTGGGCCCAGGTCACGGTCGTCCCCGAGCAGAGCAGGATCAGGGTGTTGAGCAGCGGAAAGCCGAACGGATTGAGGACGTGCATGCCCTTGGGAGGCCAGGTGCCGCCGACCGCCTCGACGCCCGAGGGGAATAAGGAGGCGTTGAAGAAGGCCCAGAACCAGGCGAGGAAGAACATCACCTCGGAGGCGATGAACAGGATCATCCCGTATCGCAGGTGGAGCTGGACGACGGGCGTATGATCGCCGGCATGGGCTTCGCGGATGACGTCCGCCCACCAGGCGAACATCGTGAACAGCACGCCGATCAGGCCCATCACCCCCAGGAAGGTCATCCCCATGACCATCTTGGCGCCTTCCTTGGTCGGCGGCGGGCCCCAGTGGGTGCCCTCGCCAGGGACCGACCACCAGCCATATTGATGCATCCACAGGACCAGGCCGCCGAACATGACCAGCCCCGACAGGGCGCCGATCAGCGGCCAGATGCTGGGGTTCACCAGATGGTAGGGATGGTTCTTCGCTCCGGCCATTCTTCCGTCCTTCGTTTGCCGGCGAAGGCCGGCATCCAGTTCTGCGCCAGTCTGGGCCCCGGCTTTCGCCGGGGAGCGGCGTTGCTCTAGCTTCCCTCTCCGCCCGAATCCACCGGGTAAAAGGTGTAGCTCAAGGTGATTTCGCTGATGTCCCTGGTGTCGGGATCCTGGAGGATTTTGGGGTCGACGAAGAACACCACCGGCATCCGCACCTCCTCGCCCGCCTCGAGGACCTGCTCGTTGAAGCAGAAGCATTGGATCTTGCTGAAATATTTGCCGGCCTGGACGGGCGTGACGTTGAACGTCGCCGTCCCGCGGACCGCCCGGGCGGACAGGTTCCTGGCCGTGTAGAAGGCCATTTCGCGCTCGCCGATGGTGACGATCTCGCGCGGCTTTTCGGGGCCGAAGCGCCAGGGCAGCGATGAGGCGGTGTTGGCGTCGAAGCGGATCGCCACTTCCTTGCCGGGGACCGGTCCCGGCGCCTCGGCGGCGCGCTGGGTGGTGCCGTCGATGCCGGTCACCTGGCAGAACAGGCGGTAGAGCGGCACGCTGGCGAAAGCGAGGCCGACCATGGCGATGACGAGCAGGGCGGCGAGCCCCGCGGTCCGGCCGTTACGGCGGGCGAGATCGGTCATCGATGCATGCCCATCTTGGCGATGGTTATCGCATAGACGAGGATGACGAAGGCGCCGAGGAGAAGCGCCATGATGACCGCCCGCGCCTTCTGACGGCGCCGGATCTCCTCGTCGCGCGGATCGCTCACGACGCCACCCGGTCGACGACGAGCGCTCCGAACACCGCGAACAGATAAAGGATCGAATAAGCGAAGAGCTGCTTCTCGGGCTTCATCCCCGAAGGTTCGCTCGCGCGGTTGGCGAGGACCCGCAGGGCGAGGACGAGGAAGGCGAGGCTGAGCGCCGCCGCCAGGATTCCGTAAAGGGGGCCGGCGAGGCCCAGCGGCCAGGGCGCTACCGCGGCGGCCGCCATCGGCAGGGTGTAGAGCGCGATCTGCCGCCGGGTCGCATTGGCCCCGGCGACCACGGGAAGCATGGGCACTCCGGCGGCGGCGTAATCGGAGCGGACGAACAGCGACAGTGCCCAGAAATGGGGCGGAGTCCACAGGAAGATCAGGGCAAAGAGCAGGATCGGAAGAAGGGTGACGTCGCCGGTCGCCGCCGCCCAGCCGATCACCGGCGGAAAGGCGCCGGCGGCGCCGCCGATGACGATGTTCTGGGGGGTCCGCCGCTTGAGCCAGACCGTGTAGACGAGCACGTAGAAGAGGATCGAGACGGCGAGGACGGCCGCCGCCAGCCAGTTCGCGGCGAGCCCCATCAGAAGCACCGAGAAGACGCCGAGGCCCACACCGAAATGGAGGGCCGTCTGGCGGTCGAGCCGCCCCGCCGGCAGCGGCCGTCCCGCGGTGCGCTTCATCAAAGCGTCGAGATCGGCCTCGTACCACATGTTGAGCGCCGCGGCGGCGCCGGCGCCGAGCGCGATGCACAGGATCGCGGTGAAGCCGAGCACGGGATGGATCGCCGTGGGCGCGGCGAGCATCCCGCACAGGCCGGTGAACACGACGAGGGTCATCACCCGCGGCTTCGTCAAGGCGAGCAGGTCCCGCCAGTCGGCGGGGAGGGCGGTGTCGGTCGTGGCGGTCACGGTGGTCATATAGGCTCGACAGGACGGTCCTTCGATACGCCGTTTCGCCAGGCTCAACGGCTACTCAGGATGAGCGATCCTTCAGGAGCCCCCGCCGCTCATCCTGAGTAGGGACTGAGCTTGGCGAAGGCCCGTATCGAAGGACGAACTAGTCGATCTTCGGCAGGGTCGAGAATTGGTGGAAGGGCGGCGGGCTCGACAGCGTCCATTCGAGCGTCGTCGCGCCTTCGCCCCAATAATTGTCGGCCGCCTTGCGTCCGGCCATCAGCGACCAGAAGATGTTGATGAAGAACAGCGCCATCGAGGCCGCGACCAGGTAGAAGCCCATGCTGGCGACGTGGTTCCAGCCGGCATAGGCGTCCGTATAGTCCGGAACGCGACGCTGCATCCCCTGAAGGCCGAGGAAGTGCATCGGGAAGAACAGGATGTTGACGCCGATGAAGAACAGCCAGAAGTGAAGCTGGCCGAGCAGCTCGTTGTACATCTTCCCGAACATCTTGCCGAACCAGTAATACCAGCCCGCGAACAGCGAGAAGACGGCGCCGAGCGACAGCACGTAGTGGAAGTGGGCGACCACGTAGTAGGTGTCGTGGACGTTGTTGTCGATGCCGCCGTTGGCGAGCACGACTCCGGTGACCCCACCGACCGTGAACATGAAGATGAAGCCCAGCGCCCACATCATCGGGGTCTCGAAGGTCAGCGAGCCGCCCCACATCGTCGCGATCCAGCTGAAGATCTTGATTCCGGTGGGAACCGCGATCACCATCGTCGCCGCGGTGAAGTACATCTTGGTATTCACGTCCATTCCGACGGTGAACATATGGTGGGCCCAGACGACGAAGCCGATGACGCCGATCGAGACCATCGCATAGGCCATTCCGAGATAGCCGAAGACGGGCTTGCGGCTGAACGTCGCGACCACCTGGCTGACCATTCCGAAGCCCGGAAGGATCATGATGTAGACCTCGGGGTGGCCGAAGAACCAGAAGAGGTGCTGGTAGAGGATCGGGTCGCCGCCGCCGGAGGCGTCGAAGAAGTGGGTTCCGAAATTGCGGTCGGTGAGAAGCATGGTGATCGCTCCGGCGAGGACCGGGAGGGCGAGCAGCAGCAGGAACACGGTCACCAGGATCGACCAGACGAAGAGCGGCATCTTGTGCAGGGTCATGCCCGGCGCTCGCATGTTGAAGATGGTGGTGATGAAGTTGATCGCTCCGAGGATCGACGAAGCGCCGGCGAGGTGGAGCGCGAAGATCGCCATGTCGACGGCGGGCCCGGGCGATCCGCTCGTCGAGAGGGGAGCGTAGACCGTCCAGCCCACCCCGGCGCCGTCGCCCGTCCCGCCCGGGACGAAGGCCGAGCCCAGGAGGAGGATGAAGGCCGGCACGAGCAGCCAGAAGCTGATGTTGTTCATCCGCGGGAAGGCCATGTCGGGCGCGCCGATCATCAGCGGCACGAACCAGTTGCCGAAGCCGCCGATCATCGCCGGCATCACCATGAAGAAGACCATGATCAGGCCGTGGGCGCTGATCAGCACGTTCCACAGGTGGCTGGCCTGGTCGCCGGAGCCGGCCCAGGCCTCGAGGAAGTCGATGCCCGGCGAGGCGAGCTCGGCGCGCATGATGCCCGAGATCGTCCCGCCGATGATCCCGGCGACGATCGCGAAGATCAGATAGAGGGTGCCGATGTCCTTGTGGTTGGTCGACATGAACCAGCGCACGAAGAAGCCGGGCGTGTGCTCGTCGTCATGGTGGGCCGCATGGGCGCCATGCGCTTCGAAATGCGTGGCGTTTGCAGTCGTGTCGGTCATGTCAGTTTCCGGTCTTGGTATTGGTGGCGCCCTGGCTGGACGTCGGCGGGGTCGTGGTGCCCGGCGTCACTTTCGGCTCGGGGCTCGTCTCCGGAGCGCTGCCGCCGGCGGCCGCGGGCGCGGCCGGGGGATTGGTCACCGGCGAGGCGGCGGTCGAATCCGGGCCCTTGGGCGGGCTGGCGCCCGGCATGGTCCCGCCCTTCGAGGCGACCCAGGCGGCGAACTGCGCCGGCGGAAGAACCTCGACCGCAATCGGCATGTAGGCGTGGCGTGCGCCGCACAGCTCGAAGCACTGGCCGTAATAGAGGCCGGGCCGGTCGGTTTTGAACCAGGTCTCGTTGAGCCGGCCCGGAACCGCGTCGATCTTGGTCCAGAAAGCCGGCACGCCCCAGCTGTGGATGACGTCCGAGGCGGTGACGATCACCTTCACCACCGCGCCCTGCGGAACCACCATGCGCTCGTCGACGGCGAGGAGGCGAGGCTCGCCGCGGGCCTTGGCGTCGGCGTCCTTGAGGCCGTTGGAGACGATCTCGAAGCCGCCGTGGTCGGGATAGGTGTAGGTCCAATACCATTGGTTGCCGGTCGCCTTGACCGTGATGTCGGCCTTGGGCGGCGCATATTGATGGGCGAGCAGCCGGATCGACGGCACCGCGATCGCGACCAGGATGAGCACCGGAACCAGGGTCCACACCACCTCCAGCAGGGTGTTGTGGGTGGTGCGCGAAGGCACCGGGTTGGCGCCGCGGCGGAAGCGGACCATGACGAACAGCAACAGTCCCAGGACGAAGATCGAGATGATCGTGATGATCGGCATCAGGATCGCGTTGTGGAAGAACAGCGCTTCCTCGCCGATCGGCGTGACCTGCGGCTGGAAGCCCATCGCTCCGGTCGGCTGGCCCACGGTGGCGTTGGGCGCGGTGCGGGCGGGGCTGCTCGACAGCACGCTCGCGTTCGAAGGCTCCTCGACGCTGCGGTTGCCCGGATCGAGGTTCATCTCCTCGGGCTGGGCCGGGGCGGCCTGCGAATTGGCGCTGATCGCGTCGCGCGGGGTCTGGGCGGCGGGCGCGGCCGTCGTCTGGGCCGGTGCGGAGGGCGGGGCCGCCTGCGAGAGCGCGGCGGCCGGCGCCAGCGCGAGCGCGGCGGCGGCGAGGATCAGCTTGAGCGGAGTCTTCATCTAAACCCTTCGGGACCTTGCGGACGGAGCGGACGGATTCGTAAGCCGGGCGGCGGATTGGCGGGCCTTATAGGCAGGAGGCCGGTGCGCCTCAAGGCTCTTGGATCGCCTTGAAGCCGCCCTTTTCGCGGCCTATCACGCCGCCGGCCGAAGCCGCAGGAAAAGGGACCATGGACGAAGAGGAGATCCTCGCCGAATTCCGGGCCGCGGAGGCGCTGCTCGAGGGGCATTTCATCCTCTCCTCGGGCCTTCACAGCCCCCGCTACCTCCAATGCGCCCGGGTGCTGATGGATCCGGTGCGCGCCTCGCGCCTCGCTTCGGCGCTCGCCGCCTCGATGCCGCGCGAAGTCCGCTCGGCCGTCGAGATCGTCGTCTCGCCGGCCATGGGGGGAGTCATCGCCGGCCACGAGATCGCCCGGGCGCTGGGTGTCGAGGCCCTGTTCGTCGAGCGGCCGGCCGGCAGCTTCGAGCTTCGCCGCGGCTTCCGCCTTCGGCCCGGCCAGAAGGTCCTGCTGATGGAGGACGTCGTCACCACCGGCCTCAGCTCCCGCGAGGCGATCGCCGCGGTCGAGCAGGCGGGAGGCGAGGTCGTCGCCGCCGCCGCGCTCGTCGACCGGTCGAACGGCGAGGCGGATCTGGGCGCACCCTTCTATCCGCTGATCCGACTCAATGTGCCCGCTTATGCCGAAGACTCGCTGCCGCCGGAGCTCGCCGCTCTTCCGGCCGAGAAGCCCGGGAGCCGAAATCCTGTCCTGAGCGAAGTCGAAGGGGCGGCGTGACCGGCCACCTCCGCCTTGGAGTCAACATCGACCACGTCGCGACCATCCGGAACGCGCGCGGCGGCGATTTTCCCGATCCCGTCCGCGCCGCCCTGCTCGCCGCCGACGCCGGCGCCGACGGAATCACCGCCCATCTGCGCGAGGATCGCCGCCACATCCGCGACGAGGACATCTCGGAGCTGATGGCGCGGCTGACCATCCCGCTGAACCTGGAGATGGCGGCGACCGAGGAGATGCTCGAGATCGCCCTGAAGCACCGCCCCAACGCCGCCTGCCTGGTTCCCGAGAAGCGCGAGGAGCGAACCACCGAGGGCGGCCTCGACGCCGCCGGCCAGGACAATCACCTGATGCCCTTCGTCGAGGCGCTGGCCGGCGCCAACATCAGGGTCAGCCTGTTCATCGAGCCCGATCCGCGTCAGATCGAGGCGGCGATCCGCCTCAAGGCGCCGGTCGTCGAGCTCCACACCGGCCGCTACGCGCATCTCGACGGCGAGGCGCGCGCCGTCGAGCTTCGCCGCCTCGCCGAGGCCGCCGCGCTCGCCGCGAAGAACGGGATCGAACCCCACGCCGGCCACGGCCTCACCTTCGCCAACGTCCAGCCGGTCGCCGCCATCCCGCAATTGCGGGAGCTCAACATCGGCCATTTCCTGGTCGGCGAGGCGATCTTCAGCGGGCTCGGGGAGAGCGTAAGCCGGATGCGGAGCCTGATGGACGAGGCGCGGGGATGAAAAACGGGGACAGTATATATTTTTCGCCAATTGGCGCTTTTCGCGGAGCCGGGCGCGGCTTGAAAAATGTATACTGTCCCCGTTTTTCGGGCGCTGGCGCATGATCATCGGGATCGGCTCGGACCTGTGCAACATCGAGCGCATCCAGTCCTCGCTCGACCGCTTCGGAGAGCGCTTCGTCCGCCGGGTGTTCACCGAAACCGAGCGCGCCAGGGCGGAGAGCCGCCCGCTCACCCGCGCCGGAACCTACGCCAAGCGCTTCGCCGCCAAGGAGGCTTTCTCCAAGGCGGTCGGCACCGGCTTCAGGCGCGGCGTGTTCATGCGGGACATCGCAGTCGTCAACCTGCCCTCGGGCGCTCCGACGCTCGCCCTGACCGGCGGCGCCAGGGCAAGGCTTGACGCTTTGACTCCGGAGGGCCACCTGCCGCAAATCCATTTGACGATGACGGACGACTATCCTTTC
The DNA here is from genome assembly GCA_036389015.1 of Allosphingosinicella sp. Classification (GTDB taxonomy): domain Bacteria; phylum Pseudomonadota; class Alphaproteobacteria; order Sphingomonadales; family Sphingomonadaceae; genus Allosphingosinicella. The sequence goes on along the minus strand of DASVQS010000048.1, from coordinate 202,946 downwards.
GCTCAGGCCTTCGTCATCATTACCTCCAGCCCAGATCCGAGGAGCCAAGGGTGAGCAGCAGCGACCCCGCCATGACCGAGACGCCGGAGAGCGCCCCCGACGAGGGGCCCCGTCAAAATAACATTTTGACGGAAACCGCGGCGCCGGCGGCGAAGAAGGGCACCGACTGGTGGGCCGAGTTCAAGGCGATCTTCTGGCTGATCCTCGCCGTCCTCGCCTTCCACAGCTTCATCGCCAAGCCTTTCTACATCCCGTCCGAATCGATGATGCCGGGGCTTCTCAAGGGCGACCGGCTGGTGGTCAGCAAATTTCCCTATGGCTGGTCCTGGGTATCGCCAAGCTTCCACATCCTGCCGAGCATGAAGGGCCGGCTGTTCGGCCGGATGCCGCAGCGCGGCGACATCGTCATCCTCACTCCGCCGGGCAAGACCTCCGACTATATCAAGCGGGTGATCGGCCTGCCCGGCGACACGCTCGAGATGCACAGCGGCGTCCTCTACATCAACGGCCGCGAGGTGAAGCGCGAGCCGCGGGCCCCGGCGATGGTCGAGGTCGACGCCAACGTGCCCTGCCAGCCGGACCAATATGGCGAGCACAGGGTGCAGGGGGCCGACGGCAAGCTTTATTGCCGGCTTCCCGTCTTCCGCGAGACCCTGCCCAACGGCCGCAGCTACGACACGATCGACATGGGCATCTCCGACGTCGACACTTACGGCAAGGTCGTGGTTCCGCCCGACCATGTCTGGGTCCAGGGCGACAATCGCGACAAGTCCGCGGACAGCCGGGTTCCCCTGCTCGGCGACGGCCTCGGCGGCGCCGTGCCGTGGGAGAATATCGGCGGCCGAGCCGAGTTCATCACCTTCTCGCTCGACGGCTCGTCGCAATATCTGAACCCGATCAGCTGGATCACGGCGATGCGCGGCGGCCGCGCCGGGAGCTCGCTCCGGCCGCAGGAGGGCAAGGCGCCGTGAGCGGGGACGGGGCGGAACCGACGGCCGGCCGGCATTCCGACGCGCCGGCGATCGCCCGCGCCTCGTCCGACGATCACGACCGCCATGTCGAGCAGCCCGGCCCCGCGGAGATGCGCGACCCCTTCGTCCGGGAGGAGCTGAAGCGCGCCAGCGTCTGGTTCGGGCTTGCCCTCGCCATCGCCGCGCTCATCTTCCTCGCCCAGCCCCTGCTGCTGATCTTCGCCGGAATCGTTCTCGCCTCGATGCTCGACGGCGGCACCCGGCTGCTCGGCCGGGTGCTTCCGATCGGCCGCGGCTGGCGGCTCGCCATCGTCACGATCGCCGCCGTCGCGTTCATCGTCTGGACCTTCTATTTCGCCGGCACCGAGCTGGTCGGCCAGGCGGAGCGGCTGCGCGAGGTCATCACCGCTCAGGCCAACCGGATCCTCTCCTGGGGCAACAGCCTCGGAATCGTCCAGGGCGGGGTCGGGGTCGACCAGCTCGGCGGCCAGCTGATGGGCACTCTCGGACGGCTCGGCTCGGCGGTGTCGAGCGCCCTCGGAGTGGTCGCCTCGACGGTGATGATCCTCGTCATCGGAATCTTCATCGCCGTCGAGCCGCGCCTCTACCAGCGCGGAGTCGCGTGGATGATGCCGCTGGGCAGCCGCGAGCGCTTCTACAGCACCGCCGAGCATATGGGCTTCACGCTGAGGCGGCTGATGGCCGGGCGGCTGGTCGGGATGGCGGTCGAGGGCGTCGGCACCTGGATCCTGCTCGCCTTGGGCGGAGTGCCGATGGCGGCCCTGCTCGGGATCCTCACCGGCCTGCTCGCCTTCATCCCCAACATCGGCGCGATCGTCTCCGGCGTGCTGATCGTGCTCGCCGGCTTCAGCGTCAGCGTCAACGCCGGCCTGTGGGCGATCGCCGTCTACTTCATCGTCCAGACCGTCGACGGCTATCTGATCGTCCCCTACGTCGCGAGGAAGACGGTCGACCTCGCCCCGGCCCTCGTCCTCGGCGCCCAGCTCCTCTTCGGCGCCCTGTTCGGCCTGATGGGCCTGATGCTCGCCGACCCCATCGTCGCCATGATCAAGGTCGCCCTCGAGCAGAAGTCCAAGGAAGACCAGGAAGACGGCGGCGCGAGGACGCCTGCCTAAACCTCCTCTCCCGCTTTCCGCGGGAGAGGAGGGGCCCGTCGCGAAGCGGTGGGAGGAGAGGGTCTGTACACCGGACTCAGAAAGACCCTCACCTCCCAAGCCTTCAGCCTGGGCCCCTCCTCTCCCGCAAGAACGGGAGAGGGAGAATGCTAGCGCGCCCCCTCGGGCGGAGCGCCTTCCGCTCCGCCCGGGGCGCCGCCCTGGAGCTGCTGCATCTGCTGCATCTGCTGCATCTGCTGCATGCGCTGCATCTCCATGTAGCGAGGACCGGCGCCGGGCTCGACCTGGAGCACGTCGATCTCGAAGACGAGATCGTCCTTCGCCGTGAACGGAGCGCCCGGCGGGATCGGCCCGGGGACGTGGGTCCCGGGCGGGAGGGTGAGGATGTACGACCCGCCGGGACGCATGTGCTGGAGGCCTTCGCCGAAGCCCGGGTAGACGCCCTGGGTGGTGGTCACGAACGGCTGGCCGGTCTGGCGGCTGTCCTCGACCACCGGAGCGTCGAGGCTCTTGGCGTGCAGCTTGTAGTGGAGGGCGACGACGTCCTGGTCGGTGATCCTGGCGCCCGAGCCGGCGGCGAGGGTGCGGATGGTCACTCCGCTGCCCGTCTTCACCGGCTGGACGGCGCACGTGCCCCACCAGGCGAAAGCCGCGGCGAGCGCGGCGAGCACCATCAGGGCGATCCACAGCTTGGCGACCGAGCCCTTCTTCAGGGGATGCAATGGCACGGCGGTGACGGACATGTTCGATCCCCTGAAATGCGAAGGGCGGCGATACATCGCCGCCCTCGAATGAAGCAAGCGCCGGTTTCCCGGCGGTCGGCTCGCCTTAGCGGGTGGCGCCGCCGCCGTCGCGCTCGGCGCGCTTGCGCTCGAGCTTGCGGGCGCGGCGGATCGCCGCGGCGCGCTCGCGGGCGCGCTTCTCCGACGGCTTCTCATAGTGGCGGCGGAGCTTCATCTCGCGATAGACGCCCTCGCGCTGCAGCTTCTTCTTGAGCGCCCGCAGCGCCTGGTCGACATTGTTGTCGCGAACGATGATTTGCATAAAGGCCCGTCACTCTCCGTCGAAAAGCATTTCCCGGCAACCTCTTGGGTCGCCCATGCGGAAAATGCCGATAGCATAAAAATCGGTTCGTCGCGAGACATGTCCCGCGCCGTTGCGTGGGCGCCGTTAGCAGGGGTGGCGGCGGGTTTCAAGGGCAAGGAACGCGCTGGGCGGTTCGGATAAAAGCGCCTATCCTGTCGGCCAGAACATCCAACCCCAAGAAAGCGCTCGGGATGAGACTCGTCGTTGCCGCCGCATGTTCTCCGATCCTACTCATATTCGCTCTCGCGCACGGCTCCAGCCTCGGCGCAGCGGGCGACTGGCTCGGCGAGGCCCTGGCTCAACAGGATGCCATCCTGGCCGATCCGCTGCTCGAGGAGATTGTTCGTGATGCCGACCGCCGGCGCAGACAATCCAACCCGGCCAGCGGCGGCGTTCCGGTTTTTGCGACGCGTTGCGGCGATCATCCCGTGCCAACTGGCCCTGAAAACGGGCTGGACTGGCTGTTCGGGCAATTCCGCGCTCGTGGAGGCCAGAAGCGCGCAATTATCGGTTTCTATCGCCCGCTCTGGCCCTTCAGCGACGCTGTCGCCGTCACCAGCGGGCCCTGCGCGACAGGGTTCAAGTTCAACAAGCTCAAGGATCACGATCCGGTAGGCGCCACCAACACCTTGGTCCATGAGCGAATTCACACATTCGGGCACACCCACGCCCGGGGCAACGAGCGTCCTCCAAACGCCTGCGACGCCGCCTATGTGACGGGGGACGCCGCCGAGGCGATCACGGCGCACCGCCGCAACCTGGTATCTTACGAATTCGACGCTCCGATGTGTCGCGCCTTGTGCCAGGCGCTGGCCGCGCGCCGGATGCCTCATGGGTGCACTGCGAAAAAGCCTGGCAAGCCGTAAAATCCTTACCAGCCGAGAGGCGCGGGCGGAGCGGTGGCCTGCCGCAAGTCGCGGTCGCCGATCTCGAGAAGGGCTAAGCTTTCCGGATCACCGCACCAACTGACGCTACCCGCTCCGCATCCGCATAAGCGGGTTGCTCGAGCAGCTCGCCGAATATGTCCGGATCAATCTCGGCATAACGCAGCGAGCAGCCCAGGCCGAGCATCGGCTCGCCCAGCGCTTCCCGAAGGGCGTCCCGGCCGGCGACGATGGCGCTCCCCGTATAGAGGAGCACCGTCCCCCCGGGCTCGATCCGGCGAGCTGCGGCCAGCGCCCAGTCGAGCGAAAGTCGGGCGCCATGCATGCTACCGCCGTCGCGGTAGAGGCGTCCGGCCGGGTCGGCGACGAAGGGCGGGTTGGCGATGACCAGGTCCACCGGTCCTTCGATCCCGTCGAGCCCGCTCGTCTCGATCGTCTCCAGATCGACGCCGGCATGGCGCGCGTTGATTCGGGCGAAGCGGAGGGCGAGGGGATTGATGTCGGTGGCGGTGATCCGGGCGCCGGTCAGGGACGCAGCCGCCATGATCGCGCCGACGCCGCCGCCGGCGCCGATGTCGACGAGGCGGCGAACCGCCGGCAGGCCAGCCAGCTCCGCCTCGAGGAAACGGACGTAGCGGTAGCTGTCGGGGCCGAAGAAGACCGAATCGGCCGAGTCGGTGGGATAAGCGGAGTGGAGGAACAGCCGATCCTCCACGGATGCCACCCGGAGGCGGCTCCGGCACAGGCCCCGCTCCCGGGCGAGCATTCCGCTCCGCTGGAGCGAATCCCGAATCGGCGGCGGCAGCAGGCCGGTCTCGAACGGCAGGTTCCAGCCGAAGACGTCGCGAAGGTCGGCGGCGGTCCGCCCGGGCGAGCGTTCCAGCACCCGGCGGTGGGTCTCGGGGGTCACCGCGACGAATCGGTAATCCGCTTCCGCCAGGCCCTCGAGCAGCGAGAGCAGGGCGCCGTCGGGATCGCTCACCAGAGCTCGGCGCGATACCGCTCGAAGCAGCGCGCGCCGCAATGGAGCCGGATCAGGGCGCCCTCGGCGATCGCCGTCGCCCGGCGCGGATCCTCCTCGACCAGCGGGCGAAGCGCCTCGCGGTTCCAGGCCTCGCTATGCTTTACGTCGAGCACGGCGTGGAGGTCGAAATAGCGCCGCTCGGCCGGTCTGAAGCCGAGCCGGCGAAGGCCGGCCGCGGTGGCGGCGGAGCGGTCGGGCGCGGTCAGCTCGATCACTCCGAGCGCTCCGACCGAATGCCAGGCATAGCGCCGGGTGGTGGCCATCGCCGTCATCGCGTTGGCGAGCGCGAGGCTTTCCCACACCGTCTCGTCGATCTCGGCCTTCAGGCCGAGGCGGTCGATCAGCACGGAGAGCATCGGGCCGTGCATGCCCTTGGGATTGCCGCGCCCCATCTCGTCCCAGTAATTGCGGGCGAATTCGAGCTTGGCGCGAGCGGGCATCCTCACCTGGGTGTAGGACAGCAGATCCTCGAATCCGGCCTCCCCCGCCGCCTCCTGGCCGAGGAACCAGCGCATCTGGTCAGGGTTCGCCTCGCCCGCGAGCCAGGGGAAGAGCGGGTCGTGCTGGCCGGGGCCGCGGTCCCGCAAAGCCTCGAACCAGGCGATGAACCCGTCCGGATCGGCCGGCACGTCGGCCGCCTCCGCCACCACCTCGGAGCGCAGCGAATCGAGATACTCGCCTTCCTTCCGGCGCATCCGGGCATCGCGCTCTTCGGCACCCGGCCAGTCCTCGTCGGGGAAGCCCGGCACCAGCCGGGCCCGATTCCAGCGGGCGAGGCCGCGCTGGAAGTCCTCGTTGAAGAAGCGGGACACCCGGCCATCACCGGGGTCGAAAAGAAGGGAGGTGGCCAAGCTTGTGCCTTTGCCGGAAGAGGGGCTCGCGCCGGTCAACCGTTCCGCTTCGCCAATGTTCCACTTAACCCGTGTTAAGCAATAGCTTAGCGGGAACGCCCGGGGCCCGGGCGCGTTGCCGCCGGACCCACAGGTCGAGAAGAAGAAACGTCCATGCTGATGGTAGAGACCGAGCTTCGCCAGAGCGACATCCACGGCACCGGCGTCTTCCTTCTGGAGCCCGTCCGCAAGGGCGACCTCATCTGGCGATTCGATTCGCGCATCGACCGGGTCTATTCCGAGGCCGAGCTGGCGAGCCTGCCCGAACGGCTGCAGGCTTTCCTGCGAACCTATTCGACCTGGCACGAGGCCACCCAGCTGTGGATCCTGTGCGGCGACAACGGCCGCCATTTCAACCACAGCGACACGCCCAACACGCTCTCGCTGGGCGCCGGCTTCGGCGACGACGTGGCCGCGGAGGATCTTCCGGCGGGGACCGAGCTGACCACCAACTACGCGCTCATCTGCGACAACGTCAGGATGAACGGGGCGAGCTATTTGTCCGCGGACTCGGTCAATGCGGGCTCGTCCGAGAAGAGGCCGAGCCCGGCCACCGCCTGATAATCGGAGAGGATCAGCCGCTCGCCGATATCCAGCCGGTAGCGCATGGCCGGGACGAAAATCCGCCCGGCGCGCCGATAGGCCGCGGCCCGGGCGGCCGCGATGTCCGGTCCGGTTCCGGTGACCACCATCGTCCAGCCGTAGAGCCCGCTCGTCACCAGCCGCCCCCCCTCGAGACCGACCTCGCCGTAATGGAGGTTGCGACGGTCCTCGCAGTCGATATCCGGGTCGAGAAGCACCGGCAGCCCCACCGGCTCGTCGACCTGCTTGCGGGTGTAGGGGAAAGGCGGAGTCGTGACGACGATTCCGACGCTGAATCCGGAGCGGGTCGCGAAGGCGGGCGCGGAGCGCTCGGCCATCGTCCGCAGCAGATCCGCCCACGAAATGTCATGCAGCGGCTCGAGGATGGCGAAGCCGGGGTAGCCGAACCGGCAGGTGAATTCGAGCGGCCAGATCCCGTCCGGGTTCACGATCGTGTTGAGATTGACCCAGCCGACATGGCCGTGCTCGCGAAGCAGCGGAGCGATCCGGGCGAGGGTGAGGTCGAAGAATCCCGCGCTTCGGTCGAAGGTCGCGACGGTGCCCATCTCCCCGGTCAGCTCGCCCATGTCGCCGGCGAAGAAGCGCTTGTGCTCCCAGTCGAGGCAGGCCGGGGCGAGGAAGCGTGTCCCGTCGAACCAGGCGCCGACGCCCATCTCGACGCCTTCGACATGGTCCATGAGGATGTAGGGCGCGGGCTCGCCGCCGCGGGCCCGGAAGCGCGCGGCCAGCATGGCGCGGACGTCCGCCCCGTCGGGCCGCTGTCCGACATAATTGTCGCTGGACGCGAAATCCGGTCCGCTGAACTTGAGCACGTAGCGGCCGGGATGGTCGGCGAGGAAAGCCTCCCCGGACTCGGCGTCGTCGAAATGGCGGACGGCGGCGGTCCTCAGCCCGAGCCCGGCGAGCAGGTCCTGAGCGTAGGCGCGGTCGTTCTCGAGGCGGTCGCCGAAGGCGCTTCCGCCGATCACCCGATAGCCCTCGCCGCGGAGCCGGTCCTGAAGCGCTCCATAGCCTTCCGACACCGCCTCGAAGAGGATGATTCCGTCGCGCCCGACCCAGTCGAGCTCGGAGCGCCAGTCCCCGGCGCGCGGGACGAGGCCGGCCATCGTGCCCCGGGCCCCCTCCTCCTCCACGGACACCTTCACTTCGTGACCGTCGGCGACCAGCCGCATGTAGAGGCTGCCGAGGTCGCAGGTCTCGGTCACGCCGAGGAATCGCATCAGTCGTCGAGGTCCCTGAAGTCGGGCACCTGCTTGCTCAGCCGCCCCTGCACGGCGGCGGTGAGGTCGGCGCTGACCAGCGCTCCGGCATTCCACAGGGCGACGTGACGAAGCCCCTCCTCGACGGTTCGGCCGCGGCTGTAGTTGAGGCTCATCTTGGCGCCGGCGACCGCGAGCGGCGACTTGGCGGCGATGGCGCGGGCCAGCTCAAGCCCGGCCGCGATCAGGGCGTCGCGGTCCGGCAGGACCCGATTGACCAGGCCCAGCCGGGCCGCCTCCTCCGCTCCCATCCGGCGGCCGGTGTAGGCGAGCTCTCGCACGATGCCCTCGGGAATGAGATGGGTGAGACGCTGGAGCGTGCCGAGGTCGGCGGTGATGGCGACGTCGACCTCCGCGACCTGAAAGAAGGCGTCCGCGCAGGCCAGGCGGATGTCGCAGGCGGTCGCGAGATCGACTCCCGCGCCGATGCAGCCGCCGTGGATCGCCGCGATCACCGGCGGCCGCGCCTCCTCGGCGGCGCTGAAGGAGTCCTGGAGCCATTTGATGTGCCTAAGCCTGGCCTCCGCCGCCCGCCCGGGATCGTCGGTCGGCGGGAACTGGCTCGCCGCATATTGCAGGTCGAGGCCGGCGGTGAAGTGGCGGCCGCGCCCGGAAAGGAGGATTGCGCGCACCGACGGATCGCCGCCGAGGGAGCGGAACGTCTCGCCGATGCCCTCGAACATCGCCTTGTCCATGGCGTTGAACTTGCCCTCGCGGGCAAGCTCCACATGAGCAACGCCGCCATCGCGGCTGACGCTGATCCTTTCGCTTTCCATCTTCCGCCCGGCTCCCCTAGAAACGCGTCGCTATGAGCCGCTTTACCGTGAACGGGCAGCCCGTCCACTATCGCATGGACCCGGAGACTCCGCTGCTTTGGGCGCTTCGCGACGCGTCCAACCTCACCGGCACCAAATATGGCTGCGGCACCGGCCATTGCGGCGCCTGCACGGTGCATGTCGACGGCCAGGCGGTGAAGAGCTGCGGAGTCCGGATCGCCGACCTCGAAGGCAGCTTCGTGACCACCATCGAGGCTCTGTCCCCCGACCGGTCGCACCCCGCGCAGCAGGCCTTCGTGGCCGAAAGCGTCCCGCAATGCGGCTTCTGCATCCCGGGCATGATCATGGCCGCGGCCGCGCTCATCGACCGCAATCCTTCGCCGACGAACGAAGAGATCGATGCCGCGATCACCAACATCTGCCGCTGCGGCACCTATCCCCGAATCCGCGAGGCCGTCCGCCGCGCCGGCAGGATGCGAAGCGGCGAGGACCCGATCTCGGCCGCTCCGCCGCCCGACATAGACCCCGCCGACGCCGCCCGGCAGGTTCCTGCGCTGCGCGGAGGCCAACGCCAGCGGCGTTGATGAACGGAAGGCCCGGTCTCGGTTCAGCAACGGCTCATCCTGCCTGGGGCACAGACCGTCCATGTCGGAGCGGGCCGGAAAAAGGCGGCCGGGCAAAGAGGAGTGTCAGATGCGTAAAGCCATACTCGGAATTTTGATGGCGGCGACGGCGGGGATGCCGATCGCGGCCCAGGCCCAGGACAGGGACCGCACCGACGGCCGGGCGGAACGGGCCGCGGCCCGCGCCGAGCGTAGCGCGGAGCATTATCGCGAGATGGGCGAGCGCAACCAGGCGCGCTCCGAGCAGCGCCAGCAGCGGCAGGAAGCTCGCCAGGAAATGCGAGTCGAGCGCCAGGAGCGGCTCGCGCCCGTGCAGCAGCAGCAGCAGCAGGCCCAGAGCTGGACCGGCCGGCGCAGCGGCGGCGAGGGCCAGACCAGCCAGAGCTGGAGCGGTCGGCGCAGCTACGGCGAGGGCCAGCGCAACCAGAGCTGGGGCGGCGACCGCAACGATTCCAACCGGGAGGCCTATCGGCAGCGCGTCGAGGAGACCCGGGCGGCCAACCAGCAGAGCATCCAGGAGTCCATCGGCGGCAATTACGCCCGCCAGGGCCTTCGCAACCAGCAGCGCACCGAGCGCCAGCTTCGCGAGGAGTATAATGTCGGCCAGCGCGGCGATCGTCGCCGCGGCGACTGGAACCGCGGCGGCGACTGGAACCGCGGCGGCGACTGGGACCGCGACGGCCGGAGCGATCGCTACGGCGACCGCCGCGACGGCCACCGCAGCAGCTGGAATCGCAGCTGGCGCAACGACAGCCGCTACGATTGGCAGCGCTACCGCTATTCCAACCGCAACCGGTTCCGCATCGGCAACTATTATTCGCCTTATCGGAACTATGGCTACAACCGGCTCTCGATCGGCCTGATCCTCGATTCGCTGTTCTATTCGAACCGCTACTGGCTGAACGATCCCTACCAGTACCGACTGCCGGCGGCGCCTTACGGGACCCAGTGGGTGCGTTATTACAACGACGTGGTCCTGGTCGACGTGTACACCGGCGAGGTGATCGACGTGATCTACGATTTCTTCTGGTAGGAACCAGGTCGTACGAATGACGGAATGCCCGGGGCGCGACAGCGCTCCGGGCTTTTCGCTTGTCATCCTCAAAGCGGCGCAGCAGTAAGACCCCTTCCATCAAGGGGTCCGCGATGCGCTTCCGGTTGCTAGCCTGTCTGAGCCTTCTCGCCGCCGCGCCGGCCGCCGCGGAAACCGTCGTCGTCCACGCCGGCCACCTCATCACCGACGCTTCGAAGCCGGCCTCCGGCCCTTCGACCATCACCATCACCGACGGGCGAATCACCGCCGTCGCCGACGGCCTCAACCCGGTTCCGGCCGGCGCCCGGCTCGTCGACCTCAGCGGCAAGACCGTGCTTCCCGGCCTGATCGACATGCACGTCCATCTCTCCGGCGATCCGGGCGGCGACTTCCGCGACGAGGCCGTCGACCCCAATGAATGGGCGACCCTGGTCGGCGCCAAGAACGCGCGGATCACCGCGCTCGCCGGATTCACCACGGTGCGCGACCTCGGCTCGCCGCCGCTGGTCGGCTTCGCCCTTCGCCGGGCCACGGCCGAGGGCTTCATTCCGGGGCCCCGGATCATCTCGTCCGGCCCGGCGATCTCGACCATCGGCGGTCACGGCGACGTCTCCGGCTTCCGGCCCGAGGTGATCAAGGCGCTCACCGTCGACAATACCTGCACCGGTGCCGAGCAATGCGCCGCCCGGGTCCGCGAATTCTCCCGCGCCGGCGCCGACATCATCAAGATCACCGCGACCGGCGGAGTCCTCTCGCAGCAGGCGCGCGGACTCGGCCAGCATTTCACCGACGCCGAGATGAAGTCGATCGTCGACACCGCCCATTCGCTCGGCCTCAAGGTCGCAGCCCACGCCCATGCGGACGCCGGAATCGCCGCCGCGGTGAGGGCGGGAGTCGATTCGATCGAGCACGGCACCTTCGCCAGCGCCGCCACCGTCCGGCTGATGAAGGAACGCGGGACCTCGCTGGTGCCGACCCTGATGGCCTTCACCGGGATCCGCGAGCGACTCGGCAAGGGGATTTATACGCCCGTCGTCGAGGAGAAGATCCGGATGACCCTGGCGGAGGTCGGCAAGGCGGCGAAGCTCGCCCGAGCCGCCGGAGTGCCGGTGGTGTTCGGCACCGACGCGGCGGTGTTCGAGCACGGTCGCAACGCCCAGGAGTTCGCTCTCCTCGTCGACCTGGCGGGAATGAGCCCGGCCGAAGCGATCGCCTCCGCGACGACCGGCGCGGCTCGGCTGCTCGGAATGGAGCGCGAGGTCGGCCGGATCGCGCCCGGATATTCCGCCGACCTGATCGCCGTCGCGGGCGACCCCTTGCGCGACGTGCGCGCGCTGGAGCATGTCGACTTTGTCATGGTTCGGGGAAAGGCGATCCGATGAGCACCAGGCCGCGAACGATGGGCGATCCGGGCGCCCTCTACCGGATCCAGATCGGCAGCTTCGTCCGCGAGCGGGTGCTGAAGACCCCGAACGCCTTCAAGCTTCCGGCCCACGGGCTCGACATCTTCGTCGTTCGCGATTTCCTGTCCCACAGGGAATGCGCCGACGTCATCGCCCTCATCGACAAGGACCGGGTGCCCTCCGGCCTTCTGGCGCCGACCGACGACCCGGAGTTCAGGACCAGCGAAAGCTGCAATCTGCGGCTCGAGGACCGCGCCAACCAGATGGTCGAGGCCAAGATCAACCGCCTCACCGGAATCGACCCGGCCCATGGCGAGACCATCCAGGGCCAGCGCTACGCCGTCGGCCAGCAGTTCAAGCCGCATCACGACTTCTTCTACACCAACCAGCCTTACTGGCCCGAGATGGAGAAGCAGGGCGGGCAGCGCACTTGGACGGCGATGATCTTCCTCAACGAGCCAGAGGCCGGCGGCCAGACCTTCTTTCCCAACGCCAAGGTGCGGGTGACCCCCCGCACCGGCAATCTCCTCTTGTGGAACAACCTCGACCAATTTGGCGAGCCCAACACCTTCTCGCTCCACACCGGCTGCCCGGTCGAGGCCGGGATCAAATATGTCATCACCAAATGGTATCGCGAGCGTCCCTGGGGCTGGTACGCCAAGCATGGAGCCAAGCCGGCGGGAACCTATTGAGCAATCCGCGCCGCTTCCCCGTTCCGCCGCCGCCCGCTAAGCAACGGCCATGAACAAGTCGAAGATCCTCATCGCCGCCGCCGCGCTGGCGGCATTTCCCGCCGCCGCCGCGTCCGCCCAGGCCCCGGCCGCTCCGGCAAGCGCCACCAGCGAGTCCGCGAAGCTCAGGCAGCTCTTCCACGACAGCGACGAGGCCAATCTCAGGCGCAACCCGATCGGCGCGCTCTTCCGGGGGGACATGCGCTACGCCGACCGGCTCGGCGACTTCATCAGCGACGAATATTTCGACGCGGAACGCGCCGCAGCGAAGGCCGATCTCGCCGCTCTGCGCTCGATCGATCGTTCGAAGCTGAGCGCGACCGACCGGATCGCCTACGACGTCTTCGAATGGCAGACGCTGGATTCGCTGAAGAATCTCGAGCCCGGCATGCTCGCGCTCGGCGTCGTTCGGCCGATCAACCACATGTCGGGATTCCACACTTTCTATCCCGCCTTCGCCTCCGGCGAGGGCGCGGCGCCGTTCAAGACGGTCGCCGACTATGAGAACAATCTGAAGCGCCACAAAGACTATGTCGCCATGAACGACCGGGCGATCGGCCGTTTTCGCGAGGGCTTGGCCGCGGGAGTCTACGAGACCAAGCTGACCATCGGGAACGTCATCGACCAGCTCACCCTCCTGATCGACCAGAAGGTGGAGGATTCGCCCTTCTACGGGCCGATCAAGCGTCTCCCGGCCGATTTCTCGGAAGCCGACAAGACGCGCCTGACCGCCGCCTACCGGGCCTCGATCGAGAATGAGATCTATCCCGTGCACCGGCGGGTGCGCGATTTTCTTCGCAGCGAGTATCTGCCCAAGGCCCGCGAAGGCGCCGGGCTCGTCCACATGAAGGGCGGCGCCAAGGTCTACCAGCGCCTGATCGAGAGCACGACGACCCTGCCGCTGACCGCCGAAGAGATCCACCGGACCGGCCTTCGCGAGGTCGCCCGGATCAAGAGCGAGATGGAGGCGGTGAAGACCCGCACCGGCTTCAAGGGCACGCTTCCCCAATTCTTCGAATATCTGCGCACGAATGCCAAGTTCGCCCCGGCCAGCCGCGACGCGCTTCGGCTGGGCTATGAGGCGATCGCCAAGCGCGTCGACGCGAGGATCGGCGAGCAATTCTCGACCATTCCCAAGAGTCCCCTCGAAATCCGGGCCGTCGAGCCCTTCCGCGAGAAGACGGAAGCCGGCGGCTCCTACCAGCAGGGCACGCCCGACGGATCGCGGCCGGGCGTCTTCTACTATAACGCCTACGACCTGCCCTCGCGGAGGATGTGGGGGATGGAAACTCTATATCTCCACGAAGGCAGCCCCGGCCATCATTTCCAGATCAGCCTCGCCCAGGAGAATGAAGCGCTGCCCGCCTTCATGCGCTTCGGCGGCAACACCGCCTATGTCGAGGGCTGGGCGCTCTACGCCGAGACCTTGTGGGACGAGCTCGGCCTCGAGACCGATCCCTATCAGCGGTTCGGCGGATTGAACGACGAGATGCTCCGCGCCATGCGTCTCGTCGTCGACACCGGAATCCATGCAAAGGGCTGGAGCCGCGAGCAGGGCATCGACTACATGCTCGCCAACAGCGGAATGAGCCGGACGGAGGTGGTCGCCGAGGTCGAGCGCTACATCGCCATCCCCAGCCAGGCGCTGGCCTACAAGGTCGGCGCCCTCACCATCCAGCGTCTCCGGGCGAAGGCCGAGGCGGCGCTCGGCAAGCGGTTCGACCCGCGCGCGTTCCACGCCGAGGTGCTGATGACCGGATCGCTGCCGATGGCGGTGCTCGAGAAGAAGATCGACGACTGGATTAAGGCGACAAAGGGGTGAGTCCTTCGATACGCCGGTTCGGCAAGCTCACCGGCTACTCAGGATGAGCGGAAGTGATGGTTCACCACCGCTCATCCTGAGTAGGGACTGAGCCTGGCGAAGGCCCGTATCGAAGGACGCAAGGACATGGCGATGAGACAACCGATGCTGACCGTCTGCCTGGCGACGGCCCTGCTCGCCGGCTGTGCGACTTCTAGACCTCCCGAGGAGGCCGCTGCTGCCGCCCACGCCCCCCGGGCAACCGCCTCCCAGACCCTCGCCGCGCTGTTCCGCGCCAGCGACGAGGCGAGCCTTCGCCGCAACCCGCTTCAGGCCACGGCACGCGGCGACCTTCGCTACGCCGACCGCCTCGGCGACTCCTTCAGCGACGCTTATTACGACGCCGAGCGCGAGGCGGCCCGTGCGGACCTGGCGGCGCTGGCAGCCATCGACCGCGCCGCCCTGAATGCGGACGAGCGGGTCGCCTACGACGTCTTCAAATGGCAGCGCGGAATGGACCTCAAGGGGCTCGAAGGCGAGGTTTTCCTCGCCACCAAGGTCCGCCCGGTCGACCATTTCAACGGCTTCCATACCTTTTTCGCCGATCTGAGCTCGGGCGAGGGCATCGCTCCGTACAAGACCGTCCGGGATTATGAGAACGGCCTCGCCCGAGTCGCCGATTTCGTCCGACTGTGCGACGGCGCGATCGCCCGGATGGAGGAGGGCCTCGCGGCCGGGATCGTCCAGCCTAAGCTCGTCATGGCGAACGTCCTCGAGCAACTCGACGCGATGCTGGCCGAGGGAGTGGAGAGCAGCAGCTTCTACCGGCCGGTAACGAACTTCCCGGCGGAGGTGGCGGAGGCCGACCGGGCGCGGCTGCGCGCCGCTTACGCCCGCTCCATCTCGACCGAGATCCGGCCCGCCGTGAGCCGGCTTCGCGACTTCATCCGCGACCGCTACCTGCCGCGGGCGCGCGACAGAGTCGGGCTCCAGGACATGAAAGGCGGGCCGGCGCTCTACCGCCATCTGGTGGCGCTGAGCACCACCACCGGCATGACCCCCGACGAGATCCACCGCATCGGGCTCGCCGAGGTCGCACGGCTTCACAAGGAGATGGAGGCGGTAAAGGCGCAGGTCGGCTTCACCGGCACGCTCCAGCAATTCTTCGAGCACATCCGGACCGATCCCAAGTTCAAGCCGAAGTCGCGCGAGGCGCTCCAGCAGGGCTATGTCGCGATCGGCAAAAGGCTCGACGCGACTCTTCCGACGATGTTCTCGACCATCCCCAGGACCCCGCTCGAGATTCGGCCGGTGCCGCCGCTGACCGAGAAGGGGGCGGCCCGCGGCTCGTACCAGGGCGGCACCGTCGACGGTTCGCGTCCCGGAGTCTTCTACTTCAACGCCTACGACCTGCCGTCGCGCACCACGCCGGGGATGGAGACGCTCTACCTTCACGAGGGCGCTCCGGGCCATCATTTCCAGATCAGCCTCGCCCAGGAGAATGAGGCGCTGCCCAGCTTCATGCGCTTCGGCGGCAACACCGCCTATGTCGAGGGCTGGGGCCTCTACGCCGAGACGCTGGGGCGCGAGCTCGGCGTCTATACCGACCCCTATCAATATTTCGGCTATCTCGATTCGCAGCTGTTCCGGGCGATCCGCCTGGTCGTCGACACCGGCATCCATTCCAAGGGCTGGACCCGCGACCGGACCATTCGATACATCCTCGACAACAGCTCGCGCGGGCGAAGCAACGCGACCGCCGAGACCGAGCGCTACATCGCGATGCCCGGCCAGGCGCTCGCCTACAAGATCGGCCAGATGAAGATCAGCGGGCTCCGGGCCCGGGCGGAAAAGGCGCTCGGCCCGCGCTTCGACATCAAGGAGTTCCACGCCCAGGTGCTGATGACCGGGGCGCTGCCGCTGGCGGTGCTGGAGCGGAAGATCGACGACTGGATCCTTCGATACGGGGCTTCGTCAAGCTCAGCCCCTACTCAGGATGAGCGGTCGGGATTATCGGCAACCGCTCATCCTGAGTAGCCGTTGAGCCTGGCGAAACGGCGTATCGAGGGACTAACCGAACGGAACCGTCTCGATCTCGGCCTTGTCCGGATAGAAAGCGAGATGGCCGGCGATCGCCTCGGCGCCGGCGAGAGGAGTCTCATAGCTCCAGGCGACGTCCGCCGGGCCGCCCACGGCGCTGAAATAGGAAGCGTCGCCCTTGAACGGGCAATGGCTGGCCGTCGCGCTCGGCGCGAGCTTCTCCATGTGCACGTCCTCGCGCGGGAGGTAGAAGACCGGCGGCAGGGCGCCTTCCTCGAGCAGCAGGGCGCGGCCGGTATCGGCGACGAGCTCGCCGGCGATTCGTATCCGCACCCGTCCGCCGAAGGGGCCGATCTCGATGGCATGGGCTTTGGTCATGCTCGCTCAATAGGCCGATTGGCCCGCCTCCGTCGAATCGGTGTAAGAGTGCCTCGTCCCTCAGGGGAGAGGCCGTTGACCGAACGCCCGCGAAAGCCGCTCTGGCCCTGCCCCCGCTGCGGCCGCGCCTTCGCCAATAGGAACCAGCCGCACGCGTGCGGCCGCCACGATCTGGAGTCGCATTTCGAGGGCAAGCCGCCCCTCGTCCGCGACATCTACGAAGCCTTCCTGGCGATGCTCGAGGAGATCGGCCCGGTCACGACCCTGCCCGAGAAGACCCGGATCGCCTTCCAGGCCCGAATGTCCTTCGCCCAGCTGACCGTTCGCCGCCACTGGGTGCTCGGCCATTTCGTGCTGGGACGGCGGGCGGAGGATCCGGTCTTCATCAAGGTCGAGACCCTCTCGCGGCGCAACCACGTCCACCATTTCCGGCTAGAGCGGGTGGAGGAGGTGAAGCGGCTGCGCGATTTCGCCCGCGAAGCTTACGGTGTGGGCTGCCAGGAGATCTGGGCTGACCCAAGCCGCCTCGCCTCTGATTGCGACTAACTCAATTGAATTTGATTCGGCCCTTCTTCAGCGGCTTCTCTATGATATCGGGAATACCGTTATTGTTGGTGTCGCGCCCTCTCAGGACCGTTCCTGCGGGTAGCGTACCCGAAATTTGCCCATTGAACGGTATGGAGCCACTGAACGTCGATGGCCGTGTGGTTTGTACCGTGGCGTATCCGTTCTCTCTGCCGACGACTTTAAGTCCTCCCGCCATGGCTTATTCCCCTCCTTCAAGAAGCTGCGAAGCTTCGAGCCATTCCCATTCTGGATCCTCGTAAATCATGTCCTCGTTTTGAGCGACATATATCCCGGAACTATCCATCTCCATGGCTGGCTCTCCGGAGCCTGATCCGGTCGGCATTCTTGGTCTTAACACCATTTCGCTACCTCGCTTGCTTTGGATGCGACTCACCTATAATATATGAGGGGTAAGGCCGAGCCTAACAAAAGCAGATTTATGATAAACTATATCGCGATAGCGTTGGCGATGCTGCTTTTGACAGCTGAACACCCGCCTCTAGCCGCTGGATCTCAAGACAACTGCGCCGATGCTTTGCCCGACACTGAGGCGGCTGCTACTAGTCATCATCTAACTATAAGCGATTGGAAGTTTTTCCGGCAGGTGGCGCGGGCCCGTCTGAAGCGGGGATTGGAGGCGCTGCCGGGAATGATCGGCTGCCCTGGCGTAACCGAGGCAGCGAAAGATCTGAGGGAGGATCGGTGGACACTCACCCAGCTCAAGCGAGCCCACCGCAGTGCCGAGGATTATGTGAAAATCGGGTGGGCGATCCTTGTCGCAAGCGATCCCGAATTCTTCGGCCTCACAACCAATCCGACAGTGGCTGCAAACAGCCGCTTTCTCGGCGGGCGACGCGCAGAAGCGAGGGCGTTGCTAGAAGCTCGTTGAAGTACCGGTCGCCAGCGCAAAGAATCCGGGTCGCCTCACGGCCCGTCGCTCTCTAGCGCCTCGGCTATCAAGCGGCGCGTTTCGTCGATTCCGTATAAGGCGATGAAGCTGCCCATGCGCGGCCCCTGGCTGCTGCCGAGCAACGTTTCGTACAGCGTCCGAAACCAGTCGCGCAGATTCTCTTTGCCGTAGAACTCCTTGCCGACTTCGTAGACGATGGTCTGGATATCGGCCGGATCGTAATTTCCGTGCGCGGCCAGGCCCTCGTCCAATTTGCGCAACGCGTCAGCTTCCGCGGCGGTGGGCGGCCGGCGCCGAAGCGATGGCGCGACGAAATCGTCGAAATATTTGATCGCGTAGCGGATGAGCGGGTCGAGGCTTTCCCAGAGATGGGCGGTGTGCCCCTCATATTGCTTGTCCAAATACTTGCCGACGAAGCCCCCGACGACATCCGGATCGTTGGAGCCGGCGGCGCCGACCAGATTGAGGAGCAGGGTGAAGGCGATTGGGTAATCGTCGAACGGAGGCGGACCGCCGTGAACGTGGTGGACGGGATTCCCCAGCCTTTGCTCGAGCGGCTGGCCTTCATAGGCCTCTGCGAACCTTTGATATTCGTCGACCGCCCTGGGGATGATCCCGAAGCTCAGCTGCTTGGCCTTGCGCGGCTCCCGGTAAAGATAGAAGACCAGGCTCTCCTCCGGGGCGTAGGTCAGCCATTCGTCGATCGTGACCCCGTTGCCTCTGGTCTTCGAGATCTTCTCGCCATTCTCGTCGAGGAACAATTCGTAGTTGAACCCCTCCGGCGGCCGGGCGCCGAGGATTCGCGCGATCTTCGAGCTCTGAGTCACCGAATCGATCAGGTCCTTGCCCGACATCTCGTAATCGACCCCGAGCGCCACCCAGCGCATCGCCCAGTCGACCTTCCACTGCAGCTTGGCGCCGCCGCCGAGGATCGACTGCTCGACCGCCTGCCCGGTCGCTGGGTCGGTGTAGCGGACCAGCCCCGCCTCGGGGTCGACCACCTCGACCGGCACCTGGAGCACCTTGCCGCTTTCCGGGCTGATCGGAAGCACCGGCGAATAGGTTCGCCGTCTTTCCTCGCCGAGGGTCGGAAGCATCACGTCCATGATCGCGCCGTAGCGGCGGAGCACCTGGCGCAGGGCTTCGTCGAAGCGACCGGAGCGGTAGCAGTCCGAGGAGGCGAGGAACTCATAGTCGAAACCGAAGCGGTCGAGGAACTGGCGGAGCAAATTGTTGTTGTGCGCCGCGTAGCTGGCGTGGCCGCAGCCATAGGGGTCGGGCACGCTGCTCAACGGCTGGTCGAGATGGGCATGCATCATGTCCTGGCCGGGGACGCCCGGCGGCACCTTGCGCATGCCGTCCATGTCGTCGGAGAAGGCGATCAGCCGGCTCGGCCAATCGACCATCTCCGACAGGGCGTGGCGGACCATCAGTGTGCGCGCCACTTCCTGGAAGGTGCCGAGATGCGGCAGCCCGCTCGGGCCGTAACCGGTCTCGAAGACGATCTCGCCCTTCGGCGGGCCGTCGGGGTAGCGCTTCAGAAGCTTGCGCGCCTCCTCATAGGGCCAAGCCTTCGAAACCAGGGCTGCGGCGCGTATCGCTTCGGCGTTTTGCATATGTTCCCGTTATGCTATGACGGCTTCCATAGCGGGCCGCGGCCGGCTCCTTAAGCCCTTTCAGGTCGTTTCGCCTAATGCCGACGCCGATCCCCGCCAGTGCCGAGGAAGCCGCGCTCCCGCCCGGGCTGGCGGAGAGGGCCGCGGCGCTCGCCGAGCCGGGCGAGGCGGTGCTCTGGGCCGGGCGCGGAGGGCGAGGGTCGACCTTTGCCGCGCTCTGGCCCTTCCCCGCCGTGCTGCTCGTGCTGCTCGCCTTGCTCGTCTGGCTGGGGCTGGAGGGACAGGCCTTCGTCCTCGATTCGGGCGCGGGCGGCTCAGCGGAGGGCGCGCAGGTGCCGGCGCCGTTCGTCGTCGCGCCGTTCGCCGCCGCGTGCCTTTGGAAGATCCTCCAGTTCGCGCACCGGGTGCGGTCGGCGCCGCGGACCCTGTGGGTGCTCACGCCTCGGCGCCTGATCGTCCGGCTCGGGTCCCGAAGGGCCGACTTTCCACTTGCCCGGGCCGATCGCGCGGTGGTGAGCGGAACGCCCGGCCGGAGCACCATGGCCCTCGAAATACGCGCCGACGGCAGCCGCGGCTCGCGCTCGAGACCCTCACTATACGGAGTGGTCAATGCCGACGCCGCGATCGAGGTGATGGGCCGTCTCGGGCTGCCGGTGAGCGACGAAAGGCCCGCTCCGGACGATCTCGATGACGACCCGTCAGCACTCGCGCCCGGCGAGAGCATCCGCTGGAGCGGGCGCCGTGGCTTCGGAGCGACCGGAGCGAGCCGGCTGCTGATGCTCGGCGTGGCGGCTCCTCTGACTTTGCCCTTCTTCTGGGCGGTCTGGTTCGCCTGGTCGAAGGCAAGCGGCATGGACACGCTCTTCGCCAAGCTCACCGCCGGCGGCGCCCTCCTGCTCGTGGCCTGCATCTACCTGGGGCCCATGGCCTGGTTGGTCCTCGGCCGTGCGCCGGGTTTCGCCGGCGACCTGTTCGTCGAGATTTTCGGGAGGCTCGCCGTCACCGACCGTCGCATCCTGTTCACCGCGCCGCTCACCGGCGCCGTCCACCGCCACATTTCCGGCGATCGCATAACCGAGGCCCTCCTGATCGACGTCGACGAACGCGGACGCGGCTACATCTCTTTGACTTTGAGGGGCGACGAGGGCGAGAAGGAGGAAATCGTGGATCTCTACTCAGTGCCCGACCCCGAAAATGCGATCGCCTCGATCGGTCCGCTGATCCGCCGGCCATGACCGCCGCCTTCCCTTATCCGGCGCTCCACGCGACCCATGGCGGGATCTGGCTGGCCGCGCCGGACGGCGAGGTGCGCGGACTCGGGCGGGGGGAAGCGATCGCCCGGGCGGCCGAGACTCCGCTGGTCATGCTCAACGCTCCGCTGATCGGCCAGCGGCTCGGCTATCCCGACCTTTCCGGGCTCGACCTGCTCGAGCTGTTCGCCTTCGTCCATCCCGCCCGGTTCGCCGTGCCGACCCCCAAGGGGTTGGCCGAGGCGCTCGGCATCGACCCGCCGTCGAGCGATTCCGAGGCCGCGCCCTTCCTTCTCCGCGCGGCGAAGGCCCTGCTCGCGACGCTGGAAGCGGACTGGCCCGAGCGCGAGGGCGCCTGGGCTTCGGCGCAGGCGCTTTGGCGGCTGCGCTGGGCTTGGGCGCCGGCCGTCGCTCAACGGCTGAAACGGCCGGAGCGGGACGAGCGCTGGCTGTTCTCGCGGCTTCCGGAATGGGAGGAGGCCGGCGCGCGCCCGGCGCCCCGGACGGTCCGGGTCGCCGAGGGAGAGGCTATCGAGCGGCTGGCCAGGCTGGTCGGCGGCGGCGCCGAGGTGCGCGAGGGGCAGCGCGATTATGCCGCGGCGGCGGCGGGCGCCTTCGACCCGCGCAAGATCGAGGGCCAGCCCAACATGCTGCTCGCCGAGGCCGGCACCGGGATCGGCAAGACGCTCGGCTATCTCGCGCCGGCCTCGCTCTGGGCCGAGAGCGCCGATGGGGCCGTCTGGGTATCGACCTTCACCAAGGCGCTCCAGCGCCAGCTCGACCGCGAGGGCGTCCGGCTGTTCCCGGACGCGGCCGAGAGGCGGCGAAAGGTCGTGGTCCGCAAGGGCCGCGAGAATTATTTGTGCCTGCTCAATCTCGAGGACGCGCTTCAGGGCGGCTTCGCCGGACGGGCCGCGATCCTCGCCCAGCTCGTCGCGCGCTGGGCGGCGTGGTCGAAGGACGGCGACATGGTCGGCGGCGACCTGCCCGGCTGGCTTCCGACCCTGTTCCGCCGCGCCGGAGCGACCGCGCTCACCGACCGCCGCGGCGAATGCGTCTATGCCGGCTGCCCGCATTACCGCAAATGCTTCATCGAGCGCTCGGCGCGGGCGAGCCAGGACGCCGACATCGTCATCGCCAACCACGCGCTGGTGATGGTCAACGCCGCACGCGGCCGCGACGGGGGCAACCCGCCGACGCGGATCGTCTTCGACGAGGGTCATCATCTGTTCGAGGCCGCCGATTCGACCTTCGCGGCGGCACTGACGGGGCAGGAGGCGATCGAGCTCAGGCGCTGGATCGTCGGGCCGGAGAGCCGGTCGCGGGGACGCCGCCGCGGCCTCGCGGCCAGGCTGACGGACGTCGCCTCCTATGACGAGGCCGGGGCGCTGGCGCTGGAGATGGCGGTTCAGGCGGCGGGGCTGCTGCCGAGCGACGGCTGGCTCCAGCGGATCGCGGAGGGGCTGCCGTTCGGGCCCGTCGAGAAGCTGCTCGCGGCGGTTCGAGGCACCGTCTACGCCCGGGCGACCGCCCAGGACGCCGGCTACGGCATCGAGACCGAGATGGCCGAGCTCGACGGCGACATCGTCGCCGCCGCGGCGCCGGCGGTCGAGGCGCTGGAGCAATTGATGCGGCCGCTGATGGCGCTCGCCAAAAGGCTCGAGGCAGTGCTCGAGGATTCGCCGGACTGGCTCGATTCGCAGGCGCGGGCGCGGATCGAAGGAGCGATCGGGGGGCTTTCCTGGCGAACCCAGACGATCGCCGCCTGGGTGGCGCTGGCGGCGCGGCTCGGCGGGCCCGCCGATCCCGATTTCGTCGACTGGCTGGCGGTCGAGCGGATCGACGGCCGCGAGTTCGACATCGGCCTCCACCGCCACTGGCTCGACCCGACCCGGCCGCTCGCCGAGACGGTTCTGAAGCCGGCGCACAGCGTCGTCGTCACCTCCGCGACCCTGCGCGGGGCGGAGGGCTGGGACAGCGCCGAGGCCCGCACCGGCGCTGCCCACGTGCCGGGCCCGGTCCGGCATTTCAGCGCGGCGAGCCCGTTCGATTACGCGGCCCATAGCGAGGTGCTGATTGTCACCGACGTCAAGCGCGGCGACGTAGGCCAGCTCGCCGGGGCTTACTCGCGGCTGATCGAGGCGGCAGAGGGCGGAACGCTCGGATTGTTCACGGCCATCCAGCGGCTGAAGGCGGTCCACGCCCGGATCGCCGACCGCCTCGCCCGCGCCGGGCTGCCGCTCTACGCCCAGCATGTCGACCCGATCGACACCGGCACCCTGGTCGACATCTTCCGCGACGATCCCCACGCGTCCTTGCTCGGCACCGACGCCCTTCGGGACGGGGTCGACGTCCCCGGCCATTCGCTTCGGCTCGTGGTGATGGAGGGCGTTCCCTGGCCGCGGCCGACCGTCCTCCACGCCGCCCGGCGGGCGGCGGGCGGGGGCACCTTTTATGACGACCGGGTGGTGCGGGCCCGGCTCGCCCAGGCCTTCGGGAGGCTTATCCGCCGCAAGGAGGATCGCGGGGTCTTTGTCCTGCTCTCGGCCGCGACTCCGACCCGCCTGCTCTCCGCCTTTCCGCCGGGAACGCCGATCCGCCGGGTCAGCCTGGCCGAAGCGGCGGAGCGCGTCCGCTCCCGGCTTTCAACCGGGGCAGCTTTAGGGCATCAGGCGCTCGACGAGAGGCGGGCCGAAGAAGCCGAATGAAGAAACTGACCCTGTTGCGCCACGCCAAGTCGGGCTGGGACGATGCCGTCAGCCGCGACTTCGACCGGCCGCTCAACCCGCGCGGCCGCAAGGCCGCCCGGACGGTCGGCACCGAGATGAAGGCCCAGAGCCTTGCCTTCGACCGGGTGCTCGCTTCGCCGGCGCGCCGGGTGATCGAGACCCTCGAGGAAGTGGAGGCGGCCTATGGCGTGCTTCGCCCGGACTATGACCAGCGCCTCTATCTGGCCTCGACCGCGACGTTGCTCGAGATCGTTCGGGCGACGCCCGACGCGGTGGAGCGGCTGCTGCTGGTGGGGCACAATCCGGGATTGGAGGAGCTCGCATTGCGGCTTTCCCGCCAGGACGGGGGCGGGCTGCGCGGCGAAGTCGAGCTCAAATATCCGACCGGCACCGTGGCGGAAATCGAGCTCGCGGTGGAGCGATGGGCCGATGTGGCTGAGGGCTCGGGAAAGATCGTGCGCTTCATCCGGCCCAGGGATCTGGATCCGGAGCTTGGGCCGGATTCTGAATAAATTGCCTGCCTCCCCATCGCGGATGGGGAGGGGGACCAGCGAAGCTGGTGGAGGGGTGACATGGCATTAGAGGGGCAGTGCATCTCCTGAACCTGCTGAGGTCCGCGCCAGGTCACCCCTCCACCGCCTTCGGCGGTCCCCCTCCCCATGCTGCGCATGGGGAGGCAAGGTTCAGCCCTCGAGCGCCTCGGCCAGGGTCCGCCGGATGGCTTTGAGCTCCTCGAGCGAAAAAGCGCTCGGGCCGCCCACCCGCGCCGGCTCCGGAAGCGCTTCTACGGCATGGGCGGACTCGTCCGCCGTTCCGCTCGCCAGCAATTGCTGTACGCCGCGGATCGTATAGCCGTCCTGGTTGAGGAGCCGGTGGATCCGGCGCGCCAGGGCGACGTCGGCGGGCCGGTAGTAGCGGCGGTTGCCGGCGCGCTGGAGCGGCTTCAGCTGCGGGAAGCGGCTCTCCCAATAGCGCAGGATGTGCTGGGGAACGTCCAGCTCGGACGCGAGCTCCCCGATCGTCCGGAAGGCCTCTTGGCTCTTGCCGGTGGCGTCCGCCACGGACTCAGCCGCCCTTGGCGATCCGCTCGCGCATGATCTGACTGGCGCGGAAGGTGAGCACTCGGCGCGGCGCGATCGGAACTTCGACGCCCGTCTTCGGATTCCGGCCGACCCGCTCGCCCTTGTCGCGAAGGATGAAGCTTCCGAAACCGGAGATCTTCACATTCTGTCCCTCGGACAGAGCATGGCACATATGGTGAAGGATGCGCTCGACGATCCCGGCCGATTCGGCCCGTGAAAGTCCGATCTCGCGATGGATTACGTCCGCAAGGTCGGCGCGCGTCAAGGTCCCGGCGTCCGTCCGCCTTATGGTTCCCGCGTCGGCCATTTCTTCTCCCTCCCCCCGAGGCTGGTAAAAACCATAGTCCAGCTTGGACTTAGTTGCAAACCGGCATTGCGGCGAATTGCCTCGATGCGCATTCGGGTTTTACGTAGGTCTATGCTTTTCAGTAACGGACGACGGCGGCGCCCCAGGTAAAGCCCCCGCCCATCGCCTCGAGCACGATGAGGTCGCCCCGCTTGATCCGTCCGTCCCTGACCGCCGTGTCGAGCGCCAGCGGAACCGAGGCGGCCGATGTGTTGGCATGCTGGTCGACGGTGATGACGATCCGCGCCGGATCGAGGCCGAGCTTCTTCGCGGTGGCATCGAGGATTCGCTTGTTGGCCTGGTGCGGGACGACCCAGTCGACCTCGTCGGCGCTGTGGCCGGCGGCATCGAGGGTCTCGTTGAGCACCGCGGCGAGATTGACGACCGCGTGGCGGAAGACCTCCTTGCCCTTCATCCTGAGCTTGCCGATCGTTCCGGTGGTCGAGGCTCCGCCGTCGACGAAGAGGAGGTCGTTGTGGCGGCCGTCGGCGTGGAGCTTCGTCGCCAGCACGCCCTTGTCCTGGGCGTCGACCGAGCGGAGCAGGATCGCTCCGGCGCCGTCGCCGAACAGGACGCAGGTGGTGCGGTCCTCCCAGTCGAGGATCCGGCTGAACGTCTCCGAGCCGATCACCAGGGCATATTCCGCCATGCCGCCCTTGAGCATGTTGTCGGCGACCGACAAGGCATAGAGGAAGCCTGTGCAGACGGCGGCGACGTCGAAGGCGATGCAATCGTCGATTCCGAGCGCGGTCTGGACCCGGGTGGCGCTGGCCGGGAAGGTCTGGTCCGGGGTCGCGGTCGCGAGGACGATCAGGCCGACACTCGAGGCCGGAACCCCGGCCGCCGCAAGCGCCTTCCCCGCCGCTTCGGTCGCCAGAGTCGCAGTCGTTTCGCCATCCGCGGCGATATGGCGGGCGTGGATGCCGGTCCGCTCGACGATCCAGTCGTGGCTGGTCTCGATGCGCTCGGCGAGCTCGGCGTTGGTCACCCGCCGGGGCGGCAGCGCCGAGCCGGTGCCCAGAATGATCGAGCGGCGGCTCATTTGGCGGCCATCTCGGCGCGGTGCCGGGCGATGTTGTCGAGATCCTCGATGATCTTGCGGGTAAGGTCCTCGCGGACCATCCGGGCGGCGACCCTTATGGCGTTGGCGACCCCCTTCTCGGTGGCGCTGCCGTGGCTCTTCACGACGAGGCCGTTCAGCCCGAGGAAGACGGCGCCGTTATGGTTGTTGGGATCGAGATGGTGCTTGAGGAGCTCGGTCGCGGGCCTCGAGATGAGGAATCCGATCTTCGAGCGGATCGAGCTGGTGAAGGCGCGGCGGAGCAGGTCGGTGACGAAGCGGGCGGTGCCTTCGAGCGACTTCAGGGCGATATTCCCGGAGAAGCCGTCGGTCACAACGACGTCGACGTCGCCGCGGGAGAGCTTGTCGCCCTCGATGAAGCCGTCGAAGCGCATTCCCAGATAATCGGCTTCGCGAAGGATCGCGGCGGCCTCCTTGAGGTCGTCGGTGCCCTTCAGCTCTTCCGTGCCGATGTTGAGAAGCTGAACGCGCGGCTTGGGGAGCTCGAGCACCACTCGGGCATAAGCCGCACCCATCACCGCGAACTGGACGAGGTTGCGGGGGTCGCACTCGGTATTGGCGCCGAGATCGAGCATCACGAGGTCGTTCTCGCCGAGGGTCGGGAGGAGGGCGGCGAGAGCGGGCCGATCGATCCCCGGCATGGTCCGAAGCGCGAGCTTCGACATCGCCATCAGGGCGCCGGTATTGCCGGCCGAGACCGCGGCCTGGGCGTCGCCCGCTTTCACCGCGGCGATCGCGAGGCCCATGGACGTCGTCTTGGCGCGGCGGATCGCCTGGCTCGGCTTGTCCTCGGCGGCGATGACGTCGGGAGCGTGGACGATGTCGCAGACGGGCCGGAGCGCCGTGTGCTTGGCAAGCTCGGAGCTCAGCGCGGGCTCGTCGCCGAAGAGGATGAAGGAGAGGTCCTGGCGGCGGCGATGAGCGCGCGCGGCGCCCGCCAGCATCACCTCGGGGCCGACATCGCCGCCCATCGCGTCGACTGCGATCCGCGGCCCGCTGCCCACCTATGCCGTCTCCCGAAAGCCGTGAAGGGCCGTGTTACGCCTTCTCGACCAGGATTTCACGGCCGTTGTAATGGCCGCACTTGCCGCACAGATTGTGCGGCAGATGAAGCTCGCCGCACTGCTTGCATTCCTGGTAGTTGGCCGGCTTCAGCGCATGATGGCTGCGGCGCATGTTGCGCTTCGACGGCGAGGTTTTTCTTTTGGGGACGGCCATCCTGGCACCTGTTCTCAATTGGGTTCGTGATGTGGCGAGCACATTGCCAAGGGTCAACGGCATTGAAGGCCGCTGGCCGTGCGGCCGGGGTGCGCGCGTGAGCGGTGCCGCCTATAGCGGATTTCGCCGCAGTTGCAAGCGCGCGCGCCGCGTGCGACTCCGCGGCGAGAACACGGGGAGGACGCCATGATTCTGCCGATCACGCTTACCATCGCCGGCGCCGCCGCCCTGCTCAACATCTGGCTCGCCCGCCGCGTCGGCCAGATCCGGATCTCGGACAAGATCTCGATCGGCGACGGCGGCAACGCGGCGCTGACCGCCCGGATGCGGGCGCAGGCCAATTTCGTCGAATATACCCCCTTCTTCCTGATCCTGCTCGCGCTGATCGAGCTCGCCATCGGTTCGAAGACCTGGCTGTGGGTGGTCGCGGTGATCTACATCCTGGGCAGGATCGCCCACGCCTTCGGGATGGGCCGGACCCATCCCGACCCGCTGCGGCTTCGAATGATCGGGATCATCGTGACCTTCCTGGTCCTTCTCGGCCTCGCCCTCTACGCGATCGCCCTGCCCTACATTCACAGGGAGCCGGCGAGGGTCACTTACGCTCATTCCTCGTCCGGCGGAACGAAAGCCAGCTGAGCCAGGCGCCAGCTGCGCTTCGGCTCGCCGGGCCAAAGCGCCCTCAAGTCCTGGCGCACGTCGGGATCGACTCCACACACTTCCGCGTGGATGTAGCGGCCGGTCTCGCGAAGGCGGATGTCCGCGCCGGGATATTGCTTCTCCAGTTTTCGGACGAGCAATTCCGCTTCGGGATCCGGCCCGGTGCCGCCCAGCTCGCGCGGACTTCCGTCCACCAGCTCGGCCGTCGCGATCCGGAGGGCGCGCCACCCGTCCATGATGATTCCCACCGAGATGAAGGCGGCCGCGAGCGAATCGGCCCACCACCAGCCGAGCCCGAGCCCGATGATGCCCGCCAATCCGGCGGCGCCGGTCTGCCAATTGGCCTTGTTCATCTTGGCGTCGGTGAACAGCACCTCGTCCTGCATCTCGCGCGCCAATGGCATCTCCTTGAGGCCGATGACGAGGGGCGGGATGATAGAATAGACCTGGGCCGCGAGCATCAGCCAGCCGAGCCAGATGTCGCGCCCGAACAAATGGGTCGAGGCGACGGTGGCATGCTCGCGGGCGATCAGGGTGCTCGCCGAATCCCAGAGCAGCGAGGCGCCGACGGCGGCCAGCGCAACCGCCGCAATCAGGAAGGCGAGGCCGTGGACCCGGTCGAAGCCGAAGGGGAAGTCGCGAGTCGCGCCCTTCTTCTCGAAATGCACGGCGACGAGGAAGACGATCGGCGGGATCAGGCCGAGCGTATCCTCGACCCAGGCGGTCTTCATCGTCTGGCTGTTGCCGAGGACGAGGCCCATGACGGTGACGATGCTGATCGTGAAGCCGATATTCCAATATTCGAGCCGGACCGCGCGCTTCATCGGGTCGCGCAGCTCGGGCGGGACGATGCCGTCGTCCTTCACCTCCGCCCTCCCGCCGCGACGGCCCGGGCCTCGCGCTCGAGCAGCATGATCCAGCGATTCTCGCCGTTGCGAGCGATCGGAGTCACCTCGACCTCATGGGGGCCCGCCACCGCCCCGAGCGGGTCCAGCAATGCGACTCGCTCGACCCACGGGCTCTCCGACGACAGCGGGCCGATGACGAGGTCGAGGTCGCCATCCTCGAGATCGAGGAGCAGGGGTTCGGAGGCGCCCTGCTTCACCACCGGGCGAGCGCCGGTCGCGCGGACGATTCCGGCGAGGAAGGCCTTTTCCGGCCCGCGGTCGGACTTCGGGCCAGTGGCGATCAGGCCGACCCGGAAGCGCCCTTCCGAGCGCACCCGGTCGAGAGTGCCGTCGGGGTCCATCGGAAGGCGGTCGCAGGCCGCCAGCGTCAGGGCCGCGCACAGAGCCAGCCGCCATTTCATTACGGGCGCAGAACGCTGGCACGGGACGAGCGTTCCTTACCTAGGTTAACTTCCCGGAGAAGGCCGGGATCCAGGTCGCCCGGCGCGCTACTGGGCCCCGGCCTTGCCGGGGAACGCCTCGCCGGGAAGCGCTACGCCCCCACCAGCACCCGGTCTGCGACGAACGGATTAGTGGCCCGCTCGCGGGCGAAGGTGCTCATCGGGCCGTGGCCGGGCACGAAGGCGGTGTCGCCGCCCAGCGGCCACAGCTTGCCGGTGATCGCGTCGATGAGATCCTGGTGGTTGCCCATCGGGAAGTCGGTCCGGCCGATCGAACCCTGGAAGAGGACGTCGCCGACGATGGCGAGCTTCGAGGGCGGGTGGTGGAAGACGACGTGGCCGGGCGTGTGGCCCGGGCAGTGATAGACGTCGAAGACGAGGTCGCCCACCGTCGCCCTGTCGCCATCCTCGAGCCAGCGGTCCGATTCGAACGGGTAGCCGGGAACGCCGTAGCGGGCGCCGTCCTCGGCGAGCCGGTCGATCCAGAATTTGTCGGCGATATGCGGGCCTTCGATCTTCACCCCGAGCTCGTCCGCCAGGATCTTGGCCGAGCCGCAATGGTCGATATGGCCGTGGGTGAGGAGGATCTTCTCGATCGTCACATTGTGCTGCTTCGCCGCCGCCTTCAGCCGGTCGAGATCGCCGCCGGGATCGGTGAAGGCGCCGAGCATCATCTTCGTGCACCACAGCAGGCAGCAATTCTGCTGGAGCGGAGTGACGGGGATGATGGCGGCTTTCATCGGGGGTTCGGACATGGCGTGGGAGATGGCGCGGGTGGCGCGAAGTTGCAACCTGCCTCCCCGCCCGTTCGCCCTGAGCTTGTCGAAGGGCTTTCCTTCCTGTTAGCGGCCGGGAAGGAGAGGGCTTCGACAAGCTCAGCCCGAACGGAGTGAAGCTTGTTTCCGATCAGCCAGCCGCCCGGCTAGAGAGGTTCGCGATGACCCTCACCCATCTCGAGCGGCTCGAAGCCGAGGCGATCCATATCCTGCGCGAGGCCGCGGCCGAGTCCGAGCGGCCGGTGATGCTCTATTCGGCCGGCAAGGACAGCTCGGTGCTGCTCCATCTGGCGAAGCTCGCCTTCGCCCCTGCCCGGCCGCCCTTCCCGCTGCTCCACGTCGACACGATGTGGAAGTTCAGGGCGATGTACGAGCTTCGCGACCGCGCCGCGGCCGAGGCGGGGATGGAGCTGATCGTCCACCGCAACCCGGAGGCCGAGGCCCGCGGGATCAACCCGCTCGACCACGGCTCGTCGCTCCATACCCAGATGTGGAAGACCGACGGGCTCAAGCAGGCGCTCGACCGCCACGGCTTCGACGCCGCGATCGGCGGGGCTCGGCGCGACGAGGAGAGGGTGAGGGCCAAGGAGCGGGTCTTCTCCTTCCGCTCCGCCGGCCATCGCTGGGATCCCAAGCGCCAGCGACCCGAGCTGTGGCGGCTCTACAACGCCCGCAAGGCCAAGGGCGAAAGCTTCCGCATCTTCCCGCTC
This sequence comes from Allosphingosinicella sp., assembly GCA_036389015.1. Taxonomy (GTDB): domain Bacteria; phylum Pseudomonadota; class Alphaproteobacteria; order Sphingomonadales; family Sphingomonadaceae; genus Allosphingosinicella. Next base: position 172,015 of record DASVQS010000048.1, on the reverse strand, counting down.
TCCAACTGGACCGAGCTCGACGTCTGGCAATATGTCGAGGCGAAGGGGATCGAGGTCTCGGATCTCTATTTCGCTGCGCCCCGGCCGACGCTGGAGCGGGACGGCACCCTTCTGATGGTCGACGACGAACGCCTGAAGCCCGGCCCCGGCGAGACGGTCGAGCAGCGCTGGGTGCGCTTCCGGACCCTCGGCTGCTACCCGCTTTCCGGGGCGATCGAGAGCCGGGCGACCGATATCGGAGGCCTGATCGAGGAGATGCGCACCGGCCGCCAGTCCGAGCGGCAGGGCCGGCTGATCGACCGCGACGGCAGCGCGTCGATGGAGCGCAAGAAAAGGGAGGGGTATTTCTGATGGCGGAGAAGACCCTCCTTCGCCTCATCACCTGCGGCTCGGTCGACGACGGCAAGTCGACCCTGCTCGGGCGCCTGCTCTTCGAGACCGGCTCCGCCTTCGACGATGAGCTCGCCTTGTGCGGCGACGATCTGTCGAGGCTCGTCGACGGGCTCGAGGCGGAACGCGAACAGGGCATCACGATCGACGTGGCCTACCGCTTCTTCGCAACCGGCACTCGCAAATATATCGTCGCCGACGCGCCCGGCCACGAGCAATATACCCGCAATCTGGTGACCGGCGCCTCGACCGCCGAGCTGGCCCTGGTGCTCGTCGACGCGGCCAAGGGGGTGCTCACCCAGACGCGGCGGCACTCCTATCTGTGCCGGCTGCTCGGAGTGACCCGCTTCGTCCTGCTGGTGAACAAGATGGACTCGGTCGGCTTCGACCGCTCGGTCTTCGACCGGATCGTCGCCGATTATGCCGCGCTCGGGGAGAATTTCACAGCGATTCCCGTGTCGGCTCTGAGCGGGGACAATATCACCGCCCGCTCGTCGGCCATGCGCTGGTATGACGGGCCTTCGCTGCTCGAGCATCTCGAGGCCGTCGAGCCGGGCGAGGCGGACGGCGGCGGCCCGTTCGAGATGCCGGTGCAATGGGTGAGCCGGAACAGCCGGCGCGGCTTCGCCGGGATGATCGCCGCCGGATCGGTCAGGCCCGGAGACCCGGTGCGAGTGATGCCGGCCGGCACCCGCGCGACCGTCGAGCGGATCGCGGTCGGCGACACCGGGCTCGACGAGGCGGTCCGGGGCCAGTCGGTCATGCTGACCTTCGCGGAGGAGGTGGATTGCTCGCGCGGCGACGTCGTCGCCGCCGCCGACTCCGCCCCCGAGGTAGCCGACCAGTTCGAAGCGGTGATCGTCTGGATGTCCGACGAGGAGCTGGTCGCCGGACGGCAATATGGGCTGAAGCTGGCGTCGCAGAGCGCTCTGGCGACCATCCACACACCCAAATATGAGATCGACGTCGACACGCTCGAGCAGGTGCCGGCGCACGGGCTCCGGCTGAACGGTATCGGAGTCGCCAATCTGTGGACCGACCGGCCTCTCGTGTTCGAGGCCTATGAGGACAATCGCGACCTCGGCGGCTTCATCCTGATCGACCGGGTGACCAACGAGACGGTGGGCGCCGGCCTCATCCGGCACGCGCTGCGCCGCTCGCAGAACCTCCACGCCCAGGCACTCGACGTGACCCCCGAGGCGCGCGCGGCGATGAAGGGACAGAAGCCGCGCCTGCTGTGGTTCACCGGCCTTTCCGGCGCGGGCAAGTCTACCATCGCCAATCTCGTCGAGAAGAAGCTCCACCGGCAAGGCCGGCACACCTTCCTGCTCGACGGCGACAATGTCCGGCTCGGCCTCAACCGCGACCTCGGCTTCTCCGACGCCGACCGGGCTGAGAATATCCGCCGAGTCGGCGAGACGGCTCGGCTGATGCTCGACGCCGGGCTGATCGTCCTCGCCGCCTTCATCAGCCCGTTCCGGGCCGAGCGCCGGATGGTGCGCGAGATGCTCGGCGAGGGCGAGTTCGTCGAGGTGTTCGTGGACGTTCCGATCGAGGTCGCCGAGGAGCGAGACCCGAAGGGGCTCTACGCCAAGGCCCGCGACGGGCGGATCCCCAATTTCACCGGCATCGGCTCGCCCTACGAAGCGCCGGAGGCGCCGGAGATCAGGATCGACGCGGCGGCGATGTCGGCGGAGGAAGCGGCGGACGAGATCGTGCAATTTCTCGAAAGCTGACCTGCCTCCCCATGCGCAGCATGGGGAGGGGGACCACCGAAGGTGGTGGAGGGGTGACCTGGCAAGGTATCCTCCGTCGAGCGCCAGATCCCCGGCTTCGCCGGCAGGTCACCCCTCCACCATGCTCCGCATGGTCCCCCTCCCCATCTTACGATGGGGAGGCAGAAAGCGCCCCATATTCGAACAACCTGAACCGGTACCGCTGCTGGGCGCGGATGTTGGCCGCCACGCGCCCGTGCAGGGCTTCGTCCCAGGTCCCCCAGCGGTCGACGAAGGCGGCCGCCGCCTTCGGGTCGCCGGCCTCCTGGATCGCGATCACCTGCTTGAGGAGGTCGCGCACCGCGTCATGGTAGCGGTCATAGTCGATGGCCAGCTTCGCGGTGGACGGATCGAAGCTCAGCACCTTGCGGTCGAGGAACCAGTTCCACTGCATCAGCTGCATCATGTTGTAGGGCTGCTCACGGCGAGGTCGGTTGTTCTGGAGGGTCCTGAGGATGCCGCTGGCGTAGAGCGAGCGGAGCTGGTCCTCGCTGTAATAGCCGCGCCGCCGCAATTCCTTCGCGACGAACAGCGAGACGAGGTCCGCCTTCATCTCCTCGAGCAGGCTGGCGTCGGGCCCGATCGAATCGAGCGTGGCGCCGGCCGCGGTCAGGTCGGGCCCGAGATAATGGCCGACCTCGTGCCACAAGGTCCGGTAGAAATTGCCGTCGGCGGTGAGGTGGCCCGCCTGGCCCGGGACGATCGCGGCGCCGTAGATGTCGCCCGAGCCGCGGAAGAGGTCGGGATTGCGCATGATGTTGGCGCGAAGCAGGATGATGCTCCCGTAGCGCTCGACCAGATAGGCTTCGTTGGGCAGGTTGGTCGCGGTGTTGCCCCCGCGGGTCTGGCCGAAATCGGCGATGACGTCATAGACCCCGACCGGGATGTCCTCCATCACCCGCCGGCGATGTTCGTAGGGAAGTGAGTTCTCGAGCTCCTGGATGCCCTTCATCGCCTCGCGAAGCTCGGCCGATTCGCGGGTCCGGGTGGCGAGCAGGCTGAGCCCGTAAAAGGCGCGGGTCCCGAGCAGCTCGTCGTCATAGGTCTCGTAAGCGCCGATCTGGGCGTTGAGGTTCTTGAAGCGGCCCTTGAGCCAGGCGGCGTCGCCCGATTCGTAATCGTCGCTGAGGAGGTCGCGGGCGCGGTTGCGCAGATAGCGTGCGAATTGCGGGTCGGACCCGGCGACGGCGTCGGCGGCCTCGTTGAGCAGGCCGTGGCTCCGGATCATCTCGTCCGCATAAGCGAGCGAATAGGGGACTGCGTAGAGGATCGTCCGGTTCGGCCGCTTCGCCAGGGCCTCGAGCCGGGCACGAAGGCCCGGGTGGAGCGTGTCGATCGCCGGATATTGGCGGAGCTTGGCGAGGTCGCGCTTGAGCACGGCCATCTCCGCCCTGCGGACGACCGAGCGAAGGTCGGTGAGCCGGGCCCGCTCCCCAGGATGGGCGGCTAGAAAAGCGTCGAGTTCCGCCTTGGTGAGGTCCCAGGGATAGACGTTCTTGCCCGGCGGCGCGTCGGCGACCGCGAGGGCCGGCTCGCGCTTGTTTTCGAGAGTCGTCGCGATCGGGCCCTGGTTGAGCCGATAGAGCGTGTAGAGGTCGCGGCCGAGCGGATCGGTGCGCTTCGCGAGGGCGGCGCGGACGGTGAGCGCGTTGCGGTGGCGCTGCTGCTCGTAGACGTCCTGGAAGAGGCGGCCGACCTCGAGCAGCTTGGTCACCGCGCTCCTCTCTCCCGGCGAAAGGTGGGCGAGCGAGGGGGCGAGCCGGATCGTCTGGGTCTTGTCGAGTATCTCGCGGGCCTGGGCCGCCGTCCATTCGCGTGGCGCCTGGGCCTGGACCATGGCGGGCGCGGAAACGGCGATGAGCAGCAGGATGAAGTTCATGAAGTTCACGATGTCCCGAAAATATCCCGAAGCCACCCGATTCAACGCCATGCCGCACCCCGAAGACCGTTCCGAAACCCGCTGAGCCATAGCTGGACACCCATCTCCGATTGGCGGAATCATGGCAGGCCGAGCCTGCCTTATGAAAGCCTAGCCGAGCGAAAAGCATTTTTCTCCATCAATTGGCTCGCCGGCCCGTCCCTCATCCCAGAGTTCACAGTCGGTCGGCGAGGCCCTAGGCTGGCCCGATGAAAAAGCTCTTGCCTTGGCTCGTGCCGGTCCTGGCGATGCTGACCGGCGCTTGTGCGACCATTCCGGCCGAGCCGCCTCCGGTCCATGGCAATTACGCCTGGGCGATTTTCGATTCGCATGGGATCCTCCGCTCGGACGCTGCCGGCCTCGCCGACCGCGCCGCGGGGCGGGCGCTCACCATCGACGATCCGGTGCGGATCGCCTCGATCACCAAGCTCCACGTCGCTTTGGGCGTGATGCGGCTGGTCGAGCAGGGCAAGCTCGACCTCGACGAGGACGTCTCGGGGCAGCTCGGCTGGAAGCTTCACAACCCCGCCTTCCCCGACCGGCCAATCACTCTCCGCCTTCTCCTTTCGCACCGCTCCAGCCTGCGCGACGGGGTCAGCTACGCGCTTCCGCTCGACACGACGGTCCAGCAGGCGGTGGCGGCCCCCGAAGCCTGGGACCTGGAGCACCGACCAGGCAGCTTCTTCCGCTATTCCAACCTCGGCTTCCCGGTCATTGCCTCGATCATGGAAAATGCGACCGGCGAGCGCTTCGACCGGCTGATGGACCGTCTGGTGCTGAGGCCGCTCAAGCTCGATGCCTGCTTCAACTGGACGACCTGCTCCGAGGCGACGCTGGCCCGGGCGACGGTGCTCTACGCGCCCGACGGCACGGTGGTTCGGGACGATCTCACGGGCGTGCGGCCGCCCTGCCCGGTCGTCCCCGCGGCGAACGGCGGCTGCGATCTCTCGACCTACCGCCTGGGCGCCAACGGGGCTCTCTTCTCCCCCCAGGGCGGCCTCAGAATCTCGGTCCGCGACCTCGCCAGGGTCGGCGGCCTGCTGCTTCGCCGGGGCCGGCTGCCCGACGGAAGCCGCTTCCTCACCGAGGCCAGCCTGGCCGAGATGGAGCGGCTGCACTGGCGCTTCGACGGTGCCAATGGCGACACCGAGGGGAATTTCTACTGCGGCTACGGTCTGGCGATGCAGATCCTCGCCTCATGCGCCCCGAAGGACGACCCGTTCGGCGACTCCAGGCCCCGCCTCGGCCACGCCGGCGACGCCTACGGCCTTCGCTCCGGCCTGTGGATCGATCCGGCGACCGGCCGCGGCATCGCCTATTTCGCCACCGGACTGGGGGACGATCCGCCGCGGGGGCGATCGTCTTATCGGGCGATCGAGGAATGGCTGGCGGCGAAGGCCAGGTAGCCCCCAAAATCCTCCCTGCATTTGCAGGGGAGGGGGACCGCACGAAGTGCGGTGGAGGGGCCTTTCCGAGTCCGAGATACCCCTCCACCATGCTTCGCATGGTCCCCCTCCCCCGGAAATCCGTGGGAGGATTTAGGGGGGCTAGCGCCGCTCCCGCTCGCCCAGCAGATTGCGTTGCCAGAACATCAGGCTGGCCCAGAAAGCGTAATCCTGATTGGCCTTCTTGGCGAAGCCGTGGCCTTCGTCCTGGGCGAGGAGGTGCCAGGCGGTGCCGCCGTTGCGGCGGACCGCCTTGACCGCCTGCTCGGCTTCGGAGGGCGGGACTCTCGGATCGTTGCCGCCGGTCTGGACCATCAGCGGCAGCCGAAGTTCCTTGATCCGGGTCAGCGGCGAGATGGCGAGCAGCTTCTTCCTCTGCGAAGGATCGCGCTCGTCGCCATATTCGACCCGCCGCAGATCGCGGCGGTAGCTCTGCGTGTTCTCGAGGAAGGTGACGAAGTTGGAGATGGCGACGATGCAGTTCGCGGCCTTGAAGCGGTCGCCGTAGCGGATCGCGCTGGCGTAGCACATGTAGCCGCCATAGCTTCCGCCGGTTTCGGCGAAACGGGAGGAGTCGAGGGCCGGATCGCGGGCAAGAACGTCGAGGAAGGCGCCGATGTCCCTGACCGAATTCTCGCGCAGGTCGGGGCCGTTGTCGAGCGCGACGAAACGCTTGCCGAAGCCGGTCGAGCCGCGGACGTTCGGGTAGAAGAGGGCGATCCCGAGCTCGTTCACGAGATAATTGTTGCGCCCGAGGAAGCCGGGCCGCGACTGGCCTTCCGGGCCGCCGTGGATGTTCACGATCATCGGCCGGCGTCCCGGGAATCGGGCCGGATCGGGGCGATAGAGGAAGCCCGACACCTTCTCGCCGTCGAAGCTGGTCGTCTCGACCAGCACCGGCTCGACGTTGCGGCGGGGATCGAGGCCGCCGGTCTCGCTCTCGGTCCAGCGGGCGACGGCGAGGGTGCGCGGATTGACGACATAGATGTCGGAAGGGCTTCGGGCCGACGAGACGCTGACGGCGACGTCGCCCCAGGGGGCGATCTCGAGGCCGCCCATGGTCCCGACCGGGAGCCCGGGAACCGCGCGGGCCCGTCGAGTTCGGGTGTCGAGCAGCTTCAGGCGGCTGATCCCGGCCTGGTTGACGGTGTAGGCGATGAACCGGCCGTCGTCCGAAATGTCGAAATTCTCGATGTCCCAGCGCGGCTCCGGAGCAACCGCGGTGAATCGGCCGGTGGCCGGGTCGAGGATCCCGAGCCTCTGGAAGTCGGAGCCTTCGTCCGAAGTCACCCATAGGGTCCCGTTCGGGGCGAATTGGGCGGAGCCGTAGGAGATGGGCTTCGAATGATCGCCGATCGGGGTCATGCGCCCGGTGGCGACGTCGACGCGATAGAGGTTGCTCTTGGTGACCGAGATATATTCCGCGACCACGGCGCTGCGCCCGTCGGGGGCGAAGTCGGCGAGGGCCCAGCCGCCGCCCTTGACCTGGGCGAGCAGGCGATTGCCCCCCGGATTGCGCGGATCGACGATGTAGATGTCGCTGTCGGTGCCGTTGCGGCGGGTGGACGTGTAGGCGAGCCAGCGGCCGTCGTGGCTCCAGGCGTTGAGCTCGTTGCGGCTCTTGCCGTCGGTGATCAGCCTCAGCCGGCCGTTGTCGAGCACGTAAAGCTGCCAGAACTCGCTTCCGCCGACGTCCTTCTGGATGACGAGCACGTCGCCCGATTTGCGCGCATAGGAGGCGCCCGCGATGGCGTCCGCCTCGAAGGTGATCTGGCGGCGCATCCCGAGCGGCCGGGCGACCTCGTGGACCTGGGCGGTATTGCCGAAACGCGTGGTGATGGCGAGCGAGCGCTTCGCCGGGTTCCAGCCCTGCAGGCCGGCGGTCCGGAACTCCATATAGGGCCGGGTGCGCTCGGCGAGGTCGTCGGGCACGGCCGGGATTCCATCGGCGACAATTGCGGCGGGCTTCTCGACGTCGGCGAGCGCGGGAGGGGCGAGGAAGGCGGCGGCGGCGAGCAGGGAGAGGCGAAGGCGCATTCGGGACTCCTCGGGCAGAAGGCGAGCAGTGCCTAGGCTGCGGCCTCTGAAGCGGCAAGGCGTCTTAGCTCAGCTCCACCGACAGGCGCCGGCCAAGCACCTTCGCGGCTCGGGCGAGGGTATCGAGCGTCACGTTGAACTCTTCGGGATCGAGTATGCGCGCGAGCTGTGCCCGGCTGGTCTCCATCAGTTCGGCCATGCGGGCCTTGGACAGCTTCTGCTCGGTCATGGCCTGCTGAAGCTGGAGCGCAATAACGCGCTTGATCGCGCGGGCGGTGACCTCCTCACGAATTCCTTCTTCATCGAGGAATTCGTCGAGGGACGTGAAACCCTCATAAGGGCCGGATTTTTCGGTTTCTACCACTTTGGTGATCCTGCTATCGGAATTCCTCCTTCCGCTTCCGTGCCAAGTCGAGATCGGCCTTTGGCAGTTTGGTGCTCTTCTTGAAGAGCGCATGAACCACCAGCAGCACCTGTCGCGTCCGATCGAAAAAGAAAATGAGCCGGAACTCACGCTTCGATGGGAGTGACGATCTTATCTCGTGCAGTCCGTCGCCGAGGGGGCGGCACAGCGGCAGTCCCATGGGAAAGCCGATCTGAACCGTCTTGAGATCCTCGCCGACGACCTTTTTCTCCTCGGCGGAAAGCTCGCGGATAAAATCCAGTACGACCTTATTTCCCGCGGCAGTCTCGTAGAACAGAACTTGATGCATGGGATGTTCCCATTCTTAAATGTTCGCTTCGCATGTCGTCGTCCTTCTCTGGCGGGAGCCCTTATTTTTTCGGGTGTCAGGGTGGGCGGCCCTACACCCTGTAAATCATGTACCAAATATGGTACGATGTCAAGGTTGCCGTCAGCACGCCACCACGTTGACCGCGAGGCCGCCGAGCGACGTCTCCTTGTAGCGGACGTTCATGTCGAGGCCGGTCTTGCGCATCGTCTCGATGACCTGGTCGAGGCTGACGAGATGGTCGCCGGTGCCGACCAGGGCGAGGCGCGAGGCTTCGATCGCCTTGATCGCGCCGACCGCATTGCGCTCGATGCAGGGGACCTGGACCAGGCCGCCGACCGGGTCGCAGGTCAGGCCGAGATTGTGCTCCATGCCGATCTCGGCGGCATTCTCGATCTGGGAGTTGGAGCCGCCGAGCGCGGCGGTGAGGCCGGCCGCGGCCATCGAGCAGGCGACTCCGACTTCGCCCTGGCAGCCGACCTCGGCCCCGGAGATGGAGGCATTCTCCTTGAACAGCGAGCCCACCGCCGCGGCGGTGAGAAGAAAGGTGCGAACGCCCTCGTCGGTCGAATGGGGGGTGAAGCGCCGGTAATAGCGAAGGATGGCCGGGACGATTCCGGCGGCGCCGTTGGTCGGAGCGGTGACCACGCGGCCGCCGGCGGCATTCTCCTCGTTGACCGCCAGCGCCCAGAGGTTGACCCAGTCGAGCACCGTCAGGGGGTCCGAAAGGGTGCGCTCGGCGCGGTCGAGGAGGAGCTTGTGGAGGCCCGGGGCGCGGCGCTTGACGTTGAGCCCGCCGGGGAGGATCCCGGCCCGGTCGATGCCGCGGTCGATGCAGGCCTCCATGGCGTCGACGATGGCGGCGAGGCGGCGGTCGATCTCCTCGTCCGGGAGGGCGGCGCGTTCATTGGCCCGAGCGATCTCGGCGATGGTGAGACTTTCGCGATCGGCGATGGCGAGCAATTCGTCGGCGCAGCGGTAATTATAGGGTATGTCCCAGAGGCCCTCGGGCGGGGCGTTGCCGGCGATGGCCGCTTCATCGACGACGGCGCCGCCGCCGGTCGAATAGGAAATCGCGCTCTCAAGCAGGGCGCCGGAGCCGTCGAAGGCGGTGAAGCGCATGCCGTTGCTGTGGTGGGGCAGCCGCTCGCGCTGGAGGAACCTGAGGTCGCGGGGCTCGTCGAAAGCGATTTCCCTGCGGCCGCCGAGGCTCAGGCGGCCGGTGGTGCGGACCGCCTCGACCACGGTGTCGGCGGCGTCCGGGTCCATCCGGTCGGGCCGCTCGCCGGAAAGGCCGAGCAGGACGGCGCGATCGGTCGCGTGGCCCTTGCCGGTCAGGGCGAGCGAACCGTAGAGCTCGGCGAGGACCCGCTCGGTACGTTCGATCAGACCCTTTTGCGACAGCGCCTCGACAAAGCGGCACGCGGCCGTCATCGGCCCCATGGTATGCGAGCTAGAAGGGCCGACCCCGATCTTGAAGAGGTCGAAGACGCTGGTGACCAAGCCAATCTCTCCTGACGCCCCGGCAGATGGGCTTGCCGAGCGCTTCTGGCAAGCGCGCGAGCCGTTCGTCCTGCTCGAATTCGAGGATGGGGCTCGCCTGTACCGGGGCCGGGCCGAGATCGTCGAGGCGCGGCGGGCGGAAGAGGTGGCGCCGGCGCTGGAGCGGCTGCGCGGGCGCCATGCCGCCGGCTTCATCGCCTACGAGGCGGGCCACTGCCTCGAGCCGAAGCTGGCGCCGCTGGCGCGGCCGGCCGAATACGAGGGTCTCCCCTTGCTGTGGTTCGGGCTGTTCGAGGGGTGGGAGGAGGTCGACCCGGGCACCCTCCTGCCGGATCCCGACGGGGCCTGGGCGGGCCGGCCGCGGCCGCTGGTCGAGCGCGAGGCGCACGAAGCGGCGGTAGCGCGGGCGCTCGAGCATATCCTCGCCGGCGACATCTATCAGGCCAACCTCACCTTCCGGGCCGAGGTGGCGACGGCCGGCCACCCGCTCGCGCTCTACGCCGCGATCCGGCCGAGGGCCCGGGCGGGATGGGGCGGCGTGGTGTTCACCGGAGAACATTGGCTGCTCTCCTTCTCGCCCGAATTGTTTTTCACCCTGCAGTCGGGCCGAGTGACGGCTCGGCCGATGAAGGGAACGGCGGCGGCCGGAAGCGAACCGGAAGCCTTGCGCAACGATCCCAAGCAGCGCGCCGAGAATCTGATGATCGTCGATCTGATTCGCAACGACCTCTCGCGCGTGTCGAAGCCGGGGACGGTCAGGGTGCCGGCGCTGTTCGAGGTCGAAACCTATCCGACCGTGCTCCAGATGACCTCGACGGTGGTCGGCGAGCTGGAGGACGGGCGTGGCGGAGTCGATCTCATCCAGACCATCTTTCCGTGCGGATCGGTGACCGGAGCGCCCAAGATAAGGGCGATGGAGATCATCGCCGGGCTCGAGGGGGAACAGCGGGGCCCCTATACCGGTAGTATCGGCAGGCTTGCGCCCGACGGCGGAGCCGCGTTCAATGTCGCGATCCGGACCCTGGTCCTGAGCGACGGCGAGGCGGTCGCCCGCCTGGGCCTGGGCTCCGGGATCGTCGCGGACAGCGTGGCGGCGGACGAATGGCGCGAATGCCTGGCGAAGGGAGAGTTTGTGGCAGTTTCGCGGCGCTTCGACCTGATCGAGACGATGCGCTTCGATCCGCGCGAAGGGATTAGCGAGCTCGACCGCCATCTCGCGCGGATGAAGCGCGGCGCCCAGGCCTTCGGCTTCGCCTTCGACCGCCATCATGCCCGCAACGAGCTTCAGGCGGCGACCTTCTTCCTTCGCGAGCCGCGCAAGCTCCGGCTCCTGTTGTCGCCGAGCGGGGCGCTGGCGATCGAGTCGCGCCCGCTTCCCCAGCCCCCCGACGGGGCGGTCGAGGTGGCGCTCGTGCCCCTCCCCGTCGAGCCCGAGGATTTCCGGCTGAGGCACAAGACCAGCGACCGGCGCTTCTACGACCAGGCGCTGGAGGCGGCGGGGACGTTCGAAATCGCCTTCGTCGACCGCGAAGGCTTCCTGACCGAGGGGAGCTTCACCAGCCTTTTCGTCGAGCGTGACGGGCGATTGCTGACTCCGCCGCTGACTCGGGGCCTGCTTCCCGGAGTGCTTCGCGAGTCGCTGATCGAAGCGGGACGGGCCGAGGAGGCGGAGTTGAGGGCGGAGGATTTGGAGGGCGGGTTCTTCCTGGGCAATGCGGTGCGGGGGCTGATGAGGGCGACTCTTTGCCTCCCTGCGAGCGTAGCTCGTGGGGAGGGGGACCATGCGTAGCATGGTGGAGGGGTAGGAGAGGCAGGCAGCGAAAGCTGGCGCGACAACCTCCGGAATCCACGGCAGCTACCCCTCCACCACCGTTCGGGCGGTCCCCCTCCCCATCTGCGATGGGGAGGCAAGCTAGGCCGCGAGCGGAAACCTCAGAAGCCGGTCGGCCACGGGCACCAGCGCCTCGGCCTTCGCTCCGACCGCCCTCACGATCTCGGGATGGCCCGCATCCAGGCCTCCCGTCAGCGACCCGAAGGCCGGAAGGATCAGCTTGCGTGTCGTCGCGACGAAGCAGCGGCGGGAGACCTGGCGGCCGCGATGGTGGATGCGGAGCTTGGGGTGGAAATGGCCGGAAAGCTCCGGCCGCGGCTCGGCGGGGTCGGCCTCGTGGCGCAGGAGAAGTCCGTCGACCTCCGCTTCCTGGACGATCTCGCCGCCGCAATGGTCGGCGATTCCGGGATCGTGGTTGCCGGTGATCCAGGTCCAGCGGATTGCGCCGGTGAGCGCGATCAGCATCTCGCGGGCGCGCTCGGGCAAACGGTCGCACCCGTGGCGGTCGTGGAAGCTGTCGCCCAGGCACCAGATCTCCTGCGCGCCGGTGGAGACGGCGAGAGCGGTGAGATCGGCGAGGGTGGCGATCGAATCGTAGGGCGGGAGCATCTGCCCCAACCGCGCGAACCAACTCGCTTTCTCGAGATGGAGATCGGCGACGAGCAGTGCCCGGCGCTCCGGCCAGAAGAGGGCCCCCTGCGGAAGCGCCATCAGCTCGTGGCTACAGAACGAAAAGCGAACCATGCCGCCCAGCTATAAACTGGGCGCGTCAGGGTTCAAGGCTTCAGCGCGCGGAGTTGGGGATAACCGACGAATCGAGCGCGGGCGGCGGGGAGGGCCGGGAGTCGATCAGATCCGGAGTCGAGGTCGCGAAGAGGACCAGGCCGACGACAAAGCCTTCGGCGACGAGAACGAACGGATTGGTGAGCTTCTTGAGGAAATGCATTCGAAAGGGCTGCGCCTTCGCAGGTAAACAGGGGATGAATCGGTCGTTGGGCTGTGCGGGCGCTGCGACAAGGGCGTCGCCCCGGCGGAGGCTGAGCCCGGGGGGTGAACGCCAATGCTCTTCACCCCCCAGGCTGCCAGCCTATGCTGGCATGACGAAGATTTACGCGACCTCGGGCTCCTTCTGGGGCGCCTTCTCGGCCTCGATCGTGCGGGACTGACCGGTGCCGATCTCGATCTTGCGCGGCTTCATCGCGTCCGGGATCTCGCGGACGAGCTCGATGGCGAGCAGGCCGTCCTTCATGTCGGCGGCCTCGACCCGGACGAAGTCGGCGAGCTCGAAGCGCCGCTCGAAGGCGCGGGTGGCGATTCCCATGTGCAGGAAACTGCCGTCCTTGTTGCGGTTTTCGGACTTGCGGCCGACCACGATCAGCATGTTCTGCCGGGCCGTGATGTCGATGTCGGCCGACGAGAAGCCGGCGACGGCGAGCGTGATCCGGTAGCGGTCGTCGCTAAGCTTCTCGATGTCGTAGGGCGGATAATTGTCGCCCTGCTCGGCGCGCGCGCTTTCGAGGAAGTCGAACAAGCGGTCGAAGCCGACGGTGGAACGACGATAGGGGGTGAAATCGAAGCTTCTCATGTCGATGTCCTCCAGTTGAGCAACATGTCGATGAGGGGGTGGGCAAAGAGCCTGCGCCCCTCGCGATCTACAGGCCGGACACCGCCAACTGGTCGTCCGACGGCGGTGATTTAGGTGGGGATTTGCGGGGTTCAAGAGCCTTTTGCCTCTCCATCGCGAAGCGATGGGGAGGGGGACCAAGCGAAGCTTGGTGGAGGGGTGATCTGGAGCAGGCCCGCGCTAAATCACCCCTCCACCACCTTACGGGCGGTCCCCCTCCCCATGCTGCGCATGGGGAGGCAAAACATTGTCCTCCACCGCCGCCGCCAGCTCGGCAAGGGTGAAGGGCTTGCGAAGGACGGGCACGTCGCCCCCCAGGGCGGCTTCGAGCTGCTCGCTTTCTGCATAGCCGGTGACGAAGACGATCGGCAGGCCCGCGTGCATTTCGCGGGCGGCACGGGCGGCGTCGGCCCCGTTCATGCCGGGCATCGCATAATCCATCAGCACGAGGTTCGGGCGCGATCCCCGCAGGGCTTCCAGCCCCTCGGCACCCGAGGCCGCCGAAAGCACGATGCAGCCGAAGCCTTCGAGCGATTCGGCGAGGAACGCGCGGACATCGGCGTCGTCGTCGACGACCAGCACCGTGGCGCCCGCGGCCACGCCCTCGGCCGCTCTCGTCGAGCCGAGCGGGTCCGCGGTCGCCGCCGGCGCCGGCGGGTCCACCGCGGGGAGGAGGATGTCGACCGACGTCCCCTTCCCCACCTCGCTGTCGAGCCGCAGGGTCCCGCCCGCCTGCTGGGCGATTCCGTAGACCTGGGCGAGGCCGAGCCCGGTGCCCTTGCCGAGCGGCTTGGTCGAGAAGAAGGGCTCGGTGGCCCGGGCGAGCACGTCGGGCGGCATTCCCTGGCCGGTGTCGGCGACGGTGACCCGGACGAACTCGCCGGCCGGATGGTCCGGTTCCTCTTCCAGCCTCACTCGATCGGTGAAGATGGTAAGAGTGCCTCCGTCGGGCATCGCGTCGCGGGCGTTGATGGCGAGGTTGAGGATGGCGTTCTCGAGCTGGTTGGCGTCGCACACGCCGTGGCCGGCGCGCGGGTCGAGGCGGGTCTCGACAGTGACCGCGCCGCCGATCGTATGACGAAGCAGCCGCTGCATTCCCTCGATGACTCCGTTCACCGCCACCGGCGCGACGCTGATCCGCTGAATCCGCGAGAAAGCGAGCAGCTGCCCGGTGAGCTTGGCGCCGCGGCGGGTCGATTCGAGCGCGGTCTCGGCGATCCTTTTCAGCCGCGGCTCGTCGACCCGCGAGGCGATCATCTCGAGGCCGCCCATGATCGGGGTCAGCAGGTTGTTGAAATCGTGGGCGATGCCCCCGGTCAATTGCCCGACCGCCTCCATCTTCTGGGCCTGGCGGAGCGCCTCCTCCGCCCGAAGCCGCTCGCCGACCTCGGCCTGAAGCCGGTCGAGCGCGGCGCTGAGGTCGGAGGTCCGCTCCGCTACGCGGCGCTCCAGCGTCTCGTTGACCTCGCGAAGAGCGGCCTCGGCGCGCTTCAACTCGGTGATGTCATGGGCGACTCCGATGAAGCCGACATGCTCGCCCTGGGCGCCACGGCGGGGCTGAGAGACCGAGCGGATCCAGCGCCACTCGCCGCCGCTTCGATAGCGCGCGACCAGCTCGAACTTCTCGAGCGACGCCTCCCCCGCCATGGATTCCGCCAGGATCCGAGCGGCGTCGTCCGGATGGAGGACGGAGCGCCAGTCGAAATCGACCGCTTCCTCGTAGCTGATGCCGAGGAACTCGACATAGGCGCGGTTGACGAAGCTGCGCTTGCGGTCGAGCTTGGTCACCCACATCGGCACCGGCGCCGAATCGGCGATCAGCCGGAAGCGCTCCTCGCTCTCGCGAAGGGCGGTCTCGGCGACGATCCGCTCGGTGACGTCGTAGCCGTCGGCGAAGATTCCGCTGACCGCGCCGTTCGAATCGAAGATCGGCTGGAAGACGAAGTCGAGCAGCCGCTCCTCGCGCGGGCCGTCCGGGCGGCGCTGGAGCTGGATCGATACGGACCGTCCGGAGAAGGGCTCGCCGCTTCTATAGACCTTGTCCAGAAGCTCGAAGAGGCCCTGCCCCTCGACCTCGGGGACCGCCTTCCGCACCGGCTTGCCGATCAGGTCCCGACGGCCGACCAGCGTCTGGTAGGAGGCGTTGGCCATCTCGAAGACATGGTCGGGGCCCCGGACCACGGCCATGAAGCCGGGCGCGTTGTGGAACAGCTGGCGGAGGCGCTCGGTCTCGTTGAGGCGGTCGCGCTCGGCGAGGACAGTCGCCGTCGTCTCGGTGCAGACGCAGAACATCCCGGCCGCTTCACCGTCGTCGTCGCGCAGCGGGCTGTAGGAGAAGGTGAACCAGGTCTGCTCCTCGTAGCCCTTGCGGGTCATGGTCAGCGGCAAATTCTCGAAATAGGTCGCCTCCCCAGCCAGGGCGCGGCGGGCGAGCGGCCCGACATCCTCCCAGATCTCGGCCCAGATGTCCTCGAAGGCCTGGCCGAGCGCGGCCGGATGCTTGCCGCCGAGCACGTCGATGTAAGCGTCGTTGTAGAGGAAGCGGAGCTCCGGGCCCCAGGCCAGGAACATCGGGAATTTGGAGGAAAGGAGGATGCCCGTCGCGGTCTTCAGCGCCTGCGGCCAGCCTTCCGGCGGCCCGAGCGGCGAACATGACCAGTCGAAGGCGCGCATGCGCTCGCCCATCTCGCCGCCGTCGGCGAGGAAGGAGAGACCTGGGGGCTCCGAACCGGACGCCACGGACGCCATCGACCACTCCAATACGTGCCCCCCGGCTCCGCGACGCGAAACTAGCGGCCCCCGGGCGAATGCGAAAGCCCCTGGCGAAGCGTCCGCATCGGCCCCTTGAACAAACCAGAGAGGTTCCTATCTACGTGCCGCCGGATGCCTAATGGGTCCGGCGAGCGCCCGCGGGCGCGGGCGCTCCTCACCTTTGTTGCTCAAATTGGAGGACAGACATGAGGACCAATTTCGACTTCACGCCCTTCCGGCGCTCAACCGTCGGCTTCGACCGCCTGTTCGACCTTCTCGAGAACGGCACGGGCTGGCAGGGCGCCGAAAATTATCCGCCGTTCGATCTCGAGCGGATCAGCGACGACGCCTATCGGATCACCCTCGCCGTCGCCGGCTTCCGGCCCGAGGAGATCGACGTCACGGCCCAGCAGAACCTGCTGATCGTCACCGGCCGCAAGAATGGCGACGACCAGGGCCATTACATCCATCGCGGCATCGCCACCCGCGCGTTCGAGCGCCGCTTCGGACTCGCCGATTACGTCCAGGTGCGCAACGCCGAGCTCAAGGACGGAATGCTGTCGATCGAGCTGGTCCGCGAGATTCCGGAGGAGATGAAGCCCCGGAAGATCGAGATCGGCGGCGGTCGCTCGCAGGTTGCCGACCAGAGGTCGGAGAACGACAACAGCGCCCAGAGTCAGGCGGCCTGATCGCCCGGCCCGGCCGGGCGCTCCGGCGCCGCGGCGCCGGAGCGCCGTTTTCAACCATGTCAGTCACTGAAGGAGGAAATCATGGCAATGCGTGATCTCATCCCATTGGGCCGGCAGGAGAACCGCGCCCCCGCCCTGTTCGGAAGCGAGGAGCGAAGCCCGTTCCTGAACCTTCGGCGCGATATTGACCGGCTGTTCGACGACTTCTTCCAGGCGCCGATGCTCGGTCTCGGTCGAGGCGCGACGATGCCGTGGCCGACCGTCGAGGTGAGCCAGACCGACGAGGCGATCCGGATAACCGCGGAGGTTCCGGGCATGCGCGAGAAAGACGTCGAGCTGCTTCTCGAAGACGGAGTCCTCACTCTGCGCGGCGAGAAGAAGAACGAGAGCGAGGACCGCGACCGCGGCTATTCGGAGCGCTTCTACGGCCGCTTCGAGCGCCGGATCGCGCTTCCGTCCGGAGTCGAGGAGGACAAAGCCAAAGCGGAGTTCCGCGACGGCGTGCTCAGCGTCACCCTGCCTCGCAGCGGCGAGGCGGAACGCGGCCGCCGGATCCCGATCAACGAAGGCACCCGGCACTGACCGCCTCGGCGCGAAGCGGCTCCGGCTCCCGGCCGGAGCCGCTTTTCGTTGAACGCGCGCCTCGAGCGGCGTAAATCCGGGCCGGACGAGGAGACGCACCGATGTTCACCGACATGAGGGACGGCACCGCCGAGGACTGGGCCCATATCGCCGCCGAGCACGGCAAGCACATCCGGAGCACGGCCGCGCGCCAGATCATGGAAGGCCTCGCCCGGCTTGAAGCGATCGAGGTCGGCTTCGCGGCCAACCAGCTCACCCACTCGCTGATGGCCGGAACCCTCGCCCGCCGCGCCGGCGCCAGCGACGAGGAAGTGGTGGCGGCGCTCTGCCACGACCTCGGCAAGCTCTTCTCGATCCCCAATCACGGCCCGATCGCTGCCGAGATGCTCAAGCCCTACGTTCGCGACGAGATCTACCACGCCATCTACTGGCACCAGGAATTTCAGGGCCGCTATTATTTCGAGCACCTCGGCAAGGATCCGGAGGGGAGGGAGCGGTTCAAGGGCGAGAGCTGGTACGGCTTCGCCGAGAAGCTCGTCGACGATTGGGACGCTCCGGCCTTCGATCCGGGCTTCGAGGTTGATCCGCTGGAGAGCTTCGAGCCGGAAGTGACCCGGGTGTTCAGCAATCCGAGGGCGATGGTTTAGCGGGTCCTTCGATACGGGCCTTCGCCAGGCTCAGTCCCTACCGGGATGAGCGGTTGAGATTATCCTCCGCCGCTCATCGTGAGTAGCCGGTGAGCTTGTCGAGCCGGCGTATCGAAGGACGGAACCCCCGCCGCCTCCCCCGGTTCAGGCCGCCATGGCAATCCAACCCGTCCGCTGGCCCGCCCTCAAGGATTGGTGGGCCGTCCTCGTCCGAACCTGGAAGGAGGCCGGGGACGACAATGTCGGGCTGCTCGCCGCCGGGGTCGCTTTCTACGCCTTCCTGTCCATTGTACCGCTGCTGGCGGCGACGGTGCTGGTCTACGGGCTCGCCGCTGAGCCGCAGACGGTCGCCGAGCATATCCGGGCGCTGTTCGGAGTGCTTCCCGAGGACGCCGCGGCGCTGATCGGCGACCAGCTCAAGGCGATGACGCAATCGCCCGACGCCGCCAAGGGATGGAGCCTGGCGGTCGCCGTCGCCCTCGCCGTCTACGGCGCGAGCAAGGGCTCGGGCGCGATCGTCACGGCCCTCAACATCGCCTACGAGGTGAAGGAGAGCCGCGGCTTCATCAAATCGACGATCCTGTCGCTGGCGATGACCGTCGGAGCGCTGGTCGTGCTCGTGATCGCCGCCGCGGGCATTTCGGTGATGGGCTGGGTGGAGACTCTCTTTCCCGGCTTCCCTTCCTGGGCGCACGATGCGTTGCGGATCCTGTTCTGGGCGGTCGCGGTGGTCGCGGTGGGCTTCGGGCTGGCCGCGGTCTATCGCTACGCCCCCAACCGGCCGGACGCGCCCTGGGTATGGATCAGCCCCGGCTCGGCCGCCGCTACCCTGCTGTGACTCGCCGCCAGCCTCGGCTTCGGCTTCTACGTCTCGCAATTCGGCAATTACAACGCCACCTACGGCTCACTGGGCGGAGTCGTCGTCTTCCTCACCTGGCTGTACCTTTCCGCCTACATCGTGCTGATGGGCGGCGAGATGAACTCCGAGCTCGAGCGCCAGCAGGCGAAGGAGGCGGGGCTTCCGGCCCGGCCGGCGCCCTCGGCCGCGGAAGCGGCCGCGTCTCCCGTCCGCCGGGAGCCGGAGCGGGTCAGCTGGCCGCTCGCGGCGCTCGGCTTCCTGCTTTCGCGCCGGGCGCGCTAGTCCGCTTTCATCGCCGCGACGGCTCCGAGATAGGCGCGGCCGACCGGAAGGATGGTGCCGTCGGCGAGCGTCAGCTGCTTGCCCCCGCCCGGGCGGGGCCCGAGCGCCGCGACGTGGGCGGCGTTGACCGAATAGCTTTTGTGGATCCGGACGAAGTGGCCGGACAGCCCCTGCTGGAGGCGCGACAGGGTCGTCGTGACGAGCAGGGTTCGGCCATCCTCGAGCCGAACTTCGCAATAATCGTCGGCGGCCCGGGCGAAGAGGATATCTGCCTCCGGCACCTGGTGGGTTCGGGCACCGTCCTTGAGTCGGGCGATCCGGCCGGACGGGTGAGCCGCCGAGTCCCTTAGCCGCTCCTCGAGGCCCGCGGCGCGAAGCGCTTCCCTCTCGCCTGCGCTCCGGGCACGGCGCAGGACGAGGACCTGCTCGCCGACGAGAACCACCAGCATCGCGGCCAGGGCGACGTAATAAGACTGGTCGAGGAAGTCGGTGAGCTGCCAGCCGATCAGTGCGAACAGGATCAGTGCAAAGGCGATCCCAACCCAGGATTCGGGCTGACCACGTTTCGCGCCGCGACCGGCGCAGGCGAGCAGCGCCGCCGCTCCGGCGATGATCGCTCCGATCGCCTTGAGATCGTACCAGGGAACGAGCAGGAGGCTCGCCAGAGCGGCGACGGCGGCCAGCGCCGGTACCGCCCGCTTCCAGGCGGGAGCGAAGCGGCGGGCCGCATAAGCGGCGATCAGGACGGCGGTGACAGCAGCGAGCAGCGCCACCGCCGCCACCCGGACCAGGTGCCAGGGATAGGAGTAGGAGATGAAGCTGCGCGCCGTCTCCACGCCGAGCTGGAGCATCGCGATTGCCGCGATCAGTGCGAGCAGGAGGGCTAGCCGGTCGCGCCGGTCGAACAGTGCGGAGGCGGCGAAATAGACGGCGGCCGCGGCAAGCGCTCCCAAGGCGAGCAATGCCGGCAGGTAGCCGGTGAGGCCCGGGAGGCTGGGCGATTCGTAGAAGCCGACGTCGAAGACGTGGACGGGCCGCCGCACCGGCAACCAGAGATGATGGGCCGAGAGCCGGGCCGTGACCCGGTTCGTCCCGGGCCTGACCAGCTCGGCCGGGACCGCGAACGTGGCGATGAAGCGCCCCGGCTTCTCGCGGGCCGAATCGGGGCCGGGTATGCCGTTGCGGCCGATCGGGACTCCGTTCCAGCTGATCTCCGAGCTCGCCATGGCGATCACGAACACCATCAGCGGCCTCGGCGGCGGAAAGGCTTCGCGGGGTATGTCGACCTGCCGCTCCAATATCGTCTCGGGCGCGGCCAAGGGGAGGGTCTGCAGGTCGACCGGGCGGCACGCGCCGTCGGCGGGGCAGATTCGAAGGTCGCCGACCTTCATCGCGGGCGCCGCCCACGCTGGAGCCGGAGCCGCGACGATCAAGGCCAGCAACAGGAAGAAGAGGCGCGTCACCCCGGCACCATAAGCGACGGTCCGCTTCCTGTCCTGTCGTTCACCGATGCCTCGGGGCGATGGCCGAGCCGCGGGTCGACGCGAGCCCGAGCGCCGTCCAGCCAGAGCGGGTCAACCCAAGGAAACTCCCATGAAGCTCCTCCGACCGGCGATTGCCCTCCTTCTTGTCCCCGGCGCCGCTCCGGCCTCGGCCGAATCGGCGCTCAAGGTGGAGCCCACGACCTTCAAGCTCGCCGACGGCACCGAGCTTCCGGTCGAGCGCGGGACCTTTTCAGTGCCGGAGGACCGCAGCGACCCGCGTTCGCGCCGAATCGACATCCGCTTCATTCGCTTCAGGTCGACCAGCCCGAAACCCGGGGCGCCGATCGTCTATCTCGCGGGCGGACCGGGCGGATCAGGGGTGGCGACCGCCCGAGGGCCCCGCCAGCCCGTCTTCCTGGCGCTGCGCGCGGTCGCCGACGTGATCGCCCTCGACCAGCGCGGGGTCGGCCTATCCAACTCCATCCCGCCCTGCACCGCCCGCCGCAAGCTCGATCCGGCGGTGCCGTTGACCGAAGCCTCGCTGGCCGCCTATCATCGCGAGACTCTCGATCGCTGCCTCGCCGAATGGCGTGCCGCCGGAGTGGCGGTGGGCGGCTACACGACCGAGCAGAATGCCGAGGATCTCGAGGACCTGCGCAAGGCCCTGGGGGCGAGGAAGATCGACCTGTGGGGAATCTCTTACGGCACCCATCTCGCCTTCGCCGCGATGCGGCGCCACCCCGGCTCGATCGGCCGGGTCGCGCTCGCCTCGGCGGAAGGCATGGACCAGACCGTCAAGCTTCCGGCCCATCTCGACTCCACTTTCGCGAGGATCGAGCGGGTCGCGCCGGGACTCACCGCCCGGATGCGCCGAGTGCACTCGAAATATGATTCGGCGCCGCAGACGTTCACATTGCCCAATGGCGGCCCAAGCTTCCGCGCCGACAGCTTCCCGCTGCGGATGATGGCGGGCATCCTGCCCAAGAATCCGGACGGGATCGCCCAGCTCGCCGGGGCCTATCAGGCGCTCGAGGCCGGGCAGACTGAGGCGCTTGCTCCCCTCGTCTACGGCTTCTTCTTCAAGGACCCGCTGACGATGAGCGGAATGCCCGAGCTGATGGACATCGCTTCCGGAATCACCGACGCCAAGCTGGCGCTCGTTCGGCGCCAGGCGCCGTCTTCCCTGCTCGGCACGGCGACCAACTTCCCGATGCCCCAGCTGCGCGGGGCGGTACCGGGGCTCGACCTGGGCGACGGCTTCCGGCGCGAGATCAAGTCCGACATACCGGTGCTCCTGCTCAGCGGCGATCTCGACGTGCGCACTCCGCTCGAGGAGCAGGCGGAGGCGACGGCGGGGCTGAAGCGGCTTCACCGGATTTTGGTCCGCAACGGGGGGCATGACCTGTTCGAGGCGCATCCGGACGTGCCGAAGATCTTGGTCGATTTCTTCTCCGGGCGGAAGGTGACGGTGACGGAGCTGACGCTGCCGGAGCCGAACGTCGCGCGGAGCCAGTGATTCATTCCTCCCCGGCATTTGCCGGGGAGGGGGACCAGGCGAAGCCTGGTGGAGGGGGTTTTTGCCGGCCTCCTTAGAACCCCTCCACCGCGCTTCGCGCGGTCCCCCTCCCCGCGAAATCGCGGGGAGGAATTTAAGGATCAATCCATCCGCATCGCCGTCTCGGCGAGGCTCTCGGCCTCGATCAGAAGCTGGTCGTCGACCGTCCCCTGCGGCATTCGCTCCCGCCCGATGATGGTGAGCACGGGCACCGCCATCGGCGAGACCCGGTCGAGCTCGACGTGGAGCATCGTCTCCTGGGCGCGATCGAGGAGGCGGGCGAGCCGGCCGACGTCGGTCATCTTCTCGCGGGCGTCGGCCCAGGCGGCCTTGAGAAGAAGATGATCGGGCTCGTAGCGGCGCAGAACGTCGTAGATGAGGTCGGTCGAGAAGGTCACCTGCTTGCCGGTCTTGCGCTTGCCCGGATGGGCTCGCTCGACGAGGCCGCCGATCACGGCCACCTCGCGGAAGGCGCGCTTCAAGAGGTGCGAGCCTTCGACCCAGTCGACGAACTCCTTCTCGAGTATGTCGGCGGAGAAGAGCGCTGCGGGGTCCGCGATCGGCTCGAGCCCGTAGCAGGCGATGGCGTAATCGTTGGCGACGAAGCCCAGGGGCTTGAGGCCGGCGCTCTCCATCCGCCGGGTGATCAGCATTCCCAGCGACTGGTGGGCGTTCCAGCCCTCGAAGCTGTAGGCCGCCATGTAATGGATTCCCTCGTGGGGGAAGGTCTCGACGAGCAGCTGGTCCGGCGCGGGGATGGCCGAGCGATAGTCCTGTACCCTCAGCCAGTCGCGCACGGGATCGGGGAATCGCTCCCACTGGCCGCGGTCGTGGAGGAAGGCGCGCACCCGGTCGGCGAGGTTGGTGCTGATCGCGATCCGGGCGCCCATGTAGGTGGGAATCCGGGCCGATTTGGATGTCGCGTGGACGATGAGGTCGATTCCGTCGATCCGCTCGACCTCGAGCACGAGGCCGGAGAAGAAGAAGGTGTCGCCAGGGCTCAGGGTCTCGGCGAAATTGTCCTCGACCGTTCCGAGCAGGCGGCCGCCCCGGAAGCGCACGTAGTAGAGCGGCGTGTCGACGATGATGCCGGCGTTCATCCGGTGCTGCTGGACGAAGCGCGGGTGCGACACCCTCCACAGGCCGTCGGGGTCCCGCGCGATCCGGCGGAACTTGTCATAGGCCCTGAGCGAATAGCCGCCGCTCTCGATGAAGGAGAGGATGGCGAGGAACGTCTCTTCGCGGAGACCCGCATAAGGCGCGGCGGAGCGCACCTCCTCGAGCATCTCCTCCTCGCGGAAGGGCGCCGCGCAGGCGAGCGCCATGATGTGCTGGGCAAGGACGTCGAGAGCGCCCGGGCGGAAATTCTCCGAGTCGAGCGCGCCCTCCTCGATCGCGTCGAGAGCGGCCCGCGCCTCGAGATATTCGAAGCGGTTGCCGGGGACGATGATCGCTTCGGACGGCTCGTCGAGCCGGTGGTTGGCCCGTCCGATCCGCTGCATCAGCCGCGACGAGCCCTTGGGAGCGCCCATCTGGATGACCAGGTCGACGTCGCCCCAGTCGACTCCGAGATCGAGGCTAGCCGTGCAGACGAGGGCGCGCAGACGGCCGCTCGCGACGGCGTTCTCGACCTTCCGCCGGGCCTCGAGCGCGAGCGAGCCGTGATGGATTCCGATCGGCAGGTGCTGCTCGTTGACGGCCCAGAGGTCCTGGAAGATGAGCTCGGCGAGGCTTCGAGTGTTGCAGAAGATGAGCGTCGTCCTGTGCCGCTCGATCTCGCGCATGACGCTGAGCGCGGCCCAGCGGCCGCTGTGGCCGGCCCAGGGAATCTTGTCTTCCTCGGGAAGCATGATCGAGAGGTGCGCCGGTGCCCCCGGGTCCCCCTCCACCATGTCCACCATCTCGGCGTCGCCGTGCGGGGCGAGCCATCCCTGGAAGGCCTCGGGATCGGACACGGTGGCCGACAGGCCGACCCGGCGGAGCCGGGGCGAAAGATGCTGCAGCCGCGAGAGGGACAGTGACAGGAGGTCGCCACGCTTGCCGGTGGCGAAGGCGTGGATCTCGTCGACCACGACGGTGCTGAGCTTTTCGAACAGCAAGGCGCTGTCTTCGTGGCTGAGCAGCAGGCTCAGCGATTCGGGCGTGGTCAAAAGCATCTGCGGCGGCCGCACCCGCTGCCGCGCCTTGCGGTCCGACGGCGTGTCGCCGGTCCGGGTCTCGACCCGGACCGGCAGGGCCATCTCCTCGATCGGGGTCAGGAGGTTGCGCTGGACGTCCACCGCCAGGGCCTTGAGCGGCGAGATGTAGAGGGTGTGGAGCCCCTCGGTCGGGGCCTCGGTCAGCTCGACGAGCGAGGGGAGGAAGCCTGCCAGGGTCTTGCCGGCGCCGGTCGGGGCGACGAGCAGGGCGCTCCGCCCGGCACGAGCGGCGGCGAGCATCTCGAGCTGATGGCGGCGCGGCGCCCAGCCCTTGGCGGCGAACCATTGCTCGATGACAGGCGGAAGCTTCGTCATTCCGGACTTGATCCGGAATCCATGAACACGGACCTGGGGAAGTCTTCAAGCACGGCGTTCATGGATCCCGGCCATCGCCGGGATGGCGGCGGCTCACGACGTGCGGTCTTCTCCGGTCCGCCGCTTCTCCTCTTCCTCGCGGTAGAGGTCGCGGGTCGCCTGCTCCGAGCGCTCGACGTCGCTTCGGCGGGTCTTGCGGTTCCGGAGAAGCACCCAGAGCAGGACCGCCGCGAGCAGCAGCGGACCGACAATGTTGACGATCGCCCAATTACCTCCGCCCAGATCCATCGCCGTCGCTCCTTCTAATGTCCGCGCCTCGGCCTCATATAGCGCCGATGGCCCGCCTCGGTTCCTGGATCGAGCCTTTTCCCGAAGGCATTTACATCAAGCCGGCCGACGCCTGGGTCGATCCGAACGTCCCCAAGCCGCGCGTTCTCGTCACCCACGGCCATGCCGACCATGCCCGAGGCGGCCACGAGGAGGTGTTCGCCACCCCCGAGACCCTGGCGATCATGGAGTGCCGCTACGGGCCCCAGCCGGGCGGGCGGGCCACCCCCTATGGCGAGGTCGTCCGCCTCGGCGAGGTCGAGGCGAGCTTCGTCCCCGCCGGCCACGTCCTCGGCTCGGCCCAGATCGTGCTCGAATATCGCGGCGAGCGGGTCGTCGTCTCGGGTGACTACAAGCGCCGGCCCGATCCGACCTGCCCGCCCTTCGAGCCGGTCCCCTGCGACATCTTCATCACCGAGGCGACCTTCGGGCTGCCCGTCTTCCGCCATCCCGACACGTCGAGCGAGATCGACCGGCTGCTCGCCCGGCTTCACGAGAATCCGGAGCGCTGCGTACTGGTCGGCGCCTATGCGCTGGGCAAGGCGCAAAGGCTGATGATGGAGATACGGGGCCGAGGCTATCACGAGCCGATCTACATCCACGGCGCCCTGCAGCGCCTGTGCGACCTCTACCGGGAATGGGGCGTCGACCTCGGCGAGCTTCGACCGGCCACCGGCGTCAAGAAGGACGAGCTCAAGGGCCGGATCGTCGTCGCCCCGCCGGGCTGCCTCAACGACCGCTGGTCGAGGCGCCTTCCCGACCCGATCACCGCCATGGCCTCGGGCTGGATGCGGGTCCGCCAGCGCGCCCGCCAGCGCAACGTGGAGCTGCCCTTGATCGTCTCCGACCATGCCGACTGGGACGAGCTGACCGAGACCATCCAGGAGCTCCGGCCCCGCGAGGTTTGGATCACTCACGGGCGGGAGGACGCGCTCAAGCATTGGTGCATGACGAGGCAGATCAAGGCGCGGGAGCTCAACCTGGTGGGACGCGAGGACGAGGACGATTGAGGCCTAGGGGCCCTGGCGGGCCCCGAGTGTGGCCGAGACGTAATTTATCGGGGCGTGGTCCGCGAGTTCGCGGGCGGGCGCGTTGCCGGGGCCAATACACCTGCGATAATCCCAGTTGG
This sequence comes from Allosphingosinicella sp., assembly GCA_036389015.1. GTDB lineage: Bacteria > Pseudomonadota > Alphaproteobacteria > Sphingomonadales > Sphingomonadaceae > Allosphingosinicella. The sequence goes on along the minus strand of DASVQS010000048.1, from coordinate 145,943 downwards.
CGCGGAGTTGGTCGGCGATTCGGGCCATGGTTCCGGGCGCAGTAGGGCGGACGTTTCCAAGCCGGTCGATATATCGCTCTCCGTCGAGATGGACGAAGAGGCCGGGAGGCGGAAGGTCCTCGACGATATCCCGGCAATCGACGTATCGGCGTACTTGGCGACCTTCGAACCCGCGCCGAAATTGAGCATTCCCGACCCTAGGGGAGCCGAAGGTCACCAGCTCGGCCTGCGCGAAGCGCGCGGCGGTAAGCGTTGCCATGGCAGCCCCAAGGCTGTGGCCGGTGACCACTAACGGAGCTTCGCCAAGGCCTGCCACCCATGCATCCACGTCTGCCGCTAGCGACCTTTCCGCTGCCGCGAAGCCGCGATGCACTCGGCCGCCGCCGGGCCAATCCTCCGGAAGGAAGCGGAGGTCCGAGACGATTGATCGAAGCCGGTCGGGCTCGGTGCCCCGATAGGCCAGCCAGGCGGAGCCGTCCGCGCGGGAGGCGGCAAATCCCTGCGCGTCGGCTCCAGGATGGAAGAAGCAGACGGGCTCGCCGAACCCGCCCCGGGCCAGCGCTTCGGTCAAGCGGGCACGGTCGCCGGCTTCGAAGCGAATGTAGGCAAGGCGCGACAATTCGGCGCAAATCGAATCCTTGTTCCAAGGCAGCGATTGTCCGAACAAGGGCGCACCCCGCTCCGGATGAATCAGCGCTTCCAGGCTCGCTTGGTATTGCATCGACATTCCCCCAGCCGACTTGAGGGAAACTTGCACCTTATCCGGCCGCGAAGCCAGAGCGGAGCGAGGAACGACGGTGCCGCGACTGTCGGCGGCTCAGTCAGCCCTGCAGGTCAACCAGCGATATGAGCACGATCGCCGCCGCGGCCAATATCCCCCACCTCACCACCCGCTCGGCCTGGAAGCTGCCGGTGCGCGACAGGATGAGCGCGCTCGCCGGCATGATCAGGATGAAGAGGCCGAGGGTGAGGGCGGCGCCCGCTTTCCAGCCCAGCTCCAGCCCGCCCCATACCGCGAGCGCGGCCCAGACGACGCAGAAGAGGAGCGCCTCCGGGTAGAGCCTCGGCATCAGTGCGCGACCTGCTCGCCGCGCTCGAGGCCGGACAAGGCGAGCTGCTCGTCGATCTGGGCGACGAGGCGGGTGAGGCCCGCTTCGTCCTTCGCCTCGGCCCGGGCGACGAGGACGTCCTGGGTGTTGGAGGCGCGAAGCAGCCACCAGCCGTCGGCGGTGCTCACCCGCGCGCCGTCGGTTCGGTCGACCTCGGCGCCGTCGGCGGCGAGGCGCCCAAGCACCTCCTCGACGACCGGGAACTTGCGGCTCTCGTCGACCTGGAAGCGCATCTCGGGCGTATTGATCATCGGCGGCATGGCCGAGCGCAAATCGGTCAGCGAGCCGCCGAGCTGGGCGACGGCCCGGATCAGGCGGATCGCCGCGTAGATGGCGTCGTCGAAGCCGTACCATTGATGCTTGAAGAAGATGTGGCCGCTCATCTCGCCGGCGAGCGGTGCTCCGGTCTCCTTCATCTTCGACTTGATCAGGCTGTGGCCGGTCTTCCACATCAGCGGCTTGCCGCCCAATTCAGCGACCCGGTCGAACAGGGCCTGGCTCGCCTTGACGTCGGCGATGATCGTGGCGCCCGGCACTTCGCGGAGCACCGGCTCGGCGAGGATCGAGAGCAACTGGTCTCCCCACACCACCCGGCCCTGGCCGTCGACGGCTCCGAGCCGGTCGGCATCGCCGTCGAACGCGACTCCGAAATCGAGCTTCCTTTCGAGCACCAGCCGCTTCAGATCCTCGAGATTGGCTTCGACGGTCGGATCGGGGTGGTGGTTGGGGAAGCGGCCGTCGACCTCGGTGAAGAGCGTGAAATGCTCGCCGGGCAGGCGCTTGAGGAGCCGCTCCACGACCGGGCCGGCGGCGCCGTTGCCGCAATCCCAGCCGATGCGGAACGGGCCGCCGTCGAAATCCCGCAGGAGCCGCTCGACGTAGCGCTCCATGACGTCCTCGTCGCGGACCGAACCCGAGCCTTGCTCCCAGTCGCCCTCGGCGGCCAGCCTTCCGAGCCCCTGGATCTGTTCGCCGAAGAAGGCGCCGTGCTTCATGACCATCTTGAAGCCGTTGTAATTGCCGGGATTGTGACTTCCGGTGATCATGATGCCGCCGTCGACGGCAAGCTCGGCTTCCGCATAATAAAGCATCGGGGTCGGCCCGAGGCCGATCCTCACGACGTCCACGCCGCTCGCGGTGAGACCTTCGATGAGCGCGGCTTCGAGGCTCGGCGAGCTCTCGCGGCCATCGCGGCCGACCGCGGCCGTCGCTCCGCCGGAGCGCCGCAACAGCGTGCCGAAGGTCCGGCCGACCGCCCTCGCATCCTCTTCGCCCAGCGTCTCCCCGTAGATTCCCCTGATGTCATATTCGCGCAGAGAGGTCGGCGGCAGACGATGGCTCATTCGGAACTCCGGATCGGGGAATGCGATCAAGACGCGCGAGGCGGCTTGCGGTTCATTGTTTCGGCGAGCAGCGTATCGCGGGCGGCGTTGACCCGGTGGGCCAGCTCGGCCGAGCCGCCGACGTCGGGATGGACCTTGGCGATCAGCCGGCGATGCGCATCGCGTATCTCCTGGAGGGAGGCGCCCTCGGTCAGACCGAGCAAGCGCCGAGCGTCCTCGGCGGGCATCGGCCTCGCCGATGGCCGGCGCCGCCAGGCCGCCCAGAGCAAGGCCCCGGCCATCAGCGCGGCCCCCGGAACGAGCCGCCCGGTGGTGAACAGGCGAAGCCCGAGCAGGAAGGTGACGGCGGCGATTCCATCCTCGTAGGTGAACCCTTTGAGGCGCCCGGTCGCGAAGGCCCAGAGCAGCCCGCCGGCGGCGACGAGGATGAGCGGCCCCATTTGGCCTAGCCCGCCAGAGCCGCCGCCCTCGGCGGCGCCGCTTCGCCCGGCTGCGGCAAAGCGAAGCCGGCGATCATCTCGCGCAATTCCTGGCGGGCGGCGATATGGGCGATTCCGACCTCGCCGAGATGGGGAAGGTCGAGCAGGGTCAGGCCCTTGGGGAAGAGCTCGCGGTAGATGACCCGCTCGCCGAGGCCCGGAATGACCCGGAAGCCGACCCGCCGCGAAAGCTCGCCGAGCGCCTCGCCGACCCGGCGCATGTTGCGCGCCTCGATATGCTGCATGCGGTTGCGAAGCACGACCCAGTCGACGCTGGCGCCATGGGCCTTGGCGCGCTGGGTCCGGCTGTTCCAGACCAGCTCGGCGTAGAAGCTCGGGCGGCGGACCCGGTAGGTCTCGGCGTCGACCTGGCCGATCAGGTCGAGGTCGACGAAGCTGTCGTTGATCGGAGTAACGAGGGTGTCGGCTCGGATCATCGCGGCGCGGGCATGGGGATCGTCGCGGCCGGGCGTGTCGACGACGACGATCTCGACGTCGGCGGCGATCCGGTCGAGCTGGGCCTCGATCGCCTCGCCCTTGTCGGGATCGAACGTCTCGTAGGCGGGCATGACGAGGTCGATTCCGAGCCGCTTCACCGTCTCGGCGCGGTTGTCGAGATAGCGGCCGAGCGTGCGCTGGCGGGTGTCGAGGTCGAGAGCGGCCACCCGCCGGCCGGCGGCGGCGAGCGCGACCGCGCTGTGCACCGCCGTGGTCGACTTGCCGGTGCCGCCTTTCTCATTGGCGAAAACGATGAAATGCGGACACGCCATCTGCACCCCTTGATTTCTTGGCCTTGATTATGCCCTCCGCCCCCCGCAAGGGCGTCGCCCAAGCTGATATCGGAGGCGGGAACGGCGTGCAAATTGTCCGTGACATCGAAACGCTCAACTCGGCCGTGGCGGAGCTGCGCTCGGACGCCGCGAGGATCGCGTTCGTCCCGACGATGGGGGCTCTCCATGCCGGTCACATGGCTTTGATCGCCGAGGGGCGGCGGCGCGCGGATCATGTCGTGGCCTCGATCTTCGTCAATCCGACCCAGTTCGCCGCGAATGAGGACCTCTCGACCTATCCTCGCCGCGAGGCGACCGACGCCAGGATGCTGGAGGAGGAAGGCTGTGCCGTCCTCTGGTCGCCGGACGTCGCGACCATGTATCCGGACGGCTCCCGCATCGATGTTCGCGCCGGCAGCCTCGGCGAAGGGCTCGACGGAATTGCCCGGCCGGGCCATTTCGATGGAGTGGCCACCGTGGTGGCGCGTCTGTTCGATCAGGTCCGTCCGGACGTCGCCCTGTTCGGGGAGAAGGACTTCCAGCAGCTCGCCGTCATCCGCCAGATGGTCCTGGAGCGCGGTCTTCCGGTCGAGATCGTTGGGGTGCCCACCCAGCGCGACGCCGACGGCCTCGCGCTCTCGTCGCGCAATGCGTATCTCACCGACGAGGAAAGGCAGGCGTCCCGCGCGCTGCCGCGGGCGCTCGGCGAGGCCGCGGCGTCGATTCAGCGCGGCGGCGAGGTGGCGGAGGCGCTGGCGACGGCGCGGGAGCGGCTGACCAGGGCCGGCTTCGACCCGATCGACTATGTCGAGCTGTGCGACGCCGAGACCCTGGAGCCGGTGACGAAGGTGGAGCGGCCGGCCAGGCTGCTGGCGGCGGCAAGGCTGGGCCGGACGCGGCTGATCGACAATCTGGCGGTGGAGCCTTCGTCCTAGCCCCTCGCCCGCTTTCCGCCGGAGAGGAGGGGCCCGACGCGAAGCGGTGGAAGGTGAGGGTCTGTACGCCGGACTCAGAAAAGACCCTCACCTCCCAAGCCTTCGGCTTAAGCCCCTCCTCTCCCGTGAAGAACGGGAGAGGGGTTTTCCCTCGGCCGACATGGTTTTTACCCCGTTAACCATTTGTTGGTGATCGCCTGCGCAAACCTGTCCCCGACACGCGATAAACAACAAGGGGCATGTCAAATGGGGAACAGCCTGAAATCCGCGACTTTCCTGATCGAAAGCCGCCTCGCCGACGCCGCCATGGGCGATCCGGACGCGCTCTACGAGCTCGGCGTCGCTTATTCGACCGGCACTCACGGCCTCGACGTGGACCTGGTCGAGGCCCACAAATGGTTCAACCTCGCCGCCCTAAACGGAAGCGAGCGCGGCCAGGAATGCCGGGCCGAGATTTCCGAGGAGATGACCGCCCGCGAGATCGCCGAGGCCCAGCGCCAGGCTCGCGCCTGGCTGTCGGACACGGGCTTGGTGAGGCGGGCGGCCTGATCCGTCCTTCGATACGCGTCTTCGCCAGGCTCAGCCGCTACTCAGGATGAGCGGTTAGCCAAATCCGCTCATCCTGAGTAGGCATTGAGCGAAGTCGAAATGCCGTATCGAAGCACGCTACTTCGCCGGCACTCCTTCTTTATATTTCTCGAACCAGGCCAGGATCGCCGCCGCCTTGGCCCCGGCCTGCGAGGGCCGCGCCGCGATTCCGCCGTGGCTCGCCCCCGGCACCTTGACCAGCGCCGTCGGCACCCCCCTCAGCTGAAGCGCCGTATAATATTGCTCGGCCTCGCTGACCGGGGTCCGGTAATCCTGGCTTCCGACCACGACGAGGGTCGGAGTCTTGACGTTCCCGACCAGCGACAGAGGCGAGCGGGCCCAGAAGGCCTCGTGATTCTCCCACGGATATTGGCCGAACCAGTAGCGGGAGAAGAAGGCCGGGTTGTCCGCCGTCAGCGAGAAGCTCGCCCAGTCGATCACCGGCTTCTGAGTCGCGGCGGCCTTGAAGCGGTCGGTCTTGCCGACGATCCAGGCGGTGAGGACTCCCCCGCCCGAGCCGCCGGTGACGTAGAGATGGTCGGGATCCGCGAAGCCGCCGGCGATCGCCGCGTCGACCGCGGCCATCAGATCGTCATAGTCGCGGCCGGGATAAGCGTGGTGGATGAGGTTGGCGAACTCCTCGCCGTAAGACGTGGAGCCGCGCGGATTGACCGAGAGGACGGCATAGCCGGCGGCGGCGTAGAGCTGGTTGTCGGTCGAGAAATGCGGGCCGTAGGCGGCGAAGGGTCCGCCGTGGATCTCGAGGATCAGCGGCACCCGCCGGCCCTCGCTCCAGCCGGGCGGGAGAGTCAGCCAGGAGTCGATCCGGCGGTTGTCGAAGCTGGTCGCGGATAGGGGCCGGACCTCGCCCAGCCTCTTTGAATCGAGCAATTCGGAGTTGAGGCGCGTCAGCTGCCGCTTCGAATCTCCGCGATAGAGGGCGACGTCGGGCGGGCGCTGGGCGTTGCCGCTCGGCGCGGCGACGGCGCCGTCGCGGGCGACGCTGAAGCCGCCGCCGGTATAGGGCCGGTCGAGCGCCGACCCGCTAAGCCCTTCGGCGACGGTCCGGACCGAGCCGTCGAGCCCGACCCGGGCGACCTTGCGGGTGCCGCGATCTTCATAGGCGACGTAGATCGAGCGGCCGTCGGCGGCCCAGACGGGGGAATCGACGCTCCGGTCGAGCGAGCCGGTGAGCAGCCGGGACCCGCCTCCGTCTCGGTTCATGACGTAGAGCGCGGAGTTCTGGTAGCCGAGCCGTTTGTCGTCGAAGCCGGTATAGGCGATGAGCCGGCCGTCGGGGGAGACCACCGGTTCCGAATCGGGTCCTCGCCGGTCGGTGAGGGCCCGGATGGCGCCCGTCCCGATGTCCAGCGCGTAGACCTCGCTGTCGAGAGGCTCCTGCGCCCAATTGGGCGAGCGGTTGCTGCTGAAGACGATCGAGCGGCCGTCGCGCCCCCAGCTCAATGGGCCGTTGTCGTGCACGGAGCCGAAGCTGAGCTGGCGCGGCGCGCCGCCGTCCGCGGAGACCAGGAAGATGTGGCTGAAGCCCGGCTTCAGATAGCCTTCCTCGTCGGTGCGGTACTGGAGGTCGCTGTGGATCTCGAGCGGCGGCGCCCATTGCGCGCCCTCCGGCTTCTGAGGCTGCGTCCCGAGCTTCATGCCGTCGCCGGGCACGAACATCGTATAGGCGATCTGGCGCCCGTCGGGCGACCATTCGAGGCTTGTCGGCGAGTCCGGCAGCCCGGTAATCCGTACCGATTCGCCGCTCGACAGCCAGCGCACGAACAATTGCGCGGCCCCGCCCTCGCCTGTCGAGATATAGGCGATCCGGCTGCCGTCGGGGGACCAGCGCGGCTGGCTGTGGGCGCCGGGGCCCGCGGCGAGCGGCGCCTGCTCGCCGCTTCGAGTGTCGATCAGCCAGATCGAAGGCCGCATCCGGTCGGTCATGATGTCGCCGGAGCGGCGGACATAGGCGATCTTCGAGCCGTCGGGGCTGATCTGCGGGTCGCTCGCCGCCTCGAGCGAGAAGAGGTCGCGCGCCTCGAAGGTGCGCGACGGGCCTTCCTGGGCGGCCGCCGGAGCGGCGGTGAGCAGGAGAAGGGCGGCGAAGGCTTGGCGGATCATGGTCGCTCCTCACATGACCCTCTCCCTGCAGGGGAGAGGAGGGGCCCACCGCGAAGCGGTGGGAGGTGAGGGCTTACCTACTTCGGTTTACAAGCCCTCACCCTCCCGCTTCGCGGCCCCTCCCTCTGCCCTGCAGGGAGAGTGGGTTAGACTGCGAATCGGTCGCCTATCCCTTGCGGAACGGAGTCATTTCGGCAAGCGCGTCCATTTCATCGGCCACGGCGCGCCGCTCGGCGGCGAGGAAGTCGGCGACGGCCCGGCGGAAGCTCTCGTTGGGAATGAAGTGCGCCGACCAGGTCGGGACGGGGGCATAGCCGCGGCTCAATTTGTGAGGGCCCTGGGCGCCGGCCTCGACCCTGGAGAGGCCGCGCTCGATCGCCGCCTCGATCGCCTGGTGATAGCAAATCTCGAAATGGAGGTGGGGGACTTCCTCGGTCGTGCCCCAGTAGCGGCCGTAGAGGGCGTCGGCGCCGATCAGGTTGAGAGCGCCGGCGATCGGCCGGCCGTCGCGAAGCGCGAAGATCAGCAGGATCCGCTCGGCCAGCCGCTCGCCGAGCAAGGAGAAGAAGCGGCGGGTCAGGTAGGGCCGCCCCCATTTGCGCGAGCCGGTGTCCTGGTAGAAGGTCCAGAAGGAGTCCCAATGGGCTTCCGTGATCGCGTCGCCTGTGACGTGCTCGACCTCGAGGCCTTGCAGCGCCGAGGCCCGTTCGCGGCGAAGCGTCTTGCGCTTGCGCGAGGACAGGTCGGCGAGGAAATCCTCGAAGCTGCGATAGTCCCGATTGTGCCAGTGGAACTGGCTGTCCGTGCGGATCAGCCAGCCCGAGCGCTCGAACAGCGGCACTTCCGACTCGGCGATGAAGGTGGCGTGGGCCGAGGAGAGCTCGTGCTGCCTCACCACCGCTTCGGCCGCGGCAATCAGCCCGAGCGCGAGGTCTTCCCGGCCGGCCAGCAGGCGTCGGCCTGGCACCGGAGTGAACGGCACGGCGATCTGGAGCTTGGGATAATAGTCCCCGCCCGCCCGCTCCCACGCCGCCGCCCAGCCATGATCGAACACATATTCGCCCTGGCTGTGGCTCTTCAGATAGGCGGGCGCCACCGCGGCCGGGCGGCCGTCCTCGCCGTCGATGGCGATGGGCACCGGCTGCCATCCGGTGCGCGCCGTCGCGCTTCCCGATTCTTCGAGCGCGGAGAGGAAGGCGTGGCTCAGGAAGGGATCGTCCGTTCCGGCGCAGCGGTCCCAGTCGGTCGCATCGAACGAAGCGACCCCGCGGCCGAGCCGCGCCAGTATCTCGCTCATCCGGGCGGTGCCTCGAAGATGATCTGATCGGCATGAGCCGCGGCCCGGGCTCGGTCCGCCGGGCTGCGCACGGTCCATGTGTAGACCGGCAGGCCCCGCCGGCGCGCCGCTCCGGCGAAGGGTGAAGGCAGATCGCGTATGTCGTAGGCGAGGAAATCCGCCCGCGCCCGCCACAGTGCGAGCCCGCGCTCGATCCGGTCCCTCAACCCGCGCTTCCCCTTCTCGGTGACGACGAGGCCGCGCGGCCATTGCGGCGCGTGGCGGGCGAACCAGGCGCCGACCTCGGGGTTGAACGACATCACTCCGACCGGACCGTGATAATTCTCCAGTGAGCGCGCCACTGCCGCGCAGAGACGCCCCACCGCGCGGCCGGGCGACTTGACCTCGATCAGCAAAGGCGCCCGAGCGGCTATCGACTCGAGGATCTGGGACAGAAGGGGGATCGGCTCGCCGCTGCCCACGAGTCGGACGGCCTGCAATTCGGCCGCGCTGCGCTCGGCGACCGGCCCCTGTGCCGCCGTCAGCCGGTCGAGCTCGTAATCGTGAAAGACCATCGCCTCGCCGTCACGGCTGAGCTGGACGTCGAGCTCGACTCCATGACCCTGCGCCACGGCCGCCGCGATGGCGCCTTTGCCATTCTCGATCAGCGCACCGCCGTGCAACCCACGATGCGCGAAGGGAACGGCGCCGAGCCGCTCGAGCTCAGCCTGCCTTGATCTGGACGATTGCATCGATCTCGACCGCGGCGCCCAGCGGAAGCACCGGCACTCCGACCGCGCTGCGGGCGTGGCGGCTGGCCTCGCCGAACACCTCCTGCATCAGCTCGGACGCGCCGTTGGCGACCTTGGGCTGGTCGGTGAAGCCGCCGGCGCTGTTCACGAACACGCCCAGCTTGACGATTCGCTCGACCCGGTCGAGCCCGACCGCCTTCTCGATCTGGGCGAGCAGCATCAGCCCGCAGGCCCGCGCGGCGCGCTGGCCGAATTCGAGATCGCGATCCTCGCCGATGCGACCGGTGAGCAATTCGCCATTCTCGAACGACACCTGGCCGGATATGTGCAGGAGGTCGCCGGCCAGAACCGTCGGCACATAGGAAGCCACGGGCGCGGCGGGCGCGGGAAGCTCGATTCCGAGCTCGGCGAGGCGGGAGGCGATGTCGGTCATGCGCGAGGCGTAAGCACCTGCATAGTCTTCGGGTCAAGCCGCTCGAATTCCCTCTCCCATCCTTATGGGAGAGGAGGGGCCCGCCGCGAAGCGGTGGGAGGTGAGGGTCTGTAACTGGACTTAGCAAGCAAGACCCTCACCTCCCATCGCCTGCGGCGATCGGCCCCTCTTCTCCCGTAAGGACAGGAGAGGGATTTTCAGCGCCCCTCCCGAGCCACCTGGAAGCCGGCGAAGCTCTGGCTGACCGGCATCACCTCGAGCGCGTTGATGTTGAGGTGGGGCGGGAGGGTGGCGACCCACAAGAGGGTCTCGGCGATGTCCTCGGCGGTCATCGGATTGACTCCGCGATAGAGATTGTCGGAGGCGGCCTGGTCGCCGCCGGTCCGCACGAGGGTGAATTCCGTCTCCGCCATTCCGGGTTCGATCGAGGTGACCCGGACCCCGGTGCCGTGAAGGTCCGAGCGAAGATCGAGGGAAAACTGGCGGACGAAGGCCTTGGTGCCGCCATAGACCGCGCCGCCGCGATAGGGGTAGGTGGCGGCGACCGAACTCAGGTTGATGATCGCGCCTTTCCGTTCGATCAGGCCTGGGAGCAGCTTTCGGGTCAATGCCACCAGACCGACGACATTGGTCTCGATCGAGACGAGCGAGGGTTCGAGGCGCGATTCCTGGAGCGGCTCGAGCGGCGGCGCGAGCCCGGCATTGTTGATCAGGAGGTCGATCCCGCGAAAGCCGCCGCGAAGGGCGTCGACCGCGGTTTCGAGCGCCTCGGTGTCGCGCATGTCGAGCTCGAGCGGAAGGAAGGATTCGCCGAGCTCCCGGGCCAGCCCGTCGAGCCGCTCCCGCCGACGGCCGGTGCCGATCACCCGCCAGCCGGCTCCGGCGAAGCGGCGGGCGGCGGCGGCTCCGAATCCGGCGGTGGCGCCGGTGATGAAGGCGGTCTTGGTCATGCGCGCTCCAGAACTTCGTCGAACAGGTTGAGCATGGCGGCCCAGGACCGGCGGTCGGCGGCTTCGTCATAGGCGAAGCCGGGCAGGCCGTGGGCGTCGATGTCGGGATTGGTGAAACTGTGGCCGACTCCGCCGTAAAGGTGGAGCTGCCAGTCAATCCGCGCCGCCGTCGCTTCGGCCAGGAAGGCATCCCGCTGGGCCGCCGTCACGATCGGATCGTCGGCGCCATGGCAAAGCAGAAGCTTGCCCTTGATCGCTTCATTCTCCTCCGGCGTTCCGGGCACGAAGCCGCTGTGGAAGCCGACGAGAGCCACGAAGGGCGCCCCCGTCCGCGCGAGCTCGATCACGGCCGCTCCGCCCATGCAATATCCGATCCCGGCGAGCCGGGCCCTATCGACGTTCGCCTGGGCGGTCAGGACCGCCAGCCCGGCCGCGAGTCGGGACAGGAACAGGGGTCGGTCGCCGCGGAGCGCCTTGCCGAGCGCCATCGCCCGCTCGAGCGGCGGATCCTCCTCGCCGTAATAATCGAGCGCGAAGGCCAGATAGCCGAGCTCGCCGAGGCGCCGGGCGCGCTCCTTCGTATGGCGGCCGAGCCCGCCGCCCTCGTGAGCGACAAGCACGCCCGGGGCCGGGCGGCCGCCGGAGCCGTCGGCCACATAGCCAGTCAGCGCCACCCCGTCGCCGGCCTCGTAGCGGATCGGGACCAGCTCGATCATGACGCTCCCAGCCGCTCGAGGATCCAGGGCACCGCCTCGTCCCAGCGGTCGATCCGGGCGTGGGCGTGGGGCGCGGGCGGGGTGTGGGCGGCGAGGCGCGGCTCGGCGATCATGTGGAGGCGCCAGACCTCGGGGGCGTGGGTCGCGACCGATTCGTGGTGGACGGCGAGATCGTCGACGAAGACGGTCCCGCTCGGTCGCATCGCCTCGAGCAGCTCGAGGACCGGCCGGCCCTTGCCGCCGCGGTTGCACAGCACCTTGTGGCGGATGTCGAACCGCTCGAGCTGCTCGACCCGGCCGGCTTCATATTCGTCGCCGATGTTGGTGAGGATGACGATGTCGGCATAAGCGGAGATTGCGGCCAGAGCGTCCACCGCGCCGGGAACGACGTTCTGCCGGTGCATCTCGCCGGCGAAGAACTGGTCGAGCAGGGGCCAGACACGTTCGGCCTCCACGGGTTCGCCGGCGGGTCCGCGCAAGGCGTCGCGGAAGCCGGGGGCGGAAAGATCGAAGCTCAGATCGTGCGTCTCGGCCAGCCAGTCGGCGAAATGCGAGACCATGTGGAGGAGGACCTCGTCGCAATCGGTGACGAGAAGGGGCCGGCCTGTCATGCCTCGAGCCTCCGCCGGGCCTCGACCAGCGCCGCCGGAGACACGTTCAGGGCCTCGGCTGCCGCGAGCAGATCCGGCTCGTGCGCTTCGAGGAAGGCGAGCACCGAGGCGAGCAGGCGGGGTTCGCCGAGCCGCTCGCGCAGGGCCGCCGCGTCGAGGCCGGTCAAGTCGAGCAGCCGCCGGGCACGCGCCTCCTCGCCCAGCGTCCAGCCGAGGGCGGAGAGGGCCAGGGCCTCGGGATCGGCCGGGTTTGTGTCGTCGCGGCGCATCTTCTATTGGTGCGCCGGTGGGACAAAAAATCCTCGTTGTCGAGGACAACGAACTCAACCTGAAGCTGTTCTGCGACCTGCTGCGCGCGCACGGCTATGAAGCTGAGCCGGTCCGCGACGGCCGCGAGGCCGTGGACCGCGCGCGCGCCTTCGGGCCCGACCTCATCGTCATGGACATCCAGATGCCCCACGTCAGCGGGCTCGAGCTGATCGAGCAGCTCAAGGGCGATCCCGAGCTCCGCGACACGCCGATCATGGCGGTCACCGCTTATGCCGCCAAGGGCGACGAGGAGCGGATCCGCGAGGCCGGGGCCGAGGGCTACGTTTCCAAGCCGATCTCGGTCGTCCGCTTCGTCGAGGCGGTGCGGGCCCTGCTGGCCGCGCCGAGACCCGAGGCGCCGGCCCCGGTCCAGGTCCGAGTGTCCCGCCATTTCGCGGCCCCGGCCGAGGCCGTGTTCGATGCCTGGCTCGACGACCGGACGGTGGGATCGTGGCTGTTTGCGACTCCGGACGGGGAGATGGTGCGGGTCGAGATCGATCCGCGGGTCGGCGGGCGGTTCGATATCGTCGAGCGCCGCGGCGCCGAGGAAGTGCTGCACACCGGAGTCTATGAGGTCGTCGAGCGGCCGACGCGGCTCGTCTTCACGCTCCAGCTTCCGCTTTATTCACCGAACTCCGAACGAGTCGCCGTCGAGATCGCGCCCGCCGACGACGGGTCCGAGCTGACCCTCACCCAGAGTGTCGCCCCGGACGCGCCCGCGAGCCGGGACCAGATCGAGCGCGGCTGGAACACGATCATCGGCGCGCTCGCGGATCGACTGCAAAGAGAGGGAGAGGAAGGATGAGCTTCAGCGGAAGCTGCCATTGCGGCAAGCTCGCCTACACCGTCGAGGAGGACATGCCGGCCAGGGCGATGGCGTGCAATTGCTCGATCTGCCGGAGAAAGGGGGCCCTCCACCATTTCACCACGCCCGACAAGTTCAGCCGCGTGGCGTCGGACGAGGACATCCAAGTCTACACCTTCAACACCCACAATGTCCGCCACCAGTTCTGCAGGACCTGCGGCTGCGCGCCCTTCGCGGAGGGGAAGGGTCCGAACGGGCCGATGGTGGAGATCAACCTCAGATGCGCGGAAGGGGTGGACCTGGAGGCGCTGGAGATCACGATGTACGACGGGGCGAGCAAGTAATCTGCCTCCTTGTCGCGAAGCGACGGGGAGGGGGACCACCCGAAGGGTGGTGGAGGGGTAAGCTGGCTCGGTAGCAGCGGTTATTGCGCGCGACGGCGGAGGCCTCGGCAGGCCACCCCTCCCCATGCTTCGCATGGGGAGGCAAGATTATTTGATCTTGGCTTCCTTGAAGTCGACGTGCTTGCGCACGACGGGATCGTATTTGCGGAAGGTCATCTTCTCGGTGATGTTCCGCGGATTCTTCTTCGTCACATAATAGAAGCCGGTATCGGCGGTGCTGACGAGCTTGATCTTGACCGTGGTCGGCTTGGCCATGACAGCCTCTCAAAAAACGGGGTTTCGTAAAAAAATAAAGCGGCGTACCCGCCGCTCATATGCCCGGCCGCCTCTGCCGCGAAGCTCGGGGGATGTCAAGGGTTACCCCTTCGCCCCGGGAGCCCCGGGGGGGGGGGGCCGGAGCGGCCCCGCTTCCGTCTGCGCAGCGGCGTATGGAGCCAAAGTCGCGACGAACGTGCGCGTTTACCAAAGTGCGTTCATGGCTTCCGACCGAACCGCCGCTATGATGACCATTTACGCCACCGTCTCGGCCTTTCGGCCGGAAAGGCGGACGAACAGCCGCTGTTGAGGTGACCTGATGCGATTTGCCGGCTTGCTTGCGACCCTGTTGGTATTCCTTGCGCAGCCCGCCTGGGCCGAGGACAGTCCACGCCTTCGTACGCTGGAGCAGCGGCTCGCGGCCATGGCCGCGGAAAATCCCGGCGAATATGGCATCGCCGCGCTCGATCTGGCGAGCGGTGAGACGATCAGCTTCAACGGGCAGCAGGCCTTTCCGATGGCGAGCACGATGAAGATCGCCGTCGCGGCGGCCTATCTGACGGAGGTGGACGCCGGCCGGCGGACTCTCGAGGATCCGGTCGCCGGGACATCCGCCTTGAAGCTGATGGACGCGATGATCACCCACAGCGACAACCGCGCCACCGACCTGCTGATCGGAACGCTCGGCGGGCCCGGCGCGATCGACGGCTGGCTTCGCAGCCACGGCCTCACCGGCATAAGGGTGGACCGTACGATCGCCCAGTTGCTCAGCGCCCCCAGGGATTTGCGCGACGTCCGCGATTCGAGCACTCCGATCGCGATGCTCGGCCTGCTCCGGCTGATCGACTCCGAGGGCGCCCTGACCTCCCAGAGCCGCTATCTGCTGCGCGATATGATGCGGCGTTGCGCGACCGGCTCCAACCGAATCCGCGGGATCCTTCCCCCCGGCGCCACCGTGGAGCACAAGACGGGCACCCTTTCCGGCTACACGGGCGACGTCGGTTTCCTGACGACACCGAGCGGACGCCGGATCGCGGTCGCGTTCTTCGCGCGCGGCGGCTCGAACCGTCCGGGCGTGATCGCGACGGCCGCTCGGGCGATCTACGATGCGATGGCCGGCGAGAATTCGGCGGCGGCCTTCAGCCCGCCGGCGGCATATCCTTTGGCCGCCGCCACGGGCCGGGGAAGCAACTGACTCGGCCCAGGTCCCCCGCGCCGCTTTAACCAATCGGTAACCATAAGGGCGCATCCTCGCTCCGACCCAACAACGGGAGCGGGACGATGCGGGTGGAAGCGGATGGAATGAATGATCAGGTGCGACTCGCCCCCGGCCATTCGCCGTCATGCCGGGGGCATGACGGCCTGATCATCGTTCGGGCCGAGCTTTGCGAGCGGCTGGCCAGCCTTCAGACCACCGCCAGGCGCCTGTCTCAGCGCGACTTCAACGAGAGCGTCGGCGCCATCAAGCACCTTGCCGCCGCTTACGGCCTCACGCCGGTGGTTCGAGTCGCCGACGCGCTCGAGCGGGCGGTGGCGGAGGATCGAGGGGGCTGCCCGCGCGCGCTCTATCTGGGACGTCTCCAGGACGCGATCGGCTGCGAGGCGATGGAGGAGAGCGCGGCGGAAGCGATGCTCGCCTCGGTCTCGATCCGGCTCTGCGCCTGAACCCTTGGACGCACTGCTCACCAGCTTCGTCGCCGCAGCGCTCGGCGAATGGGGCGACAAGACCCAGCTGCTCGTCATCGCGCTGGCCGTCCGCTACCGCCGGCCGCTGCCGATCCTCGCCGGAGTGTTCGCCGCCGCTCTGGCCAATAGCCTGATCGCGGCGTTCGGCGGCGCCCTCGTCCACGGCATGATCATTCCCCGGGCGGTGTCGCTGCTCGTCGCGCTCGCTTTGGTCTTCGCCGGAGTCGCCGGGCTGATCCGCCCCAAGCCCTACGAATCCGGGGGCACGTCGAGCGCCGGGCCGTTCCTCGTCGCCGCCGCGTCCTTCTTCGTCCTCGAATTCGGCGACAAGACCCAGTTCCTGACCTTCGCCTTCGCCGCCCAGTTCGACGCTTTCGCTCTCGCCGCCGCGGGCGCCACGGCCGGGATCATGGTGTCGAACCTTCCCGCCGCCCTGCTCGGCGACGCCCTTGCCCAATCCGCGCCGCTCAAGGGCATAAGGATCGGGCTGGGAGCGTTGTTCCTGGCGATCGGCCTGTTCGTCGGCGTCAGCGCCCTGCGGCTGGTATAACTCCTCCCCTGCATTTGCAGGGGGAGGGGGACCATGCGAAGCATGGTGGAGGGGCCCTACTGACTCAGAAGTACCCCCTCCACCGCGCTTCGCGCGGTCCCCGTCCCCGCGAAATCGCGGGGAGGATTTTAGGGAGGCCCCACTTCCACCAGCCACATGTCGGGCACCGCGCCCAGCCGAAGCGGGATTCCGCTGGTGCCCAGGCCCGCGGTTACGATCAGGGTCCGGCCGCCCTCCCGAACCAGCCCGCAGGCGTACCGGTCGCCATAGTCGGACATGGTCGAGAGCGGTCCGATGAGCGGCAGGGCGATCTGGCCGCAATGGGTATGCCCCGCCAGCATCAGGAACACGTCCGGGGCCGGATCCGCGAACGGATCCGGGCTGTGGCTGAGGATGAGCTTCGGCCCGCTGAGCTTCCTCAGGGCCCCCAGGGTCGCCGGCAGGTCGGCGCGATCCGTGAAGTCGTCGTCCAGCCCGCCGACGGCAAGCGGCCCCACCTGGACCGCCTGGTTCTCCAACAGGCGGATGCCGGCCCGGGCGAGCGCCCGGCGGGCGGCGGCGGCATCGCGCCAATGGTCGTGATTGCCGAGCACGGCGACGGCGGCCAGGCGCGGGCGGAGCCCCGCCAGAGGTGCGACGGCTTCGTCGTGCGAATAATGGCGCGTGGCGAGGCGCTTGTCGGTGACGAGATCGCCGGCGATGAGCACGATGTCCGGCGCGAGGGCGTTGATCTGGGCGACGATCCGGCGGACCCGCGCGGGGGGCATGTCGGGGCCTCCGACATGCACGTCCGACAGGAGAAGCAGGCGCAGCGGGCGCTCGCCAGGCGGCCAGCCGGAGACGGCGACCCGCGTGCTGCGGATCGCCGGATCGAAGACGGCGGTCCAGTAGGCGAATCCGACCAGCAGGACGCCCACGGCCACGAGGCCCAGGAAGAGGCGCCGGAGGATTCGCGGCCATCGCTTCATTTCCGCCCCCGCCTGGTCGGCACATGGAAATCCGGATCCTTGCCCTCCACCCAGGCGATGAAGCGCGCCAGCTCCGGATGCGAGCGCAGAGCCGCCGCCGAGCGATAGTCCCGCGCCAGCGCCTTGTTGTCCAGCGAGCGGTGGATGGCGCGGTGGCAGATGGGATGGACCGGAACCGTCGCGCGGCCGCCGCGGCTCTTGGGCACCGGGTGATGCCATTCCACCTGGGTGCCGAGCGGGCGGCCGCACAGGAAGCAGGGCGGCGCCGCGTCTTCGCTCACGCCGCGACGGCCTCCGCCTCCGGATAGTCCGTATAGCCTTCAGGTCCCTGGCTGTACCAGGTCGCCATGACGTCGGGCGCCAGCTCCATGCCCTTGAGGAGGCGGGCCGGCAGGTCCGGATTTGAGATGAAAGGCCGGCCGAAGCTGATGGCGTCGGCCCTCTCAGCCGCCAGCGCCGCCTCGGCCCGCTCCAGGTTGAAGTCCGAATTGAGGATGAGCGGCGCCGGAAAGACCTTGCGGATGGCGGGGGCGACCGGGGGGACGTCGGACTTTCCGAACGTTCCTTCGGGCCCGGGCTCGCGAAGCTCGAGGAACGCGATCCCGATCTCGGCCAGGGCGGCGGCGGCGGCGGTGAACAGGCCCTCCGGATCGCTGTCCTCGCACCCCTGGGTCTCGCTGTTTGGCGACAGCCGGACCGCCGTCCGCTCCGGCCCGATCATGTCGGCGATCGCCCGGGTCGCCTCGGCGAGCAGCCGGATGCGGTTCTCGACGGGGCCACCGTAATCGTCGTCGCGGAAATTCGTGCCGTCGCGCAGGAACTGGTCGATCAGATAGCCATTGGCGGCGTGCAGCTGGACCCCGTCGAACCCGGCCGCGATCGCATAGGCAGCGGCCCGGCCATAATCTTCGAGAAGGCCCGCTATCTCGTCGAGGCGCAACGGCCGGGCTTCGGCATAGGGTTGCCGCCCCTCATAGGTGTGGGCCTTGTAGGGGGCGGTCGTGGCCGAAGCCGAAACCGGCGCCTCACCGCCGAGGAAGCTGGGATGGACGACTCGCCCCATATGCCAGAGCTGGCAGAAGATCCGTCCGCCGGCCTCGTGCACCGCCTCGACGACCGGCTTCCACGCCTCCCTCTGCGCCTCGGTCCAGATTCCCGGCGCGTAGGGCCAGCCGAGGCCCTGTCGGCTCATTCCGGTCGCTTCGGTGATGATCAGGCCGGCGCTCGAGCGCTGGCGATAATATTCGATCATCAGCTCGGTCGGCACATGCTCGCGGGTCGCCCGGCCGCGGGTGAGCGGGGCCATGACGATTCGGTTCGGGCAGAGGGTGGCGCCAAGCTGGATCGGGTCGAAGAGGGTCGGCATCTACATTCCTTGACGAAGACGAGCCGGGACCCCTAGCGGCCCTCAAGCGACAATGCAGCAATCTCGATCATCTCCTGAGGCTCCGGCCGGCCGTTACGCCTTTCCGGCCCTGATTCTCGGCAACCTCATCCTGGCGCTGGGACCCTGGATGGTGCGGCTGGCCGACGTCGGTCCGGTATCGTCGGGCTTCTGGCGGGTCGCGCTCGCCATTCCCTTCCTGGCCCTGTTCGCGTGGCGCCAGCAGGCCGGGCGCGAGGCGCCGCCGTGGAGCCTGGTCGCCCTGGTCGCCGCCGGCGGCCTGTTCTTCGCCGCCGATCTCGCCGCCTGGCATGTCGGGATCGGCCTCACCAAGCTCGCCAATGCGAGCCTGTTCGGCAATGCGTCGAGCTTCATCCTCGTGGTCTACGGCTTCGTCATCCTGCGCCGGTTGCCGCGCAAGGTTCAGGCGCTGGCCCTGCTTCTCGCGGTGGCCGGCGCCGCCCTTCTGATGGGCTCGAGCTACGAGCTGTCGCCGAAGAACTTCACCGGCGATCTGTTCACGCTGGCCGCCGGGCTGCTCTACACCGGCTACCTGGTCGCGGTGGACCGGGCACGCAAGACGATGGCCCCCATGCCCGTCCTGGCGATCGCCACCGCCGCCGCGGCCCTCCCCCTGTTGCTGCTGGCGCTGGCGCTCGGCCAGAAGGTCTTGCCGGACGACTGGACGCCGCTGCTCATCCTCTCCTTTGGAAGCCAGGTCGTCGGCCAGGGCCTGCTCGTCTACGCGGTCGGCTATCTGTCGCCGGTCGTCATCGGCCTCGGCCTCCTCGCCCAGCCCGCCGCCGGAGCGGTGATCGGCCGGTTCGCCTATGGCGAAACCTTCAGCCCCGCCGACGGCATCGGAGCGCTGCTGATCGCGGTGGCGCTGGTGCTGATCCGGTTGCCGGACAAAACCCCTCTCCCTGGAGGGGAGAGGGACAGCCGCGAAGCGGCAGGGTGAGGACCTGTCGCAGGCCGTATGCCCTCACCCTCCCACCGCTCCGCGGCGGGCCCCTCCCTCTCCCCTGCAGGGAGAGGGTTTCTGTTGCATCCTTCCTCGGCGAGGATCATTCTCACCTTATGCCCGAAATCGCCCCGAACGAGATGAATCTCGACGAGCTGCGCATGGCGCTGGCGCCGCTGGTCCCCGGCAACGCCGTGTTCGACGGCTGGAGCGACAAGGCGCTGGCCATGGCCGCCGCGGAGCTCGGAGTTCCGGCGCCGCGCGCCCGGCTGGCCTTTCCGGGGGGCGCGACCGAGATGATCGACGCCTGGTTCGACGCCATCGACCGGGGCATGGCGGCCGCCTTTCCGCTCGAGAAGATCGAGGCGATGAAGATTCGCGAGCGGATCGCCTCGCTGGTCATGTACCGGCTCGAAGTGATCAACCCGCACAAGGAGGCGCTTCGCCGCGCGCTCGCCATCCTCGCCTCGCCGCAGAACCTCCCGCTGGCCGGCCGGCTCGGCTGGCGCGCCGCCGACCGGATGTGGAGGATCGCCGGCGACAAGGCGACCGACTTCAACCATTATTCCAAGCGCGCCATATTGATGGGCGTCTACGGCTCCACCAGCCTCGTCTATCTCGACGACGACAGCGAGGGACTGACCGCGACCCGGGCCTTCCTCGCCCGCCGGATCGACGACGTCATGCGCTTCGAGAAGGTCAAGGCGCAGTGGCGCGGCAATCGCGACCGTCTTCCCTCGCTCAGCCGTTTCCTCGGCCGGCTGCGCTACCCGGCGGTCTGAGATGGACTGGATCCGGCCGGTCGCCGAGATCGCCAGCTATCACGCTCACATCTATTTCGACCCGGACACACAGCGTTCCGACGCTCTGGCGATCCGCGAGGCGGCGGGCGAGCGGTTCGCGGTCCGCCTCGGCACGATCCGGGACCGGCCCGTCGGTCCGCACAGCAAGGCGATGTACCAGATCGCCTTCGCGCCCGAGCTTTTCGCGGCCCTGGTGCCCTGGCTGATGCTCAATCATCGCGGGCTGAGCATCCTCGTTCATCCGAACACGACCAACCAGAAGCGCGACCATCTGCTCGACGCGATATGGATCGGCGCGCCGCTGGAGCTCCACGGCGAGGTCCTGCCCGAGGACGGCGAGGCCGAGCTGGCGGGGCCCGTGAATACGACGCCCTCGCTGGCGCCTTGAAATTCCCTCTCCCCTTCAGGGAGAGGGGTTTAAGGCCGCTTCCCGTCCAGCTGCTCGATCGTGGCGATCAGCGGCGGTTCGTTCGTCATTCCCGCCGCGACCCGTTCGACGCCTTCCATCGCCCTCAGCACGTTCCCGCCCGCAAGCTTCGCCAGATCGGAATCGCTCCAGCCGCGGCGGGCCAGCTCGGCGAGCAGTGCCGGATAGGTTTCGACCCCTTCAAGCCCTTTCGGCGCGGCGCCGCCGATGCCGTCGAAATCGGAGCCGATGCCGACATGGTCGATTCCGGCGACTTTGCGGATATGCTCGACATGATCGGCGACCTCGGCGAGCGTCGCGGCGACCTCCGGATGCGCCTTGTCCCACGCGTCGAGCGCCGCCTTGCGCCGCTCCGGCTGGCCTGAATAGAGATTCTTCAGCCGAGCGTCCTCGGCATCGCGCCCGGCGGCGCGGCGCCGGTACGCCTCGGAGATGAAGCCCGGAAAATAGTTCACCATCACCACTCCGCCATTGGCTGGAAGCCGCTTCAGGACGTCGTCGGGGACGTTGCGCGCATGGTCCATCAGCGCCCGGGCGCTCGAATGGGAGAAGATCACGGGAGCCCGGCTGACCGTGAGCGCGTCGTGCATGGTCTTTGGCGAGACGTGACTCAGATCGACGATCATGCCGATCCGGTTCATCTCGCGGACGATCGCCTTGCCGAACGGGGTGAGCCCGTCGTGCGCCGGATCGTCGGTCGCCGAATCGGCCCAATCGTTGTTCTTGGAATGGGTCAGCGTCATGTAGCGCGCGCCGAGCCGGTGGAATTGCCGAAGCGCGGCCGGGGAGTTGCCGATCTGGTGGCCGCCCTCGACTCCGATCAGCGAGGCGATGCGGCCGGCTTTCTCGATCCGGCGGATGTCGGCGGCGGTCGAGGCCATCTCCAGCCGCCGCGGATAGCGCGCGACCATACGGTGGACGATGTCGATCTGCTCGAGAGTTACTCTGATCGCCTCGTCGCCCTTCAGCTCGGCCGGTATCCAGACCGACCAGAATTGCGCGCCCATCCCGCCCTTCTTCATCCGCGGAAGATCGGTCTGCAGCCTCTTCTCGAGCTTCGACGTGTCGGCCTCAAGGTCGAGCGGCGAGCGCCAGAAGTCGTAATTGTCGCGAATCTCCCAGGGGAGGTCGTTGTGGCCGTCGATCACCGGGGTCTTGGCGAGCACTCGCTCGACCCTCTGTTCCGGCGTTTGAGCGGTCGCGCCGGCCGAGATCAGGGCCGCGGCGACAAGGATCGGCAGTCGTGGCATCATCGCGTTCATCCCCTTTTGCCGAAAGCCTAGGGCGCCCGCTCGCTTATCGCAACGCGCGTGACGCGTGAGAGTCCAATCGTTATTGATAATCAATTGCAACTGGATTAGCCCAGGGACATGATCCGCCGCGTCTTCCCCCTGTTCTTGCTGTGCCTTCTCGCCCTCGTCTGCGCGGCGCCGGCGGCCGCCCAGGATGCCGAGGTCCAGACCAGCTGGCGCCTGCTGGATTATGTCGCGGTCGATTATCGCGAGGCGGTTCGGGACGGACGGGTCGTCAATCCGGCCGAATATCAGGAGATGGCGGAATTCACCGCCTCGGTTCGGCAGCGCCTCGGAGCGCTTCCGGAAAAGCCGGCGAAGGCCGGGCTCGTCGCCGGCGGAGCGGCCCTGGAGGCTTCGGTCGCGCGCAAGGCCGAGCCGAGCGAGATCGAGAAGCAGGCGCGCGCCCTCGCCGCTCGTCTGATCGCCGCCTATCCGGTGCCGCTGGCGCCGCGGCGGATGCCCGATCCGGCGCGCGGGCAGTCGCTCTACTCCGAGAATTGCGCCGGCTGCCACGGCGCGGCCGGCGACGCGAAGACCCCGCTCGCGGCGACCCTGGATCCGCCGCCCATCGCCTTCGCCGACCGCGAGCGGGCCCGGGAGCGCAGCCTGTTCGCCCTCTACCAGGTGATCGACCAGGGGCTCGAAGGCACGGCAATGGCCAGCTTCGGCCATTTGCCCGAGGAGGATAAATGGGCGCTGGCTTTCGCCGCCGGCCGTTTCGCCTACCCGCCGGCGCTGGCCGAGGAGGGGCGGAGGATCTGGGAGGCTGACCCCGGCCTGCGCCGGCTCGTTCCCGACTCGGCGGCTCTGACCGGGATCAGCGAGGCGGCGCTCGCCGCGCGGATCGGCCCGGACAAGGCGCCGGCGGTGATCGCTTATCTTCGAAGCGACCCTTCGGCGGTGACGGCGCCGAGCGGCTCCACCCTCGCGATCGCCCGCGAACGGCTCCGCGAGAGCCTCGCGGCCTATGAGAAGGGCGACCGCAAGGCGGCCACCGAGCTGGCCCTCTCGGCTTATCTGGACGGATTCGAGCCGCTCGAACCGATGCTCGCCGCTCGCGATGCCGCGTTGATGGCCCGGGTCGAGCGGGCGATGGGCGAGCTTCGCTCCGCCATCTCGGGCGGCCGGGACGCCGGCGAGGTGCGCGAGCGAGTCGCGGCCCTGGACGGCCTGTTCGACGAGACCGAACGCGCTCTGGCCCCCGACAAGGGCAGCGCCGCCTCCACCTTCCTCGGCGCCTTCACCATCCTCCTGCGCGAAGGCCTCGAGGCGCTTCTGATCGTGGTCGCCATGCTCGCCTTCCTTCGCAAGGCGGACCGCGCCGAGATGGTCCGCCCGGTCCACTGGGGCTGGATCGGGGCGCTCGCCGCCGGCTTCGCCACATGGTGGGCGGCGACCCATTTCCTCTCGGTCAGCGGCGCCAGCCGCGAATTGACCGAAGGCTTCGGCTCGATCCTCGCCGCCGTTATCCTGCTGTTCGTCGGCATCTGGATGCACGGCAAGGCTCAGGCCGACGAATGGCAGCGCTACATTCGCGAGAAGGTCAGCCAGGCCCTGTCGAGGAAATCCGCCTGGTTCCTGTTCCTGCTCGCCTTCGTCGCCGTCTATCGGGAGGTGTTCGAGACCATCCTGTTCTTCGCCGCTCTGTCGGCCGAGGGGCGGATCGCAGCCCTGCTCGCGGGCGCCGGCGCCGGCCTCGCGCTGCTCGCCCTGATCGCCCTGCTGATGCTGCGCTTCAGCCGCAGGCTGCCCATCGCCAAATTCTTCTCCTACAGCTCCGCGCTGATCGCCATGCTTGCGGTGGTTCTGGCCGGCAAGGGCGTGGCCGCGCTCCAGGAGGGCGGAATGCTCGGCGTCACCCCGCTCGCCTGGGCGCCGCGCGTGGAGATACTGGGCCTATACCCGACCCTTCAGGGCATCCTCGCCCAGGCCGCGACGCTGGCCATCCTGCTGATCGGCTTCGGCCGCAATCGGCGCGGCTCGACCAGGCTGGCAACGGCCTGATTGCCCTCATTCCGGCGAAGGCCGGGATGACGTGAGCCGCCATCTTTCACCGGCGACGTCAGCTGGGGATAAATCCGCAAATCCGGTGGCGCGCGCCAGGCGCCTCGCTTATCGTCCCGCGCGAATCCTGAAAGCTTCGGAAGGAAGAGACATGGCGGGCGTCAACAAGGTCATATTGGTCGGCAATCTCGGCGACGACCCCGAGAGCCGCTCGCTGAACAACGGCGGGGAGGTGGTCAACCTGCGAGTCGCCACCTCCGAGACCTGGAAGGACAAGGACGGCAACCGCCAGGAGCGGACCGAATGGCACCGGGTCGTCATCTTCAACGAGAATCTGGGCCGGGTCGCCAAATCCTATCTTCGCAAGGGCTCGAAAGTCTATCTCGAGGGCCAGATCCAGACCCGCAAATGGACCGACCAGTCCGGCGCCGACCGCTATTCGACCGAGGTCGTGCTCCAGCGCTTCCGCGGCGAGCTGGTCCTGCTCGACAGCCGCGGCGGCGGTGGCGGCGGCGGCCAGGATTTCGGCGGCGGCGATTATGACAGCGGCGGCTCGGGCTTCGGCGGCAGCGGCGGGAGCTCGCGCCCCCAATCCCGTCCTGCGCCCGCCTTCGACAGCGATCTGGACGACGACGTTCCGTTCTGACGCGAGGCGTCATCCCAGCGACGGCTTATTCCTCCAATTTCCCCTTGAGCGCGGCCAGAGCGGCGAACGGGCTCGATTCGATCCGCGCCTCCTCCTCGCTCTTCACGCCCGCCTCCTTTAGCGCCGCTTCGGCGGCCGGCGACCGCGGATAGGGGTCGAGACCGAGCAAAAGGGTTTGGGCCACCGCCTCGCCGAGGTCGATCGCCCCGCCTTCGTAAAAAGTGACGTCCAAATCGTCGTCGCTCAGCTCGACCTCCTCGTCGGGCCGGCCGTCCGCAGGCACCGGCCGGAACTCCACCCGGAAATCCTCCGCCACTTCCGCTTCGACCGGCTCGGCCGAGGCGATGCAGCTTTGGGTCACCCGGGCCCGCAGCCGGCCCGCGGCGGTCGCCACCTCGCCCGAGCGGCTCAGCTCCGCTTCGGCGGCAAGGCTGCCGACCGCGACCAGACCGAAGCGATCGGCCAGCGCCTCGCGCTCATCCGGTCCGGCCTCGATCTCGACCCGGAGCGGTTCGGCGGACAGCGCGTCGACGCGATAGTGGCGGCTGAATTCGGTCACTGAAGCGGAAACGCGCCGGCCAGCAACGGTTCCATGCCGGTCCCGGCGAGGCGGTCGTGGAGGTCCCGGAGGCGCCCGGCGATCCAGGCGACCTGGACGTCCGAGGCCGGGCCGTCTCGAAAGACGTTGCGCCGGACCACCGGCTCGAGCGCCGTCCGGCCCGACAGCGACTCCCGCAGAGCGCCGAGCCGGCCGCCGAGTGCGCCGACCAGTTTGCCGACATGCTTGCCCACGACGAAATCGCCGATTCCGATCTGGCGCAGAGTCCCGTCCATGTCGTCGATGAAGATTTCGGTGAGCGCGACCGATTCCGACTTCGCGGCGTCGCCTTCGCACTCCAACCTCAGGAGGACGAGCGCGAGCATTGTCGCGACCATGTCGAAACGGCCCTCAAGCGTATCGGGCACCCCGCCGTCGCGATACCAGTCCGGCCGGCGGGCCGCCGCGACCGTGGAGTCGTAGAGGGGCCTCAGCGCCGCTCGCTCGCGCGGTTCGCCGAACAGCCGGGATAGCAGGGTCAGGGAAGGTCTCCTTATATGGGCGCGTACTTGCGCCGTTCAGCTTTTCTCGGATATTGGAGGGCCTGGCCCTGCCGGCAAGGCAGGCGCCGGCGCGCGCGACTCGCGCCGGCCGGTTTCACGGAGTTTTTTCCAATATGATGGTTTCGGGACGAAAAGCGGCATTGCTGATCGCTACGGCGGCGGGGCTGGCGACCGGCGGCTGCACCAAGACTCAGGATTTGCAGGGTTATCTGGTCGACGAGACCCTCGTCAGCGCCGTCCAGCCCGGGATCGACAATAAGGATTCGGTGCAGAACACGCTCGGCCGGCCGACCTTCACGGGCACGTTCGACCAGAATGACTGGTATTATGTCTCCCGCCGGACCAAGAATTACGCCTTCAACCATCCGCGGGTCAACGTTCAGACCGTCCTTCACGTCCGCTTCGACCAGGCCGGCAACGTCGCCTCGGTCGAGCGCAAGGGCCTCGAGCAGGTCGTCTCGATCGATCCGATGCACGACAAGACTCCGACCCTCGGCCGCCACATGAGCATCTGGGACGAATTGTTCGGCAATATCGGCGCCGTCGGCGCCGGCGGAGTCGGCAGCAGCCCCCAGGGCGGCGGCGGGCCGAACTCGCCGAATTAAGCTGCCTCCCTGCGGCGAAGCCGTGGGGAGGGGGACCGCCCGGCGGGTGGTGGAGGGGGTAGCTGCGCAGGCCCGTGTCGTCTTGCGCCTTACCCTCTGAATTCGAGCCTTCTACCCCTCCACCATGCTTCGCATGGTCCCCCTCCCCATCTGGCGATGGGGAGGCAAGTCACCGGACCACCCCGCTCCCCGCGAGCACGCCCAGCGTCACCAGGTCCGACGCGCTCGCGGTCATCGCCGCGATCTGCACCGGCTGGGCCATCCCGACCAGGATCGGTCCGATCACAGCGTCGCCGCCCAGCTCGCGAAGCAATTTGGCCGAGATGTTGGCAGTCTGAAGGCCGGGCATGACCAGCACGTTGGCCGGGCCGGTGAGGCGGCTGAACGGGTAGACCCGCGCCATCGCCGGGTTGAGGGCGACGTCGGGCGACATTTCACCTTCATACTCGAAATCGACGTCGCCGCGGGCGTCGAGCACCTTAACGCCCTCGCGGATCCGCTCGAGATAGGTGCCCTCGGGATCGCCGAAATTGGAGTAGGAGAGGAAGGCGACGCGCGGCTCGTGGCCCATCCGGCGGGCGACCTGGGCGGTATGGACCGCGATGTCGGCGAGCTGCTCGCCGCTCGGCCGCTCGGTGACGGTGGTGTCGGCGATGAAGCTGGTGTGCGACTGGCCGACGAGCACGTGGAGGCCGAACGGAGTCATGCCCGGCTTCGCATCGAGCACCCGCTGCATCTGCCTCAGGCTCTGGGCATAGGGGCGGGTCACTCCGGTGATCAGGGCGTCGCCTTCGCCGAGCGCGAGCAGGAGCGCCGCGAAGGTGTTGCGGTCCTGGTTCACCATCCGCTCGATCTCGCGCTGGAGATACCCTGCCCGCTGAAGGCGCTTGTAGAGATGGTCGACCATCTCGGGCACACGGCCGTAGGTGCGGCTGTTGATCAGCTCGAAGCTTTCGGGATCGTCCACTCCCAGCTCGCGAAGCCGGTCGTGGACCGCGTCGCGGCCAACCAGCACGGGGATTCCGTAGCCGCCGTCCCGGAAGGCGATAGCGGCGCGAAGCACGACGTCCTCGTCGCCCTCGGCGAAAAGCACCCTTTTCGGATCCGCCCGCGCCGCTTCATAGGCGAGGGTGAGCACCGACGTCGTCGGGTTGAGCCGCGACTTCAGCCGGCTGCGATAGGCGTCCATGTCGTCGATGCGGATCTGGGCGACTCCGCTCGCCATCGCCGCCTGGGCGACTGCGGCCGGGACGATCTCCATCAGCCGCGGGTCGAAGGGCGCCGGAATGATGTAATCGGGGCCGAAGCTGTGCGCCTTTCCGCCATAGGCCGCGGCGACTTCCTCGGGCACCTGCTGGCGGGCGAGCTCGGCCAACGCCTCGGCGGCGGCGATCTTCATCTCATCGTTGATCGTCGTCGCCCGAACGTCGAGCGCGCCCCGGAAGATGAAGGGGAAGCCGAGCACGTTGTTGACCTGGTTGGGATAATCGGACCGGCCGGTGGCGATGATCGCGTCGGGCCGTGCCGCCTTGGCGTCAGGCGGGCTGATCTCGGGATCGGGATTGGCCATTGCGAAGATGATCGGCTTCGGTGCCATCGCCTTGACCATCTCGGGCTTGAGAGCGCCCGCCGCCGACAGTCCGAGGAAGACGTCGGCCCCGACCAGCGCTTCTTCGAGCGTTCGGGCGTCGGTGATCACGGCATGGGCCGACTTCCACTGGTCAAGCCCTTCGCGGCCCTGCCAGATCACGCCTTTCCTGTCGCACATGATGACATGGTCGTGGCGGACTCCCATCGCCTTGATCAGCTCGGTGCAGGCGATCGCGGCCGCGCCGGCGCCGTTGACGACGACCCGGATGTCCCGAAGCTCGCGGCGGGTCAGGAAGCAGGCGTTGATCAGCCCGGCCGCGGTGATGATCGCGGTTCCGTGCTGGTCGTCGTGGAAGACCGGGATGTTCATCCGCTCGCGGAGCGTCTGCTCGATGATGAAGCAGGCCGGAGCGGCGATATCCTCCAGGTTGATCCCGCCGAAGCTCGGTCCCATCAGGGCGACGGCGTTGATGAAGGCGTCCGTGTCCTCCGTGTCGAGCTCGAGGTCGATGGCGTCGACGTCGGCGAAGCGCTTGAACAGCACGGCCTTGCCTTCCATCACCGGCTTCGCGGCGAGCGCGCCGAGATTGCCGAGGCCGAGGATGGCCGTGCCGTTGGAGATGACCGCGACCAGATTGCCCTTGGCGGTATAATCATAGGCCTTGGACGGATCCTCGGCGATCGCCCGCACCGGGACTGCGACTCCGGGTGAATAAGCGAGGCTGAGATCGCGCTGCGTCGCCATCGGCTTGGAGGCGATGATCTCGATCTTGCCGGGCTTGCCGCCCTGGGTGTGGAAGTCGAGCGCTTCCTGCTCGGAGAATTTGACGCTGCTGCCTTCGCTCATGCGGCTCTCCCATTTTCGGCTCGCTGTAGGCCGCGATCCGCAATCGGGGCAATAAATTCCTCCCCGGCCTTTGGCGGGGAGGGGGACCGCGCGTAGCGCGGTGGAGGGGTTCGTGGGGGCTCGAACAATCCTCCACAATGCTTCCCATGGTCCCCCTCCCGGGAAATGGCGGGGAGGAGCATTGCCCGGACCGAATCTGCACCGGGCTCCGACGCAAAGGACATGAGGCGCTGATCGCCGCTCCACCGGCCCGTGCCAACAGGCAGGCTCGACAAAGCGGAGCGCTGCCATGTCCTATTCCGATCCGAGGTCGCCGGGTGCCGGACTGCTGTTCTTCGGCGTGATCCTGCCGCTGGCGGCGCTCGTCGTCGAGCTGGCGACGTCGCTCTGCGCCTCGACCTTCTTCGATCCGATCCCGACCTGGGGGCATGCGCTCGCCGTCCTCGCGGTCCCGGCCGCCAATTACGCCCTTTGGGCGGCCGCCCGCCGGGAGGCTCCCGCCTCGCCTTGGCTGACGAGCGTCGCCGGAGCGGCGATGGTCATCGCCGCGGCTTATGCGCTCGTCTTCCTGCCGCTGCTGCCGATCGCCGTGATCGGGATACTCCTCCTCGGCCTCGGCCTGCTGGCCTGGGCGCCGGTCCTGTCGCTGATCGCGTGCTTCAAGCTCGCCGGCCGGCTGATCGGCGAGCCCGGCCACGGCGCGCGCCAGCTGCTGGGCGGGGTAGCCGCCGGGCTCGCCCTGGTGATCCTCGTCGACCTGCCCGCCGCCGCCACCTATCTCGCGGTCGGCTGGGCGGGGGGCGACCCGGCGAGCGCGAGGCGCGCAACGGCGCTGATGCGCGCCGCCGGGGACGAGGCGATGCTTCTGCGCCTCTGCTACGGCGGCAACGGCCGGGCCACGGGCCTGGCGAGCTTTGCCGTCTCGACCTGGAGCGACGGTATGCTCACGGGCGAGCCGGTCTCGACGAGCGCGGCGGCCCGAGAGCTTTACTACCGGACGACCGGCCGCCCGTTCAACGCGGCCGAGCCGCCGCTGCGCGGCCGGCGGCAGGACATGCTGTGGGGCTTCGACGAGGATCGAGGCGGAGCCGCGGTCGGCGGCCGGGCGCGTGGCCTGGAGCTGGCTTCGTCCCGGCTCGACGGCTCCGTCGCCGCGAAGGACAATCTCGCCTATCTCGAATGGACCGCCGAATTCGCCAACCGTTCCCAGACCGCCCAGGAGGCGCGGCTCACCCTCGCGCTGCCGCCGGGCTCGGTGGCCTCGCGCGCCACCTTGTGGATCGACGGCGTGGCGCGCGAGGCGAGCGTCGCCGGCAAAAGAGAGGCGCGCGCCGCCTACGAGAATGTCGTTGCCGTCCGCCGCGATCCGCTGCTCGTCACCACAGACTCCGCCGGACGGCTGCTCGTCCAGGCCTTCCCGGTGCCGGCCAAGGGGGACCTCAAGCTGAGGATCGGAATGACAATCCCGTTCGAAATCGCGCCGGACGGACGCCGGAGCTTCGCCCTGCCGGCGATCGCCGACCGCAATTTCGATCTTCCCTCCACTCTTCGCCACCGGGTGTGGGTCGAGGGCGACTCGCCGGTCACGTCGAGCCACCCCGGATTTTCGGGTTCCGGAACGGCTCGACTGCGCGCCGCGCTCGGCGACTTCGACCTCGGCGCCCATCGCCCGCGAATCGCCGCCGGCCCGGTCCGGGCGCCGTCGGTGCGGGACGCGGCGGTGCCGGCGACGGCGACCGAGCCCGCCCTCCACATCGTCCAGACCATCGCCCGGGCGCGCTTGCCGCGGCCCTCCCGGCTCATCCTCCTCGTCGACTCCTCCGCCTCCAGCCGGAAGGCGGCCGCCGGCCTCGCCCGGGCGCTCGGCGCTCTTCCCGCAGGCCTTCCGGTCGGACTGTTCATCGCCGGCGAAGAACCCGTCATCGTCGCTCCCGCCCCCTCGTCCCCGGCGCAGCTTTCGCGGATGAAGCAGGCGCTCGCGGCCGCGGCGTTCACCGGCGGCCAGGATAATCTGCCGGCGCTGGCCGACGCTCTCGACGCCTCCGGCGGGCCCGAGTCGGTGCTGGTCTGGATCCACGGCGCCCAGCCCGTCGCTTTCGCCAGCTCGGCCGCCCGGCTCGATCAGCTTCTCGATCGAAGCGAGGCGCTGCCGAGGCTGGTCCGCTACCAGGCCGAGCCCGGCCCGGCCTTCGCGGCCGCCGGCCATGCCTGGTTCCAGAGCGCCTATGACTCTCCGCCTTCGGGAGACCCGGCCACGGACCTCGGCGCCCTTCTCTCCCGGCTCGTCGGCGGCGAGGGATGGTCGGTGACCCGAAGCCAGGCGCAGGGCAAGGCGGGGCCGGCCTCCTCCATCCACATCGCGCGTTTGTGGGGGGCGGAGCGGCTCATCGCCGGTGCACAGGCGGAGGGAAAGGAACGCGAGCGGGCGATCGCCCTGGCCAACCGCCTCAACATCGTCACTCCCGTGAGCGGCGCCGTGGTGCTCGAGACCGACGGCGAATATAAGCGCAACGGCCTCGCCGTGCCCGACCCGGCCGACGTCCCGACCGTGCCCGAGCCGGAGACCTGGGCGCTCATCGCCATCGCCGCCGCCCTCCTGCTCTGGCATTGGCACCGGCGCCGGCGCCCGGCCTTCGCCTGATGGCGCCCGCGCTCGACCCACGCCTCGCGCTCCTCCTGACGCCCTTGCTGTTCTGGGACGCCTGGCGGCTGCTCGCCGGCCGGTTCGGCGACGGACTGTCCGCCGTGCCCCTCGCCCTGGTCGGCCTTGCCGTCGCCGCTCCGGCCTTGCGCCGGATCGCCGCCGGCAATGCGAAGCCCGTTCCCCTCTCCCGCCTCTCCCTCGCGCTTGCCGCCTATGTCGCCGCAATTCTCGCGGGGCCGGCGCTGGTCGTGGCGGCGGTGGCGGTGGTCGCCATCGTCCTGCTCTGCCGCCATGTCGCCGGCGGCGGCCTGGCCTGGCCGCCGCTCGTCGGCCTCGCGTTGCTGGCCCTGCCGGTCTTTCCGAGCCTGGATTTCTACCTCGCCTACCCGATGCGGGTCGCCGGCGCCGGGCTGGCCGCGGCGCTGCTCCGGCTGAACGGAATGGCGGTCGGAGTCGAGGGCGTGGCGCTGAGCTGGAACGGGTCCCTGCTCCTGTTCGACGCGGCGTGCAGCGGGATCAGGATGCTGTGGGCGGCCCTGTTCCTGGTCAGCGGCATCGGGCTGGCCTCCGGCTTCGGCCTTCGCCTTTATGCCCGGGCGGTGGCGATCGCCGTCGCCGTCGCCATCGCCGGCAACGCGGTCCGGGCGGCCAGCCTCTTCTATGTCGAGAACGGCTTCGTCGAGCGGCTGCGCGGGCCGGTCGCCCACGAGGCGGTCGGCCTGGTCTCCTTCCTGATGCTTGCGCTCGCCATCCTGTTCTGCGTGGCCCGGCGGCCGCGCCGAGCGGCATGACCAGGGCGCTGTTCGGGCTGCTCGCCGCGGCGGCGATCCTCGCGCCCTTGTGGGAGCGGCCCGGTCCGGCCCCGGGGGCCCCGGCGGCGCCGTGGCCGCAACGCTTCGAGGGCCGCCCGGTCGTCCGGCTGGCGCCGACGCCCGAGGACCGCCTGCTCGCCAGCGGCTTTCCCGGCCATGTCGCCCGGTTCAGCGACGGCCGCCGCCAGATCGTCCTTCGCCAGGTCGCCGCGCCGACCCGCCGACTTCACCCGGCGCGCGACTGCTTCCGGGCCGTCGGCTATGCGATCGGGCCGTCGGCTATGCGGGTCGGGCCGGGGGGCAGGCCCGCTTCCTGCTTCACCGCCGCCCGCGGCGGGCGCGTTCTGCGCGTGTGCGAGCAGGTCCGCGGCCCCGACGGCCGAAGCTGGCCCGACATCTCCTCCTGGTATTGGTCCGCGCTCGCCGGCACCGCCTCCGGTCCCTGGCTCGCCGCTCTGACGGTGGAGGCCGCGCCCTAGCCTTCAGAAGGCCGTTCCATGCCGGCCCTCAACCCTCTATCCCTCGGCCATGGCCACCCAGGCGAAGACCGGCACAGCCCCGACCCCGATGATGGCGCAATATCTCGCGCTCAAGGCGGAGGCGGCCGATTGCCTGCTCTTCTACCGGATGGGCGATTTCTTCGAATTGTTCTTCGATGACGCCAAGGCGGCAGCCCGCTGCCTCGACATCGCCCTCACCGCTCGCGGCGAGCATCAGGGCGAGCCGATCCCGATGTGCGGAGTCCCGATCCATGCCGCCGAGGCCTATCTCGCCCGGCTCATCCGCGGCGGCTTCCGGGTCGCGATCGCCGAGCAGACCGAGAATCCGGCGGAGGCGAAGAAGCGCGGCTCCAAGTCGGTGGTCAACCGCGCCATCGTCCGGGTCGTCACCGCCGGAACGCTCACCGAGGAAGCCCTGCTCGATTCGCGCTCCGCCAACTGGCTTGTCGCCGTCGCCCGCGCCGGAGAGCGCTACGGCCTCGCCGCCGCCGACATCTCGACCGGCCGCTTCGAGCTCGGCTCGATCGCTCCCTCGGCACTCGACGCCGAGCTCGCTCGCCTGGGCGCGGCCGAGATCGTCTCGGCCGAGCCCTTGCCCAACGTCGCGGTCACCGAGCGCAAAGGCGGGTTCGACAGCCTCGCCGCCGAGCGCAGGCTGAAGGCGAGGTTCGAGGTCGCGACGCTCGACGGCTTCGGCGCCTTCGACCGCGCCGCATTGTGCGCCGCCGGCGGCCTCCTCGCCTATCTCGACGAAGTCGCGAAGGACTCGCTGCCCTTCCTCCGCCCGCCAGTGGCTCGGGCGTCGGGCGACCATATGATGATCGATGCGGCGACCCGCGAGAGCCTGGAGTTGACCCAGGCGGCCACGGGCGGGCGGGCCGGAAGCCTTCTCCACGCCGTCGACCGCACCGTCACCGGAGCCGGAGCGCGCCTGCTCGCCGCCGATCTCGGAGCCCCCCTGCTCGACCGCTCGGCGATCGAGTCGAGGCTCGACCTGGTGGCCCTGTTCGAAGGCGATTCCTCGCTTCGCGACGCGCTTCGGCGCCAGCTCAAGGCGCTTCCCGATATCGGCCGGGCGCTTGGCCGCCTCGTCGCCGGCCGCGGCGGGCCGCGCGACCTCGGCCAGCTTCGCGACGGCCTCAACGAAACCCGCCGGCTCCACGCCCGCCTCGCCGCTCTCGCCGATCCGCCGCCCCTGCTCGACTCGCTGCTTCCGGCGCTAACCGGACATGGCGAATTGACCGACCTGCTCGACCGCGCTCTCGTCCCCTCGCCGCCGGTCGATGCGGCTCAGGGCGGCTATATCGCCGAAGGCTACGATGCGGCCCTCGACGATTTGCGGACCGCCGGCGGCGAGGGCCGCCGCGCCATTGCCGGGCTCGAGGCCCGGTACCGCCAGCAGACCGGGATCCCAACCCTCAAGATCCGCCACAACGGCGTGCTCGGCTTCCACATCGAAGTGCCCGCCCGCCATGCCGACCCGCTAATGACGGCGGAGTCGGGCTTCACCCATCGCCAGACCCTCGCGGGCGTGGTCCGCTTCAACGCCCCGGACCTCCACGAGCAGGCGATCCGGGTCGGCCAGGCCGGCGCCCACGCCCTCGCGGTCGAGGCGGGCCATCTCGAGGCGCTGACCGGCGCCGCCCTCGCCCGGGCCGAGCCGATCGCCGCGGCGGCCGACGTCCTCGCCCGGCTCGACGTCGCCGCCGCGCTCGCCGAGCGGGCCGCCGAAGGGGGGTGGTCGAGGCCTCGCTTCGCCGCTCACAATTGCTTCGACGTCGAGGGCGGCCGCCACCCCGTCGTCGAGGATTCGCTGCGTGCCTCCGGCGCCCGCTTCGTGGCCAACGATTGCCGCCTTTCCGAGGACGAGCGGCTGTGGCTGGTCACCGGACCGAATATGGGCGGCAAGTCGACCTTCCTCCGCCAGAACGCTCTGATCGCCGTCCTCGCCCAGGCCGGAGCCTGGGTTCCCGCCGCCCGGGCGACCCTCGGCCTGGTCGACCGTCTGTTCAGCCGGGTCGGCGCCTCCGACAATCTCGCCCGCGGCCGCTCGACCTTCATGGTCGAGATGGTCGAGACCGCCGCCATCCTCTCCCAGGCGACGACAAGAAGCTTCGTCATCCTCGACGAGGTCGGGCGCGGCACCTCCACCTACGACGGCCTCGCCATCGCCTGGGCGGTGACCGAGGCGATCCACGACCGCAACAAATGCCGCTGCCTGTTCGCCACCCATTATCACGAGCTGACGCGGCTGGCGGAGCGGCTCGACGCGCTCTCGCTCCACCATGTCCGCGCCCGCGAGTGGAAAGGCGACCTCGTCCTCCTCCACGAAGTCGCCAGGGGTCCCGCCGACCGGAGCTACGGCCTCGCGGTAGCCAAGCTCGCCGGCCTTCCCGCGCCGGTCCTCGCCCGAGCCCGCTCGGTCCTTGCGAAGCTGGAGCAGGGCCGGGCCGCCACCGGGGGGATCGCCGCCGGGCTCGACGATTTGCCTTTGTTCGCGGCGGCCGCCCAGCCCGAGGAGAGCGAGCCCGATCCGGTGCAGTCGGCGCTTGCCGACGTCG
The DNA here is from genome assembly GCA_036389015.1 of Allosphingosinicella sp. Taxonomy (GTDB): domain Bacteria; phylum Pseudomonadota; class Alphaproteobacteria; order Sphingomonadales; family Sphingomonadaceae; genus Allosphingosinicella. The sequence continues at coordinate 110,697 of DASVQS010000048.1, read as the reverse complement.
ACGCCGATTCGCTCAGCCCCCGCGAGGCGCTGGAGCTGGTCTACCGGCTGAAGCGGCTCGCCGCCGGGGAGGGCTGATGCCGACCCGCTTCGCCTCGGTTCCGTGCAAGAAGGCGATCGTCGACCGGCGTTCGCTGTCCGACACGCTCACCGCCCGTCCGGACGCCGCGGCGGCGATCCTCAAGCGGGCGCTCGCCGAGGGCCGGGCGGAGATCGCCCGCCGTCTCGAGGAGAAGCCTTATGCCGGCAGCGAGAGCGCCGCCGCCTACGCCTTCCTCACCGACCAGATCGTCCGCCTCGCTTACGACCATGCCCTGGCCGGGCTGCCCCCGCCGCGCTCGGCGGACCGGCTGCTGCTTCTCGCCGTCGGCGGCTACGGCCGGGGCGAGATGGCGCTCCATTCCGACGTCGACATCGCCTTCGTTACCCCGGGCAAGCCCGGCCGCTGGGCCGGCCAGGCGGTCGAGGCAGTGCTCTATCTGCTCTGGGACCTCGGCCTCAAGCTCGGCCCCTCCACCCGCTCGGTCGACGAGCTGATCGCCCTCGCCTCGACCGACCACACCGTCCGCACCGCCCTACTCGAGGCGCGCTGGCTGTGGGGAGACGAGCCTTTGTTCGACGAGGTCCAGGCGCGCTTCTGGAAGGAGGTGGTGGCCGGCAAGGCGAAGAGCTTCGTCACCGAGAAGCTCGAGGAGCGCAACGCCCGCCACCGGCGGATGGGCGACAGCCGCTACGTCGTCGAGCCCAACGTCAAGGAAGGCAAGGGCGGCCTCAGGGACCTCCACACCCTCTTCTGGATCGGCAAATATGCCTATCAGGTGCGAAGCGTCGCCGACCTGGTTGGAGTGGGCCTGCTCTCGACGAGCGAATTGCACCAGTTCCAGCGCGCCGAGCGCTTCCTATGGGCGGTGCGCTGCCACCTCCACCTCGTCGCCGGCCGAGCCGAGGAGCGCCTCACCTTCGACTATCAGCGCGAGATCGCCGGCCGGATGCGCTATGCCGACCGTCCGGGCAAGTCGCCGGTCGAGCGGTTCATGCGCCATTATTTCCTTCACGCGAAAACCGTCGGCGACCTCACCGGGGTCTTCCTCGCCCATCTCGACGACAAGTTCGCCCGCAAGGGCAGCCGCTTCGGGCTGCCGGCGATCCGCCGCCGGCCGAGCCGGCTCGAGGGCTTCGTCCTCGATCGAGGCCGGCTCGCTTTGCCCCGCGACGATTATTTCCGCGAGGATCCGGTCCGCCTCCTCCAGCTCTTCGCTCTGGCCGACCTCTACGAGCTCGAGATCCATCCGATGGCGATGCGCGGCGCGGCGCGCGACGCCAAGCTTGTCGACGAGGTGCGCGACGATCCCCGAGCCAACGCCCTGTTCCTCGAAATCCTGACCAGCCCCCGCGATCCCGAAACCGTGCTTAGATGGATGAACGAGGCGGGCGTGTTCGGGCGCTTCGTCCCCGATTTCGGACGGGTCGTCGCCCAGATGCAGTTCGACATGTACCATCACTACACAGTCGACGAGCACAGCATCCGGGCGATCGGCCTGCTCTCGCGCATCGAGAAAGGCGAGGCCAAAGAAGACCATCCGCTCGCCACCGCCCTCTTCCGACACATCGCCTCGCGCCGAGTGCTCTATGCCGCCGTCCTCCTTCACGACATCGCCAAGGGACGCGGCGGCGACCACAGCCTGCTCGGCGCCGACGTGGCCCTCGCGCTCTGTCCGAGGCTCGGACTCAGCGAAGCGGAGACCGAGACGGTCGCCTGGCTTGTGCGCTGGCACCTCCTCATGTCGGCCACCGCCTTCAAGCGCGACCTCGCCGACCCCCAGACCATCCAGGATTTCGTCGCCCGGGTGAAAAGCCTCGAGCGGCTCCGGCTGCTCTTCATCCTCACCGTCGTCGACATCCAGGCGGTCGGCCCCGGGGTGTGGAACGGCTGGAAGCGCCAGCTGCTTCGCGAATTGTTCGAAGCGGCCGAGGAGGCGCTTCGCCTGGGCCACAAGCAGAAGGGCCGAAGCGAGCGGATCGCCGCCACCCAGGCGCAGCTTGCCGAGCGGCTCGGCTGGGAGGATCCACGCTTCGCCCGGCACGCCTGGCGGCTCCCTGACAGCTATTGGCTCGCCGAGCCGCTCGACGTCCTGGCGAAGAATGCAGCGCTCATGGACCGTTCCGACCGGGAGCCCGCCAAGGCCCGTCCGCTGGCCGCGTCGGTCGAGGAGGAGCGCGGCGCCACCCTGCTCAGCATCTATGCCAAGGACCGGCCCGGCCTATTCTACCGGCTCAGCGCGGCGATCAGCCTCGCCGGAGCCAACATCATCGACGCCCGGATCCACACCACCCTCGACGGCATGGCCGTCGACAATTTCCTCGTCCAGGATTCGAAGGGCGGGCCGTTCGCCGACCGCCACCAGCTGAAGCGGCTCGAGGACAATGTCCTTCGCGCGGTCGAGGGGCAGGAGCCGGCGATGGACCGGCTCGAGGCCAAGGCCCTGCCCCTGCTTCGAGCCGAGGCCTTCGCCATCCAGCCCGCGGTCTTCGTCGATAACGAGGCGTCGAGCCGCTACACCGTCGTCGAGATCAACGCCCGCGACCGCGCCGCCTTGCTCAGCGGTCTGGCCCGGGCGCTCTACGAATCAAGGGCGGCGATCCACAGCGCCCATATCGCCACTTATGGCGAGCGCGCCGTCGACGTCTTCTACCTGACCGATCTCCACGGCGAGAAGATCGCCAGCCCGACCCGGTTGAAGGCGCTGAAGGCCTGCTTGCTGAAAGCGGCCACTGAGCCTTGCCTCCCCATGCGAAGCATGGGGAGGGGGGCCACACGAAGTGTGGTGGACGGGTAGCTGACGCAGAAGCCGAGGTTCGGGCATCCGAACCGTTGAGCTGGCAGCCCTCTACCCCTCCACCGGGCTTCGCCCGGTCCCCCTCCCCATCTATCGATGGGGAGGCAAATGCCAGTCGCGCTTCAGGCGGCTCGAGGCGGCGAGGTAGATGAGGGCGCTCAGCACGTAGAAGCCCAATCCGTAAAGGATCGAATATTGAAGAGCGTCCTCGCCATGGGCCGCCTTCATCCGATCGGACATGAAGCCGAGGAAGAAGATCCCGAAGCCGATGCCGATCAGATTGTTGATGAACAGGAAGCTCGCGGAGGCCGTGGCGCGCATGTTCGGCGGGACGATATGCTGGACCGCGGCGATGACCGGGCCGAGCCAGGCCAGAGCCAGCATCTGGCCGATCGCGAACAGGATCCAGCCGACGGCCAGCGAGGGCGCGAACAGGCCGAAGGCGAAGACCGGCGCGGCGATCAGGAAGCACACCGCAGGGACGAGCGCGTAGGCGCCCGGATTGGACGCCCCGACCCGGTCGCCGAACCATCCGCCAAGCCAGGTTCCGGCGACTCCACCGATCAGCACGATCGAGCCGTAGAACCAGCCGACCTCGGCCAGCTCGAGCCCGAAGCTTCGGCTGAAGAAGCTCGGAAGCCAGAAAATGAGGCCGTAGCCGAGGATCGATCCGGAGGCGGCTCCGAACGAGAGCAGCCAGAAGCTCGGCTTGGCGGCGAGCGCCGCGGCCACCTGGAGGAAAGGCGGCGCCGGCTCGCTCGCCCGGCCGTCGGCGGTGTCGAAGCCGCCGCGCACCGGTTCCGGGACCCCGAGCCTGACCGCAAGCGCCGCAGGAAGGCCCGCCAGGCCGACGATCAGGAAGGCCGAACGCCAGTCGAGATGGCTCGCGATCCAGCCGCCGAAGAAGACTCCGAGCGCCGAGCCGATCGGAATTCCGAGCGAGAACAGGGCGAGCGCCCGCGCCCGCCTCTCCTTCGGGTAGAAATCCGAGATCAGGGCGTAGGAAGGCGCGACCCCCCCCGCCTCGCCGATCCCGACCCCCATCCGCGCCAGGAACAATTGCCAGAAATTCTGAGTCAGCCCGCAGGCGGCGGTGAAGGCGCTCCACAGGGCCACCGAGGCGGCGATGATGTTGACCCGGCTCCTTCGGTCGGCGAGCCAGGCGATCGGGATGGCGAGGCCCGAATAGAAAAGCGCGAAGGCGATCCCGCCCATCAGTCCGAGCTGGCGGTCCGACAGCGCCAGCTCGGCCTTTATCGGCACGGCCAGCACGCCGATGATCTGCCGGTCGATGAAGTTGAAGATGTAGGCGACGAGCAGGATCGCGAGCACCCGGGCGCCGGGGGTGGCCGATCTTGCAAGTCCCGGATTCATCGACATTCGCTGCCTTCTCTAAATCCTCCCCTGCATTTGCAGGGGAGGGGGACCATGCGAAGCATGGTGGAGGGGCCTTACTGATTCCGAAAGGACCCCTCCACCGCGCTTCGCGCGGTCCCCCTCCCCGCGAAATCGCGGGAGGATTTAATCCCCCTAGAACTTAACCCCGAGGCTGAGGAAGACCTGCCGCGGATTGCCGTAGAAGGTCGTGACCACGCCCTCCCGGCCGAGGCTCGGGACGACGTTGCCCGTGACCGCGTTGACATTCGGCACGCCGGTCACCGCGTTGACGCTCAGGAACTGGTAGCCCGACGTGATATATTGCTTGTCGAGGATGTTTTTGGCGTGGAGCCCGACCGTCCAGCGATCGTTGCGGCTGGTCCAGGTCAGGTTCGCGTCCCACAGGGCATAGCCCTTCTGGTCGAGGAACGGACTCGGAGTCTCAAACTGGAAGGTCTTCGACCGGTAGGAAAGGGTCGTGTTTGCATCCAGGGTCCCGCCGTGGATCGGGGTCGAATAATCGAGGGTCCCGGACAAGGTCCATTTAGGCGTGTTCTGGATCCGCCGGAAGTCGGCGACGTCGACCGGGCCGGTGCCGGGCACGTTGGTGATGAACTCGTCATATTGGGCGTCGAGATATCCCAAGGTGCCGGCGAAGGTGAGGCGCGAGCCGTCGTCGCCCCGGAAGATGGTCGCGAGCGATTCGACTTCGATGCCCTTGAAGCTCGCCGCGCCGGCATTGGTGGTGACCCCGACGAAGGTCGGGATCCCGTTGATGACCGCTCCGACGGAGCCGGGCACCTGCACGTCCTTATAGTCGGCGTAGAAGCCGGCGATGGCGAGCCGCAGGCGGCGGTCGAACAGGCTCGTCTTCCAGCCGAGCTCGTAGCTGGTCACCTGCTCGGGATCGAACAGGAAGTAGTCGAAAATCTCGTTGGCCTCGCGAACGCCGTTGCCGTTGAGGTCGGGCGCCGCCGTCGAAAGCCCACGGGGGTCGAAGCCGCCGCCCTTGAAGCCTTTCGAATAGCTTGCGTAAATGTTGTTGTTGTCGTCGGGCGTGAAGCTGATCGAGGCGCGCGGCGTGAACTGGTTGAACGTCTCCGATCCGGTGAAATTGGACGTGAGGGCGCCGAGCTGGACTCCGGCGCCGCCCAGCTCCGGCGAGGCACCGCCGGCCAAATTCTTGCGGATCACCGTCGCATGGCGCTTGTCCGTCGTGTAGCGGCCGCCCAGCGAGAGATGGAACTGGTCGCTGATGTCATAGGTGAAGTCGGCGAACGCCGCCCAGGTCTTCGTCTCGACGTCGCCGAAGGTCGAGGCGGTGAATCCGGGCACCCCGATCACCGCGCCGGTCGTCGCCAGCACCACGTCGAAAATATTGCTGGCATGGGCGTTCAGATAATAGATCCCGGCGACTCCGTTGAGCGGGCCGGAGTCGATCAGCACCTGAAATTCGTTGGAGAATTGGCGGTTGCGATAGATGGCGGGGACATCGACGTCCGCGGCCGGCAGGGCGTCGAAGTCGATCGGGGTCGCCGAGCGGTCGCGCCGATAGGCGGTGATGTTGCGAAGGGTGATGGCCTCGGTGAGTTTGATGTCGACATGGGCCGCGCCCCCATAAGCCTTGATCTCCTGCTTCGGAGCGACGAGGCCGCCGCGGGAATCGTAGACGTCGGCCAGAACCGGGGCGCCCGAAAGCAGGCCCGGGATCAGCCGGTGGCCGCCGCGCGGGTTGCTGTTGTCCTTGGTGTAATCGCCGGAGAAGCGGATGGAGATTCCGTCCGCCGGGTCGAGCTCGACCGTGGCGCGCGCCGCCCACAGGTCGCGATTGTAATTCTCCTGGCCGGTGGTGAGGTTGTCGCCGAACCCCTGGCGGGTGAGACGGGCCACCGAGCCGCCGATCTTGACCCCGTCCGCGACCGGAGTGCTCGCCGACAGGATGAGATCGGCCTGCCGGTAGGTGCCGAGATTGGCCCGGGCGCTGAACGTCGGCAGCTCGGAGAGCCTGCGGGTGACATACTTTATCGCTCCCCCAATCGTGTTGCGCCCGTAGAGCGTGCCCTGCGGGCCGCGCAGGACCTCGATCCGCTCGACGTCGTAAATGTCGAGGACCGCGGCCTGCGGACGGTTGAGGTAGACGTCGTCGAGATAGAGGCCGACGCCCGCCTCGAAGCCGGCGACCGGATCCTGCTGGCCGACTCCGCGGATGAAGGCGGTCAAGGTGGTGTTGGTGCCGCGCGACGTCTCGATGGTGACGTTGGGGGTGGTGTCGGAAAGGTCGGTGATGTCGACGGCCCCGGCCCGCTCGAGCGCCTCGCCCGAATAAGCGGTGACGGCGATCGGAACGTCTTGGAGGTTCTCGGCGCGGCGGCGCGCCGTGACGACGATGTCGGTATCCTCGACGGGTCCCGCGGCGGCCGATTCGTCGAGCGCCTCGTTGGCGGCGGCCGCCGCCTCCTCTTCGGTCTGCGCATAGAGCGGCGCCGGGACGGCGGCGAGCGCGGCGACGGCGGCGCCGAGCCTCAGGACGGTCAGGGTGCGGCTACGGGTCATGGCGGTGTCTCCTGGCAATCTACAGGGTGGTTTCGGTTTGACGGACTGGCGGCAAGGCGGCCGCGAATTCGCGAAGGCTGGCGTTGAACAGAGCGGGCTGCTCGAGATGCGGCGCATGGCCGGAATGGTCGAAGGTCACGGCGCGGGCGCTGGGCAAGGCCTCGACGAGGTGTCCCGCGGTGTCGGCGCCGTAGAGATGGCTGTGGGCGCCGTGGACGACGAGCGTCGGCTGCCGGATCGACGGCAGAAGCGGCCGGAAATCCTCCTCGACCAGCGATTCCCAAAGCGCGCCGATGGCGGCGGGGTCGTTGGCCGCGAAAGCCCGCGCCGCGCGGTCCGCCTCCGCTCCGGGAGTGGCGAAGATCGCCTGGCCGGCGGCGGCGGCGAACGCCGGGAAATCGTCGCGGATCGCCTGGCTGCGAGCCTCGCAGGTCTCGCGCGAAAGGCCGAGGTCCCAATCCTGATCGTTGAGCACGCGCGGGGTCATGTCCACGACGACGGCGCCGGCGAATCTGTTCGAAGCCGGCCCGGCCAGCACACGCCAGAGCACCGCCGCGCCGAGCGACCAGCCGATTCCGATCGCGCCCGCCAGATCCAGCGACTCGGCCAGCCCAGTTACGTCCTCGGCCAGCCTCCGGATGGTCGGCGCCGACGGTCCGGCGGGAGACCGGCCATGCCCGCGCAGATCGACCGCGAGCAGCCGGAAAGCATCGCTCAACTCATGCTGACGCTTGAAAAATTCGGAATCCGCCATCAACCCGTGCAGCAGCACGAGCGGGCGCCCTTCCCCTTCGACCGAATAGGCGATTCGAGCGCCGTCGGATGCGGTAAAATGCCTCAACCCCTCGTCCCCCGTCCGCGCGCTCCTTCCGGAGTCTCGTGCGGCCACCGCGCTCTTGCCTTAAACTGAAACCTGAGTCAATATTCAGGTTATTCGCCTTCTATGCTTCCGTCGCGCCAGTCGCTAAGGCGCCCCCCATGACCGCCGCGGCCATTTCCATCGTCGAGCTCGAAAAGACTTATGCCGGCGGTAAGAGGGCGCTGGACGGTGTCAGCCTCGAGGTGCCGCAGGGCGGGATATTCGGGCTTCTCGGGCCGAACGGTGCCGGCAAGTCGACCTTGATCAACATCCTCGCCGGCCTCGTCAACAAAAGTGGCGGCAGCGTCACAATCTGGGGCTTCGACGTCGAGAAGCACCCGCGAAATGCCAAGGTGTCGATCGGAATCGTCCCCCAGGAGCTGGTCTTCGACCCCTTCTTCACCCCGCGCGAGACGCTTGAGATCCAGGCTGGCCTCTACGGCGTTCCCAAGGAGCGCCGGCGCACGCAGGAGCTGCTCCGCGCCGTCCGACTCGAGGACAAAGCCGAGGCCTATTCGCGCACCTTGTCGGGCGGAATGAAGCGCCGGCTGCTCGTCGCCAAGGCGATGGTCCATTCGCCGCCGATCCTCGTCCTCGACGAGCCTACGGCGGGGGTCGACATCGAGCTTCGCCAGCAGCTGTGGGCCTATGTCCGGGAGCTCAACGCCGAGGGGGTGACGATCGTGCTCACCACCCATTATCTGGAGGAAGCCGAAAACCTCTGCGACCGGATCGCGATCATCAACCACGGTCGGCTGATCGCGAACGAGACCACCCGGACCCTGGTCGGCATGGCGCAGGAGAAAGCGGTCGAGGTCACCGTCGACCGCGACATCGCCGCGCTGCCCGACGCCACCTGTTTCGAAAAGATCGATCTGATGGGCGAACGCACCCTCGCCATCACCTATCGCAAGGACAAGGTGAATGCCGGCGAGGTGCTCGCCGCCTTGCAGCGCGACGGCCTCGGGATCGTTGACGTCTCGACCCGCGAGGCGGACCTCGAGGACGTATTCCTCAACCTCACCCGCGCCTCGGACGCGGCGGGGTGACACACGCCTTCGACGTCGTCGTGATCGGCTCGGGCGCCGCCGGCCTCTCCGCGGCGCTCACACTTGCGCCGAGCCTCAAGGTCGCCGTGCTCGCCAAAAGCGGCCTGTCCTCCGGCTCCACCGCGCTGGCCCAGGGCGGGATCGCAGCGGTGCTGGAACCCGGCGACACGTTTGAAAGCCATATCGAGGATACGATTGTCGCGGGAGCCGGCCTTAACCGTCGCGAGACGGTCGAGTTCGTGGTCGAAAGCGCCCCGGCCGCGATCGAACGGCTGGCCGCGCTGGGAGTCCCGTTCAACAAAGGCGACGACGCGCCCTGGCACCTGACCCGCGAGGGCGGCCACAGCCACCGCCGGATCGTCCACGTGGCCGATGCGACCGGTTGGGCGGTTCAGCAGGCGCTCGAGGCGGCGGCCGCGGAGCATGCCAATATCGAGCTGATCCCCGACCGGGTCGCCATTGACCTGGTCACCGGCCGCCACACCGTCTCCGGCGAGGAGGACGGCCGGGTGCGAGGCGTCTATGCGCTCAACCGGGAGACCGGCCGGGTGGAGTTGTTCAGCGGCCGCGCGACCATTCTCGCCAGCGGCGGCGCCAGCCGGGCCTGGCTCTATTCGACCAACCCGCGCGGCTCGACCGGCGACGGCATCGCCATGGCCTGGCGGGCCGGCTGTCGGGTGGCGAACATGGAGTTCAACCAGTTCCACCCGACCTGCCTCTACCACCATGACGTCAAGAATTTCCTGATCACCGAGGCGATGCGCGGCGAAGGGGGCAAGCTCAAGCTTCCCACCACCGGCCGACGATTCATGAAGCGCTTCGACCCGCGCGAGGAGCTTGCGCCGCGCGATATCGTCGCGAGGGCGATCGACCATGAGCTCAAGAGGCTCGGCCTCGACTATGTCCATCTCGACATCAGCCATCGCGACCCGGATTTCGTCCGCGAGCATTTTCCGACCATCGCCGCCCGCCTCGCCGAGCCCGAGATCGGGATCGACATCACCAAGGACCCGATCCCGGTCGTCCCGGCTGCCCATTATACCTGCGGCGGGGTTATGACCGATCTTGATGGCCGAACCGACGCCGAAGGCCTCTACGCGGCGGGCGAGGTCACCATGTCGGGCCTCCACGGCGCCAACCGCCTCGCCTCCAACTCGGTTCTCGAATGCCTGGTCTTCGGGGTCGCCGCCGCCGAGCATATCAACTCGAGCTGGAGCGACCTGCCGCCGCCGCCCGCGATCCGCCCCTGGGACGAGAGCCGGGTCACCGATTCGGACGAGGAGGTGGTCGTCCACCACAATTGGGCCGAGATCCGGCGCTTCATGTGGGATTATGTCGGGATCGTGAGGACCACCAAAAGGCTCGAGCGGGCGCTCAACCGGATCAACCTGCTCAAGCAGGAGACCCACGATTATTACCGCCACTTCCGGGTTACCGCCGACCTCATCGAGCTTCGCAACCTGGTCGAGGTCTCCGAGCTGATCGTCCGGTCGGCCCTGACCCGGCAGGAAAGCCGCGGGCTGCATTACACGCTCGATTATCCGGAGACGCTGCCCGACGCGGTGGACACGGTTCTGACCCCTTGATCTGCTCCGCGGCGGGGAGGCAAGTTATCGCGCCAGGAACGCCTTAAGCTCCGCGCGGAAGCGCGCCGGCTGATCGTACATGATCATGTGGCCGCTATCGTCGATGCGGACGAGCTTCACCCCGCGCTTCCGGGCGTAAGCCGTCCGGTAGCGGCCGTCGTCCGAAGCCCGGCGGCTCGGATCGAGGCTTGCATAGACCACGGTCAGCGGCGCCGCGATCCTCGGCAGCTCCGCCGTGAGGTCGGTCAGGGCCAGCTCATGGGTCGCCCGGGCGGTCACATCCGGATCCGCGCCGCCTTCGGGATTGCCGAACAGCCTTATCGCCGATTCGACCAGGCGCCGGCCGCCGGGCGAGGCGCTGAGGTCGCGGAGGCTGTCGGCGAGGCCGCGAATCCCGGTCGCGTCGCCGCCGAGGATTCCGGCCGGCTGAGGCAGCATGTCGACCACCATCACCTTGCCGGGGAGGCTCGGATGGCGCGCGGCGATCATCATCGCCACCGTCCCGCCCATCGAATGGCCGACGATCGCCGGCCGGCGAAGCCCCCGTGAATGGATATAGCGCGCGACCTCCTCGGCCAGCGGAGCGACGACATTGCCGGCCGCATTGCCTCGCGCGGGCGTTCCGGCGAAGCCCGCGACCTGGACGAGGTGGTAGCGATAGCCCGGCACCGCCGCGACCGTGCCTTTCCAGACGTCGCGCGAGCCGGTCAGCCCCGGGATGAGGATGACGTCGGGCCCGCTGCCGTGCAGGACGACCGAGAAGCGGGTCGGAGCGAACGGCTTGACCGCGGGGGCGGCGGGCGCGGGCGGCGGCGGCGCCGCTCCGAGGCAGGCGAGGCCCAGCGCGGCGGCAAGGAGGATCGGCCATTTCATGCCGCCGCTCCTAAGGGGCCCGGGTTGAACCTCGCCTTACTCGCAGTTCAACGCCCGGCGAGGAAGGCGCGCAAGGTCGCCTGGAAGGCGGCCGGCTGGTCCCACATGATGGTGTGTCCGCTTCGATCGATCCGGACGAGCCTCGTGGCCGGGCGGTGAGCATAAGCGGTGGTATAGGCCCGGGTGAGCGGACCACAGGCGTAGCTCAGCTTCGGGCAGGCGTAGACCACGGTGAGCGGGGCGCGGATGCGGCGAAGCTCGGGGCCGAGGTCCGTCGAAAGCAGCTCCTCGAGCGACCGACCGACGACTCCCGGGTCGCTCCGGCTTTCCAGCCAATCGGCATTGCCGAACCGGCCGATCAGGGATTTGAGGTCGCGCCGAAGCCGGTCGGTGCCGGCCATTTCGCCGCCGATCAGCTTCGCAAGCGGCCCGATCGCGCCGGGCCGGACCCCGAACGGGCGGACCGGGGAGGGCAGCATGTCGACCACCATGACCCGGCCGGCGGCGCCGGGGTGGCGGGCGCCGATCATCATCGCGATCGACCCGCCCATCGAATGACCGACGATGGCCGGGCGGTCGAGGTGGTTGGCGGCGATGTAGCCGGCGATTTCGTCGGCGACCGGGGCGGCGACCTTGCCGGCGGAATTGCCGGCGGCGGGCGTGCCGGCGAAGCCGGCGATCTGGACGAGATGGTAACGATAGCCGGGCACGGCGGCGACGGTGCCGTTCCAGACTCCGCGCGAGGCGGAGAGGCCGGGGATCAGCACGACGTCGGGGCCGCTGCCGCGCACGGTGACCGAGATTCGCGTAGGCCTGAACGGCGCCGCGGCGGCGGGGGCGGCGAGCAGGGCCGAGACGAGGACCACAGGGAGGAAAAGCCGGCGACTCATGGAGTGAAGGCTAACGCGGCGTGGTTAACGAATCCCAGACCGTAGAAACCCCGTCATTCCGGCGAGAAGCCCGGGATGACGGGAAGGCTCGGCTGCGCTAGAGCCCCCCAATGCCCCATCTCTATCTGGTCGACGGGTCCAGCTACATCTTCCGCGCCTATCACCGCCTGCCGCCGCTCACCAACCGGCACGGGCTCAACGTCGGCGCCGTCTACGGCTATACGACGATGCTGTGGAAGCTCGCCGAAAGCCTCCACAAGGAGGAAGGGCCGACCCACCTCGCCGTCATCTTCGACGCCGGCTCGCATACTTTCCGCAACGACATGTTCGAAGGCTATAAGGCGCAGCGGCCGCCGCCGCCGCCGGACCTCGTCCCCCAGTTTCCGCTGATCCGCGACGCCACCCGCGCTTTCTCCTTGCCCTGCATCGAGGAGGACGGGCTCGAGGCGGACGACATCATCGCCTGCTATTCCAAGGCGGCTCTTGGGGAAGGCTGGCGGGTCACCATCGTCTCCTCGGACAAGGATCTGATGCAGCTGGTCGAGGACGGCAAGCTCGACCTCTACGACACCATGAACGATCGCCGCATCGGCCGCGATTACGTCATCGAGAAGTTCGGAGTGCCGCCCGAGCAACTGGGCGAGGTGCTGGCGCTGATGGGCGACAGCGTCGACAACATTCCCGGCGTCCCCGGGGTCGGTCCGAAGACGGCCGCGCTGCTCATCCAGGAATATGGCGACGTCGAAAACGTCCTCGCTCATGCCGACGAGATCAAGAAGCCCAAGCTCAAGCAGAACCTCATCGAGCATGCCGACGCCGCGCGGATGTCGCGCGAGCTCGTTCGCCTGATTTGCGATTCGCCTTTGCCCGAGCCGCTCGAGGATCTCGAGATGAAGGGCATTCCCGACGGCCCCTTGCGCGAGTTCCTCGAGGAGCAGGGGTTCAAGTCCCTGCTCGCCCGCCTCAATGGCACCTCACAAGTCAAGCCGCCCTCCGACAGCGTCACGCCCGTGCAGCGGGAAGTGCGGCCGGAGCCGAAGATCGACCGCTCGGCCTATGTCGCCGTCACCGACGAGGCCGAGCTGGACCGCTGGATCGCCGAAGCGACCCGCAACGGCCTCATCGCCGTGGACACGGAGACGGACGGCTACGATTGCGTCACCGCCAAGCTGGTCGGGATCAGCCTCGCCACCGAATGCGGCAAGGCCTGCTACGTCCCGCTGGAGCATGGCGGCCACGACCTGCTGTCGGAGCGGCCGGAGCAGATTCCGGCGGCGGTCGCCCTGGCGAAGCTCAAGCCACTGCTCGAGGATCCGGCGGTCCTCAAGATCGGCCACAATTTCAAGTTCGACTGGATCGTTTTCGACCGCCGCGGGATCAAGGTGGCGCCGGTCGACGACAGCCTGGTGATGAGCTTCAACCTCGATGCCGGCGGCCTCAACAGCCATTCGATGGACGATCTGGCGAAGAAGCATCTCGACCACGAATGCATCGCCTTCAAGGACGTCTGCGGATCGGGTCAGAAGCAGATCAAGTTCAACCAGGTGCCGCTCGGCCGTGCCACCGAATATGCGGCCGAGGATGCGGACGTGACTCTGCGCCTGTGGACCCGGTTCAAGACCCGGCTCCCGCACGAGCGGGTCGCCCGGATCTACGAGATGGTCGACCGGCCGCTGGTGCCGGTGGTCGCGCGGATGGAGCGCGAGGGCGTCAAGGTCGACCGCGAGGAGCTGAACAAGCTCAGCCAGGAGTTCCAAGCGCAGATCACCGCGCTCGAGGAGCGGATCTGCGGCGAGGCTGGCTGCCAGTTCACCATCGGCAGCCCCCAGCAGCTTGGCGAGGTGCTGTTCGGCAAGATGGGCCTGAAAGGCGGCCGCAAGGGCAAGTCGGGTACCTGGTCGACGGACGTCAACGAGCTCGAGCGCCTGTCCCGCGACGGAGTCCCGATCGCCAGCCTGGTGCTCGAATGGCGCCAGCTCTCCAAACTAAAATCGACCTATACCGACGCCCTCCAGCAGCAGATCAACAAGGAGACGGGGCGGGTCCACACCAGCTACTCGCTGTCGGGGGCCCAGACCGGCCGGCTTTCGTCGACCGACCCGAACCTGCAGAACATCCCGATCCGCACCGAGATCGGCCGCCGCATCCGCGACGCCTTCGTCGCCGAGCCGGGCCACGTCATGCTCGCCGCCGACTACAGCCAGATCGAGCTTCGCCTCGCCGCCCACATGGCGGACGTGCCGCAGCTGAAGGCCGCCTTTGCCGAAGGCGCAGACATCCATAGCCTCACCGCCCAGGAGCTGTTCGGCGAAGTCAACCGCGACACCCGCGCCAGCGCCAAGACGATTAACTTCGCCATCCTCTACGGAATCTCGCGCTGGGGCCTCGCCGGCCGCCTCTCGATCACCGCCGACGAAGCACAGGCGATGATCGACCGCTATTTCGAGCGCTTTCCGGGCATCCGCGCCTACATCCATTCGACGCTCGAAGGCGTTCGGGAGACCGGCTTCACCACCACCCTGTTCGGCCGCAAGACCCATTTCCCGATGATCCGAAGCAAGACCCAGCACGAGCGCCAGGGCGCCGAGCGGGCGGCGGTCAACGCTCCGATCCAGGGGACCAGCGCCGACATCATCAAGCGGGCAATGGTGCGCATGTGCCCGGCGCTGGAGCGTGAGGGGCTAGGCTCGGTGCGGATGCTGATGCAGGTCCATGACGAGCTCGTCTTCGAAGTGCCCGAGGACAGGGTCGACCAGGCGAGCGCGGTCATCCGCCAGGTGATGGAGCGCGCCGCCGAGCCCGCCGTCACCCTCAGCGTGCCGCTCGGAGTGGACATCGGCACCGGTCCGAACTGGGGCGCCGCGCATTGAGCACGGCCCCGCCCGGGGGCGGAGAGGATATCGCCGCCCTCGCCAAGGGCGGGAGGACCAACTTCTTCGGTTTCCTGATCCGGCTCGCCGCGCGCCTTCCCTTCCTGTTCATCGCCGGCCGGCTCTACGGGCCGGAAGCGCTCGGCGCTTTCGCTTATGCGGTTATCGTCATGGAGTTCGCGGCCCAGCTGTCGACCCTCGGCCTCAAGCGCGGGCTCGCCCAGCAGCTTTCGACGACCGACCAGCCGCATTCCTGCGTGGTGACGGACGCGATCCTCGCAGCCTTCATCGCCTCCGCAGTCTCGACCCTGATCCTGATGCTGTTCCCGCAGGCGATGTTCCCGGGCGGTGGGATCCACGGCGCCGACTGGCTGCTTCCGATGGTGATCTTCGGGATCGCCGGCGCCGACATCGCCCTCGCCGCTCTCGCCTATCGCCACGACATCGGAGCGACGGTGCGCGCCCGGGCGATCGTCGAGCCGTGGACGATCAGCATCGCCGCCGGCGCCTGCGTGCTGATCTTCCCCGCCGCCGAGGATGGCACCCGGTCGCGCGACGGTTTGATCATCGCCTATGTGATCTCGGTGACGGCGGGAATGGTGGCTTCGCTGTGGCCGCTGTACCGCAGTTACGGCCTGCCCCCGCACTGGAAGCCCAACCCGGCCCAACTGCTCCGCGTCGCCCGGCTCAACATCCCCCTGGCCGCCGCCGACGCCATCGAATGGGGCTCGCGCCGCCTCGACATCGCCATCCTCGGACTGTTCGTCGCGCCTTATTGGGTGGGAGTCTATTATGTCGGCCAGCAGGTCGCGTCGCTTCCGCAGAAATTGAAGACCAGCTTCGACCCGATCCTCGCGCCGGTCATCACCCAGAAGCTCGCCGAGGGCGACAAGCACGCTGTCGCCAAGCAGGTCCGGCAGGTCGGCTTCTGGGTGATCGCCGCCCAGGCCGGGATCGCCCTCGCCCTCGGCATTCCGGGCGAAGCGGTGATGGGCCTGGTCGGCAAGCAGTTCATCGGCGGCACCGGCGCCCTCGCCTTCCTGCTCGCCGCCGAGGTCGTCGCGGCGACCGCGGCGGTGTCCGAAGCGGCGCTGGTCTATGTGGCGCGGCACCGCAATCTGATGATCTCGGCGCTGATGATCGCCGTCCAGGCGGGGCTGACCCTGCTCTTCATCCAGGGCGTGAGGCTGCTTCCGCTGCCCCCCGCGAGCGTCCAGCCCTATCAGGCCGCGAGCGCCGCCG
The DNA here is from genome assembly GCA_036389015.1 of Allosphingosinicella sp. Lineage (GTDB taxonomy): Bacteria > Pseudomonadota > Alphaproteobacteria > Sphingomonadales > Sphingomonadaceae > Allosphingosinicella. The sequence continues at coordinate 94,562 of DASVQS010000048.1, read as the reverse complement.
CCGCGCTGATGCTGGCGCTCGGCCTTGCCTCCGTCCTCAAGGCGAGGCTGCTCTGCCGGCTGCTCGACGCTCCGGTCCAGGGCTGGCGCTGGCCGCTGGTCTGGGCGGCCGCGGCGGCGGTGATCGTCGGCTATGGCTTCACGGCCTTGCCTCAGTCGCTCGAATGGGTCGAGCTGGCTTTCGGAATTCCCGCCATCCTGGGCGCGTTTGGGATCGTCGTCTGGTGGAAAGGCTTCACCCATGACGACCGGGTGCTGTTCAGGATGAAGAAGCATGAGGCGCCGGAGCTGCCGCCGCCGCCCGGAGTCACCCCGCCGGGAGCCGCTCCGCCCGCCGCTTAGTGGCGGAAGTGTCCTTCGATACGGGCCTTCGCCAAGCTCAGTCCCTACTCAGGATGAGCGGAAATTCACGAACGCTCATCCTGAGTAGCCGCTGAGCGAAGTCGAAGCGGCGTATCGAAGGACGGATCAGTGCCGGAAATGCCTCATTCCGGTGAAGACCATCGCCAGGCCCGCCTCGTCGGCGGCGGCGATGACCTCGTCGTCGCGGATCGATCCGCCGGGCTGGATCACCGCCGTCGCCCCCGCCTCGACCGCTGCGAGGAGGCCGTCGGCGAAGGGGAAGAAGGCGTCGGAAGCCACCGCCGAGCCTATCGTCCTCGGTTCGGACCAGCCCGCTTTCTCGGCCGCGTCGCGCGCTTTCCAGGCGGCGATCCGGGCGGATTCGAGCCGATTCATCTGCCCGGCGCCGATCCCCGCGGTGGCGCCGTCCCTGGCGTAGACGATGGCGTTGGACTTGACGTGCTTGGCAACGGTCCAGGCGAACAGGCAATCGGCGAGCTCGCGCTCGGTCGGCCGGCGTTTCGTCACGACCTGGAGCTGGTCCGCCGCCACTCGGCCATTGTCGCGCGACTGGAGCAAATAGCCGCCGGTGATCGATTTCAGAGTCAGCCCCGGCCGGGCCGGATCCGGAAGGCCGCCGGTGAGGAGGAGCCGAAGATTCTTTTTGCGGGCGAAGATCGCCCGGGCGTCCTCGTCGGCATCGGGGGCGATCACGACTTCGGTGAAGATCCCGGTCATCGCTTCGGCCGCCGGGCCGTCGATCGGCCGGTTGACCGCGATGATCCCGCCGAAGGCGGAGACGGTGTCGCAGGCGAAGGCCGCCTCATAGGCCTGGACGAGGCTCGCGCCGCCGGCGACTCCGCAGGGATTGGCGTGCTTGACGATCACGCAGGCGGGTCCCGAGTCCTGGAATTCCGCTACCAGTTCGAGCGCGGCGTCGGCATCGTTGTAATTGTTGTAGCTGAGCGCCTTGCCCTGCACCTGCTCCGCCTGGGCGATTCCCCGTCCGTGCGGGCCGGCGGGGAGGTAGAGCGCGGCTTTCTGGTGCGGATTCTCCCCGTAGCGCAGCTCCTGGCCGAGGTTCAGGGTCAGGGGCAGGGTGGCGGGAAACATCCGGCCCTGATCGGCGAAGGCGAACCATTGGGCGATCGCCGAATCGTAGGCGGCCGTCGCTGCAAACGCCTTGGCCGCCAGATACTTGCGGAACTCCAGCGACGTCTTGCCGTCATTCTCGTCCAGGGTGGAGACAAGTCGCGGATAGTCTACGGGATCGACGGCAATCGCCACGAATCGGTGGTTCTTGGCCGCCGAGCGCACCATCGAGGGACCGCCGATGTCGACATTCTCGATGATCTCGTCGCGGCCGGCGCCGCGGGCGACGGTCTGGGCGAACGGATAGAGGTTGACGACGACCAGATCGATTGCGCCGATGCCGTGCTCGGCCATCGCCGCCGAGTGCTCCGGATCGTCGCGGACGGCGAGCAGGCCGCCATGGACCTTGGGATGAAGGGTCTTCACCCGTCCGTCCATCATCTCGGGAAAGCCGGTGAGGTCGGAAACGTCCTTCACCTCCAGCCCGGCCTCGCGCAGCGCCTTGGCGGTGCCGCCGGTGGAAATGAGCTCGACCCCGTGCCTTGACAGGGCCCGGGCCAGCTCGACCAGGCCCGTCTTGTCCGACACCGAGAGCAAGGCCCGGCCTATCTTCACTTTGTCCTGCAAAACTGCCTCCTAGCGGTCCGGTTTCGTCTGCGGACTCGATCCGGCATCCCTCTGTCCTCGTCCCGCCCTTTTGAAGAAGGGGGACCACGGATCAAGTCCGGGGTGACGGGGTCAGCCGGCCCGGCGGAAGATCCAGGCGATCGCCGCGCCGTCCGCCGGGCTCTCGCCGCCGATGACGAGCTGCGAAGTCTCGCCGAGCTGGGCGTCGCCGTCGATCCACAGGCTGTCCTCGATGGCGAGCCGGCCCCCGCGGCAGCGGAACTGCCAGACGGTCCGGCCCCGCACCCGGAGCAGGGCACCCTGGCCGTCCGCCGTGGTCGCCGCCTCGACGTCGGGATGGAGGTGGAAGCGGACCGCAAAGGGGATGGGCTCGGAACGGCGGCGGCGGCCCTGGAGGGTGAGCAGGTCCTGGCCGCGAAGCTCGCGCCCGTCGGCGGCGAGGGTGAGCTGGCGCTGGTGGACGAGTCCGAAGCGGCGGACGTAGCCGTCGTGGCTGGCCTCGACCATGACGATCCCGGCGGTCTCGTCGCGGACCAGCTCGACCTGCGAAACGCCCTTGCCGAGGCTGCCGTCGTCGTGGACGGCGGTCGAATTGCGGTCGCCCAGCGTCAGCGTCGAGTGGGCGGCGCTGCTCCTCAGCGCGTGGACGAGCTCGGCGGGAAGCGCTCCGGATGCGGGGCCGGGGCCGCCGCAATTGACGACGAGGCGGTTGGCCCCTTCGGACAGCTCGAAGGCCAGGGTCGAGGCGCAGCCGCCGGCGAAGGCCCGGGTCGGCGGCGGCGGCGCCGCGTCGAACAGGACGATGCTGCTCTTCGCCTCGAGCCGCTGATAGCCCCAGCCGCGCGGCTGGCGGAGCGGCTTGGCGCGGACTCCGCTGCCCTCGATCGCGGCGGCGATTCGCCGCTTCGAAGCCATGTTGCCGCCCTGCCAGCTCGACAGCGCCTCGTCGCCGAGCGTCACGCCGAGCAGTGCCCCGACCGCTCCGGACAAAGCTTCCGCCAGAGCCTCGGGCATTTCGCGGTCACCGGCATAATAAGCCGCGCGGAGCTGGGCGAGCAGCTCGACCAGCCTGAGCTGCTCGTCCGGCGAGCGGCTGACGAGGCCGCCGTCGTCGTGGAGCGAGCTCGACAGCGCCCTGAGCAGCCCAGCCTCGCCGCGCCCGAGTCGGGCGGGGCCGCCCTGGACGACCAGCGCGGCGGCGATCACGCCCGCCCAGGCGGTGATCCGGGCCAGACCCGGGCGCGCCTTCTCCGCGGCCCTGTCGAGATGGCGGGCGCCGCGCGAAAGCGTGTTGAGAAGGACCGCCCGATAGGCGGAGTCGCGGCTCGACAATATGTAGGGCGCATAGGCCGTCCAGAAGAGGATCCGGCGGCCCCACAGATCGGCCCGCCACGCGCTCTCGGTCACCGTGCCGGCATGGGCGGCCAGCCATTTCTGCACCATCTTCTCGGCCGGCTTGGCGGCGCGCTCCCGGGTCGCCGCGGCGGCGAGGTCGCGAAGCCACTCGAAGCTCTGGAGATAATCGGAAAGGTCTGCCGGAAGCGCGGGGTCGTCGAAGTCGAGGCTTTCGGCGGCGAAAGCCTCGCCCCGGCACAGGAAGCGGCCGTGAAGGATCGCTTCGCCGGCGGCCTTGTCTCCGGCGACCGGATCCTTGGGGACCGCGAGCAGCTTGAGTGGATGGCGGCCGCGAAGGCGAAGGGCATGGAACGGGGTCCGCCAGGAGAGGCGGTGGAGCATCGAGGAGAGCTGCTCGCCGAGCGAGGCGCCCTGGCCGCCGCCGACCCTGATCAGCCTCTTGCCAGGCTCGATCTCTCCGCTTTCGGCCGGGTCGATCTTCTCGAGCAGGCTCATCGCCGCAAATCGCCGATATTCGCCGAATAACGCTCCGGACCGCCGCGGAAGCTGGCCGTCCCGGCGACCAGCACGTCGGCGCCGGCGTCGATCGCTCGTCGGGCGGTCGCCGCGTCGATGCCGCCGTCGACTTCGAGGTCGACGGCGAGGCCCTGCTTGTCGATCTGCTTGCGGACCGCCTCGATCTTGCGAAGCTGGCCGTCGATGAAGCCTTGCCCGCCGAAGCCGGGATTGACGCTCATCACCAGCACCAGATCGACCGCCTCGAGGACGTAATCGAGCATCTTGGCGGGCGTCGCCGGGTTGAGCGCCACTCCGGCGCGCTTGCCGAGCGCCCTGATCGCCTGAAGGGTTCGGTGGAGGTGCGGCCCGGCCTCCGGGTGGACCGTGAGGATGTCCGCCCCGGCCTCGGCGAAAGCCTCGAGCATCGGATCGGCCGGCGAGATCATCAGATGGACGTCGAACGGCTTGGCGCTGTGCGGCCGGAGCGCCTTCACGACCGCCGGGCCGATCGTCAGGTTGGGCACGAAATGGCCGTCCATCACGTCGACGTGGATCCAGTCCGCCCCCGCCTCGTCGACGGCGCGCACCTCCTCGCCGAGCCGGGCGAAATCGGCCGACAGGATGGACGGGGCGATGCGAACGGGCTGCTGCACGGCGGGACGTTAACCCTGCCCGAGTCGCGCGGCAAGGAAAGGGGAGGACTTATCCCCGCTTTGTTGGGAGTTGCGGATTCTACGGCCTATGGAACGCATACGGACCCAAAGCTCGTCGTACGGACCGCGCGGCGGGCCTACTCTGGCGCGGCCGGGCTCGCCTCGAGCGAGTCGCTCGGGCGCCGGCGAAACGTGGGAGAATGAGATGCTTGGGAAACTCAATCTGAAAAAGACAGCCGGGCTGGCGGCGATCGCCGCTTCGGCCCTGTCGGCGCCCGCCTCGGTGAACGCCAACCATGCGGGCGAGCCGTGCCCGCCCGAAGGGGTGCAGATGGTCAAATCCTATTGCGCCGCCTATTGGAATGCCTCCTGGCAACAGCCGCGCTTCACCTCCCAGGCGGCGTGCGAGGAATATTACATGCCGGCCTGCCACGACGTTTATTATATCAGCGCGCCGAAGCGGCCCGCGCCCCTGGTCTTCCGCGAGACCTGAGGCTGGCGACCGCCCGGAATGACGGTCAGGCGCGGCGGAAGCGGGCGATGAAGAAGCCGTCCGCTCCGCCGGCTTCTGCGAAGAGGCCGGGCAGGATCCGGACTCGGTTGCCTTCGACCGGGATCGCTTCGGGCAGCTCGCCTGCCTCGATCTGAGCCGCCTCGAAGTCGCGGCGCTCCGCCAGGAACGCCTCGACCACCGCCTCGCCCTCCTCGGGCTCGAGCGAGCAGACCGAATAGACCAGGGTGCCCCCGGGCTTCAGCCAGCCGGCGGCCCGGCCGAGCATCGCCTTCTGCCCTTCGGCGAGCTCGGCGACGGCTCGGGGGCGAACGCGGTGGAGGACGTCGGGGTGGCGGCGGTAGATTCCGGTCGCCGAGCAGGGCGCGTCCAGCAGGATCGAATCCACCTTTTCGGGCGGCGACCAGCGCAGGATATCCGCCGCGATCACCCTGGCCGACAGGTTGGTCCGGGCAAGGTTCTCGGAAAGTCGTGCAAGACGACTTTCCGAAGCATCGACCGCGGTCACCTCGAAGCCCGCGCTGGCGAGCTGCATCGTCTTTCCGCCCGGGGCCGCGCACAGATCGAGCACGCTTCGGCCTCCGCCGGCGCCAAGCAGCCGCGCCGGAAGCGAGGCGGCGATGTCCTGGACCCACCAGCCGCCTTCGCCATAGCCCGTCAGCCCGGCGACCGCGGCCCGGGCGGGGAGTCGCAAATGGCCGGGCATCAGGCTTGTCCCGTCCATTCCGGCCGGCGGCCCGGTTCCGGTGGCGAAGATCAGGTCGAGCGGCGGCGGCGCGGCCAGCAGCCTGGCGGCCTCGACCGCGACCGCCTCGCCCCAGTGGCGGGTCCAGCGCGCCTCGACGGCTGCGGGCAGCGACGGCAGCTCCGGAAGCCGTGCGCCCTGCCGAATGAGCGTTCCGAACACTCCGTGGACGAGCTTGCGCGGGCCGCCGTCGACGAGCGGCAGCACGGTCGAGATCGCCGCATGGGGCGGAGTTTCCAGCGACAGCGCCTGGGCGAGCGCGATCCGGAGGGCGAACCGGGCCTTGGCGTCGTCGGGGAGCCGATTGCGGGTGGCACCGTCGATCAGGGCGTCGAGATCGCCGAGGCGGCGAAGGGTCTCGGCGGCGATGGCGTGGGCGAGGCCGCGGTCGCTGGGCGCGAGGCCGCGCGCGGCGGTGTCGAGCGCGGCCTCGAGCGGAAGGCCCTTGCGGAGCACGGCGTCGAGCAGGCTGAGGGCGGCCCGGCGGGCCGGGACTCCGGCCGGATCGGCTGGGCGGTTCACCTATGGCGCCGGCGGAGCGGGTCGAGCGCGCTGGCTCCGGCCCGGCGGGTCCGGGGGACGGCGGTCGCCGCCGGGGCGCGCGGCGCGAACTCGGCGGCCATCGCCTGGAGGGCCGCGATTCGGTTGCCGGTGTCCGGGTGGGTCGAGAACAGGCTGTCGCGGCCGGCGCCCGACGGCACGATGTAGAGCGAAGCCGCGGCCGGGTTGCGCATCGCCACCGGGCTCGGGATCCGGGCGGCGCCCTGATGGAGCTTGGCGAGCGCGGAGGCGAGGGCACGCGGGTCGCCGCAAATCTCGGCGGAGGCGCGGTCGGCGCCATATTCGCGAGTCCGGCTGATCGCCAGCTGGACGAGCATCGCCGCGAACGGGGCGAGGATGACGGCGGCGATCATCGCGAGCGGATTGGCCCGGTCGCCGCCGCGAAAGAAAAAGCCGAAATTGGCGAGCATCGAGATGGCGCCGGCAATGGTCGCGGTCATCGTCATCACCAAAGTGTCGCGGTTGCGGACGTGTCCGAGCTCGTGCGCCATCACCGCCGCCACTTCCGCCTTGCTGAGGAGGCCCAGCAGACCCGTCGTCGCGGCGACGGCGGCGTGGGCCGGGTCGCGGCCGGTGGCGAAGGCGTTGGGGTGGGGCGAATCGACGAGATAGACCCGCGGGTTTGGAAGGCCGGCCCGGGCGGCGAGATTGTGGACGATCCCGACCAGCTGCGGGCAATCGGCCGCCGTCACTTCCTTTGCGTTGTGCATGGACAGGACGATCCTGTCCGCGTTCCAGTAGGTGATGAGGTTCATGATCGCGGCCACGATCAGCGCCAGGAAGGCGCCGCGCGGACCGCCGAGGGTGAAACCGAGCCCCATGAACAAAGCGGTCATCGCCGCCAGCAGCATCAGGGTCCGAAAATGGTTCATCCTTGCGTCCGGTCCTCTCTCGGTGGAGATGTGGGGGATGAGCAAGCCATCTTCAATCGGCAGGGCCGGCCGGCGGCCGGCGCACGTGACGGCGCCGGCCCACCTGTCGCCGAGCCCGCCGGTGCCGGTGCCCGGGCCCGGCGGCGAGGCCGAGGAGCAGGGCGGGCCGAGGGGCGAGGAGCCGACGCGCTACGGCGACTGGGAGAATAAGGGCATTTGCTGGGATTTTTGAGCTTACCCCTCTCCCTGCAGGGGAGAGGGACAGGCGAGCGAAGCTCGCCAGGGTGAGGGCCTGGGTACCGATTGCAAGCCCTCACCCTCCCAAAGCTTCGCTTTGGGCCCCTCCCTCTCCCCTGCAGGGAGAGGGGTTAAACGCCTTCCGACCGCAGCGGCCTGGCGAGGAGCCGCTCCACTACCTCGTCGACACTCGCCTCTCCGGCCAGCAAGGCACAGACGGCCGCCACGATCGGCATATCCACCCCCGCTTCCCTGGCCGCCTTCGCGAGCACAGGCGCTGTGTGCGCGCCCTCCGCCACCGTACGGCGGTCCGCGAGAAGCTCCGCCGCCTGTCGGCCTTCGCCCAGGCCCTTGCCGAGGCTGAAGTTGCGCGAGCTGGTCGACGAGCAGGTGAGGACGAGATCGCCGAGACCGGAGAGGCCGGCGAGGGTCTCGGCGCGGGCGCCGCGGGCGAGGCCGAAGCGGGTCATCTCGGCGAAGCCGCGCGAGATGAGCGCGGAGCGGGCGTTGAGGCCGAGCCGCCGGCCCTCGACCACGCCGCAGGCGATCGCCAGCACGTTCTTGACGGCCCCGCCGATTTCGGCGCCGACGACGTCGTCCGACAGATAGGGACGGAACCAGGGGCGGGCGATGCGGGCGCGCAGGCGCTCGCCGAGCGCGCGATCGGCGACGGCGAGGGTGACGGCGGCGGGAAGGCCGGCGGCGACCTCATGCGCGAAGGTCGGGCCGGAGAGGACGGCGATCGGCGCCTTCGGCTGCGCCTCGCGGGCGACGTCGTGCATCAGCGCCATCGTCGCTTCCTCCATGCCCTTTGCGCACAGGATGAGCGGGACATCGAGGCCGGGCATGGCGGCCAGGACCCTGCGCATATGCTGGGCCGGGGTGACGACGAGCAGAGCATCGCAGGCGGCGAGCGCCTCGATATCGCCGGTGGCGCGGATCGCCGGATCGAGGGGGGTGCCGGCGAGGAAGAGGCTGTTGACATGGTCGCGATTGACGCTCTCGACGACTTCGGGCTCGAGCGCCCAGAGCAGGGTCTCGCCCCCGCCCGCCGCCACCTGGGCCAGCGCCGTCCCCCAGGCGCCGCCGCCGATGATTCCGACCTTCACGCCTTCACCCCGGCGCCGCGGACCTTTTCGGCCTCCGGGTCGAGCGGCCAGCGGGCCCGGGCGGGCGAGTCGAGCGGGTCGGTGAGTCCAGCGTCGAAGCGCAGCGCTCCGGCCCAGGCGATCATCGCCGCATTGTCGGTGCACAGCCACAGCGGCGGAGCGACGAAGGGCAGACCGCGTGCCTGCGCGAGCGCGGTCAGGGCCGACCGGATCGCGGCATTGGCGGCGACTCCGCCGGCGACGACCAGGGCCGTCGCCTCCGGAACCCGCTCCAGCGCTCGGCGGGTCCGGTCGACGAGGCTGTCGATCACCGCCTGCTGAAACGAGGCGGCGATGTCCGCGGTACCGTAGCGGCCGCTCTCACGGGCGCGGAGCACCGCGCTCTTCAGCCCCGCGAAAGAGAAATGCGGCTCGGTCGAGCCGAGCAGCGGCCTTGGCAGCGGCACCGCGGCGGGATCGCCGGCGAGCGCCGCTTGCTCGACGGCGGGGCCGCCGGGAAAGCCGAGGCCGAGCAGCTTGGCGGTCTTGTCGAACGCCTCGCCCGCGGCGTCGTCGAGGGTGGTTGCGAGCCGGCGATAGCGGCCGAGGCCCTCGACATGGAGCAATTGGCAATGCCCGCCGGATACCAGGAGGAGAAGATAGGGGAAGGCGAGGCCGGGATCGCTCAGCATCGGCGACAGGGCGTGGCCCTCGAGATGGTTGACGGCGACGAGCGGCTTGCCGGCGGCCAGCGCCAGCCCCTTGGCGGCGACGAGGCCGACCATGACTCCGCCGACCAGCCCGGGGCCGGCCGTCGCCGCGACCGCGTCCACTTCGTCCACTTCGACGCCGGCCTCTGCGAGAGCCTGCTCGATCAGCGCGGGGAGGATCTCGACATGGGCTCTGGCCGCGATCTCGGGCACCACCCCTCCGTAGGGGCTGTGGGCGCTTTCCTGCCCGGCGAGGCAATGGGCGAGGATCCGCCGGCCGGACGTGACCAGGGCCGCCGCCGTCTCGTCGCAGGAAGATTCAATGCCGAGGATGAGGCTCATGCCCGCTTCCCTGCCACCGCCGCACCCGCTAGCACAAGCGGCGCATGCAGCCGATCCTTCGCCTCGGAACCCGCGGCTCGCCGCTCGCCCTCGTCCAGGCGCGGCTGGTGGCGACGGCGCTTCGCGACGCCCATGGCTGGGGCCCGGAGCTGATCGAGATCGAGCCGATCGCGACGAGCGGCGACCAGAATCGCGACCGGCCGCTGTCCGAAATCGGCGGCAAGGCGCTGTGGACCAAGGAGCTCGACCTGGCTCTGCTCGAAGGCCGGATCGACCTCGCCGTCCATTCGATGAAGGACGTCGAGACGGTCAGACCGCCGGAGCTCGCGATCGCGGCGGTGCTGGAACGGGCGGACGTGCGCGACCGGCTGGTCGGCGCTGGCAGCCTCGCGATGCTACCGGAGGGCGCGCGGCTCGGGACCTCGTCGCCGCGACGGGCGGCGCAATTGCTGGCGCGGCGGCCCGATCTCCTCATCGTGCCGTTCCGAGGCAATGTGGAAACCCGGATTCGCAAGATCCAGATGGGCGAGGTCGATGCGACCCTGCTCGCCGCCGCCGGGCTGGATCGGCTCGGACGCGGCGAGGTGGGGACCGCCCTCGACGATTTCCTTCCGGCCCCGGCGCAGGGGGCGATCGGGGTCGAGGTGCGCAGCGCCGACCGACGGGTGCGGACCCTGGTCGCGGCGATCGACCATCGCCCCACCCATTTGTGCGTCACCGCCGAGCGGCGTCTGCTCGAGGGGCTGGGCGGAAGCTGCCGCTCCCCGGTCGCCGCCCTGGCGACGCCGGAGGGAGACGGGATCCGGCTGCGCGCCGAGATCCTGACCGAGGACGGGACCGAAGCGGAACGGTGCGACCGGACCTTCGCGGCCGGCGACGACTCGGCCGCGCTCGAGCTGGCGCGCGAGTTGCTGGGCGCCGCGTCGCCGAGGCTGCGGGCGCTGTTCGAGCGGTGAAGCTCCTCGTCCTGCGGCCGGAGCCGGGAGCTTCCGAGACCGCCGAGCGCGCCCGGGCGATCGGCCTCGATCCGGTCGTCGCCCCGCTGTTCGCGATAATCGCCGTGGCGGGGCCTCCGATCAAGGCGGGGCGCTTCGACGCCGTGCTCTTGACCAGCGCGAACGGCGCTCGCCACGCCCCCTCCGGCCTCGCCAATCTACCCTGCTTCGCGGTCGGCGAGAGCACGGCAGCGGCGGCGCGCGCGGCCGGCTTCGCCGACGTTCGGACGGGCCCGTGCGACGGCGCGGCGGCGGCGGCGATGATGGCGGCGGCGGGGCTGAAAAGGGCGCTGCATCTGTGCGGCCGCGAGCATCTCGCGATCGGAGCCGCGGGCGTGGCGATCGAGCGGCGGATCGTCTACGCGGCCGAGCCGGTGCCGCGCGAGCGGTTCGAGGGGCCGGCGGTGGCGATGATCCATTCGGCCCGCGCCGGCGCTCGGTTCGCCGAGCTCGCCGGCGACCGCGACGCGATCGCCGTGGCGGCGATCAGCCCGGCGGCGGCGGCCGCCGCCGGCGAAGGCTGGGCGGCGAAGGCGGTGGCGAAGGCGCCGCGCGACCAAGCCTTGCTGGAGCTTGCCGCCAAGCTGTGCAATCATGGACTCGACGTGGTGAGGGACGGCGATGGAATATGAGCCGGGACGGGTGACGGCGAAAGCGAAGCGGCCGCTGTGGACGCTGCTCGCCCTTCCGGTCATCGCGTTCCTCGCGGGGCTCGCCGCGATGGGCTGGCTGCTCGCCCATTGGGGCACTGGCGCGACCTTTCTCGGAATCATTCCGCCCCCCCCTCCGGCCGCCGAGCCGACGACGCCGCCGGTGACGCTGGAGCATGAAGCCGCCGTCGCCCCACCGGGCGAGGCGCCGGCCAGCGAGCGGCTGGTGATCGACCCGGAGACGACCCGGCGGGTCAACCGGCTCGAGGAAAGGCTCGCTCTGCTCGACCTCCAGTCGCGCACCGCGGTCGGCAACGCGGACCGGGCGGAAGGCCTGCTCGTCGCCTTCGCGGCGCGGCGGGCAATCGATCGCGGGGTTGCGCTCGGCTATATCGAGACCTTGCTCAGGCAGCGCTTCGCGGCGACCGAGCCGCAGGCGGTGGCGACCGTGCTCACCGTCGCCCGCCAGCCGGTCACGGTGCAGAGCCTGCAGAAGGAGTTCCAGGAGGTGGCGCCGCATCTGTCCGGGGGCGGCCAGGGGCAGAGCTGGTGGGGCGCCTTCAAGACGGAGATGGCGGGGCTGGTCACCATCCGGCGCGAGAATACGCCCTCGACCCAGCCCGCCGAGCGGCTCCGCCGGGCCGGCCAGAATCTGGAATCGGGGCAGGTCGAGGTAGCCCTGCTGGAAGTGCTGAGGCTGCCCGGCCACGAGCGCGCCGACGAATGGATCGCCAACGCCCGCCGCTATGTCGCTTCCCATCGCGCGCTCGACCGGCTGGAGAGCGCCGCGCTGCTGGAGCCGAGGGCGCCGGTGGTGGCGCAGCCGGCGGCGGCCAAGGGGCGGTAGCGAGACGGTCCTTCGATTCGGGCCTTCGCCAGGCTCAGTACCAACTCAGGATGAGCGGTGAATTAGCCTATGCCGCTCATCGTGAATGACGCTCTAGATCTCCAGCAAGGCATAAGGCCGGCCGAAGGCCGGCTCGACCACGAACTGGGCGCAGTTGAACACCGGCACTCCGCGCGGAGTGTGCCCTGAATAGGCGCCGCGGTGGGCGTGGCCGTGGACGACGGCCTTGACGTTGTCGAAGCGGTCGATCGCGTGGGCGAGGCGCGAGGAGCCGAGGAACGGGTAGATTTCGAGCGGCTCCCCCTCCACCGTCTCGGGAATCGGCGCATAATGGAGGACGGCCACGACGCGCTCGGTGCGCAACGACCGAAGCGCATTTTCGAGCAGCCTCGCCTCGTTGCGCGCTTCGTCGACGAAGGCCTTGATCGCCTCCTCCCCGAACGCTCCAAGCTCGCCGCGGCCGAAGCCGCCGATGAACCCCTTGGCTCCGGCGAAGCCCACGCCGTCGATCACCGTCGCCTGCTCGCCGAGCATGATCACTCCGGCCGACTGGAGGATGCGCACCACTTCACCCACTTCATCGGCCTCGTAATCGTGGTTGCCGAGCACCGCGACGACCGGAATGGTGCACGCGCGCAGATCCTCGGCGAGGATCTCGGCCTCGGCGGCCTTGCCGAAATTGGTCAGGTCGCCGGCGAGCGCGAGAACGTCGGCGGCCTCGCTGATCTCCTCGAACATCGCCCGGTAGCGGTCGTGGCAGGTCTCGGTGACGTGGAGGTCGCCGATCGCGGCGACCGTGAGGGCCTCAGTGGTGCTGGGGTCGTTCATGCTTCTCGTCCACTCCCTTGCCGACGACGTCGGCGAAGCCCCATTCGGTAACGTCCACCACATAGTCGGTCGGGCTGATCAGCCGCCCTCGGCAGATCTTGATGCTGGCCGGCGGCATCTCGTCCTGGGCCTTGAGCCGCTCGAGCAGCTCCTCGTAGAGCCAGCGTGGAATGAGGTCGCGCTCCGTCGGGTAGACGAAGCGGAAGTTGAGGACGTTGATCAGGAGCACCTCCCAATAGAGCTCCATGTTCGACAGCAGCCACTTCCAGTCGATCTCGTCATGCTTGATCAGGATGGCGTGGACGATGTCGGCGCCGTCGTAGCGGTAGCGGGTCTGGAGGAAGAGCTTGGAGAGGATGAACTGGGTCGGCGGGGTCACCCGAACCGTCGTTCCATAGACCTCCGCCTCATAGGCGACCGCGAACCATTCGTCGGTGATCGGGATGCTGGCCGAAGAGATGTTGAAGATGACGTCGAAGAAATTGTCGCCCCGCCAGACCTTCCCGATCCAGCGCTCGTCCTCCATCTCGATCTCGAAGCCGAGCGACTTGAAGTAGCCGAGGATCCTGGGCGCGTCGCTCGGCTTGCAGAAGACGTCGAGATCCTTGGTGGGCCGGGTGATCCCGGTAAAGCAGGACAAGGCGTAGGTGCCCGACAGCAGGAAGGGAATACCCGAGTCCTTGAGCAGCCTCAGGCTCTCGACATAGAAATCGACCGCCTCCGGAGGCGGCTCGAAGGCGGACGAATCGAAATTGTCGAGTTGCTTGCTCATATCCCCGCGGCGGCGATCCGGCGGCGGCGACGGAGAGTCGCGCCTGACTGGTGCCCTGGAGAACGGGGGCCGCCCCGATGCGTTCCCGGCCTAGGGTTGAGCGGGGGGCTGAACCGGGGGCTGGGCGGGAGGTGCAGCCTCGGCCGCCGGCTTCATATCGACCAGGGTGACGATGAACTCGAGCTCGGCGTTGGCCGGAATGGCGCCGGGCACGCCCTCGGCGCCGTATGCCAGAGCGGGCGGGATCCAGAAACGGTAGCGGCCGCCCTTCTGCATCAGCTGCAGGGCCTCGGCGAAGCCCGGGACCACGCCCGTCACCGGAAAGGCGGTCGGCTGGGGGCTGGCGTCGAACAGGGTCCCGTCGGCGAGATGGCCCTCGTAGGTGACGAGGACCAGATCGGCGGTGGTCGGCCTGGCTCCGATCCCGCCTTTCAGGGTTTCGAAGCGCAGCCCGGACGGCGTCGTGACGACAGCTCGGGCCGACACCGGAGGAATGAAGGAGCGGGGCGGAGCCGGGGCGGGCACGGCCGCGGCAAGGAGAAGGGCAAGGCTGATCATTGAAAACTCCCGGCCGCCATTTCGACCGGCGGAAAGACTGGAGCGGGCGAAGGGATTCGAACCCTCGACCCCAACCTTGGCAAGGTTGTGCTCTACCCCTGAGCTACGCCCGCTCTGAGCCGCGCCGGAAGCGACTGACGCCCCCGGCTGAGGTAAGGCGGCGGCTGCTAGCATGGGGTCCGCCACCCGGCAAGGGGCTAGATAGGGTTGGCAGGAGCCCCCGCAATCCCACATAGGCGGCTGGAAGACCTTCTGGCTTGGAAAGGCGGACAGTGGCGACATTGGGCATGAGCGCGGCGGAGAAGGAAGCGCTCGAGACTTTCCGGCGTGACGTCATAGAGCCGTCGATGACCTCGCTCGTCATCGTCGATTTCTGGGCCGAATGGTGCGGGCCCTGCAAGCAGCTGACCCCGATCCTGGAGAAGGTCGCGGCCGATTATGCGGCGAAGGGCGTGCGGCTCGCCAAGATCGACGTCGACTCGAACAAGATCATCGCCGCGCAGTTCCGCGTCCAGTCGATCCCCACCGTCTACGCCATCTTCCAGGGCCAGCTCGTCGCCGACCTGACCCCGGCGCGGACGGAAGGGCAGCTGACCCGCTTCCTCGACCAGATCCTCGAGCAATTGCCCGTCGAGGGCGAGGCGCAGCAGATCGAAGCCGAGATCGAGCCACTGATCGCCATGGCCGAGGATGTGCTCGCTGCCGGCGACCCGGAGCGGGCGGAGAACATCTTCGGCCAGATCCTGGAGATGGCGCCCGATCATGCCGGGGTGATCGGCGGTCATGCCCGGGCTCTGATCGCGGCCGGCCGGCCGGACGAGGCGAGGGCGTCGCTCGGCGCCGTGCCGGAGAGCGTCGCCAACGACCCGGCGATCGCCCGCGCGCGCTCCGCCCTCGCTTTGGCCGAAGTGGCGGCCCCGGGCGTGGATACCGGCGCGTTCGAGCGCCGGATCGCCGCCGACCCGGACGATCATGAAGCGCGCTATGAGCTTGCCGGAGCGCTGATGGCCTCGGGCGACCGCGACTCGGCCGCCGACCAGCTGCTCGAGAGCATCCGCCGCGACCGCGACTGGAACGAGGGTGCGGCGAGGAAGCGGCTGCTCCAGCTGATGGAGGTGGTCGGGCTCGAAGATCCCTGGGCGGCCGCCCAGCGGCGGCGCCTCTCGGCGATCCTGTTCACCTGATGGCGGGCGACGCTCCCCTCCGGATCCCGATTTTCCCGCTCGCCGGCGCCTTGCTTTTTCCGCGGGCGCAGCTTCCGCTTCACATATTCGAACTGCGCTATCAGGCTATGGTTCGCGACGCTCTCGCGACCAACCGGCTGATCGGAATGATCCAGCCGCGCGGCGCCGACGAGCCTCCGCCCCTGTTCGACGTCGGCTGCATCGGCCGGATCGCCGGCGCGGAGGAACTGGAGGACGGCCGGTTCAACATCGTGCTCGAAGGCCTGGGGCGGTTCCGCATCGCCCGCGAGGCGGAAGTCGACACGCTCTACCGCCAGGTCGAGGCCGAGCGCGCCGGCTTCGACGATTCCGAGCCGGAGCCGCTCGGCCTCGCCCAGCGGGCCGAGCTCGAGCGCGAGGCGCGCCGCTACGCCGACGCGCTGGGCTATTGGGTCGACTGGGAGGCGGTCACCCGGCTCGACGACGAGATGCTGGTCAACGCCATCGCCCAGGTGGCGCCGCTCGACGTCGGCTCCAAGCAGGCCCTGCTCGAGGCGCCCGACATCGCCGAGCGCTGCGACCTGCTCGTCCAGTTCATGCAGTTCCAGCAGATGGTCCCGGGCGGCGCGGAAGGACCGGAAACCCTGCAATGAGGGAGGAATGGCTGGCGCTGCTGGTGTGCCCCGTTACCCGGACGAAGCTGGGCTGGGATGAAGCGCGGCAGGAGCTGGTGTCGGAAGCGGCGGGCCTGGCCTTTCCGATCCGTGACGGAGTGCCGGTCCTCCTGGTCGAGGAAGCCCGGCGGATCGGCGCATGAGCGGCAAGGGTCTCAACCTCAGCGGCCGCTGGAACGGCTTCTATAATTATCCGGGCGGCCCTCAACCCTGCCCCTTCACGGCGGAGCTGCGCGACGATGGAGGCCTGATCGCCGGAGAGACCAGCGAGCCCGGCGATAATGTCGGCTGTCCGGAAGCGACCCTGCAGGCCACTCTGGAAGGCCGCCGCGAGGGCGCCTCCGTCGCCTTCACGAAGGTCTACGACCTTCTCGAAATCGCCGATTATCCGATCCACTATGAAGGAACCGCCACCGCTGAAGGCGACGAGATCCAGGGTCGCTGGAACATTCCCGGAGAATGGTCCGGCCCGTTCCTCATGGTCCGCGAATCGAGCGGTGCCGAGGCGGCAGGGATGGCCGAGGAGGCGACGGTCCGCGCCTAGACTTCAGATCGCCAGCCCTCGCAGCAACAACGGCAGCTCCCCGCTCTCGCCCCGGGCCTCGGCCATGAACTGGCTCTTCAAGGGCCCGACCCGCTGGACGACGCCCATTCCGAACCGGCGGATCGCCGAGGCGGTGCGGCCGGGGACTCCGTAGATCCGGGTGAGGCCGTCGGTGGCGGCCGCGACGGTCAGCGTGTCGAGGCTCCGCCAGCGCTCGTAGCGTGAGAGCAATTGGGCATCTCCGAGGTCGAGGCCGAGGCGGGCCCCTTCGACCAGCACCTGGGTGAGAGCGGCGACGTCGCGAAAGCCGAGGTTGAGGCCCTGGCCGGCGATCGGGTGGATCCCGTGGGCGGCATCGCCGGCCAGCGCCAGGCGCTCGGCCGTCATCGTCGCCGCGTGGTGGAAGCCGAGCGGATAATTCCAGCGCGGCCCGGCCAGCCGGACCTCGCCGAGGAAGCCGCCCATCCTCTTCGCGATCTCATGGGCCATCGCCCGGTCCGGAAGGTCGATCACCGCCGCGGCGTCGGCCGCCGGCACCGACCAGACGATCGCCGAACGCGTCCCCGGAAGCAGCGGCAGCACGGCGAACGGGCCCGACGGGTAGAAAATCTCGTACGCCGCGTTTTCGTGGTGGCGCTCGTGCTCGACGGTGAGGACCACCGCCGTATGATCGTAGCTCCAGCGGGCGAGCGGGATGTTGGCCCCCTCCCGGGTCGGGGAGTTGCGGCCCTCCGCGCCGACCAGAAGCGGCGCGGTGACCGCGCGGCTATCTTCCAGCGCGACCCGGACCCCGGCCGAATCGCGGACGATTTCGGCGGCCTGGGCCGGCATCAGCAATCGCACCCTGCCCGCCTCCAGCGCCGCTTCGCGAAGCACCTGCCGGAGCCGCCGGTTCTCGACCATGATGCCGAGCGGGTCGTCCGCCTCCTCGGAGTCGAAGACGATCCCGCCCGGCCGGAGTCCGTCGCTGACCCGGATCGAGAGGATCGGGCAGCCTTCGCCCTCGAGCCGCTCCGCGATTCCGATCGCCTCAAGCATCCGCCACGACGCGCTGGCGATGGCGGTGGCCCGGCCGTCGAAGGCCGGGGCGACATTGCGCTCCGGATCGGCGGGATCGATGACGATCGCCGAGAGGCCGTGGCGGTCGAGCGCGAGCGCCAGGGTCAGCCCGATGAGCCCGCCGCCGAGGATGATGACGTCCGCGCGATCCATGATCTGCCCTTCAACGATTTTCCCGCCCTACCGATGCAAAGCTGCAACGCCAAGCGCTTGACCGCGGACTCCCGGCGGGCGCATTGTCTTGCTCGGAACATTTGGGGCACGGGGATGGCGGCTACAGCAGCGCAGAGCGCCCGTCAGGTGAGACTGGCACAATGGCGGAGCGGAGTCAGGAACGGCATGCGCCGGAGCTGGGCGCTGCTGATCGGCGGCGCTCTCGGAGCGGCGGCCCTGCTCCTGCTGCTGGCGCTGGTCAGCTATCGCTCGACCGATCCCTCGCTCAACACCGCCGCCGCCGGCCCGGTCAGGAACTGGGTCGGCGCTCCGGGCGCCTGGGCCGCCGACCTGCTCCTCAGCCTGTTCGGACCCCCGGCGGTGCTTCTGCTTCCACTCGTCGCTCTGATCGGCATCCGAATCGCCTCCGGCGCCCAGTCGACCCGCTGGCTGCGCTCGCTCGCTCTCACCATGGTGGGGCTGACGCTGGTCGGCGGCGGCGCCTCGCTGCTCGTCGGCGAAGCGGTCAACGGCCTCCCGGCGAGCTGGGGCGGCGCCGCCGGCCTGTCGCTCGCCAAGCTCGTCGAGCTCGGCCTCGGGGCGATCGGCGAGCCGGGGATCGTCGAGCCGTTCCGGATCGCCGCGGTCGGCCTTTTCGGAGCGCTGGGCCTCGTCTCGTGCTGGTTCGGTCTCGGCCTGCGCTCCGATGAGCGCGCCTGGATCGCCTCGCGCCGCCTGCCTCGGCGGGAACGCGCCTTCGCCGACTCGGACGAGGAGCTTCCGGAGC
Source organism: Allosphingosinicella sp. (assembly GCA_036389015.1). Taxonomy (GTDB): domain Bacteria; phylum Pseudomonadota; class Alphaproteobacteria; order Sphingomonadales; family Sphingomonadaceae; genus Allosphingosinicella. The sequence goes on along the minus strand of DASVQS010000048.1, from coordinate 75,899 downwards.
CCGAGGACCGGCCGGCGCGGACTCCGGTCATCGCTCCTTCCGAACCGCCCCGGACCGTCATCAACGACCGGGTGCGCACCCCGGCCCAGGCCAGGAGGCCGCTCCGCGAGCGCCAGGCGTCGCTTGCGCTGGGCGACAGCTACCAGCTGCCCGGTCTCGAGCTGCTCTCTCCCGCGCCGCCGCCGATCGGCGGAGCGCTCGACAAGGCAAGCCTGGAACGCAACGCGCGGCTGCTCGAATCTGTGCTCGACGATTTCTCGGTGAAGGGCGAGATCGTCGAGGTCCGCCCCGGCCCCGTCGTCACCATGTACGAGCTCGAGCCGGCGAGCGGGATCAAGGCGAGCCGGGTCATCCAGCTCGCCGACGACATCGCCCGCAACATGTCGGCCTTGTCCGCCCGGGTCGCCACCATCCCCGGCCGAAGCGTGATCGGGATCGAGCTTCCCAATCCGAAGCGCGAGATGGTGGTTCTCAGCGAGCTGATCGCCAGCCACGCCTTCGAGGACCAGGTTGCCCAGCTCCCGATCGTGCTCGGCAAGAACATCGCCGGCGATCCGGTCGTCGCCGACCTGGCGCCGATGCCGCACCTGCTCGTCGCCGGAACCACCGGCTCGGGCAAGTCGGTCGGCCTCAACTGCATGATCCTGTCTCTGCTCTACCGGCTGACTCCCGAGCAGTGCAAAATGATCCTGATCGACCCGAAGATGCTCGAGCTGAGCAGCTACGACGACATTCCGCACCTGCTCGCTCCGGTGGTCACCGAGCCCGCCAAGGCGATCCGCGCGCTCAAGTGGACCGTCGAGCAGATGGAGGAGCGCTACCGGATGATGGCCTCGGTCGGAGTCCGGCAGCTCAGCAGCTTCAACGCCAAGGTGCGCGAGGCCAAGGCCAAGGGCCAATCGCTCGGCCGCCGGGTGCAGACCGGCTACGACCCGGAGACCGGCCAGCCCAAATATGAGATGGAGGAGCTCGAATATGAGGTCCTTCCGCAGATCGTCGTCGTCGTCGACGAGCTCGCCGATTTGATGATGACCGCCGGCAAGGAGGTCGAGTTCCTCATCCAGCGCCTCGCCCAGAAGGCCCGGGCGGCGGGGATCCACCTGATCATGGCTACCCAGCGGCCCTCGGTCGACGTCATCACCGGGGTGATCAAGGCGAACCTTCCGACCCGGATCAGCTTCGCCGTCACCTCCAAGATCGACTCTCGGACCATCCTCGGCGAGCAGGGCGCGGAGCAGCTGCTCGGCAAGGGCGACATGCTCTACATGCCGGGCGGCAAGCAGATCGCCCGGGTCCACGGCCCGTTCGTCTCCGACGAGGAGGTCAGGGCGGTCGCCGAGCACTGGCGGTCGCAGGGCCGGCCCGACTACGTCCAGGCGGTGACCGAGGAGCCCGAGGACGGCGGCTACATGTTCGAGGGCCAGCCGACCGGCGAGGACGATCCCGAGGCCCAGCTCTACCGCAAGGCGATCCAGACGGTGGCGGAGAGCCAGAAGGCCTCCACCTCCTACCTCCAGCGCCAGCTCCGCGTCGGCTACAACAACGCCGCCCGCCTGATCGAGCGGATGGAGAAGGACGGAATCGTCAGCGCCCCGGATCATGTGGGGCGGCGAGAGGTGCTCGTCGACCCGGAGGGGCGGCCGCTTTAGGGCGGGGTCGGAAACGCTGGCACATCCTAATTTCGTGAGTCCCTGATTTCCCCGTTACGCCGACGCGGGATTGTGCGATTCTGCTGACCGACTGGAGGCTGGGATGACGTCGCAACGGCAGCAGGAAGAGGTCGACCGCAATTACGACGCGTTCATGAGCATGCTGGATTCGATTCTGCCGGAGCACCGAGACGAGCTCGCGCTGATGAGGGACGGGCAGATTGTCGGCTACTTCAATACGCCGCGGGAGCTCCTCCTGGCGGCTTCGGAGCGGTTTCCCGATGGGGTGTTCTCGATACAGGAGGTCACCGACGAGCCCATTTTCCTGGGCGTCTGGTCGGATGCGGGCCATTGAATGGAGGCGCGAGCGGCGCCGGATTCTGTTACCGATTCAGATTCTGCTTCCGTCTCCGGTCACAGACCTCAGGGAAATGGAAGCGACCGCCCTGCTCGACACAGGATCTTCGGTTAGCGGAGTGGCTTCCGCTCTGGCCGAGAAGCTTGGCCTGAAGGGGCTCGGCAAGCGCCCTCTCGCCTCGGCCCAGGGGCACGGGGTGGCGGAGCGCTATTCCTTCCGCATCGGTCTCTTGCCCAATTCTCCGTCGGAAGAGACGCCCAGCTTCCCGTTCGTGTTCAGCGAAGTGATCGGGATCGAGCTCACGAACGAATTCGAGTTCAATGCGCTTGTCGGAATGGACGTGCTGGCCCAATGCGACTTTGCGATGGAACGTACAGGACGCTGCAGCCTAAGCTTCGGCTGAACGCCCGAAACTGCGAGGGTTCAGAGGGCATTCAAGCGCGAAAGCCTAGCGCTCCGCAAAATTCCATTCGATGGAGACATTATGATGATGCGTTTGAAGACGCTCGCCCTTGCCGCCGCGCCGGTCGCCGCCGCCGCGATGCTGATGCCGCAGGCGCCGGTGGTCGCCCAGGCCCCCGCGCCGCTCGCGCAGGTGACGGCGCACCTCAAGGCGGTGAGCACGATGGTGGCAAGCTTCCGCCAGACCGACCGCAAGGGCCGCGCTCTGACCGGCACCATGACCCTGAAGCGGCCGGGCAAGCTTCGCTTCCAGTATCAGAAGGGCGTGCCGCTCCTGATCGTCGCCGACGGCCGTAAGCTCAACATGATCGACTATGAGACCGGACGGGTCGACGACTGGCCGATCGGCAACTCGCCGCTCGGGGTCCTTCTGAACCCGAATCCGGACCTCAGCCGAATTGCCAAGGTGATCCGCAACGACGGCCAGACGATGCTCGTCCAGGCGCGCGATCCCAGGAAGCCGGAATTCGGAACCATCACGCTCGGCTTCGCCAAGGTTTCGAGCGCCCCGTCCGGCCTTCTCCTCCAGGGCTGGACGGTGATCGACGCGCAGAACAACCGGACGATCGTCAAGCTCTCCGGCCAGCGCTTCAACGTCCCGGTCGCCGACAGCGCCTTCACCTTCCAGAGGCCGGTCAAGCGGGGCAAGGCCTGAGCCCATTCATCGCCGCGACAGGAATGAGACACTAAAACATCAAGTGCGATTGCGGGTGGTCGCTGTCGGGTTTTCCCCCTGTTGCCCGGCGTTGCCGCCGCAGTCGAGCCTCGCGTAGACCACGCTTGGTTGGCCCTCGCTCCACGCCCCCGGAGCGGGGGCCTTTGCCTATCGGGCCGCTGCCGCTAGAGCCTTGAGCCATGTCCACCGCTCTCAAGATCGCCTCCTGGAACATCAATTCCGTCCGCGCCCGGATCGAGATCGTCGAGAAGTTCCTTCTCGAGGAAGCGCCCGACATCCTGTGCCTTCAGGAGACCAAGGTCTGCGACGCCGACTTCCCGGCCGCCATGTTCGCGCGGCTCGGCTACGTCCACCAGATCGTCTGCGGCCAGCGCATGCACCACGGAGTCGCCATCCTCAGCCGGCTTCCGGCGCGCGAGGAGGAGCGGCACGACTGGCAGGCCAATGGCGAGGCCCGCCACATCGGAGTCCGGCTCGACTGCGGGATCCGGCTCGAGAACGTCTACATTCCCGCCGGCGGCGACACCCCCGACCGCGAGGTCAATCCCAAGTTCGGCCAGAAGCTCGATTTCATCGAGCGCATGACCCGCTGGTCCGAGGCCTGCGCCTGCCCGACGATCGTCGTCGGCGACTTCAACGTCGCGCCGCTGGAGTGCGACGTGTGGAACCACAAGCAGCTGCTCAATGTCGTCAGCCACACGCCGGTCGAGGTCGAGGCCCTGGCCCGGCTCCAGCAGAGCAACGACTGGGTCGACCTCGGCCGCCATTTCCATCCGGCGCCCAAGCGGCTCCACACCTGGTGGAGCTACCGCTCGCCCGACTGGACCAGGAACGACCGCGGCCGCCGCCTCGACCATATGTGGGCGACCGCCGACGTCGCGCGCCAGGCCGTGCGCCACGTCGTCCACGAGCCCTGCCGCAACTGGACCCGGCCCTCGGACCATGTTCCTTTGGTGACGGAATTCTCGATTTGAGCGGCGGGCGCGACGTCGCCCGGGCGATCGACTCGCTTCGGCGCGGCTGGCCGGTCCGGATCGGCGGAATCGGCTTCCTCGCCGTCGAGACCGCCGACGAAGCGGCGCTCGCCGCCTTCGACGCATCCGGGCCGGCCGACCTGCTCATCTCGGGCCACCGGGCGGTGACCTTGAAGCTGGCCAACCAGCGCGACGCCGTCCCCAGCGGGCCGGTCAGGATCGAGCGGACGGCAATGAGCCTGGCCCAGGCCACGGCCGTCGCCGACCCCGCGCTCGACCTGTCGAACCCGCTGAAAGGGCCCTTCCGCGCCAAGCAGATGGGGTGCGAGAGCGCGGCCGGCGCCGCCATCGCCCTTGCGCGCCGGGCCGGCCTGCTCCCGGCCCTGTTCCTCGACGGCGAGGCGGGGCCCGACGCCGTCTCCCTTTCTCCCGAGGACTTGAAGGCCTTCGAGCGTGCGACCTCGCTCCGGATCGCTTCGCGCGCCCGCCTCCCGACGCGCTTCGCCGAGCAGGCGGAGATCGTCGCCTTCCGCTCCGACGAGGACGGCGCCGAGCATGTCGCCTTGCTGATCGGAACGCCTTCGGGGAAGCCGCCGCTCGTCCGTCTGCACAGCGAATGCCTGACCGGCGACGTGCTCGGCTCACTGAAATGCGACTGCGGCCCGCAGCTCGACTCAGCCCTGGCGGCGATCGCCGCTTCGGGCTGGGGAATCCTCCTCTATCTGCGCCAGGAAGGCCGCGGCATCGGCCTCGTCAACAAGCTCAGGGCCTATGCCCTTCAGGACCAGGGCTTCGACACGGTCGACGCCAACCTCCGCCTCGGCTTCGCCGACGACGAGCGCCATTACGCGCTCGCCGCCCGAATGCTGGCGGCGCTGGGGCAGGACGAGGCGCGGCTGCTCACCAACAACCCCCGCAAGGTCGAAGGGCTGGAGGCCGCGGGGGTGAGGGTGAGCGAGCGGGTCGAGCTCAAGGCCGGCGGCAATGCCCACAACCGCGCCTATCTGGAAACCAAGCGATCGCGCAGCGGCCACCAGCTCTGACGCCATGGCGTCGGCATCGTTTAGCTAATGAGTTCAAGCAGTTCCGGGTAGCTGCCGGCGACATGCCCGGCTCCCGCCGAGCGCAGGCGTTCGCCGTGGCCGGGCCCGCAGTGAAGCCCGGCGCACAGGCCTGCCACCGTCATTCCCGCCGCCCGCGCCGCCTTCACTCCCGTCGGCGTATCCTCGATGACCAGCACTTCCGCCGGCCCGACCCCGAGCTCGCGAGCCGCGTGGAGGTAGATGTCGGGATGCGGCTTGCCGCGCGAGACATGCTCGGCGGCGCTGAACAGCCGGTCGCCGAAATGATGGGCGAGGCCGAACCGCTCGAGCGAACCGCGCAGCCAGCTGGTCGGGCTGGACGACGCCACCGCTTTGGGCACCGGCGGAAGCGCCTCGAGAAAATCAGCGACTCCGGCAACCGCGGTGACTTCGTCCAGCCGCAGCTCGAATGCCTCTTTCGTCCGTGCCCGGAAGCCGTCCGGCAGCGGGCGCCCGATCTCCGATTCGATCACAGCGACCGTGTCCCGCCAGTTGAACCCGATATAGCGCTCGACGGACTGCTCCAAAGTCGTGGGATGGCCGAGCTCGGTCAGGGCTTCGGCGAGGACCAGGTTGGAGAGGATCTCGCTGTCGACGATCACTCCGTCGAAATCGAAGATAAGGGCTGCGAACCTCAGGATCTGTCTCCGAAAAGCGCGGTCCCCACCCTGACATGGGTGGCGCCGGTCGTCACCGCCGTCGCGTAATCGGCCGACATGCCCATGCTGAGAGCCGGGAGGCCGTGCCGGCGGGCGAGCTTGGCCAACAGGGCAAAATAGGGCGCCGGTTCGACGTCGGCCGGCGGAATGCACATCAGTCCGAGGAGCGGAAGGCCGGCTTCGCGGGCGCTCCCGACCAGCGCCGGCAGGTCTGCGACCGCGCAGCCGCCCTTCTGCGGCTCGTCGCCGATATTGACCTGGAGGAAGCAGTCCGGGCGCCGCCCCGCCTTCGCCATCGCCTCGGCCAGCGCCGCGACCAGCGACGGGCGATCGACCGAGTGGATCGAATCGAACAGGGCGACCGCGTCGGCCGCCTTGTTGGACTGGAGCCGGCCGATCAGGTGGAGTCGAAGGCCCGGCACCTCGGCCATGAGCGCCGGCCATTTGTCCTGAGCCTCCTGGACCCGATTCTCGCCGAAGTCGCGCTGTCCGGCGTCGATCAGCGGCCGCATCGAGTCGGCGCCCTGGGTCTTGGAGACCGCGATCAGGGTCACGTCCTCCGGTCGGCGCGCCCCGAGGCGAGCGGCGCGCGCTATCGCTTCCCTCACCTCGTGGAGCCGCTGTGCGGGTGATGCGCCGGTCATGGCGGCTGCTATAGGAAGCGCCATGCTTCGCCGCCAGCCTCTGCCGCGCCTCTGGCTGATGACCGACGAGCGTCAGGGCGAGGCCCTTTGGGCGGCGCTCGAACGGCTGCCCAAGGGCTCGGGAGTGGTCTTCCGCCATTACAGCCTTCCCGGGGCGCAACGGCGGCAGCTCTTCAATCGGGTGCGGCGGGTGGCGAAGCGCCGTCGGCTGTTGCTGCTCGCCGGGAGCGGTCTGCGCGGCGACGGAGTGCATGGCGGCCGCGGCGGGAGCTTGCGGAGCGCTTCCGCTCACAATCTGCGGGAACTGAAAACGGCCGAGCGGTCGGGCGCGAGCCTGGTCTTCCTGTCGCCCGCCTTTCCGACGCGATCCCATCCAGGGGCCCGAGCCCTCGGGCCGGTGCGATTCGGCCTGATCGCCGGCCAAGCGAAAGTGCCAATCATCGCCCTCGGCGGACTGGACGCGGGCAAGGCCCGGCAATTGCCGAATATCTATGGCTGGGCGGGGATTGACGCTTGGCTCACCTAGAAGCGGAAGGCGGTTCCGACGTAGACGGCCTGGCTGTCGCGGCGAGGATCGGCGAGCGCCTCGAGCCGGTCGCGCTGGATCTTGTAGCGGACCCCGCCGGTGACATCGAGGTTGCGGGCGATCCGGTAGGACCCGCTGAGGCCGGCCGTGTAGCTCTCGTCCTCGGCGATGATTCGCGGAGTCGCGGGATCGACCTTGGCGACTCCGGCCTCGGCGCGGGCCGTGAAGCGGCTGCCCGAATAGCTCACACCGACCTCGGCCGCCTTGCGGCCGCCGGGAAGGGTGCCGCCCTTGACGCTGTCGACGTCGCCGGAGAGCGCGAAGCGCTTCCAGCCGACCGACGCGCCGAGATTGTAGACGGTGGGAGTGATCGCGGTGACCGGAGTGGCCGAGACGTCGGCGGCGCGGCGAAGCGCTCCCGCGGGGGTCGCGGCGCGGGCGCGGATGGCGACCCGGATCGACTGGCTGCGGTTGATCGAAGTCGGCGCCGGCGTGAACCGGAAGCTGTTGGCCTGAACGCCTCGGCGGGCGAGCTCCGCGGCGAGGCGGGGATCGGCGACGGCGGGGGTGAAGGTGCCGCCGCGGAGCGAGGCGGTCGGCCTTGCCTTCCTGGCCGGCTGGCTGGTCGCGGCGAGGGCGGGCGTGAGCACCAGCGACAGCGCGACGAGCGCTCCGCTTCCCACTGCACCGATGCCACCGAGCTTCACAATCACGTCAAGCGACTCCCGTATCGCAGCGGATGTAGTACGTCCGTGCCGGTCAAACCAGCGAAGCGCGGGGTACCGACACGAATCGTTGCGGCATGTTGCATCTTTTCCACAACCCACGGTTAATGTGCCACATAACCTCCAGCCTCGCGCTTGGCTCCCTTCCGGCCGAGAGACGGCTTGCCGCACGCGTGGCGCGTTCTATAACGGCGCTCGACCCCTGTAGTTTCCGAGGACACAAGCTTCATGCGACGCGCTGCAATTCTGGCCCTGACGATCGTCGGCGCCCTTGGCCTTACCGCCTGCGACTTCGTTCGGGAGGATATCAACAAATCGCTCGGACGCAGCAGCGGCGACCGGGTGCGCGAGGCGGATCTGGCGGCGTCGCGGGTGTCGACGATCGGAGTCAATTCCTATCTCTGGCGCGCCGCCCTCGAGACTCTCTCGTTCGCTCCGATGGCTCAGGTCGATTCGAACGGCGGAGTGCTGGTTACCGACTGGTACAGCAACCCCGGCTCGCCCGGCGAGCGGGTCAAGGTCACCGCCACCATCCTCGACCGCGACCTTCGCGCCGATGCGCTGCGCATCGCCGCCTCCCGCCAGGTGCTCCAGGGCGGCCAGTGGGTGGACGCGCCGGTCGCGGCGGCGACCGTCCAGAAGCTCGAGGAGATCATCCTCACCCGCGCCCGCGACCTTCGCCGGAACGCGATCGCCAGCTAAGGAGCCTTTCTGATCATGGCGGCGCGTTTCAACCCGCTCGAGGCCGACGCGCGCTGGCAGAAGGTCTGGGAGGAGCAAGGCACCTTCCACGCTTCCGGCGACGGCGCCCGTCCTCGCGCCTACGTCCTCGAGATGTTCCCCTATCCGTCGGGGCGGATCCATATCGGCCACGTCCGCAACTATGTGATGGGCGACGTCCTCGCGCGCTACAAGAGGATGAACGGCTTCGACGTTCTCCACCCGATGGGCTGGGACGCCTTCGGAATGCCGGCCGAGAATGCGGCGATGGAGAAGAAGGTCCATCCCGGCGAGTGGACATGGTCCAACATCGACACGATGCGCGCCCAGCTGAAGCTGATGGGCTTGGCGATCGACTGGACCCGCGAGTTCGCCACCTGCGATCCCTCCTATTACGGCCACGAGCAGGCGCTGTTCCTCGACCTGTATGAGGCGGGGCTGGTCTACCGGAAGCAGAGCGAGGTCAATTGGGACCCGGTCGACATGACCGTGCTCGCCAACGAGCAGGTGATCGACGGCCGCGGCTGGCGCTCGGGCGCGCCGGTCGAGCGGCGAAAGTTGAGCCAGTGGTTCCTGAGGATCACCGACTTCGCCGAGGAGCTGCTCGACGGCCTCGGCCGGCTCGACCAATGGCCCGACAAGGTCCGGCTGATGCAGGAGAATTGGATCGGCAAGAGCCAGGGGCTGAGGTTTAGGTTCGATCTGGCTTCTGTCGAAGCGAAGGAACGCCCTTCGACAGGCTCAGGGCGAACGGAGGGGAGCTTGGAGGCCCAGTCCGTTCGGGCTGAGCCTGTCGAAGCCCTTCCTTCTTCGTTCGAAGTCTTCACCACCCGGCCGGACACGATCTTCGGAGCGAGCTTCGCCGCCATTTCGCCCGATCATCCCATCGCGCTCGTTCTGGCCAAGGACAATGACGCGCTCACCGCCTTCATCGCGGAGTGCAAGCAGGGCGGCACGACCGCGGCCGAGCTCGAGACCGCCGAGAAGAAGGGCTTCGACACCGGCATCCGGGTGATCCACCCGCTCGACCCGGACTGGTCCCTGCCACTCTATGTCGCGAACTTCGTGCTGATGGATTACGGCACCGGCGCCATTTTCGGCTGTCCGGCGCACGACCAGCGCGACCTCGATTTCGCCCGCAAATATGGTCTTGCGGTGACCCGGGTCGTCGCCCCGTCGCCCGAGGAGGCGGACGAGCCGATCGGCGACGAGGCCTATTCGGGGCCCGGCCGGCTGGTGAACAGCCGCTTCCTCGACGGCCTCACCGCCGAGGACGCGATCCGCGAGGTGATCGCCCGAGCGGAGGCCGAGGGCTGGGGCGAGGGCACGACCGTGTGGCGGCTTCGCGACTGGGGCGTGTCTCGGCAGCGTTACTGGGGGACTCCGATCCCGATCGTCCATTGCGACGCCTGCGGACCGGTCGCGGTGCCGCGCGACCAGCTCCCCGTCGTCCTGCCCGAGGACATCGACTTCGAAACTCCGGGCAACCCGCTCGACCGCCACCCGACCTGGTCGAAAGTGGACTGCCCGGATTGCGGCGGCGCGGCCCGGCGCGAGACCGACACGCTCGACACCTTCGTCGATTCCTCCTGGTATTTCATCCGCTTCGCCAGCCAGCCGGGCGACGCCCCGTTCGGCCGCGCCGAGGCGGAACGCTGGCTTCCCGTCGACCAGTATATCGGCGGTGTCGAGCATGCCATCCTGCACCTGCTCTACGCCCGCTTCTGGACCCGCGCGCTTCGGCGGATCGGCAAGCTTGACGTCGAGGAGCCGTTCCGGGGCCTCTTCACCCAGGGCATGGTCACCCACGTCACCTTCCAGGATGCCGACGGCAAGTGGCTGACTCCCGAGGAAGCCGAGAGCCATTCGGGGCCCGTCACCCGCGGCCGGATCGAGAAGATGTCCAAGTCGAAGCGCAACACGGTCGATCCCGAGCCGATCGTCGACCAGTATGGCGCCGACGCGGTGCGCTGGTTCATGCTCTCCGACAGCCCGCCCGAGCGCGACCTTGAATGGAGCGAGGCGGGAATCCAGGGCAGCTGGCGATTCGTCCAGAGGATCTGGCGACTCGCCGCGGAGGAAGCGGAGCGCGGGACTTCGACCTGGCTCGGCGACGGCGAGGATCCGGCGGTCGACCGCAAGGCCCACCGCACGATCGCCGCGGTTGGCGCGAACATCGAGTCGCTCGCGTTCAACAAGGCCGTGGCGAATCTCTACGAGCTGACCAACGCGCTCGAGAAAGCGCCCGCCTCCCCGTCGCGGAGCAGGGCGGTGGAGATTCTGATCCGTCTCGCCGCGCCGATGGTCCCGCATCTCGCCGAGGAGGCCTGGGCCGCGATGGGCCGGGAGGGGCTGATCGCCCGGGCCGAATGGCCGGCCGCCGATCCCGCCCTGCTGGTCGAGGAGGAAGTGACGATCGCCGTCCAGGTCAACGGCAAGCTTCGCGACACGCTCACCGCGCCGAAGGGCGCCGCCAGGGAAGCCCTGGAGGAAATGGCGCTCGCTTCGGAGAAGGTGGCCCGCATCCTCGAAGGCAAAGCGCCACGCAAGGTGATCGTGGTGCCCGACCGGCTCGTCAACGTGGTCTCATGAGGAGTCTCCTCTTACTGACCCTTCTGCTGGCGGGCTGCGGGCTGCAGCCGCTCTACGGCGGAGGCGCTTCCGGCCCGGTGGCCCGGACTCTTCGCTCGGTGACCGTCGCACCGATCGAAGGGCGCGCCGGGTGGCTGGTCCGGACCGCGCTCGAGGACCGCCTCGGCGCCCCGCAGGCGGGCGCCGCGGCCTACAGGCTCGAAGTTTTGCTCGATGACGAGATCACCGGCTTCGGGATCCGCCGCGACGACGCCGTCACCCGCGAGCGCCGGACGTTGCGGGCGCGCTACCGGCTCGTCGACTCGGTCAAGGGCACGGTGCTGCTCGACGCGACCGCCGGTTCCGACGCCGGGATCGACGTCGTCGGCTCCGAATATGCGACGGTGGCGGCCGAGCAGACCGCTCTCGAGCGGCTGTCGAAGGAGATCGCGGACCAGATCGTCACCCGCGTCGCCCTCTACGCGCGGCGAAGCGCCGGCGCCCCGTGAAAGCCAAACGCGCCGAGATTGAGCGGGCGCTGAGAAGCCCCTCGGCCTACCGCTTCTTCCTCCTCTACGGCCCGGACGATTCGGGATCCCAGTCGCTGATCAAGGTCGCCGCCGCCGGTGCGGGCCGGGAGGCCGAAAAGGTCGAGCTGACTGGGGCGGAGCTCAAGTCGGACCCGGCCCGCCTCGCCGACGAGGCGGCTTCCATCTCCTTGTTCGGCGGCGCGCGCTACATCGTCGTCCAGCCCGCCGGGGACGAGTGCCTGGCGGCGGTCGAGGCGCTGCTGGAGTCGCCCGCGGCCGGCAATCCCGTGCTGCTGATCGCCGGAGCGCTCAAGCCGGCCTCGAAGCTGCTCAAGCTCGCCCTCGCCGAGCCGGCCGCTCTGGCCCTGGCCAGCTACGCGCCGGAAGGCGCGGAAGCGGAGCGATTGGTGACGGAGATGGGCCGGGCCGAGGGGCTGACCGTCCGCCCCGACGTCGCCCGTCGCCTCGCCGACGCCTGCGCCGGCAACCGGTCGATCCTGGCGCTCGAGCTTCGGAAGCTCGCTTTGTATCTCGACGCAACGCCCGAGCAGCCGAAACCTCTCGACCACGATTCCCTCGACGCGGTCGGGGCGGCGGCGGAGGAAGGGGATCTGAGCCGCCTCGTCGACAGCGTCGGCAACGGCAATTCCGCCGTCCTACAGGCGGAGCTGCTCCGGCTGGCGAGCGAAGGGATCGAGGGCATCCCGCTGATCCGGGCGGTGCTCCGCCGGATGAGCCTGCTGGCCCGGCTGCGCGCCCAGGTCGAGCTCGGCAACAGCCCCGACGGCGTCATGGCGTCACAGGGTAAGTCGTTGTTCTGGAAGGAAAAGGACTCGATCGCCCGACAGCTCAGGAACTGGCGCCCGGAAGCTCTGGCGCGGAGCGTCAGCCGACTGCTGGAGGCGGAACGGCAGGTAAAAGCCTCCGGCGGCCTCGGCCCGACGGCGGTCGACGAGGAGCTTTTCGCGATCTGTCGCCAGGCGGCGCGGCTGCGATAGCTCAGGAGGGGTGCCGGATCTAGGAGGCGCCTTGGCCGGTGCTTACCAATGCCGTCGGCCTCCAGATTTCAACGCAACGACGCAATGACGCAACGATTCCCGCGAAGCGGAAACCCAGGCGTGAAATGTGGCTGAGCGGAGCGTTCCAGAATGAGCGGCCTTCGGCCTAGCTCTCCCGCTCCGAGCTCGCGGCTGCACGCTCGGCGGGTTAGAGGTGCAGGGCGAGCGATTCAGATCTTCTCGCCGCTGAGGCGCTGGCAGATCATGTCGAGCTGGTCGAGGGTCGAATAATTGAGCGCGACGGTGCCGCCGTCCGGCTTGTGGGTGATCCTGACCTTGAGGCCGAGCATGTCGCCCAATTGGCGCTCGAGCGCCTCGATGTCGGCGCCCGCGCCCCTGATCTCGAGCCGGCCCTGGCGCTCGCGGCCGGGCTTGCCGAAGCGGGCGAGCTTTTCGACCTCGCGCACCGACAGGCCGCGCTCGACCACGTCGCGGGCCAGGGCTTCGGGGTCGCTCGCCCCGATCAGCGCCCGGGCATGGCCCATGCTGAGCTCACCGGTTTCGACCAGCTGACGAACGCTTTCCGGTAAGTCCAGCAATCTCAACAGGTTAGCGACATGGCTCCGGCTCTTGTGGACGAGCTTGCCGAGTGCCTCCTGGGTGTGGCCGTAATCGGCGATCAGCCGCCGGTAGCCTTCCGCTTCCTCGATCGCGTTCAGATCCCGGCGTTGAATGTTCTCGAGCAGGGCGACCTCGAGGGTCTCCGCATCGTCGAAATCGCGGACGATGACCGGGATTTCGTGGAGCCGCGCGCGCTGCGCCGCGCGCCAGCGCCGCTCGCCGGCGACGATCTGGTAGCGATGACCGTGCGGCCTGACGACGATCGGCTGGATGAGCCCGCGCTCGCGGATCGAAGCCGCGAGCTCCTCCAGCGCCTCCTCGTCGAAATGGCGGCGCGGCTGGTCGAGATGCGGCTCGATGGAGGAGACGGGCATCATCTGGATTCCGCCGCGCGCCGGAGCGACTCCGCCCGACACCGGCGCCTCCTGGGCGACCTCGCCGAGCAGCGAGGACAGGCCGCGGCCGAGCCCGGACGGACGCTTCCGAGGGACGCCGTCGCTCATGCCGCCGCCGCCGCCTTGGGCAGCCGGCCGATCAGCTCGCGGGCCAAGGCCATATAGGCTTCCGAGCCCGGGCAGCGATGGTCGTAGATGAGGGCGGGTATGCCGTGGCTCGGCGCCTCCGACAGCCGGACGTTGCGCGGAATCACGGTCTCGAACACCACCTTGCCCAGGCAGGCGCGAACGTCGTCGGCGACCTGGGAGGAGAGGTTGTTGCGGCGGTCGAACATGGTCAGCGCCACGCCGAGGATGGAAAGCTCGGGATTGAACCTCGCCCGGATTCGCTCGATCGTCTGCAGAAGCTGGCTAAGTCCTTCTAATGCAAAGAATTCCGTCTGAAGAGGGACCAGGATCGACTGCGCAGCGACGAGCGCGTTGATGGTCAGCAGCCCGAGGCTCGGCGGGCAGTCGATCAGGCAGACGTCCCAGCGGCTGGCGGCGGCGTCGAGGGCATTGTCGAGCCGGTGGGTGCGCTCCTCGAGCGCGACCAGTTCGATCTCGGCGCCGGACAGGTCGACGGTCGCCGGCACCAGGTCGAGCCTCGGAACCTTGGTCGGCACCACCGCCTCTTCGAGCGTGGCGCCGCCGGTGAGCACGTCGTAGCTCGACCGGTCGCGAAGAGCGTGGCCGATGCCTAGCCCCGTCGACGCATTGCCCTGCGGGTCGAGATCGATCAGAAGCACCCGCCAGCCCGTGGCCGCGAGCGCGGTGGCGAGGTTGATCGCCGTCGTCGTCTTGCCGACCCCGCCCTTCTGGTTGGCGACCGCGATCCGGATCAACTTCTTCCCCTCTTGCTGCGGCGAACCCCGCTCGCGACGACGATCCCGGCGTCGGGGTCGGTCAGGCTCGGTTCGAGACGGAAATCACCCTGCCACGAAGTCCGCGCCGCATCCAGTTCGGACTTGGCGTTGCGGCCCTTGGGCAGGATCCAGACTGTCCCGGCCGTGGAAAATCGCTCCGCCAAGCCGAGAAGCCTCGGCAGGGGCGCGAAGGCTCTGGCGCTGATCACGTCGAACGGCCGCGCCGGCAGCGTCTCCAGCCGGGATCCGGCGATCTCGACCCGTTCCGCGACCGCGAGGATCGATGCTGCGGTGCGAAGAAATTCGACTCGCAGCCGCCGCGATTCGACCAGGACGACGCTGGCCGGGTGGAAGAGCGGTACCAGCAGTCCTGGAAAGCCGGCGCCGGTCCCGAGGTCCAGCCACGTCCGCGCGGCTGGCGGAGCGAAACGCACGAGCTGCGCCGAATCGAGAATGTGGCGCTGCCACAACGTGGCGAGAGAGTCGCTGGAAACCAGGTTCTGACGCTCATTCTCGCTGCGGAGAAGCGCGACGAAAGCCTCCAGCCGCTCCATTGTTTCACGTGGAACATCGAGCCTCGATCTGGCCTCGAACTCATCCATCAGGCCGCCTTGCGCCGCGAATGGACCAGGATGGCCGCGAGGGCGGCGGGCGTGATCCCGCGGATCCGGCGCGCCGCTCCCAAGGTGGCCGGCCGCGACCGTTCGAGCCTTTCGGCCATTTCGTTGGAGAGGCCGGGTACGGAACGATAATCCATGTCGCCGGGAATTCGCACATTCTCGTCGCTCCGCAGTCTGGCGACCTCCGCCTGCTGCCGCTCGACATAGGGGGCGTAGCGATGGTCTTCGACGGCTTCGTCGACCAGGCGGCTGTCGAATTGCGCCAGGCTCGGCTCCACCCGAAGCAGCGCCTCGGCGCCGAGCTCCGGAAAGCGTAGCCATTCGCCGAGGCTGCGGCTGCGGCCGTCGTCGGCCACGGCCACGCCGAGCCTCCTGAGGTCGGCGGCCGAGCGGTGGCTCGCCAGGCGTTGCTCGAGGGCGTTTCGCTGCGCCTGCCGCGCTTCGAAATGTGCGCGGCGCTCCCGCCCGACGAGCCCCGCCGCCACGGCCCGCGGAGTCAGCCGGGCCTCGGCATTGTCGGCGCGAAGCCGGAGCCGATATTCGGCTCGGGCGGTGAGCATCCTGTAGGGCTCGGTCACGCCCTGAAGCGTGAGGTCGTCGACCATCACTCCGATGTAGCTTTCGCTCCGGTCGAACAGCAGCGGCGGCTGCCCCGCGGCCCAGGCGGCGGCATTGGCGCCGGCGACCAGGCCCTGGGCGGCGGCCTCCTCATAGCCGGTGGTGCCGTTGATCTGGCCGGCGAGATAGAGCCCTTCGAGGTCGCGGACTCCCAAAGTGGGCTCGAGGATTCGCGGATCGACATGATCATATTCGACCGCATAACCCGCTTGCAGGATGCGGGCCCGCTCGAGCCCGGCCATCGAGCGCACCATGTCGAGCTGCACGTCCTCGGGCAGGGAGGTCGAGATGCCGTTGGGATAGACGGCGAGGTCTCCCAGCCCTTCCGGCTCGAGGAATATCTGATGGCCGTCCCGGTCGGCGAAGCGATGGACCTTGTCCTCGATCGACGGACAGTAGCGCGGGCCGACGCCGCTGATGTCTCCGGCGAAAAGCGGCGAGCGGTCGAGATTGGCGCGGATGATGTCGTGGGTCCGGCCGTTGGTCCGGGTGATGGCGCAGAAGAGCTGGGGCGCCGGGCGGTCGCGGGTCATCGGCGACATCGTCCAGCCGCCTTCGTCCGATTCCTGGCGTTCGAGCGCCGCCCAGTCGAGGGTTCGTCCGTCGAGCCGGGGCGGAGTCCCGGTCTTGAGCCGGGCCAGGGGAAGGCCGAGCCGGCGAAGCTGAAGCGCCAGGGCCGTCGCCGCCCGTTCGCCGATGCGGCCGCCGGCCTGGCTGGAGCGGCCGAAGTGGAGCTTGCCGCCCAGGAAGGTGCCTGTCGCGAGGACGACGGCCCCGGCCGTCAGGACCCGGCCGTCGGCCAGGTCGAGCCCTGTCACCCGGCGTCCGCCGACGCGAAGCGCCGAGGCCTCACCCTCGACGATCTCGAGCCCGTCCGTGCCGTCGAGCAGGCGGTGGATGGCCGCCTTGAAGCGCCCGCGGTCCGCCTGCACCCGCGGCCCGCGCACCGCCGCCCCCTTGCTGGCGTTGAGCATCCGGTAATGGATTCCGGCCTGGTCGGCGGCGCGGGCGATCAGGCCGTCCAAGGCGTCGACCTCGCGAACCAGATGCCCCTTGCCCAGTCCGCCGATCGCCGGATTGCACGACATCGCACCGATCTGCTCGCGCGAGAAGCTGACCAGCGCCACCCGCGCGCCCATGCGCGCGGCGGCGGCCGCCGCCTCGCAGCCGGAATGCCCGCCCCCGACGACGACGATGTCGAAAACCTCGCTCACAACCCGGCTCTATATGTTCCACGTGAAACATTGTCGCGTTGTTTCGAGGTTTCGTATGCGAGTCCTCCCCTGGACTTGCAGGGAGGAATTAGGAGAAACCCTACTTGCCAATGCAAAAGCGGCCGAACAGAGTGTCGAGCATGTCCTCGACGCCGGCGCGGCCGGTGATCCGGTCGAGCTCGGCGCGCGCCTGGCGGAGGGCTTCGGCGGCGATGAGCATGTCGCCCATGCCGGCCTCGCGCAGGTGCGCCAGGGCAAGGCCCACCGCCTCCCGCTGGCGGGCGTTGGCCGCCACGTCGCCCTCCTGAGGAAGCAGGCGCCGAGCCCGCTCGGCCATCGCCGCGATCAGCGGCCCGATGCCCTCGCCGGTCAGCGCCGACACTCGAACGTCGGACTCGCGTCCCGGCGCGGGAATGTCGCATTTCGACTGGACCAGGATCGTCCGGTGCCGATCCGGCGAGTCGGCGGGCTCGCCCAGCCAGAGGATCAGGTCCGCCCCGGCGATGCTGGCCAACCCTCGCTCGACGCCGATCTTCTCGATCTCTTCGGCGCTGTCCCGAAGCCCGGCCGTGTCGATCAGCAGATAAGGCAGCCCCCCGATCGCCGTCGGCGCTTCGATCAGGTCGCGGGTGGTTCCCGGCACGGCCGAGGTTATGGCCACCTCCCTCTGCGCTAACACGTTGAGAAGGCTGGACTTTCCTGCATTGGGCGGGCCCGCGATGACGACTCGGAGGCCGTCGCGCAGGCGCTCCGCCGGAGGCCGCTCGAGAAGCGCCTCCATCTCGCCGGCGAGCGAAGCGATGTCGTCGGCCCAGCCCTCCGGCCAGGAATCGCCGACTTCGCCCTCGTCGGAGAAATCGAGCGCTGCCTCGAGGGCCGCGGCCAGCGCCAAAACCCGCTGACGCCATGCCTCCACCTGCCGGCTGAGCGATCCGCCGGCCATGGCGAGCGCCGCCCGGCGCTGCGCCTCGGTTTCGGCGCTGAGCAGGTCGGCCAGGCCTTCGGCCTCGGCGAGGTCTATGCGGCCATTCTCATAAGCACGGCGGGTGAACTCGCCCGCTTCGGCCGGCCGGAGCCCGTCCAGCCCCGCCAGCGCCTCCACGACGGCCGCCACGACCGCCCGGCCGCCGTGGAGGTGGAGCTCGGCCACATCCTCGCCGGTGGCGCTATTCGGGCCGGGGAAGCGCAGGACGAGCGCCCGGTCGAGACGCTCTCCCCGCCATTCGAGGCTGGCGAGGGTTGCGACTCGCGGCCGAGGAAGCTTGCCGGCCAGCGCCTCGAGCGCCGAATCGGCGCGCGGTCCACTGATCCTCACGATCGCCACCGCGGCCGGCGGGCTTCCGGAGGACAAGGCGAAGATGGTGTCGGTCACCGGCATTGATCCCCTCTCCCGCTTTTCGCGGGAGTGAGGACGGGAGAGGGGCTGAAGTGTCTCCCGCGCCGGCCGAATGTCGATACGCCTCAACCCTTCTTCCCGGCCATGCCCTCGAGCATCGAGCGCCACATGGCCAGGCCGGCCTCGTTCATCGGTCCCCAGGCCTTCATCATCTCGGCAGCCGATTCGGCGGTGAGCCCCTCGCTGGCCGCCCTCGTCATCCGCTGGACATAGGCTTCGTGGACCGGGGTGAGGTCGGGAAAGCCGAGGAAGCGCCTCGCCTCCTCGGGCGTGCAGTCGACGTCGACGCTGATCTTCATGGCCGGTCCTTCCTCTGGTCTCCCGGCTATGTGTATAGAAGCGCCGCCCGAGACAAGGAGGAGCCGAGCATGGCAACGATCCGGATCGACACGCTCGAAGGGGACGGCGCTTTCGACGCCTATGTCGCCGAGCCCGAGGGAGAACCGCGCGCGGCGATCGTCGTCATCCAGGAGATCTTCGGGGTCAACGAAGGCATCAGGCGCAAATGCGACCATTGGGCCGCGAAAGGCTATCTCGCGCTCGCGCCGGACCTGTTCTGGCGGCTCGAGCCCGGAGTCCAGCTCGACCCGGACGTCCCAGACCAGTTCAAACGGGCGCTCGACCTCATGGGCCGGTTCGACCAGGACGGGGGAGTCAGGGACATCGAGGCGACGCTCGGAGCCGCCCGGGCCCGGCTGGGCGGGGACGGCAAGGTGGGGCTCGTCGGCTATTGCCTCGGCGGCCGGCTCGCTTTCATGGCCGCCGCGCGCACCGACGCCGATGCCAGCGTCGGCTATTATGCGGTCGGGATCCCCGGCCTGCTCGGCGAGAAGCACGCCATCGCCCGTCCGCTGATGCTCCACATCGCCGGCGCCGACCATTTCGTCACCCCCGACCAGCAGCAGGCGATGCACGAAGGGCTTGACGACCACCCCCGGGTCACGCTCCACGATTATCCCGGCGAGGACCACGGCTTCGCCGCCGAAATGGGCAAAAGGCGAAGCGAGGAGGCGGCCCGGCTGGCGGACGGGCGAACGGAGGAATTCTTCGCCGAGCACCTCGCGTGAGGGCCGCCTTGCTCACGGCGGTCATGACGGCGTCGGCTGTCCCCGCGGGGGCAACCGATATCGACCCTTATTGGCTGTCCGAAGTGCCTTCCGAATATCTCGGCCGCTGGAACGTCAATGCGAAGGCCTGCACCCCTTTCGATGGAAGGCAACGCCTGGTGATCGAGCCGAACCGCCTCGGCGTAGGCGGGGACCTGTTCCGGATCAGCTATGTCGGGTGGAGCCAGGAAGGCGGGATCGTGATCAGCTCCGAATATGCCGGCACCGCGAAACCGAGCTGGAAGCGCACCGACTTCTTTAGAATCGAGAAAGGCGGCCAGGTCCTTCTGGCGGGCGCCATAACGAGACCCACGCGGAGGGTGCGATGCCGGTGAACGATCCTTATGCCTTCATCCTGAAGGAAACCGGCGGCCCCGAGGTCCTCGAGGCCGAGCATATCGACGTTCCCCGGCCAGGGCCGGGCGAGGTGCTCGTGCGCAACGAGGCGGTGGGGCTGAACTTCATCGACACCTATCATCGCTCGGGCCTCTACAAGCTTCCGCTGCCGTCCGGCCTCGGCGGCGAAGGCGCCGGCGCGGTCGAGGCGGTGGGCGAGGACGTCAGCGGCTTCAGGGAAGGCGACCGGGTCGGCTATTTCACCGGCCCGCTCGGATCCTACGCCACCCACCGGACGATCGCCGCCGACAGGCTGGTCAGGCTGCCCGATTCGATCGGCTTCGAGGAAGCCGCGGCGGCGATGCTCAAGGGCTGCACCGCCGAATATCTGATCGAGCGCTGCGCCCGGGTCGAACCGGGGCACACCGTCCTCGTCCACGCCGCGGCCGGCGGAATGGGCTCGATCCTCGTCCAGTGGCTCAAGGCGATCGGCGCCACCGTCATCGCCCACGCCGGCGACAGCCGAAAGGCGGCGCTGGCGGAGGAGCTCGGGGCCGACCACGCCTTGTGCTGCCCGATGGACTCACTGGCCGCCGAGGTGCGCTCGCTGACCGGCGGCCGGGGCGTCCCGGTCGTCCTCGACGGAGTGGGAGCGGCGAGCTGGAAGGCATCGCTGGGCTCGGTCGCCCGGCGCGGGCTTCTCGTCACCTACGGCAACGCCTCCGGGCCGGTGCCGCCCTTCACCGCCATCGACCTGCTCGGCGCCGGCTCGATCTTCGTGACCCGGCCGACGCTCGCCGATTATTGCAAGAGCCCGGAGGAGACGGCCGCCTCGGCGGCGCGCCTTTTCGAGATGATCGAAAAAGGCGCGGTGACGGTCCGCATCGGCGCCACCTTCCCGCTGCTCAAGGCCGCCGACGCCCACCGCGCCCTCGAGGCCCGAGCGACGACGGGCTCGACGGTGCTCATTCCCTGAACAGGCTGGTCCTTCGGTACCGGCCTTCGCCAGGCTCAGTCCCTACTCAGGATGAGCGGTTGGAGATGTCTCTTCCGCTCATCCTGAGTAGCCGCTGAGCGAAGTCGAAGCGGCGTATCGAAGGACGGTGCGCTTCAGGTGAAGAGCTGCTTCACCCCGACTTCGGGGTGGACGACGCCGTCGTAGATCATGTTGCCGGCGACCCATACGATGACCGCGAGGCCGATCCAGGCGATCCAGCGGTAGCGCTCGATGTAGCGGGCGATGAAATTGGCGGCGAGGCCCATCAGGGCGACCGACAGGATGAGGCCGGCGATCAGCACCCAGGGATGGTCGCGCGCCGCCCCGGCGACGGCGAGGACGTTGTCCAGGCTCATCGAGACGTCGGCGAGGGCGACCGCCCAGGCGGCCGCGGCGAAGCTCTTGGCCGGACGAAGGCCGCTGTTCTCGTCGCCTTCGACCTCGTGGGAGCCGGCCGATTCGCCCTGGTGGCGAAGCTCGCGATACATTTTCCAGGCCACCCACAGGAGCAGCAGGCCGCCGGCGAAGATCAGGCCGATGACCTGGAGCAGCTGGGTGACGATCAGAGCGAAGATGATCCGGAGCACCAAAGCGGCGATGATTCCGATCAGGATCACCTTGCGGCGCTGCTCGGAGGGAAGCCCGGCCGCCAGGGCGCCGACGACGATCGCATTGTCGCCGGCCAGCACCAGGTCGATCATGATGACTTCGGCGAAGGCGGCGAGCGCCGCGGCGTTGAAGAGGGTCGAGAGGTCCATCCCCACCCCCTACAGGATCAGGTGCAGGATTCCATAATGTTCGTCGATGATGCCGTCATAGACCATCTTGGCGGCGACGTAGAGGATCATCACCAGGCCCGCCCAGGCGATCCAGCGGTAGCGCTGGACGAGCTTGGCGACGAGGTTGGCGGCGAGGCCCATCAGGGTGACCGACAAAGCGAGGCCGATGAACAGGACGGCCGGATGGTCCCGAGCCGTCGCGGCGACCGCGAGGACGTTGTCGAGGCTCATCGAGAGGTCGGCGAGGGTGACCTGGATCGCCGCCTGGAGGAAGGTCTTGCTCGGCGGCGGACCCTCGACCGCGGCGGTCTCGGGATCGTCCGCGGTGACCGGGGGCGGCGCGTGGCGAAGCTCGCGGTACATATTGTAGGCGACCCAGAGCAGCAGCAGCCCGCCGGCCAGGACGAGGCCGGTGAAGTGGAGGAGCTGGGTCGCGACCAAGGCGAAGCCGATCAGGAAGATCAGCGCCATTCCGACGCCGAGCATGATCACCTTGCGGCGCTCGCGGTCGGGCAGGCCCGACGTCAGGGTGCCCATGATGACGACATTGTCGCCGGCCATGGTGAGGTCGATGAGGATGATCTGGCCGAGCGTGACCAGGCCGGCCGCCGTGAAGATATCCGCGAAGTTGAACATGCCTTCCACGGCCGCCCCGACCTACTGGTTCATCGAGGCGAAGAAGTCCTCGTTCGACTTGGCGTCCTTCATCTTGTCGAGGAGGAACTGCATGGCGTCGACCGTGCCCATCTGCATGAGGATCCGGCGGAGGACCCACATCTTGGAAAGCGTCGCCTGGTCGACGAGCAGCTCCTCCTTGCGGGTGCCGGACTTGCCGACGTCGAGCGAGGGGAAGATGCGCTTGTCGGAGACCTTGCGGTCGAGGACGATCTCGGAATTGCCGGTGCCCTTGAACTCCTCGAAGATGACCTCGTCCATCTTGGAGCCGGTGTCGATCAGGGCGGTGGCGATGATCGACAGGGAGCCGCCTTCCTCGATGTTGCGGGCGGCGCCGAAGAAGCGCTTGGGCCGCTGCAGGGCGTTGGCGTCGACGCCGCCGGTCAGAACCTTGCCCGACGACGGCACCACCGTGTTGTAGGCGCGCCCCAGCCGGGTGATCGAATCGAGCAGAATGACCACATCCTTCTTATGCTCGACCAGACGCTTGGCCTTCTCGATCACCATCTCCGCGACCTGGACGTGGCGCTGGGCGGGCTCGTCGAAGGTCGAGGATATGACCTCGCCCTTCACCGAGCGCTGCATGTCGGTGACCTCCTCGGGCCGCTCGTCGATCAGGAGGACGATCAGGAAGACCTCGGGATGATTGTCGGTGATCGCCCGGGCGATGTTCTGGAGGAGCACGGTCTTGCCGGTCCTCGGCGGAGCGACGATCAGCGCGCGCTGGCCCTTGCCCTGCGGCGAGATGATGTCGATCACCCGCGCCGACTTGTCCTTGATGGTCGGGTCCGAGCTGTCGAGGGTGAGCTTCTCGTCCGGATAGAGGGGGGTGAGGTTGTCGAAATTGACGCGGTGGCGGACCGCCTCGGGGTCGTCGTAATTGACCTGGGCGAGGCGGACGAGGGCGAAATAGCGCTCGCCCTCCTTGGGGCCGCGGATCTCGCCCTCGACCGTGTCGCCGGTCCTGAGGCCGAATTTGCGCACCTGGTTGGGCGAAACGTAGATATCGTCGGGGCCGGCGAGATAATTGGCCTCGGGCGAGCGAAGGAAGCCGAAGCCGTCGGGCAGCACCTCGATCGTGCCCTGGCCCATGATCTCCTCGCCATTCTCGGCCTGGACCTTGAGGATCGAGAACATCAGCTCCTGCTTGCGCAGGGTCGAGGCGCCCTCGATGCCCAGCTCTTCGGCCATGGCGACGAGGTCGGCGGGGGATTTCTGCTTGAGGTCTTTGAGGTGCATGGAGGCTTCACTCGGAAAATTCGGGATGGGGTCGGCGCGCCGTGCGGAGGGGAATCTTGCGGCGGCTGGAATGCCCGCACGGATGGCAGGCGAACGACTTGAAGGGCGTTAGGCTCCGGGATTTTTCAAGTCAATCCTTCGATACGCGGCTTCGACTTCGCTCAGCCGCTACTCAGGATGAGCGGTCGGGATAATTCTACACCGCTCATCCTGAGTAGGGACTGAGCCTGGCGAAGGCCCGTATCGAAGGACCGTCAGAACGGCTTCACGATCACGAGGACCACGATCAGCACCACGGCGATCCCCGGTACCTCGTTCATCATCCTCAGGCCCTTGCCGCTCAACGGCCGCTCGCCTCGGGCGAGCTTGCGGCCGTAGCCGACCATCCAGCCGTGATAGGCCGAGAGGGCGACGACGAGGATGAACTTGGCCTGGAACCAGCCGAGCACCCATGCCTCGTTGATCCAGGCGAGGGTCAGCCCGAAGATCCAGACGAGGATCATCGCCGGGGTGATGATGATCCGCCGCAATTTGCGCTCGCGCTCGATCCAGCGCTTCTCCTCCGGGGAGCCCGGCGCGGCTTCCTGATGATAGACGTAGAAGCGCGGAAGCATGAACAGGCCCGCGATCCAGAAGATCACGAAGATGACGTGCCCGGCCTTGATCCAGGCGTAGGTCAAGCTGAGGGCCGTCGCGAGGGCATCGGTCACGCGCGCACCAGCTCGATGAGCTTCTCGACGTGGCTGATCGGCGTATCCGGCAAGATGCCATGCCCCAGGTTGAAGACGTGCGGCCGCCCCGCCAGGCTAGATAGGATGCGCCCTACCGCGGTTTCAAGCGCCTCGCCTCCGGCGATCAGCGCCAGCGGGTCGAGATTGCCCTGGACGGGCATTGCGGCCGGCAGGATGGAGTCGGCCCAGACGGGATCCACCGTCTCGTCGAGCCCGATCGCGTCGACTCCGGTTTCGAGCGCATAAGCGGCGAGCTTGCCGCCGGCGCCCTTGGGAAAGCCGATGACCGGTACGTGGGGGTGAATGGCCTTGAAGCGGGCGACGAGCGCGGCGGTCGGGGCGATCACCCAGCTCTCGAACTGCGCCGGCGACAGGCTTCCGGCCCAGCTGTCGAACAATTGAACGGCCTCGACCCCGCTCTCCACCTGCCGGGAGAGATAGTCGACGGTGAGCCCGCTGATAGCGTCGACGATCGCCTGGAAGGCCCCCGGATCCCCGTAGGCGAGCCTGCGCGCCTCTCCTTGGTCCTTACTGCCCTGGCCGGCGACCATATAGGTGGCGACGGTCCACGGGCTCCCCGCGAAACCGAGGAAAGTCGTGGCTTCCGGGAGACACTTCGCGACTTTCTCCACAGTTGCGTAGACCGGCTCCAAACGCGACCGGGCCGAGTCGAGCCCCGCGAGCGCCGAGTCGACCAGAGGCGGCGACAGCCGCGGTCCCTCGCCGGCTTCGAAGCGCAGATCCTGGCCCAGCGCGAAGGGCACCATGAGGATGTCCGAAAACAGGATCGCGCCGTCGAAGCCGAAGCGGCGGATCGGCTGGAGCGTCACCTCGGCCGCGGCATCCGGGTCCTGGACGAGGTCGAGGAAGCCGCCCTTCGCCGCCCTCAGCGCCCGGTATTCCGGCAGGTAACGGCCCGCCTGGCGCATCAGCCAGAGCGGAGTTTTCTCGGCTTTTCGGCCGCTTAGCACGCTGAGCAGGGGCTTGTCGGCGACGGCCATGACCGGGAAGGGCTCCGCTCTACTCTCTATAAGAATCTTATTTAAAGAGAGTCAGTTGTAGGTTGTAGGAAGGCGCGTCGCGGGGTTTATTGGCTTCACCCGATTTTGCAAACAGCTTGACTCTGAACGGTTGGCGGAAGCCCGCGGATTCGCGCCGTCCATCCCCGCTTTCCACAGGACGGGGTTAGCGACTTCTTCACCTTTGCGACTCTGTGGACGAAATCCGGATTGCGGGGGCAAAGCCTTCGCTTGCATCGCTCCCGAGGCTTAAGCTAGCGATTCCCACATGCTTATCCACAGGCGTCTTGAGGGTTGAGCCTGCTCCATCTCCATCTCCTGTCGGATTCCACGGGCGAGACTCTGGAGGTGATCGCCAATGCGTGCCTGGCGCAGTTCGAAGGGGTCGACGTCCGCCGCCATTTATGGCCGATGGTCCGCTCCGAGGGCCATCTCGACCGTGTCCTCGACGACGTCGAGCGGCGGCCCGGCCTCGTCCTCTACACGCTCGTGAACAACACTTTAAGGCGGGATCTTGAACAGAAGACCCGCCGCCGCGGAATCCACGCCGTCGCCGCGCTCGATCCCGTCACCCACGCGCTTTCGGTGGTCCTCGGCCGAGAAGCGGCGGGCCGGCCGGGCCGCCAGCACGCGCTCGACGCCGCCTATTTCGCCCGGGTCGACGCCATCCAGTTCACCATCGCCCATGACGACGGCATCGGCTCGGAAAATTGGGAGGAAGCGGACATCGTCCTCGCCGGGGTCTCGCGGACCTCGAAGACTCCCACCTCCATCTACCTGGCCAATCGGGGCTACAAGGTCGCCAACATCCCCCTCGTTCCGGAAGCGCCGCCGCCGCCCTCGCTTTTCTCGCTCGAGCACCCGCTCGTCGTCGGCCTCACCACCAATCCCGACCGACTCGTCCAGATCCGCCGCAACCGACTGCTCGCGCTCAACCAGGCCGCGGAGACCGACTATGTCGACATCGAGGCGGTCAATGCCGAGCTCGCCTTCGCTCGCCGGCTGTTCGCCGACAACGACTGGCCGGTGATCGACGTCACCCGGCGCTCGATCGAGGAAACCGCCTTCGCTATCGTCAAGCTATGCAACGAGCGGATGGATGCCGCCGCCGCCGCGGTCGGTGACGACCACCGGTGAGAATCCTGCTCGCCTCGAAGAGCGCCGCCCGGCGGCAGATGCTCGAGGCGGCGGGCGTGCCCTTCGAAACGGTCGAGGCGGAGCTCGACGAGGAAGCGGCCAAGGCCGGGCTGTGGGGCGCGGGGTTCGACGCGCGCGGGGTGGCCGAGGAGCTGGCCCAGCTCAAGGCGCTGTCGGTCTCGGCGGGTGCCGAGGATCTCGTGCTCGGCTCCGATCAAACCCTCGAACGGGACGACGGCACCCTTCTCGGCAAGCCGGCCTCCCGGGACGAAGCGCGAGGACAGCTGCAGTCGCTTCGGGGCGCAAGCCACCAGCTCCACTCCGCGGCCGTCATCGCCCGCGGCGGTGAGTCGGTGTGGTGGGGAAGCGAAAGCGTGGTGCTCACCATGCGGCCGTTCAGCGACGCCTTCCTCGAGGACTATCTCGACCGGGAATATGAGCAGATCCGCTGGAGCGTCGGCGGCTACCGCATCGAAGGGCCCGGAGCCCAGCTGTTCGAGCGGATCGAAGGCAGCCATTTCGCGGTCCTGGGAATGCCGCTCCTCCCTTTGCTCGGCTATTTGCGCGAGCGCGGGCTTCTGAAGACATGAGATTTTCGCCTAATTCCTCCCCGAGCTTGCCTCGGGGAAGGGGACCGCGGCGAGAAGCGACGTGGTCGAGGGGTAATGCCGACTCCGGATTTCCCCTCGACCGTCCTTCGGACGGCCCCCCTCCCCGAGACAAGCTCGGGGAGGAATGAAGGGCGGAGTTCATGGGCGTCCCTTATGCCGAGGTGATCGGCGATCCGATCGAGCATTCGAAGTCGCCGCTCATCCATAAGTTCTGGCTGGAGAAACTCGGGCTGGAAGGCGATTATCGAAGGAGCCTGGTAAAGCCGGATGAGCTTGCCGGCTATTTGGCCAGCCGCCGGGAAGACCCGCATTGGCGGGGCTGCAACGTCACCATGCCCCACAAGGAAGCGGTGCTCCCATTGGTGGGCGAGCTCGATCCGAAGGCGGCCAAGGTCGGCGCAGTCAATACTGTCGTTCCGCCAAAAGCCCAGGGACCGGAAGGCTTCAATACCGACGCAAGGGCGATCGCCGACATGTTGTCCAATGCCGCCAGGCCGTCTTATCCGGCGCACGTCGCCACCTATGTCCAAATCATCGGAGCGGGCGGGGCCGCACGAGCTGCGGTGATCGGTGCGGTCGAGGCAGGCTATGTCGACTTCGATTTCTTCAACAGGACGGTCGAGCGCGCGCAGACGATGGCGCGGTGGTTGAGCCTGTCCCCCAACGGTTACGCCCACCCCCTGGAAGGGCTGGGTCCGATCCGAAACCTGGACGACGGCCCCACCGACCAGCGTTACAGCCACATTGTGGTCAACGCCACGAGCATGGGAATGCTCGGAAATCCCGAGGTTCCGATTCGGTTGCGCGATTATTATCCGGATACGATCGTCATCGACATGGCTTATGGGCCGAATCCGACAAAGCTTGTGCGCGACGGCCGGGCGCTCGGCCTGCGAGTCTTCGACGGCCTTGAGGTGCTGACGGCCCAGGCGGCGCACGCCTTTCGACTTTTCTTCGGCTCAGACGCTCCTCGCGAGCACGATTCCAAGCTTCGGGAGCTCCTGACGCAATGATCGTCCTCGGCCTCACCGGCTCGATCGGCATGGGCAAGTCCACCGTCGCGAAGATGTTCGCCGACGAGGGCGTGCCGGTGTTCGATGCCGATTCGGCCGTACACCGGCTGCAGGGGCCGGAAGGGGCGCTCGTCGAGAGGATCGAGGCCCTTTTCCCCGGCACCACCGGACCGGAAGGAGTCGATCGCGGCGCACTGGCGGAGCGGGTGCTCGGCGAGCCGGCGGCGATGCGGCGGCTTGAGGCCCTGGTCCACCCCGCGGTAGCACGCGAGCGGGAAGCGTTCCTGGCGGATAATGTTGAGGCGCCGGTGGTCGTCCTCGACATCCCGCTCCTGTTCGAAGCCGGCGGGTCCGAGAAAGTGGACAAGACCGCCGTCGTCTCGGCGTCCGCCGAGGTGCAGCGCGAGCGGGTCCTCGCCCGCCCCGGCATGACCGAGGCGAAATTCGAGCGAATCCTCGCCCGCCAGCTTCCCGACGCCGAGAAGCGGGCCCGAGCCGACTTCGTCATTCCGTCGGGAGGGTCCAAGGACGAGACGCGACGAGCGGTTCGCCGCATCCTCGCTTGCCTGACCGGCGGCTCCGATTCATAGTCTAGCCATGCGGGAAATCGTCTTCGACACGGAAACCACGGGCCTCAGCCCGCTCGCCGGCGACCGGGTCGTCGAGATCGGCTGCGTCGAGCTGTGGAACCGGGTCGAGACGGGCCGAACCTTCCACGCCTATTTCAATCCCGAGCGGCCGATGCCGAGCGGCGCGGAGGCGGTGCACGGCCTCACCGACGCCTTCCTCGCCGACAAGCCTCGCTTCCGCGATGTCGCGCGGGACCTGCTCGAGTTCCTCGGCGACTGTCCGCTGGTCGCCCACAATGCCAGCTTCGATTTCGGCTTCCTCAACCACGAGCTCAACAATTGCGGCCACCCTTTGGTCTGCCTGACCCGGATGGTCGACACGCTCCAGCTCGCGCGCTCGAAGCATCCCGGCGCCAAGCATAGCCTGGACGCGCTCTGCACCCGATTCGGAGTGGACCGCAGCGTCCGGGTCAAGCACGGCGCCCTGATCGACGCCCAGCTCCTCGCCCAATGCTATGTCGAGCTGACCGGCGGCCGCCAGATCGGCCTCACGCTGACCGACATTGTCGCCGAGCGGATCGAGGAGGCCGCGGAGGCCGCCGCTTCCGAGGCCGCGACGATCCTGGCCGAAGTTCGGCCGCCGCGGGCGCATGCGCCGACCGAGGAGGAGCTTCAGGCGCATGCCCTCTTCCTCGCGACGCTCACCGACCCCATTTGGCACCGGCTCGACGGGCGCGGTTGACCTCGGGCCGCGGCGGCGCCTAATCGCCGCGACCCTTTGCTGGAGAAAGCCATGGATATCCGCGTCTCCGGTCATCAGCTCGACACCGGCGAGACCTTGCAGGAGCGGGTGAGCAGCCGGCTCGTCGCCGTCGCCGACAAATATGCGTCGCGGCTGGTCTCGGCCCAGGTGACCTTCGGCAAGGGACCTCATGACCATGGCTTCACCTGCGAGATCGTCGCTTATGCTCCCCAGGGGGTGGTGCTGAAGGCGGCCGACAAGGCCGCCGCCGCTCCGGCGGCCTTCGAAGCGGCGGCCGACAAGGTCGAGAAGCAGCTCCGCCGCCATAGCCGCCGGCTCAAGGACCATCATCCGCAGGCGGCCGCGGAACTGGCGGAAGCCGACGCGTTCGCCTACCGACGAGGCGAGTCCGAGCCGCAAGGCGAATAACCTCGCATTTCCTTCAGATTTAGAGAGAGCGGCCGGGGGCGACCGCAGCCGGTGAACCGATGAACGACATTACCGACATCCTGACCGTCGACTGCGTCGAGGGCGGGATGACCGTCCCGAACAAGAAGGGGCTGTTCCAGCTGCTCGGCGCGGCGGCGGCCCGGCGCACCCGGCTCGATTCGAGGACGATCGTCGCCGCACTGACCGATCGGGAGAGGATCGGCTCGACCGGCTTCGGCGGCGGAGTCGCCATCCCCCACGGCCGGATCGAGGGTCTGAAGTCGGTCTTCGGCTATTTCGCGCGGCTGACGGCGCCGATCGACTTCCAGTCCGTCGACAATCTGCCGGTCGACCTCGTCTTCCTGATCCTGTCGCCGCCCGACGCCGGCGCCGACCATCTCAAGGCCCTGGCCTCCGTCAGCCGGGTGCTTCGCGATCGCAATACGGTCGCCAAGCTGCGCGGCGCGCGCTCGCGCGACGCCCTTTTCGCTTTGCTTTCCGGAGTCGAAAGCCGCGATGCCGCCTGAGCCGGATGCGGGCGCGGCGGCCCATTTCCGGGCGCTCGAATCCCTCTATCGGCACGCCCCGGTCAACGGCCTGTTCGAATCGCGGCTCGAGATCGTCGAGAAGGGCTTCGCCCGAATCCGCTTCGAGGTCCGCGAGCAGCTGTTCCACGCCGCCGGCGCCGCCCACGGCACGCTCTACTTCAAGATGATGGACGACGCCGCTTTCTATGCCTGCAACAGCCTGATCAGCGACCGCTTCCTGCTCACCACCGCCTTCAACCTGCTTTTCACCCGCCCCTTGCGCGCCGGGCCCGTGGTCGCCGAAGGCCGTTGGGCGAGCGGGCGGCGGCGGGTCCTGGTCGGCGAGGCCCGGCTGATCGATGCCGACGGTGAGCTCGCCGCAAGCGGCACCGGCACCTTCATGCGCTCCCACATCCCGCTCAGCGGCCTTCCCGGGTACGTCGTCGGCTGATGCAGACGCGAATCGCCGCTTCGGTGCTTGCCGGCGCCCTGATTCGCAAGGCGGAGGGCGAGGGCGGATTCGGCGCGGTCCTCGCCAGGGGCGACGCGACGGCCGGCTCCATCCTCGTCATCCTCCTGGAAAAAGGCGTTAATCCGAGGCTGTTCGAGCGCCTTCTGCAGCCCGACGGACGCTACTCCTGGCAGGAGAGCGGAAGCTATCGCATTGAAAATTCAGGCGAAGTTCCGGGCTTCATCGCGCGGCTGAGGCGGTTCGACCCGGATTCTTGGTTAATTGAACTGGATATCCCGTCCGCCGAACGGTTCGCCGCTGAAATGAACGCGCTCGATTGACTCTGCTGCAGCGCACAACCTAGCCCGCCACTTGTCCTTCGAGAGCGGGGGGCCGTCACGAACCCGGGGTATGGGAGGGGGCGGCCACGCGAGACGGAGGGCGATCCGGGATGCGCCCTTTTTCTTCAGCATCCGGCTTGGACCGCCCGCCGCACTGATTAGAGATTGAATGATCCGCTTTTTACGAGCCGCGTCCCTCGCGGCTGCCGGCTTCGTTTTCGTCTTCGGAGCCCCGTCGTCGGCCTGGGAGCTGACCGGGACCCCCCTTACCGCCGAACTTTCCGAATCGCCCGCCGAAATCGCGGCCGGCCTCGGCGCGACTCCCCCCATTTTCTCGGCCCCGCCGTCGGCGCCGCTCGAGCCCGCCGTGGAAGCTCCTGAACCGCCGGTCCGCCGCAGCCTCGCGGAACTGGTCGCCGAACATGCCGGCACCCGGACCGCCGACGCCCAGCAGGAATGCCTCGCCGGAGCCGTCTATTTCGAGGCGAAGGGAGAGCCGCTTACGGGCCAGCTCAGCGTCGCCGAAGTGATTCTCAACCGCGCCCGCTCCGGCCGCTTCCCGGCCTCGGCCTGCGGCGTGGTCAAGCAGCGCGGCCAATTCTCCTTCATCCGCGGCGGCCGCTTCCCGGCGATCGCCCGCGCCTCGCTCGCCTGGAAGCGTGCGGTCGCGATTGCCCATATCGCCGTCCAGGACCTGGCCGACAGTCCGGCGCCGAAGGCGCTCTTCTTCCACGCCAAGCGAGTCTCGCCGCGCTGGAAGCTCACGCGCGTCGCCGCGGTCGGGAATCATATCTTCTACCGCTAGTTGCTTTTCTGAATTCCTCCCCGCGAGTTCCGGGGAGGAATTTAGATGGGGGGCCGCCGAGTCGCGCGCTTCACACCGTTCCCGATACATTCTAATCTGGACGGATGGCCGCCGCCCGTCCGAGTCTCCAGCCCGAGCTTTGCTTCGCCGACGCGCCGCTCGCCGCCCAGGACGTGGCGCGCGGAGTGACCCGCCTATTCTTCAACCGGGACATGTTCGCCCTGTGCGAGGTGCCGCTGCCCAATGGCCGGCGCGCCGACATGATGGCGATCGATTCGGCCGGACTGATCACCATCGTCGAGATCAAGGTGTCGCGCGCCGATCTGATGGGCGACTGCAAATGGATCGAGTATCTCGGCTATTGCGACCGCTTCTTCTGGGCGGTGCCGGCGAAGTTTGACCTCGCTCCGTTCGAGGAGCCCGGTTTCCAGCCGCAGCTGTGCGGTCTGCTCGTCGCCGACCGCTACGACGCGGCGGTTGTCCGCGAGGCGCCGCTGCGAAAGCTGCCGCCGGCCCGCCGCAAGGCCGAAACGCTGCGCTTCGCGCGCCGCGCGGCCCGGCGGCTGGTGGGCGATCTCGATCCCGGGCTGGCGGGATTCGCGTGAACTCGTCATCCCGGACTTGATCCGGATCCATGAACACAGCCGGTCGAGGACCTGGCGACACACGAGTTCATGGATTCCGGCCTTCGCCGGAATGACGGAGGAGTCTAGCGGGTGGGCGCCACAGCCGGCTTGGCCGGACCCGTCTTGGCCTCAAGCAGCTTGAGCACCGCTCCGGAACGCGGATCCTGCCTGGCGTAGTCCAGCGCCGACATTCCGGCGACGCGGTCGGGGCGCTTGGGATCGGCGCGACGGGCGAGGAGCATCCGGACCATCGCCAGGTCGCGCCGCTGGGTGGCGAGGATGAGCGCGGTCTCGCCCCGGCCGTTGGCGAAATCGACGCTCGCCCGGCGGGACAGCAACTCTTCAGCGCCTTCCAGCCAGCCGATCTGCGCCGCGAGGGTCAGCGGCGTGTCGCCGCGATTGCTCTGGACGTCGGGCCGGGCGCCCTTGCCGAGCAGAAAGGCGAGCCAGTTGAGGTCGCGGCCGCGGACGACGATGTGAAGCGCCCCCTCGCCGCTGCCGCGGTCGCGGGCGTTGATGACGATCGATCCCGGCTGGGAAACCAGCTCGGTCACCTTGGCGCCGTCCCGCTCCCGAACGGCCTTGAGAAAGGTGAAGCTGTCGGAGAAAGGCTGCTGCCCCGACGCCGGAACCGCAAGCATCAGGACGATGGTCGCCGCCGCGAGCCGGCCGAACTTGTTGAACACTCTTACTTCCCCATCTCGACTTGTTCGCGCCGCTATAGCAAGGCAAGCCTGCTTCCGCCATGAACGAAACCCGCCTGCCTCGCCTTCGGACGATCCTTTGCTTCTCGCTCGGGCTGGCGCTCGCCGCCTGCTCGGGCAGATCCGAGGAGCCGCCGCTCCAGGGGGCGCGGATCGGCGGGCCGTTCACCCTGACCGACCAGGACGGGCGTCGGGCCACCGAGCGGGACTTCGCCGGCAAATACCGGATCATGTATTTCGGCTTCACCCATTGCCCGGACGTCTGCCCGACGGACCTCGCGGTCATCGGCCAGGCGCTCCGCCGATTCGAGAAGAGCGACCCGGAGCGCGCGGCGCGGGTGGTGCCCGTCTTCGTTACCGTCGATCCCGAGCGCGACACGCCGGCGGTCCTCAAGGAATTTGTTTCAGCCTTCCATCCGCGGCTGGTCGGGCTGACCGGAACTCCGGAACAGATCGCCGACATGGTCAAGCGTTACGGCGCCTACGGTGCCAAGGGGGATCCGGCGGCGGGAGGCGGGTATAATGTCGACCACAGCCGGCTGGCCGAGCTGATCGGGCCCGACGGCAAACCGATTGCGCTTCTTCCCTATGAGAAAGGCGCCGAAGCGCTGGCCGCCGAGATCGAGTTCTGGGTCAAATGAATTTCTGGGAGAAACCCCTCGCCGCTCTGGACCGCGCCGAATGGGAGGCCTTGTGCGACGGCTGCGGCAAATGCTGCCTGCACAAGCTCGAGGACGACGACACCGGCGAGATCCACGCCACCAACGTCGCCTGCCGGCTGCTCGACCGCCACACCGCCCGCTGCACCAACTACCGGGGCCGCAAGGCCTATGTCCCCGACTGCGTCCGGCTGACCTCGTCGCGGGTCGGGGCGCTCGCCTGGCTGCCCTCGACCTGCGCCTACCGGCTGCGCTCGGAGAGCAAGCCGCTCCCCGACTGGCATTATCTCGTCTGCGGCGACCGCGAGGCCGTCCACCGCGCCGGAATGTCGATCCGCGGCTGGACTGTGGCGGAGGACGAGGCCGGCGATCTCGAGCATCATCTGGTCGAGCGTGGGCTTTGAGCTGAAACTCAGCGTTTCGCCGACGGCGCGAACGATGCGGCTGCGGGTCGACCGGCGCACCGGCGAGGTCGTCCTGACCATCCCCAGGCGGGCCTCGCGCCGCAAGGCCCTGGCGTGGGCGCACGGGCATCGCGAGTGGATCGAGGCCAGGCTGGCCGAGGTCGAGCCGGGCCTGCCGCTCGCCGCGGGAACGGACCTGCCCCTCTACGACCGTCCGCACCGGATCGACTGGGGCCCGGAGCGGCCGCGCACGCCGCGGCTCGAGGCCGGGCGACTGGTCGTCGGCGGGCCGGCGGAGGGACTGGAGGCAAGGCTCCTGCGCTGGCTTCGGCGCCACGCGCTCGACCTCCTCGCCGCGGAAACCGTGGAATTCGCCGCCAAGGCCGGAGTCGAGGTGACCCGGATCGGCATCGGGGATCCGCTGTCGCGCTGGGGAAGCTGCTCCGCGACCGGCGGGATCCGCTACAGCTGGCGGCTCATCCTCGCGCCCGACTGGGTGAGGCGCGCGACCGTCGCCCACGAGGTCGCCCACCGGGTCCATATGAACCACGGCCCCGAGTTCCACGCGCTGGTCGAAAGGCTGCTCGGCGCGGACCCGAAGCCGGCGCGTTCATGGCTCCGCCGCCACGGCCCGTCACTCCATCGGGTCGCCCGAGCGGTCTGAGCGGCGGTCGACCGGCGGCGCGAGATCGGGATCCCGGCGCCGGTCCCGGCGATCCCGGTCCCTGTCCCGGTCGCGGAAGCGCGGTTCGGGCGGGTCGCGGTCGACGGCCCGGTCGATGAAATCCTGGTCGAGCCTCTCGTCCTGGTCCGCCTCAGGTTCGGCCTCGTCGCGGCGCGGCGGCGGCGGCTGGAAGCCTTCGGCGGGCCCGCTGCCGTCGGGATTGACGAGCAGGGCGCCGTTCTCGGGCGGTTCGAACCAGGTCTCGTCCTCGGGCTCGCTGACCGCCCATTCGGGCATCTGGACCGCGATCTCGAAATTCTCCGCCGGCCGGTTGGCGACCGCCCTCGACATGAAATCGTGGAAGGCCCGCGCCGGCGCCCGGCCGCCCTGGAGTCCGGGGATCGCCTTGTTGTCGTCGCGGCCCATCCAGATGCCCGTGGTCAGCCCGCTCGAGAAGCCGAGGAACCAGCCGTCCTTGTTGGAGCTCGTCGTCCCGGTCTTGCCCGCCACCGGCCGGCCGATCTGGGCGGCCCGGCCGGTCCCGGTCAGGACCGCCGCCTGCAGCAGGTCCGTCATCTGAGCCGCCACCCAGGGGGCGACGAGGACCCGGTTCTCGTCCGGCTGGTGCTGGTAGAGGATCTGGCCGCTCGCCGTGGTCACCCTCTTGATCCCGTAGGGGACGACCGCATTTCCCTTCGCCGCCACCGAGGCGAAGGCCCGGGTCATGTCGATCAGCCGGACCTCCGAGCTGCCGAGCGCCATCGACGGATGGGTCACCACCGGAGTCGTGATCCCGAAGCGCTGCGCCATGTCGGCGACGGTGCGGAAGCCGACCTCCTGGCCGAGCCGGACGGACACGGTGTTGATCGACTGGGCGAAGGCCTGGCGCACCGTCACCTGCCCGGCGAAGCCGCGGCTGTTGTTGCGCGGGCTCCAGCCGTTGATGGTGAGCGGCGCGTCCACCACCGTGTCGTCGGGCTTGTAGCCGGCCTCGATCGCCGCGAGGTAGACGAACAGCTTGAACGAGGAGCCCGGCTGCCGGGTCGCCTGGGTGGCGCGGTTATAGAGCGAGCGCACATAGTCGCGGCCGCCGACCATCGCGCGGATCGAGCCGTCCCGGTCGAGCGCCACCAGGGCTCCCTGGGCGCCCGCCGGAGTGGCGGAGTTGATCACCTGGTCGCCGAGCCGCTGCATGTTGGGATCGAGGGTCGTCCAGACCTCGATCGGCTCGACCGACTCGTCGATCAGGGTGTCGAGCTGGGGAAGCACCCAGTCGGTGAAGTAGCGGACGCTGTTCTGCTTGGGAGTCGGGATGATCTGCACCTGCGCCGGCTCCGCGGCGGCGGCGACGGCCGGGCTGATGTCGCCATTTTCCTGCATCAGCCTGATCACCACCGCGGCCCGGCCGCGCGCGGCTTCGGCGTCCGCCGAAGGCGCGTAATTGGACGGCGCCTTGACCAGCCCGGCGATGATCGCCGCTTCGGACAGGCTCAGGGTCTTGGCCGAATGGCCGAAGAACTTGCGCGACGCGGCGTCGATGCCGTAGGCGCCGCCGCCGAAATAGACCCGGTTCAAATAGAGCTCGAGGATCTGGTTCTTCGAGAATCGGCGCTCGAGCGCCAGCGCCAGCACCCCCTCGCGCGCCTTGCGGCCGAAGGTTCGGCTGTTGGTCAGGAAGATGTTGCGCGCGAGCTGTTGGGTGATGGTCGAGCCGCCCTGAGTCCAGCGGCCCTTGGTGAAGCGCACCTTGAAGGCCCGGGCGAGGCCGATCGGATCGACTCCGATATGCGATCGGAAGCGCTTGTCCTCCACCGCGACCATCGCGTCCTTCATGATGTCCGGAATCTGCTCGTAGCTCAGCCACTCGCCGAAGCTCGGGCCGAGCGACACCAGGACGCTGTTGTCGGCCGCGCGCACCCGGATCATCTGGCCGAGATCGTCGCGGCGGACGAGCTCCTGATAGCTCGGCAGCGAGCTCATCGCCACTCCGACCGCTACCACCAGGGCGATGAGCGCGATGAGCCCGCCGTACAGCCCGATCTTGAGCGTGGTGATCAGCGTCCGGCGAAGGCGGGACCGCGGGGGAGAAGCTTCACTGGCCATCGAGACGGCAGCCTAGGGCCGGACGGGTCGGGCGACAAGGGAGAGGGGAGGGACAAGCGGGGGAGGAACCGTGCACTCTTCCGTCATTCCGGCGAAAGCCGGAATCCGTGAGCACCGGACGCGCCGAAATCCTGTTGTCCCTGTTCCTCGGTCCCGGCCTTCACCGGGACGATGCCGGTCATTTCTTCGCCTTGAAGTCCAGCGAGGCGCTGTTGATGCAATAGCGAAGGCCGGTCGGAGCCGGGCCGTCGGGGAAGAGGTGGCCCAGATGGCCGTCGCATTTCGCGCAGCGCACCTCGACGCGGCGCATTCCGTGGCTCATGTCGGCATGCTCGCTCACCGTCGGCGCCGCCGGCTCGGTGAAGCTCGGCCAGCCGCTGCCGCTGTCGAATTTGGACCCGCTGTCGAACAGCAATTCGCCGCAGCCGGCGCAGCGATATTCGCCCTCCTCATGATTGTCGACGTAGCGGCCGCTGAAGGGCGGCTCGGTCCCCGCCTCGCGGAGCACCCGATATTGCTCCGCGGTCAGCTTCTCGCGCCACTCCCGCTCGGACATCTGCCCGCGATCCTTTACCTCGTCCGCCATTGCGGCCTCATCCCTCGACTGTCGATGAAGTCGCGTCAACGGTCCGCGCCCGCAACAGGTTTCGCCGCATCAGCAGATAGACCGGAAGCCCGCTCATCAGGAGGGCGAAGCCCCATAGCGTCGCCTCCCGGCCGGCGCCGTAGAAGGTTCCCAACGCAAACAGGGTCCCGCCGGTCGCGGTCGCGACCACCAGAGGGCCGTCAAGCGTGCCGCGACGGCGAAGCACCAGGGCCGAGAGGGCCGCGAGGAGGTAGAGAACCAGCGTCGCCGCCGTCGCCAGCAGGATCATGAACTCGAACAGCTTGGCGATTCCGCGATTGAGGTTGGTGGCGATGAGGGCGCAGCTGAGGATGCAGCCGAGAGCGTGCCCCACGACCGGCGTTCCGGCCCGGTTGAGCCTGGCGAATGCCGCCGGAAAGACTCCGTCGCGCGCCAGCGCCATCGGCACCTCCCCCTGGATGAACACCCAGCCGTTGAGGGCGCCCAGCGCGCTGATCGCCGCGAACAGGGCGACGAGATGAGCCAGGCCGGAACCCCAGTAGCGGCCGATCAGGTCGGCGAGCGGCGCCGGGGAACGGGTCGCTTCGTCCGTCGGAAGCAACAGGAAGACCGCCCCGGTGACCAGCAGATAGACGATCCCGACCAGGAAGGTGCCCGCCAGAGTGGCGCGGGGCACCGTCCTTTGCGGATCGCGGACGCGCCCCGAAGGCATTGTCGCCGATTCGAACCCGAGCATCGCCCACAGTGTGAGCGTCGCGGCGGTCGCGACCGATGAGGGCTGGAGCGGCGCCGGAGCGAGGCCCCCGGCGGCCTCTCCCTGGCCGCCGAGCACGATCGCCGCGAGCGCCACGACGGCGATCAGCGGCAGCAGCTTGAGGATCGTCGTCGCCACCTGGACCTCGCCCGAGGCTTTCGCCCCCCGGGTCGCAATCAGCGTGAACAGGATGACGAAGGCCGCCGCGGTCAGCGGGCCGGCGTAGAAGGGCTGGAAGAAACCGGGGGCGAGCGACGAGAGGTAGCTGACCGCGCCGACCGCGACCGCGGCGTTGGTCACCCAGGTCGAGATCCAGTAGCTCCACATGACGAAGAAGGCGGCGGGAGCGCCGAGCGCCGGGCGGATATAGTCGTAGGGCCCGCTCGCTTCGGGAAGGGCGCGGGCGAGGGCTGCGAAGACCTGGGCGAGGCAGAGGCAGCCGGCGATCGTCACCAGCCAGCCGGCGATGGCATTCGCGCCGTAGCGCGCGAGGTCGGCGGGCAGGAGGAAGATTCCGGTGCCGATGGTGTTGCCCATCACCAGCGCCAGGCAGATCCAGAAGCCGAGGGCGCGCCTGGGGCCGGTGTCCGGAGTCGCTTCCATCCCCCCTCTTCGGGGACATCATGCCAAGCCGTCCCCTGGACGGCTTCTATCGGCATGATGTGGTGCGGTCGAGAAGACTCGAACTTCCACGGCCTTTCGGCCACAGCGACCTCAACGCTGCGCGTCTACCAGTTCCGCCACGACCGCACGTCACTGCCCCCCGGAAAAGCTTCCGGGGCCGGTAGGAGCGGGGCGTCTAGCAAAGCGCTTGGGAGCGCGCAACCACTGTCCCCCCTCAATAGAGGAACATCGGCATGCCTTCGATCCGCATCAGCCGCGCCCGGTAGGTCGAGGGATCGTAGAGGCCGCCGACGTCGACCGACTTGCGGCCGCTGAGCAGGGTGTCGATCGGGACGTGGCTGTAATTGCCGTCGGTCAGGGTCACCATCCGAGCGGTCTCGCCGCGCTGGAGGAGCTGGATCGCTAGGCCGCCGAAAGCGAAGCCGACCATCCGGTCCATCGCGTCGGGCTCGCCGGCGCGCATCAGGTAGGCGAGCTCCTGGATGACCGTGCCGAAGCCGAGCCGCGCCTTGATCGCGCGGCCGAGCTGCTGGCCGATGCCGCCGTCGCCGCGCTCGCTGGCGGGCCTCGAAAGCTCGGCGTCGCCCTCACCCCCGGAACCCTTGATCGCCGCCCCTTCCGAGATCACGCACATCGCATAGCCGGCGGGGTTGGACGCCTTGTCCTCGGCGAGCAGCGGGAAGAGGATGTCGAGATCGGCCGGAACCTCGGCGATGACGGTCCGGTCGACCTGGGCGAGGAAGCCGGCGAGAAGCGCGGTCTCGCCGCTGCGCCGGCCGAACAATTCGACGACTCCGATCCGCTCGTGGCTCTCGACGGTGGTCCTCAGCGCGTTGATCGCCTCGACCGAGCGGCTGACCGCGGTCGAGAAGCCGATGCAATAATCGGTGCCGAAGACGTCGTTGTCCATCGTCTTGGGGACGGAGACGACCGGAACGCCCTGCCCGGCCAGATGCGCCGAGAAGCGCAAGGTGCCGTCGCCGCCGAGCGTGATCATGGCGTCGATCCCGAGGCTCGTCAGAACTTCGAGCACGCGCCGGGTCTGGTCGCCCTCGGCCAGGGTGCGCGGGTCGGTGCGCGAGGTGTGGAGGATGGTGCCTCCCATCCGGTCGATTCCGCGCACGCCCTCGCGGGTCAGCGACAGGCTGTTGGTGGCGACGCTCGCCGGGTCGCCCGGATCGATCGCAAGCACCCCTTCCCAGCCTCGGCGGAAACCGGTCACCTCCCAGCCGAGCGCGTCGGCGGAAAGGGTGATCGAGCGGATGCAGGGGTTGAGCCCGGGTACGTCGCCGCCGCCGGTCAGCAGGCCGATGCGCACGGCTTCAGGCCGTCCCCGGGAAGCCGAGGTGAAGCTTCGACGCGTTGGCCGGAACGTCGGTCTGGGCGCTGTTGAAGGTGGCGCTCTGGCCGGGCTGAAGCTCCGAGACCGGCGGCGAGATCGACCAGCTGTACACGGCCTTGCCGGAGGCGTCGCGGACCTCGGCGCGGAGCTGGGGGACCCGCTGCACCGTCCGGGTCGGGTTGACGATCCGGCCGGTGACGGTGAGCAGCGCGTTGCCGCTCGCCAGGGTCCGGTTCTCGGCCTGGAATTCGAGCTTGAGCGGGGTCGCTCCCCGGCCGGGGAGGGCGATGTCGACACCGAGCTCCGGCAGTCCGAACGAAACTACGGCGGCGGTCGCGGCCAGCATGAGGGTGGCGGCGACGATGGCGATGATCGTCCACATCCGCGCCGGGTTCCGCCTCGGCCGGAACGGCGGCTGGTGCGCGAAGGCGTCGTAATCTTCCGGCTCCGCCGCCGGTGCCGGGCCGAGGACCGATGCGGCGGGACGAGCCGGCGCCGGCTCGCGAAGCGGGGGCGGCGGAGGCGGTGGCGGCGAAGGCGCGGGCGCCTGCCATTCGGCCGAGCTTCGGGGCGGGGGCGGCGGCTGCAGCCAGGAATGACGGCACGAAGCGCAACGCACCTGCCGGCCGGCCGGGCCGACCGCGCTGTCCGGCACCACATAGCGCGTCTTACAGGCGGGGCAGCTCAGGATCATGTTACGAGAGGCCCCAAAAGGCTGGTGCTCGTCCGAATCCAAGCACGGTGAGGCGCGCCATGCAAGCCATTGCGCCTTTATTGAGTGGTTTACGGCCCGGCGCGGTGCATGCCATTGAGGCGAAGGGGGCGCGGCCCCGAGCGGAGGCGGGTTTTCTGAGCACTACAGGCACCATCGTCCAGTTCGACAATGTCGGGCTGCGCTATGGGACGGGGGCGGAGACGCTTTCGGACCTGAGCTTCTCATTGAGGCACGGCGGTTTCTACTTCCTCACCGGCCCGTCGGGGGCGGGCAAGACCTCTCTCCTGAAGCTGCTCTACCTGGCCCAGCGGCCGAGCCGGGGGCTGATCAAATTGTTCGGCGAGGACATCGTCACCATGCCGAGGAAGCGCCTGCCCGGCTTCCGCCGCCGGATCGGGGTCGTCTTCCAGGATTTCCGCCTCGTCACCCATCTCTCCGCCTTCGACAATGTCGCCTTGCCGCTGAGGGTGGCTGGGGTCGACGAGAAGGACCTGCAGGGGCCCGTCAGCGAGATGCTCGCCTGGGTCGGCCTCGGCCACCGCGCCAGCGCCCGCCCGGCGACCCTGTCGGGCGGCGAGCAGCAGCGGGTGGCGATCGCCCGCGCCGTCATCGCCCGGCCCGAGCTCCTCGTCGCCGACGAGCCGACCGGCAACGTCGACCCGGAAATGGCCAAGCGCCTCCTCCACCTGTTCGATTCGCTCAACAGGCTCGGCACCACGGTCGTCGTCGCCACTCATGATCTCCATCTCATCTCGAGCATCGGCAGCTTCGAGATGCTTCGCCTCGACCGCGGCACCCTGCTCGATCCGACCGGCGCGCTTCGCCATCCGCCGAGGCGGGTCGACGCGTGAGCGCGCTGCTCCAGACCATGGGCGCCGCCGACCGCCGGCTGCTTCCGGAGGGCCGGCTGGCCGGGCCGATGCCTTGGGTGATCGCGATCATGATGTTCCTGACCGTGCTCGCCGCGGCCGCCGGCCTCGGCCTCGGGGGAGCCGCTTCGAGCCTCGGCGCGGGCCTCGGAAACCGGGTGACGGTGCAGATCCTGGAGCCCAATCCAGATCGCCGCGAAGCCGAGGCGGCGCGCGCCGTCGCCCGCCTTCAGGGCCTGCCCGAGGTCGAGAGCGTCCGCCGGCTCGCCCCCGCCGAAATGGCGGCGCTGCTCGAGCCCTGGCTCGGCACCGGCGGCCTCGAGGGGGACCTTCCGATCCCGGCGATGATCGACGCCCAGCTCATCCCTGGAGCCCGCGCCGACGCCCTTCGCCCGGCGGTGACCGCCGCCGCCCCCTCGGCCCGGATCGACGACAACGGCCAGTGGCTGGCGCCTCTAGGCAGGTTGATCTCGGCACTGAAATGGCTCGCGCTAGGCCTCGTCGGGCTGATGATCGGGGCCACCGCCGCCACCGTCGTTCTCGCCGCCCGCGCCGCCCTCGACACCCATCGCGGCACCATCGAGGTTCTCCACCTGATGGGCGCCACCGACGTCCAGGTCGCCCGGCTGTTCCAGCGCCGGATCGCGCTCGACGCCTTGTTCGGGGGCATGGTCGGCTTCGCAGCCGCGGCGCTCGCCCTCGTCCTGATCGGCCAGCGCATCGGCGCGCTCGGCTCCGACCTCATCGGCTCCGCCAACCTTCCGGCGACGAGCTGGCTCGCGCTCGCCTTGCTTCCGGTCCTCGGCGTCGGCCTCGCCATGCTGGTCGCGCGCGCCACCATCCTCAGGGCCTTGGGGAGGATGTTGTGATCCGCCGCGCCGTCTCCGCGATCGTTCTGCTCTATCTGCTCGGCTACGCCATGTTCGCGGTGGCGCTTCCCCGTCCGGCCGACGAGCGGACCACCGACGCCATCGTCGTCCTCACCGGCGGCGCCAAGAGGATCGAGCGCGGCCTCGACCTGATGGCCCGCAACAAGGCGAAGAGGATGCTGGTTTCGGGAGTCGCACGGACCGTCCGCCCCGAGGAGCTGGCGGCGCAATACCGGGCCGACGAATCGCTGTTCGCCTGCTGCGTCGACCTCGGCCGCGAATCGGTCGACACCCGCTCCAACGCCGAGGAAGTGGCGCGCTGGATGGACAAGCACAAGTTCCGGTCGATGCGTCTCGTCACCACCGACTGGCACATGCCCCGCGCCCGCTTCGAGCTCGCCCGGCGGCTCGGCGGCGGGATCGCCGTCACCGGCGACGCCGTCGAGAGCAACCCCAGCTTCGCGCAGCTCTTCACCGAATATAACAAATATCTGCTTCGCCGCTCGGCGGTGCTCGTCGGAATCTGATGAATCTCGTCCGCTCGCTGCTCTACGCTTTGGTCTTCTACGCCGGCAGCGTCCTCT
Organism: Allosphingosinicella sp.; assembly: GCA_036389015.1. GTDB lineage: Bacteria > Pseudomonadota > Alphaproteobacteria > Sphingomonadales > Sphingomonadaceae > Allosphingosinicella. The sequence continues at coordinate 32,546 of DASVQS010000048.1, read as the reverse complement.
ACGTGCTCGCCGGGATCGCCATGCTCCCGGTCGGCCGGAAGGCCGTGCGCCGGGTCGCCGACGCCTGGACCGGCTTCAACCGCGCCTGCGCCCGCTTCCTGCTCGGCATCCGCACCCGGATCGAGGGCGAGGTGCCGGCCGGCGCGGTCATCGTCGCCGCCAAGCATCAGTCGATGTTCGAGACGACCGAATTCCAGTGCATTCTCGACACCCCGGCGACGGTGATGAAGAGCGAATTGGGCCGGATCCCGCTCTGGGGCCGGCTGACCCGGGCCTACGGCATCCTTGCCGTCGACCGCGACGGCGGCGGCGCGGCCCTTCGCAAGCTGCTCCGAGCCGCCGGCGAGGCGGTCGCCGAAGGCCGCCCTATCGTCATCTTCCCCGAAGGCACGAGGGTCGCTCCGGGCGAGCGGCCGCCGCTCGAGCCGGGCTTCGCCGGCCTCTACCGGGCGCTCGGCCTCCCGGTCGTCCCAGTCGCCCTCGACAGCGGCAAAATCTGGCCGCGCCGGAGCTTCGTCAAGCGCCCCGGCACGGTGACGATGCGCTTCGGCGATCCCATCCCCCCCGGCCTGCCCCGCGCCGAGGCCGAGGCCCGGGTCCACGCCGCCATCAACGCGCTCGAGGCCTAATTCCTCACCGCGATTTTCGCGGGGAGGAATTCAGTCAAGCCACTTCACCCAGCTGCCGTGCGGGTGGCAATGCGCCAGCAACCTTTCGTCTCCCGGCCAGGTCCTCAGCCGGAGAGTTATGCGCTCCTCGCCCTCGCCATGCTCGTAGCGCAGCCAGGCCAGCGGCGCTTCGGGAGTCGCCTCCGCCCCCGCCTCCGCCATCGCCGCCGCGATCCGGGCCTTCGTCCCGGCGGGGAAATATTGGAAGGCGATCGAATGGAGCACGACCCGTGTCGCCCCCGCTCCCTGCGGCTCCGCGAGCCTCGCCTCCAGCCAGGCCGCCGCGTCGCCCGGCTCGACCTCCGGCGGATCCTCGGCCGCGATCGCCAGAGCCGCCTCGAGCTGGGCGAGCCGGCGCGCCTGGTCGGGCCAGACATAAGCGAGCAGCCGGTCGCCGTCGCGGCGGGCGTCGAGCGGGCGCAGGTCGACTCCGCGGCGCCCGACCACCTCGACCCGGGCCTCCGGAGGCGGCGGCCCCTTCCATTCCGGTTCAAGCTGAAGCCGCGACTCCCCATCGCCGGCGCGCACGCCCGCGAGGTCGTGGCCGTAGCGGTCGAGCAGCAGGTTCAGTCCGGCGCTGGCGCCGAGCTCGAGCAACTCGACCGGCTTCCCGAACAGGTCGGCTACGACCAGCAGCCCGCTCATCAGCACCGCCGAGCGCCCGACCTCGTTGGTCTGCGGCGCTCCGTCGAGCCACGGCAGCAGATCGGGTTCGGCCAGCACCGGAGCAAGCGCCGCCCACAAGGCCTCCTCGCCGGGCAGGGGGTTGGGCGGATAGCCGGAAGCGAGCCCCGGCGCGGCGCCCCGGCGGACGAGCGCGTGTAGCCCCCCGGCGAGGCGAAGCGGCAGGGCGTCGGCGAAGGCGTCGGCGTCGCCGGGCCAGTCGAGCACCCGGCGCCCGACCTCGGTGGAACGATCGAGCCGCTGGCCGAGCAGCCCGCACAGCGAATGCATGAACGGCGAGCCGAGCTTCGTCGCCCACCCCGCCTGGCGGGCGAAGGCCGCCCGGGCGGCGGCCTCAGTCGCGGAGCCGGGCACCGACTTTGGCCGCGGCGGCGACGATCCGCCCCGAAACCGCCTTGAGCTCCTCCTCGGTGAAGCTCTTCTCCCCCGGCTGGAGGACGACCTCGACGGCGAGCGACTTCTCGCCCTCGGGAACGCCGGGCCCGGTGAAGACGTCGAACAGGGAGACGCCGGCGATCGCCTGCCGGTCCGCGCCCCGCACCGCCCGGAGCAGCGCGTCGGCCGCGGTTTCGGCCGGCACCAGGAAGGCGAAGTCGCGCTTCACCTTCTGAAGCGCGGGCGGAGCATAGGCCTCGCGCATCCGCCCCGCCCTCTTCCGGGGCACCGAGTCGAGGAAGATCTCGGCGGCCATCAGCGGCCCTTCCAGGTCGAACGCCCGAAGCGTCGCCGGATGGAGCTCGCCATATTCGGCGAGGACGGTCTTCGGCCCGAGCGCGAGCCGGCCCGAGCGGCCGGGATGATAGATTCCCGGAGCGCCGGGCAGCGACTGAAGATTGTCGACCGGAGCGCCCGCCGCGGCGAGCAGGGCGAGCGCTTCCGCCTTGGCGTCAAAGGAGTCGAACGTTTCCGCCTTGCCGCTTCGCCAGTGACGCGCCGCGCGCTCCCCGCCGAGGACGAGGCCGAGCGTCGGCCGCTCCCCGTCGGCGAGGTAGCGGCGGCCGATCTCGAACAGCCTCACGCTCTCGGCGCCCCGGGCGGCGTTGCGCCCTGCCGCCGAAAGCAGGCCCGGCAGGAGCGAGGGCCGCATCGCCTTCAGCTCCTCGCTGATCGGGTTGTCGAGAATCCAGGCGGAGCCCCCAAACGGCGCCGCTTCCGCTTCGGAGACGAAGCTCCAGGTCACCGCCTCGTTCAGCCCGCGTGCCGCCGCGGCCCGCCGGACTCGCCGCTCGACCATCTGCTCGGGCGTGGCCGTCGGCCGGGCAACGCCCGGAGCCCGCGGAAGCGGAGTCGCCTCGACCTTGTCGTAGCCCTCGATCCGGGCGACCTCCTCGACGATGTCGGCCGATCCATCGATGTCGCGCCGCCAGCTCGGGACTCTGATCCGCCACAGGTTGCCGGCTTCGACCTCGAAACCGAGCCGGCCGAGTATCTCGGCCTGGCGATCCTCCGCGACGTCGACCCCGCCCAGCTCCCGGGCCCGCGCCGGCCGGTATTCGACCAGCTTGTCGAGCGTCGGCGGCTCTCCGGCGCGCACGATCCCGGACGCTTCGCCGCCCGCCAGCTCGATCGCGAGCCGGGTCGCCAGAGCGATCCCGGTCTCGACAAAGGCGGGATCGACCCCCCGCTCGAAGCGGGTCCGGGCATCGGAGGAGAGCGCCAGCTTCTGGCCGGTGCGCGAGATCCTCTTGGGGTCGAAATAGGCGCATTCGATCAAGATGTCGGTCGTCGTCTCGGAAACGCCCGAATGCTCGCCGCCCATGATTCCGCCGATGTCGTGAACCATGGCGTCGTCGGCGATCACCGTCATCTCGCCGTCCAGCTTGTAGGTCTTGCCGTTGAGGGCGAGCATTTCCTCGCCGTCGCGGGCGCGCCGGGCGACGACGGCGCCTTCCAACCTGGCCAGGTCGTAGACGTGAAGCGGCCGGCCGTAGCTCAGCATGATGTAGTTGGTCATGTCGACCAGAGCGCTGATCGGCCTTTGCCCGACGGCCTTCAGCCGCTGCTGGAGCCAGGCGGGCGAAGGCCCGTTGCGAACCCCCCGGATGGCCCGCCCGTAGAAAGCCGGGCAGCCGTCCGGATCGTCCGTCCTTATCTCGACCGGGCAGGGGTAGTCGCCTTCGATCCGCTCCACCTCGACCGGCTTCAGCCGGCCAAGCCCGGCCGCGGCGAGGTCGCGGGCGATTCCGTGCACGCCCATGCAATCCTGGCGGTTGGGCGTGACGTTGATCTCGATCACCGGATCGTCGAGCCCGGCATATTGCGCGTAGGACTCGCCCACCGGCGCCTCGGCCGGAAGCTCGATGATCCCGTCATGCTCGTCGCCGAGCTCGAGCTCGCGCACCGAGCACATCATCCCCCGGCTCTCGACGCCTCGGATCGCCGCGACCTTGAGAGTCAGGTCGCTGCCCGGCACGTAGGCGCCGGGCGCCCCGAAGACTCCGAGCATGCCAGCCCGGGCGTTGGGCGCACCGCACACCACCTGGATCGCCTCGCCGGTGCCGGCGTCGACGGTGAGGACCTGGAGCTTGTCCGCCTGCGGGTGGCGCTCGGCGGTCAGGATCTTCGCGACGGTGAACGGCGCGAGCTTCTCGGCGGCATTCTCGACGCCCTCGACCTCGAGCCCGACGGCGGTGAGCGTGTCGACGATCGTCTGGAGGTCGGCATCGGTCTCGAGATGCTCCTTCAGCCAGGACAGGGTGAATTTCATCTTCCCCTCCTTTGAAGGGAGGGGGGGCGGAGATGCACCACCACCGTTCGCCCTGAGCCTGTCGAAGGGCCTTCCTTCCTCGCGGTGCCCGAAGAGAAGGAAAGGGCTTCGACAAGCTCAGCCCGAACGGTTCCGGGGTTGATCCCAAACGGTTGTGGAGGGGCGACCATCCTCATCCCCCCACTCCCCCGCTGAGCGTCGGAACATCCAGCGCGGCGAAGCCGTAATGCCTCAGCCACCTCAGGTCGCCGTCGAAGAAGGCGCGAAGGTCGTCCATCCCGTATTTGAGCATCGCCAGCCGGTCGATCCCCGCCCCGAAGGCGAAGCCCTGCCATTCGTCCGGATCGAGCCCGCAATTGGCGATTACCCGCGGATGCACCATTCCGGAGCCGAGCAGCTCCATCCAGCCCTCGCTTCCGCCGAGCACTCGCCGCCCCTTGACCCGGGTGAAGCCGACGTCGACCTCGGCCGAAGGCTCGGTGAACGGGAAATAGGAGGGCCGCAGCCTCAGCTCGATGTCGTCGCGCTCGAAAAAGGCCTTGAGGAAGGTCTCCAGGGTCCATTTCAGGTGGCCGAGATGGATCCCGCGGTCGATGACGAGGCCCTCGATCTGGTGGAACATCGGCGTGTGGGTGGCGTCGTTGTCCGAGCGGTAGGTCCGTCCGGGCGCGATGATGTAGAGCGGCGGCTCGCTCGACATCATCGCCCTGATCTGGACCGGCGAGGTGTGGGTTCGAAGCAGCATGCGCTCTTCCTCACCCTCCCGGGGTCGCAGGTAGAAAGTGTCGTGCATCGCCCGCGCCGGATGGTCCGGCGGGAAGTTGAGAGCGGTGAAATTGTGCCAGTCGTCCTCGATCTCGGGCCCGGTCGCGACCGAAAAGCCCATGTCGGCGAAAATCTCGGCGAGCTCTTCCATCACCTGCGCGACCGGATGGACGCTGCCTTGCGCCGCGGGCGCCACCGGCAGGGTCATGTCGAGCCCTTCGGTCGCCAGCCGCCGCTCCAGCGCTTCCGCCTCGAGCTGCGACTTGCGCGCGACGATCGCCTCGCTCACCCGCTCGCGCAGCCCGTGGATCCGAGGCCCTTCCAACTGCCTCTGCTCCGGCGTCATGGCGCCAAGCGACTTCAGAAGCTGGGTGACCTGCCCCTGCTTGCCGAGGGCGGCGACCCGCTCGCCCTCGAGCGAAGCGAGGTCCGACGCGGAGGCGATGCGGGCGAGCAGGTCGCCTGAAAGTTGGTCGAGATCGGCCATGGTCCGGCGGCTCTAGAGAAAATTTCCCGCCCTTTGAACCCCGTCACCCAAGTGCGCGAGTCTCGGCGCAATGTTTCACCCAAAGCACCAAAGGACCAAAGAGGCCATGCCGCTTCGAAAGCCGGGCCGGGCGATCGATTTTGAATTGGAGCGACACAGTCGCTCCGACAGCTCGAGCCGTCATGAAAATGCGCGCTGCCGGGCGCACCGCTCCGGCGCCTTTGGTGCTTGGGTGCTTTGGGTGAAATCAAAGTTCAGGGTGACGGATTCGGCCGAAGGGCGCACAATGCGCCATGCCCTGGCCCCCGCTCTCCGAAGCCCGCGACGGTCCGACCATCGCCGCCCTCCATCTCTACAGCCAGATCCTCGGCAAGGCGGCGGTGGCGCTCCTGCCGTGGCGCAATCACGGCTGGCACGTCACCTTGCGGGTCCACCCGCGCGGGCTGAGGACCGAGCCGCTCTACGGCCCGGGCGGGCCGTTCGAGCTGGGGCTCGACCTGGTCGGCCACCAATTCACCTTCGCCGACGCCGGCATCGTCAGGCGCCTGCCGCTCCGGCCGACGACCGTCGCGCAATTCCACGGCGAGGTCATGGCCTGCCTGCGCGAGGCGGGCCACCAGGTCCGGATCCACGGCGCGCCCAACGAGCTCGACCCCGCCGTGCCCTTCGCGAAGGATGAGGCGCCGAGGGATTACGACCCTGACAGCGCCTCCAGGCTGCTCGGAGCGCTCCTCGATTCGGACCGGGTCTTCCGCCAATTCCGCTCGTCATTCCTCGGCAAGGCGAGTCCGGTCCATTTCTTCTGGGGCAGCTTCGACCTCGCAGTCACCCGATTCTCGGGCCGTCCGGCGCCCCTTCACCCCGGCGGGATCCCCCATCTGCCCGACGCCGTCACCCGCGAGGCCTACAGCCACGAGGTCTCGAGCGCCGGCTTCTGGCCGGGAGGCGCCGGCGGAGGCGGCGACCCCTTCTTCTATTCCTATGCCTATCCGTCCCCGGAAGGATTCGCGAAGGCCCCGGTCGAGCCCGGAGCGGCACGCTTCGACGAAGCTCTCGGCGAGTTCGTCCTTCCCTACGCCGCCGTGAGCGCCGACTCCGACCTGCTCGCCTTCCTCGAATCCACCTACGCCGCCGCCGCCGACCTCGGCCACTGGGACCGCGCAGCGCTCGAGTGCGAACCCGGAGTGCCGCGAGTCCCTCGCCACCTCTAAATTCCTCCCCCGGGTTTCCGGGGGAGGGGGACCGCGCGAAGCGCGGTGGAGGGGTTCTTTTCGACTCGGCAAGGCCCCTCCACCATGCTTCGCATGGTCCCCCTCCCCGAGAAATCTCGGGGAGGAATTTTCTAAAAACTAGTTCGCCTTGAGCCCGGCCGTCGCCAGCGCCTCGACCTGCTCCGACGCGCATTTCATCGCGTCGCTCATGAAGCCCTCGTCGGCGGCGATGATCTCCTCGGCCCGTCCGAGCTGCTCGTGAAAGGCCTGGAGCGGGTAGGCGCCCATCAATTTCGCGAGGGCGGCGCTGTCCTCCGCCGCGGGCTTGCCCTTGCCGTCCATCCGGGCGGCGAGAGCGGCGAAGGCGGCATAGTCCGGCCCCTGGTAGAAGCTGATCAGCTTGCGGACTTTCTCGTCGCCGAGATTGCGGGCGACCGTCCGGAGCATCCGCAGGCTGCCGGCGGTGGCGGCGGGACCGGTGCAGGCGAGATTAGCCTGGAGGATCGAGCGCAGCTCCGCCTCCTTGCCGGGGTTGAGGGCGGTCAGCCTGTCGAGCTCGACCGGGTCGATCTCGCCCACCGCCTTGTCGATCTCTCCCCGGTCGGGAAGGACGGCGATGAAACGCTCGATCAGCGCCTCGCTGGGCGCGGCCTCGGGAGCCTGGCTCAGCCCGGGCTGAGCCTGAAGGGCGAGCAGGGCGGCGGCGATGGCGAGCAGCTTCATGGCGTCAGTTCCTCGAGTGGCGGCTCCCGGGGAAGGCGCTGAGGGCTGCGATCATGTTGGACCGCCTCCGACTTGTCCAGCGCGCTCGGGAAGCCCCTTCGGGCCCATCGTCGTCCTTATGCGAACCCGAATGCGGCATGAGCCGGGGCACGACGCTCGAAGCCTCACCCCAGGAAAGGATAAGGCGAGATCGTCTTCTGCTCGACGTTGAGGGCGAGGGTGTGCCCGGCCGGGGCGGCGGCGCGCTGGGGGCATCTGAGGCGCGGGCAGATCGAGCAGGCGGGGCCGATCGGGGTGACGTAGGGCTTGGCCAGGTCCTCGCCGTCGGCATAGAGGATCCGGGGCGCGTATTTGACGTCGCAGCCGAGGCCGATGGCGAGCTGCGAGCTCTCGCGCGGGTCGAGCCGGACGGCGCGGTCGACGGTCCGGGCGATGGTGAAGAAGCGCGCGCCGTCGGGAGTCTCGACGATCTGGGTGGCGACCCGCCCCGGGGTCTGGAAGGCGGCGTGGAGGTTCCAGCGCGGACAGGTGCCGCCGAAGCGGGAGAAGGGGAAGCTCTCGCCGGCGAAGCGCTTCGAGATATTGCCCGCCGCGTCGACCCTGAGCATGAAGAAGGGCACGCCGCGGGAGCCGGTCCGGGCCAGCGTGGTCAGCCGGTGCGAGACCTGCTCGACGCTTGCTCCGAAATCGGCGCAGAGCCGGTCGACGTCGTAGCGATGCCTGTCGGCCGCGGCGAGGAAGGCGGCGTAGGGCATCATGATCGCCCCGGCCGCGTAATTGGCGAGGCTCATCCGGAGCAGCCGCCGGGTCGGGACGTCGGGCGCTGCGGCGGTCTCGACCATCCGGTCGAGCATCGGCCCGAACTCGACCAGGGCGAGCTGGTAGGCGGCGCCGAAGGTCCGGCTCTCGGGCCTCAGCATCGCCGAGAGCATCAGCCGCTTGCGGTGGAAGTCGTAGGCCTGGCTGGTCGGATCGACGACCTCGGGCGGGACCACCCTGGTGTCGATCCCGAACCCCTGCTTGAGCCGCCGCTTCAGCGCCTCGAAGATCGCGGTCGGATCGCCGAGCGCCCCGGCCAGGGTTTCCGCCGCCTCCTCGACATAGGGGAAATGGTTGCGCTGCGCCTGGATATGGTCGCGCACCCAGGCCTCGGGCGTCACCAGCGACGTCTCGTCCGGAACCGCCCCCGCCGGATGCTGCCGGCGCTCGACCAGCGCCGCGTAGAGCCTCGAGATGGCGTCCGCCACCGACGGCGCGTTGTCGGCGACCTCGAGCAGCTCGTAGCGCGGAATGCCGATGTCGGCGAACATCGGGTCGGCGAAAATCTCGCCGAGCTGGTCGATCCCGGTGCCGTCCGGCCCTTCGGCCGCGAAGGCGCGAAGATCGACATCATAGACCTCCGCCAGGCGGAGCAGCACCTGGGCGGTCACGGGCCGCTGGTTGCGCTCGAGATGGTTGAGGTAGGAAGGCGAGACCGAAATCTCCGCGGCCATGGCGCTCTGGTTCAGCCCGAGCTCCCGCCGAAGTCGTCTCAGACGACCGCCGAGATAGAGCTTTCGTTCAGGGGCGGGCACGCGCGAAGGCTGTCACGATTTTACAGAAGTCGCAAGTCTTGTTGTGACATTGCGACCCTTTTCGCCGCGCCCGTTCGGCGGCTTTGCGCTTTCATGGTCCGGCGATCTTCCCAACATTCGAGGCGATTATGACCGACTTCTCCGCCCTCGTCCCGGCGCCCCGGGGCCGCTTCGACGGCATCGACCGGCCCTATTCCCCGGAGGCGGTGCTGCGGCTTCGAGGCTCGGTACCGATCGAGCACAGCCTCGCCCGCCGCGGCGCCAACCGCCTGTGGGAGCTGCTTGCGAGCAACGATTATGTCCATTCCCTCGGCGCCGTCACCGGCAACCAGGCCATGCAGATGGTCCGCGCCGGCCTGAAAGCGATCTACCTCTCCGGCTGGCAGGTCGCCGCCGACTCCAACACCGCCGGCGCCATGTATCCCGACCAGTCGCTCTACCCGGCCAACGCCGGTCCCGAATTATGCCGTCGAATCAACAGGACGCTCCAGCGCGCCGACCAGATCGAGCATTCCGAAGGCGGCGCTTCGCGCGACTGGTTCGTCCCCATCGTCGCCGACGCCGAGGCCGGCTTCGGCGGCCCCCTCAACTGCTTCGAGATCATGAAGGCCTATATCGAGGCCGGCGCCGCCGCCGTCCATTTCGAGGACCAGCTCGCCTCCGAGAAGAAATGCGGCCACCTCGGCGGCAAGGTCCTCATCCCGACCCAGGCCCATATCCGCAACCTCGTCTCGGCCCGGCTAGCCGCCGACGTCTGCGGAGTCCCCACCCTCGTCGTCGCCCGCACCGACGCCGAGAGCGCGAAGCTGATCACCTCCGACGTCGACGAGCGCGACCGCGAATGGCTGACCGGCGAGCGCACGCCCGAGGGCTTCTTCCGACTCCGCGAAGGGACGGGCGTCGACCATTGCATCAGGCGCGGCCTCGCCTTCGCGCCTTATGCCGACCTGCTGTGGTGGGAGACCAGCAACCCGAACCTCGACGACGCCAAGCGCTTCGCCGAGGCGATCCATCGCGACTACCCGGGCAAGCTGCTGGCCTATAATTGCTCGCCGAGCTTCAACTGGGAGGCGAAGCTCGACAAGCAGACGATCGCGCGGTTCCAGAACGAGCTCGGCGCGATGGGCTACAGGTTCCAGTTCGTCACCCTGGCCGGCTTCCACAGCCTCAACCATTCGATGTTCGAGCTCGCCAGCGGCTATCGCGACCGCGGCATGGCGGCCTATTCCGAGCTTCAGCAGTCGGAGTTCGCCTCGGAAAGCCGCGGCTATACGGCAACCCGCCACCAGCGCGAGGTCGGGACCGGCTATTTCGACCTGGTCGCACAGACCGTCGCGGGCGGCGAGACGTCGACCGCCGCCCTCGCCGAATCGACCGAGGCCGACCAGTTCATCACCGCCGTCGCGGCCGAGTAGAAGGAGACCCGACATGACCAAAAGATTCTGGGTGATCGGGGGCGAATATGAAGGCCCCGATTTCCGCGCCCTGATCCCCGGCACGGAGACCATGGCGGGCCCGTTCGAGGACGAGCGGCGGGCGAAGACGGAGTGGACCCGGCTTAGCTGCTGCCCGGAGAAGAGCGGCTGCGCGACCGTGCGCTACTCGATCGCGGCGGAGACCTTGCACTGATCTGTCCCCTCTCCCCCTTGGGGAGAGGGTTAGGGTGAGGGGGCACGGCGTTCTCACGAATGGCGCAGCACCCCCTCACCCCAGCCCTCTCCCCACCGGGGAGAGGGAGCATGAAGGCAGGCGCGGCGGGTCTCCCCACCGCGCCTTCCTTTATCTCGGTCGTCGAAGCTCAGGCGGTCGCCTGGCTCTCCTGAGCGGGGAGCGCTCCGCGGGCCTGGGCGATGATGCCCTTGAAAGCCTCGCCCTCGTGCATCGCGATATCGGCGAGGACCTTGCGGTCGAGGTCGACTCCGGCGAGCTTGAGGCCGTGCATGAACTGGCCGTAGGTCAGGCCTTCCTGGCGGACGGCGGCGTTGATCCGCTGGATCCACAGCGCCCGGAACGAGCGCTTCTTCACCTTGCGGTCGCGATAGGCATATTGGCCGGCCTTCTCGACGGCCTGCTTGGCGATCCGGATCGTGTTCTTGCGGCGGCCGTAATAGCCTTTCGCCTGCTCGAGGATCCGTTTGTGACGAGCCTTGGTCGTCACGCCCCTTTTGACGCGTGCCATTGTTCAGTACCTCCTAGTTCAGGCCGTAGGGCGCCCAGAGCTTCACCCGGGCCGTGTCGGCCTTGGCGAGAACTTCGGTGCCGCGGTTCTGGCGGATGTACTTGGCGTTGTGGCTGATCAGGCGGTGGCGCTTGCCGGCGACTCCGTGCTTCAGCTTGCCGGTGGCGGTGAGCTTGAAGCGCTTCTTGACGCCGCTCTTGGTCTTCAGTTTGGGCATTTTCGTCTCCTTGTGCGCCCAGCGGCGCGACGTTTGAGAACGGCCACGGCAGCCCTATCGGCCGGGCCGTTCGTTTCTTCCAAAGCTGGAAAGAAGGCGCGCCTATAGAGAGGGGGACGTTTAAACGCAAGCATGTCTCGGCCCGCCACCGTCATGCCGAACTCGTTTCAGCACCAGGCTCGAGCCGCGTCGCGGGCGAAGAATTGATCCTGAAACCAGTTCAGGATGACGGTCACAATCGACACACTTCCGCCGGTCGCGCGAAATGCTGTTGCAAAGCAACACGATTAGCGACGCCTGGTCCGCCGCCCCCCACGCGGCAAGCAGGAGTGAATCATGACCCATTCCATCATCGCCCGCGACGATACCCTGCTCGGCGCCTGCTACTCGATCGGCGAGGATTTCGGGTTCAACCCCGTGTACCTGCGGATCCTGTTCGCCTTCGGGGTCCTCTGGAGCCCGGCCATCGCCTTCGCCGCTTACGCGGGGCTGACCGCTCTCACCACCTTCGCGCGCTGGATGGCGCCGGATCCCACTCTCGCCGAGGCGGAGGAGCAGGCCCGCCCGACCGGCTTCGAACGCCCGCACGCGGCGTGGCTGGACGAGCTCCCGCTCGCGGCCTGACCGCGTCGGTGACCGCTTGCGGGGGCCGTCAGTCGAACAGGCTCGAGACCGACGTCTCGTCGGCGATCCGCTTGATCGCTTCGGCGAGCAGAGGCGCGATCGGCAGGGCCCGGATTCGAGGGCTTGCCGTCGCTTCCTGGCTGAGCTGTATCGAATCGGTGATGACGAGCTCCGACAGCTGCGAATTCTCGACCCGGGTGACCGCGGCGCCCGAGAGGACGCCGTGGGTGCAATAGGCGACGACGTCCTCGGCGCCCGCTTCGTGAAGCGCGGCGGCGGCGTTGCACAGGGTGCCCGCCGAATCGACGATATCGTCGACGAGGATGCAGAAGCGGCCCTGGACGTCGCCGATGATGTTCATCACCTCCGATTCGCCGGGCTTCTCGCGGCGTTTGTCGACGATGGCGAGAGGGGCGTTGGCGAGGCGCTTGGCAAGCGCCCTGGCGCGGACGACTCCGCCGACGTCGGGAGAGACGACGGTGATCGCCCGGCCGTTGAAGCGCGCCTTGATGTCCTCCGACATCACCGGAGCGCCGTAGAGATTGTCGGTCGGGATGTCGAAGAAGCCCTGGATCTGGCCGGCGTGGAGGTCGACCGAGAGCACCCTGTTGGCGCCGGCGACGGTGATCAGGTTGGCGACGAGCTTGGCCGAGATCGGCGTTCGCGGACCGGGCTTCCGGTCCTGGCGGGCATAGCCGAAATAGGGGAGGACGGCGGTGATCCTCTTGGCCGAGGCGCGCCGCAGCGCGTCGATGCAGATCAGAAGCTCCATGAGATTGTCGTTGGCCGGATAGGAGGTCGACTGGACGACGAACACGTCCTCGCCGCGGACATTCTCGTGAATCTCGACGAACACCTCCTCGTCGGCGAAGCGGCGGACGCTCGCCTCCGTCACCGGCAGCTCGAGATAGGCGGCGATGCTCTTCACCAGCGGCAGGTTCGAATTGCCGGCCATCAGCTTCATGCGCTCATCCCTTCGTCCGACATTGCGGCTTCCTTAGTTTGGGCATAGCCGATGGGGAAGGGGCACGACGGAGGGGGCGAATGGCGGGCGAAGTCAGCTTTACTCCGAGCGAGCGGGACTATGTCGACGCGAATCGGGACTGGTACCGGACCTTGTTCAAGGGTCGTCGGGGAATTCTGAAACTGGCCGTGCCGATTGCGGTCGGAATCTCGCTCGGATCCTTCTTTTCGTGGATCGCAGGAGAGGCCGCGTCGTCCTTTCCCTATATCGTCTTCGTATACGCAATGCTGGGCCTCATCGTCGGCCTGATGATGTACTCATTCCTCTATTTGACCCTGCCCCGTCGGGCCGCGCGGCTCTTTCGCCAGCAGAAGACGTTTCAACAATGCTTTCAATATATGTGGAGCGACGACGGGATCACGCTCCGCACGCCGAGCTCCGAAGCCCGTTACGCCTGGTCGCAGATATATCGCTGGGCAGATGGTCGGACGGCGTTGCTGCTCTTTTTCAACGAGCAAATCTTCTATTTCATTCCCCGCCGAGTGCTCGGGCCCGAGGAGTGGGCGGACCTCAAGGCGGCGGTGGAGAGTGGCGGCATCGAGCGGCTGTGAGTCGCTTGCGGAGCGGGTGAACGCGCCTTAGGCCGCCTGCCATGCACGTCGTCACCCGCTTCGCCCCCGCTCCGACGGGGCGGCTTCACGTCGGCAACATCCGCACAGCCGTCCACAATTGGCTGTGGGCGAGGAAGAATGGCGGGCGCTTCATCCTCCGGCTCGACGACACCGACCAGGCGCGCTCGAGCGAGGCTCACGCGGACGGGATATGCGAGGACCTCGCCTGGCTCGGCCTCGCGTGGGACGAGGCGCATCGCCAGTCGCTTCGCTTCGATCGCTACGAAGCGGCACTGGAGCGGCTCCGCGAGGCGGGGCGGGTCTATCCCGCCTATGAGACGGCGCAGGAGTTGGATCTGAAGCGCAAGGTCCAGCTCTCTCGCGGCAAGCCGCCCGTCTACGACCGCGCCGCGCTTCAGCTTTCCGACGCGGAACGGGCGCGGCTCGAGGCCGAGGGGAGGAGGCCGCACTGGCGGTTCCGGCTCCAGCACGACGCTCCGATCGAATGGCACGATCTCATCCGCGGCCCCCAGCATTTCGACCCGGCCCTGCTCTCCGACCCGGTGGTGCGGCGCGAGGACGGAAGCTGGCTCTACATGCTGCCGAGCAGCGTCGACGACGTGGACATGGGCGTGACCCACGTGCTGCGCGGCGAGGACCATGTCGCCAACACCGCGCTCCAGATCCAGATGTTCGAGGCGCTGGGCGCGGCCCCGCCGGCCTTCGCCCACGAAGCGCTGCTGGTCGGATCGGAGGGCAAGCTGTCGAAGCGGCTGGGCTCGCTCGGCGCCGACGCCCTGCGCGAAGCCGGAATCGAGCCGGTCGCTTTGGTCGCCAAGCTCGCGCGGCTCGGCACCAGCCTGCCGGTCGAGCCGGTGACCGACCCGGCCACGCTTGTCGAAACCTTCGACTTCGCCACCTTCGGCCGGGCGCCGGCCCGGTTCGATCTCGACGAGCTCGCCCAGCTCAACGCGCGGATCGTCCACCTCTTGCCGTTCGAGGCGGTCGCCGACCGGCTTCCGGAGGGAATGGGCCCCGACGACTGGGCGGCGATCCGGCCCAACCTCAGGTCGGTGGCCGAGGCTTCGGACTGGTGGGACATCCTCCACGGCCATGTCGAAGCGAAGGCCGCCGCGGAGGACCGGCCGCTGATCGAGGCGGCGGCCGCGGCGGCGGCGGAGCTGGACTGGGACGAGGCGCCGTGGCCGCAGCTCGTCGCCGCCCTCAAAGTGCGGACAGGACGCTCGGGCAAGGCCCTCTTCCGGCCGCTGAGGCTGGCCCTGACCGGACGTGAGAGCGGTCCGGAAATGGCGGCCCTGCTTCCGCTGATCGGTCGCGACGAGGCTGTGACAAGGCTGCGCGCGGCCGTCTGACTTCCCGTCGGCAGCAGGCCGGTTTCCAACAGGAACTTTCCATCTTGTGTGACATTGTAACATAATGTTATGAGATAATGTCACATGAGTCGCACAGCGACCAAGCAGGAGAGAAGCCATGATGGAAGGAGCTTTCTACCAGCAGAAGAGGACCAGCCCCACCGCGCTCACCGTCGTCGTGCTGATGCACGGCGCGGCGCTCACGGCTTTGGCGCTGGCGAAGAGCGAGGTTCTGAGACCGGCCCCGGAGCCGCCGATCGTCGTCGAGAACTACAAGGAGAAGGATATCCCGCCGGAAGTGAAGCCCGAGCCGGTCGACCGGAAAGTGCAGCCGCAGCAGCAGACGGTGCTCACCCCTCCGAAGCCGGTTTTCGACCTTCCGACTCAGGGACCTGTGGTGCCGTGGACTCCGCCCCCGACGCGAACCCTGATCATCCCGCAGCCCGGGCCGATCGTCCTACCCAAGCTCGATCCCCCGGCGCCGCCGGCGGCGAAGGAAATCCGGCCGGCGCGCGCCAGGGCCAATCTCGCTTCCTATGTCTCGGACGCGGATTATCCGACGACGGCGGTTCGCAACGAGGAGCAGGGAACCACGCGATTCAAGCTGGCCGTCGGCCCGGACGGGAAGGTCCGGGAGTGCACCGTCACCAGCTCGAGCGGCTCACCGGCGCTCGACGCGACGACCTGCAAGCTGATGAGGCAGCGCGCCAAATTCACCCCGGCGACGGGAACCGACGGCAAGCCGACCGGCGACACCGTCGCCAGCGCGATTCGCTGGGTCCTGCCCAGCGACTGACCGGGACTGGCGGGGGAGCGGCGAAGCGCCTATCTTGGCGCCATGCCGCTCCCCCGTCCCGCCTCTCCCCGCGCGCTCTGGGCCGACCTTCGCGCCTTCACCGCCGAGCGCCGCCCGCACCAGTGGGTCGCCGCCGCTCTGGCCATCGTCATCCCCCTCGGGATCATCATCGTCTTCGTGCTCGACGGGCGAACCAACATCCTGCCGGGGCCGCAGCTCATCTACGTCGAGAGCTGGCCGGCCAATCGCAGCGACGCTGAGATCAAGGCCCAGCAGAAGATCGACCAGGCGGCTCGGGACAAGTTCAAAAAGGAGCGGCAGGCGGAGTTCCAGCGGATTGATAACACGCTGGAGAGTTGGGGCATTTGACTCCTGACGAACGCTGGATGGCCAGCGCGATCGCGCTCGGCGAGCGCGGCCGCGGCAACACCGCTCCCAATCCCAACGTCGGCTGCGTCATCATCCGTGACGGCATCGTCGCCGGCCGCGGCTGGACCCAGCCGGGAGGACGCCCCCACGCCGAGGCGATGGCACTCGACGAGGCCGGCGAAACCGCGCTCGGCGCCACGGTCTATGTTACCCTCGAGCCCTGCTGCCATCGCAGCGAGCGCGGGCCCGCCTGCGCCGACCTGCTGGTCGAGGCGGGCGTGAAGCGGGTCGTCGCGGCGCTCGAAGACCCGGATTCGAGGATGGCCGGCGCAGGCTTCGAGCGGCTCAGGGCGGCCGGGATCGAGGTCGGGACCGGGCCTGGCTCGGAGCAAGCGGCCCGCTCCATGGCCGGCTTCCTGACCCGGGTACGGCTGGGCCGGCCCTACATCACCCTGAAGCTCGCCATGTCGCTCGACGGCAAGATCGCTCTGCCCTCCGGCGAGAGCCGCTGGATCACCGGCGAGGACGCCCGCGCCCACGTCCATCTCGAGCGGGCGCGCTCCGACATGATCCTGGTCGGCCGCGGCACCTACGAGCGCGACCGGCCCAGGCTCGACGTCCGCTTGCCGGGGCTCGAGGAGCGCTCGCCGCGGCGCGCTCTTCTGACCCGAGGCGAGCCGGTGGAAGGATGGGCGAGGCTCGCGTCGCCCGAGGCGGTCCACGGCCTCGGCGACGTCAACGATTTGCTGGTCGAGGGCGGCTCGGCCACCGCTTCGGCTTTCCTTGCCGCCGACCTCGTCGACCGGATGCTGATCTACCGGGCGCCCATCCTGATCGGCGACGGCAAGTCGTCGGTCGGCTATATCGGGCTGACGGACCTCGCCGACGCCCACCGTCGCTGGACGCTCGCCGACAGCCGGATGCTTGGCATCGACCGGCTCGAAGTCTACGAGCGCGACAGAAACTGATCCAACGTGGTCCTTCGATACGTCCTTCGATACGCCGGTTCGACAGGCTCACCGGCTACTCAGGATGAGCGGAGGGGTAGAATCCAACCGCTCATCCTGAGTAGGGACTGAGCGAAGGCGAAGGCCCGTATCGAAGGACGGAAATTGTTCACCGGAATCATCACCGATGTCGGCCGAGTCGTCGCGGCCGAGGAGCGGGGCGACCTTCGCCTCAGGATCGCCTGCGGCTACGACATGGCGGGAGTCGATCTCGGCGCGTCGATCGCCTGCTCGGGCGTGTGCCTGACCGTCGTCGACAAGGGCGAGGACTGGTTTGCGGTGGACGTGTCTGGGGAGACCAGGAGCAGGACTGCGCCGGGCCTCTGGCAGGAAGGCGCCCGGCTCAACCTCGAACGCTCGCTTCGGCTCGGCGACGAGCTCGGCGGCCACATCGTCACCGGCCATGTCGATGCGCTCGGAGAGGTCGAAGCGGCGCTCGAGGCCGGCGGCTCGCTGCGGCTGACCGTGATCGCTCCGGCCGAGCTCGAAGGCTATATCGCGCCCAAGGGCTCGATCGCTCTCGACGGCGTGTCGCTGACCGTGAACGAGGTCGAGCCGGTCTCCGACGGGGCGCGCTTCGCCGTCAACATCATCCCCCACACGGCGGCGCAGACCAGCTTCGCCGAGGTCGCGCCCGGACGGAAGGTCAATATCGAGATCGACGTCCTTGCCCGCTATATCGGCCGGATGCTCGAGTTGAGGCGCTAGATGGAGCGCGGCTTCCTATCCTCGCCCGAGGAGCTGATCGACGAGGCGCGCAACGGGCGCATGTTCATCCTCGTCGACGACGAGGACCGGGAGAATGAGGGCGACCTCGTCATCCCGGCGCAGATGGCTACCCCCGACGCGATCAACTTCATGGCCAAGCACGGACGCGGCCTGATTTGCCTCGCCCTGACCAAGCACAGGGTCGAGCAGCTCGGCCTCGAGCTGATGAGCCGCAACAACGGCACCCGCCACGAGACCGCCTTCACCACCTCGATCGAGGCGAAGGAAGGGGTCACCACCGGAATCTCCGCC
The DNA here is from genome assembly GCA_036389015.1 of Allosphingosinicella sp. Taxonomy (GTDB): domain Bacteria; phylum Pseudomonadota; class Alphaproteobacteria; order Sphingomonadales; family Sphingomonadaceae; genus Allosphingosinicella. The sequence goes on along the minus strand of DASVQS010000048.1, from coordinate 14,567 downwards.
GCCGACCGCGCCCGTACGGTCTCGGTCGCGATCGACGCTTCCAAGGGCCGCGACGACATCTGCACGCCCGGCCACATCTTCCCGCTCGTCGCCCGCGACGGCGGAGTGCTCATCCGCGCCGGACATACCGAGGCCGCGGTCGACGTCTCCCGGCTGGCGGGGCTGAACCCCTCGGGCGTGATCTGCGAGATCATGCGCGAGGACGGGACGATGGCGCGGATGGACGATCTCGTCGCCTTCGCGCAGCTGCACGGCCTCAAGGTTGGAACGATCCGGGATCTCATCGCCTACCGGCTCAAGAAGGACCATCTCGTCGAGCAGACCGGCGAGGCGAGCTTCGAGAGCCGCTGGGGCGGGGCCTGGACCGCGAAGAGCTTCCTCAACAAGGCGCTCGGCACCGAGCAGATCGCTCTCGTCAAGGGCACGATCGACCGGTCGAAGCCGACCCTGGTGAGGATGCATCAGCTCAGCCTGTTCGCCGATGCCTTCGGCGAGGAAGGCGGCCGCGGCGGGCTTTTGCGCGGGGCGATGAAGATCATCGGCGAGGAGGGGAGCGGGGTCATCGTCGTCCTCAACCGGGCGATGCCGGACGCCTTGTCGGCGGCGCTCAACCTGCGCTCGGGCAAGGCATCGGCCAAAGGGCCCGACGAGCTTCGCGATTATGGCGGCGGCGCCCAGATCCTTTCGGCGCTGGGGGTCCACGACATGGTGCTTCTGACCAACACCCACCATACCCCGGTCGCGCTCGGCGGCTACGGCCTCGTCATCGTCGGCGAGCGGCCGATTCCGCTGGAGGACTAAGCCTTGGCCCGGATCCTGATCGTCGAGGCGCGTTTCTACGAGCATCTGAACGACCTGCTTCTGGCCGGCGCCCGGGCGGCGATCGAGGCCGCGGGCCATGCGCATGAGACCGTGACCGTCCCCGGCGCGCTCGAAGTGCCGGCGGCGATCGCTCTGGCGGCCGAGACGGAGCGCTACGACGGCTTCGTCGCCCTGGGCGTGGTGATCCGGGGCGAGACCTACCATTTCGAGATCGTCGCCGGCGAGAGCGCCCGCGGGATCATGGCGCTGACCCTGGACGGACTCGCCATCGGCAACGGCATTTTGACGGTAGAGAACGAGGCCCAGGCGCTGGCCCGGGCCCGGCCGGACGAGAAGGACAAGGGCGGCGAGGCGGCCAAGGCGGCGCTGGCGATGATGGAACTGAGGGAGCGGTTCTCCTAGCCCTCAGGTGACGGTCAGCGCCGAAGCCAGTGCCTCCTCGCGAACCATCCCATCACGGCCGCGCCCACCACCACGCAGAAGACCACCACGCCCCAGAAGGCCCAGTGGGTGTGCGCATAGGGGATGCCCTCGACGTTCATGCCGAGCAGGCCGGTGATGAAGGTCAGCGGCAGGAAGATGAAGGCCACGACCGAGATCAGCAGCGAGCGCTGGTCGAGATCCTCGGCGCGAAGGTCGGTAAGCTGCTCGTGGAGCAAGGCGGCGCGCTCGCGCACCGCCTCGAGCTCTTCCGTCATTCGGGCGAAGCGGTCGGCGGCCTCGCGGATGTGGAGCCGGTCCTCGTCCGCGAGCCATTCGAAGTCGAGCTGGGCGAGGGTGAGGAGAGCGTCGCGGTCGGGGGCGACGAATCGGCGGAAGGCGATCGCCTCGGAGCGGATCTTCGCGATCAGGCTTCGCAGCCGCCAGACCTGGCGAGGGTCCATCTGGGTTTCGCAATCGTCGAGCGTATCGCCGAGCGCGGCAACCTGCGGGTCGAGCTGCTTGCTGATCGTCCGCGCGAAGGCCGCGACCAGGTCCCCCGGATCGAGGATGAGTCCCGCCTTCATCTGCTCGACGACCAGGGCGGTGGCGGCGAGGGGCAGGCGAGTCACCGAATTGACCTTGGCGCGCCTGACCCACATCCGGATCGAGAGCAGCCGGTCGCTTTCCTCGATCCCCTCGGCGGCGGTCCCGCGCAGGTTGACGATCGCGCCGTCCTCGATGCGGTCGCAGCGCGGGCGGGTCTCGGTGGCGATCAGGGCATTGGCGGCGACGTCGGGAATGTCGGGCCCGAGCAGGGCCGAGCGCTCCGCTTCGTCGTCGCTCTCGACATGGATCCAGATGAAGCCCGGGCCGGCATAAGCCGCGCCTTCCTCCGGCGTCACCGTCCGGACCGGACCGTCGCCGACGAGGAGGGCAAGGCAGCTCATCCCCTTTCGGCCAGGAAGGCGCGGATCGCCGGGGCGAGATCGTCGCGCTTCAGGGCGAGAGCGAGATTGGCGAGGACGAAGCCGAGCTTGTGCCCGCAATCGTGGCGCTCGCCGTCGAAGACGAGGCCGTGGAAGGTCTGCGTGCCGATCATCGCGGCCATCGCGTCGGTGAGCTGGATCTCGCCGCCGGCGCCCCTCCCGATCTCGCCCAGCGCCTTCATGATCTCGGGCTGGAGGACGTAGCGGCCGGGGAGCATGAGGTTGGAGGGCGCGGTGCCGGGCTCGGGCTTCTCGACAAGGCCGAGTATCTCGGTGAGCCGGCCCTTCGTCTCGCCGGGCCGGACGACTCCATATTTGTGGGTCTCCTCGGGCGGCACTTCGAGCATGGCGACGACGTTGCCGCCGACCTGCTCGTAGGCGTCGACCAGCTGGCGGGTGCAATTGGGGCTTCCGACCATGACCTCGTCGGGGAGGAAGACGGCGAACGGCTCGTCGCCGACGATGTCGCGGGCGCACCAGACGGCGTGGCCGAGGCCGAGCGGCTCCTGCTGGCGGACCGAGACGACCGAGCCCGGCGGAAGCCGGGTGCTGTCGAGCGCGTCCAGGGACTTGCCGCGGCCTCGCATGGTGGCCTCGAGCTCGTAGGCGATGTCGAAATGGTCCTCGAGCGCGGTCTTGCCGCGGCCCGTCACGAAGATCATCTGCTCGATCCCGGCCTCGAGCGCTTCCTCGACCGCATATTGGATGAGCGGGCGATCGACGACCGTCAGCATCTCCTTGGGCACCGCCTTGGTGGCGGGCAGGAAGCGCGTTCCGAGGCCGGCGACGGGGAAGACCGCCTTTCTGACTTTCTTCAATATCGTCTCCGGAAAATCTTGCGGGCGCCCGGCGTCACTGGGTCGGGGGAAGGTCGAAGGGATCGTCGGCGCGCTCCTCGGAGCGGCGAAGGCCGTCGTCCTGGCGGGCGGGACGGGCGATCGGGGGCGGGGTCAGAAGCTCGTCGGTGGTCGGCGCCCGGGCCGCCATCGCCGGCCTGGCCGGCATGCCCTCGCCCGCCTTGGGCTGCAACGGCTCCATATTGCCGCAGGCGGCGAGCAGTGCGAGAGCGGGGAGGAAGGGAAGGGCGCGCATGGTGAGGGGCCGCCATAGCGCAGGGCGATAGTCGCGGCCAAGGCCAATCCGCGCCCTTGCCCCGGCGCCGGAGCCGACCTAGGCGGCGGGCATGCGGCCGATCCTGCTCCTGCTCCTCCTGCTCGCATCCTGCGGCGAGGGCGGCGAGGCGACCAACGCCGCCGGGCCCGACCAGCCCGGATGGGTCGGTCCTCGCGAAGCGAGGCCGACCGGGCGGGTGGACCGGTCGAGCGCCAGTAAGCCGGCTCCCGCGACGGCGTTCGAGGATCCGGACGGGGGCCCGGCGAGCCTCGCCGACTTCCGGGGCAAGCCGCTGCTGGTCAATCTCTGGGCGACCTGGTGCGCCCCCTGCATCGCCGAGATGCCCACCCTCGACCGTCTCGCGGGCCGCGAGGGGGACCGGCTCCGGGTGGTGACGATCAGCCAGGATGAGGACGGCCGGGACAAGGTCGAGGCCTTCTTCGCGAAGCAGGGCTTTCGCAACCTCGAAACCTGGCTCGACCCGCGACTGGGGCTGATGACCGACCTCAAGGTCGACACCCTGCCGACGACCATCCTCTACGACGCCCGCGGCCGCGAGCTCTGGCGGGTGGTGGGAATGGAGGATTGGGAAAGCGGCCGGGCGGCGGTGCTGATCGCCGAGGCGCGGCGCTAACGGCTATTGGATCGCGCTCGTGTCTTCGATGTCGTCGAAGACGATGCGAATAGGATTTCCGCCCGTATTCAGGTCGAACTCGACGAACGAGTCCGGGAGAATGATTTGGATGCAGCCGCCCGGCGCGGCGCGAAGCGGGTCGCATTGCTTCACCCAGCCGACGGAATGCTCGCCCAGGCCGACAAGCTCGACGGCTTTCACGAACTGATAGGCGCTGTCGGCGGCAACAGCGCGCTCCCTTCTCGGATCGAGCTGTTTGCATGCGGCGTCGAGCTCGAAGCTCTTCCTCTCCTTGGGGGAATAGGAACCGAACGCCTCCTCGCGATTCTCGATGATGTAGTAGCGTTGCATGTCGAAAGAGCCGGGGATGAGCGCCGGATCGTCCCGCGACGAGCTCGGGAGGCCGGGCTCGAATTGCACGATGAGCCGCACGGTCTGACAGACACCGGGGTGGCCGCCCGCCCGAGGCCGGGACCAGAACCACAGTCTGGCAGGGCCATGCAGCGCCCAGTTGTCGAACGAATCGCGTAGGGTGAGGTAGGGGAAAGGCTCGAGCGGTCCCAGGACACGGCGAACCAGCTCCCGTTCGGGCAGTTCGCGCAGCTCTGAAAGGCGAATCGAGGGCGGGCTCTCCGGAAGTTCGAGCTCGGCCGCCTTGGCTCCCATGGGAGCGAGCAGGAGGAGCAGGACGATAGCGAGGCGCACTTCTAATCCCTCAGAAGCTCGTTGATGCTGGTCTTGGAGCGGGTGCGGGCATCGACGCGCTTGACGATGACGGCGCAGGCGAGGCCCGGGCCGCCGTCGCGGCCGGGGAGGGTGCCCGGGACCACGACCGAATAAGCCGGCACCCGGCCGATGTGAACCTCGCCGCTCTCGCGGTCGACGATCTTCGTCGAGGCGCCGAGGAAGACGCCCATCGAGAGGACGGCGCCCTGCTCGACGATCACCCCTTCGGCGACCTCCGAGCGCGCGCCGATGAAGCAATCGTCCTCGACGATAACCGGACCGGCCTGGAGCGGCTCGAGCACGCCGCCGATGCCCGTGCCGCCGGAGATGTGGACGTTGCTGCCGATCTGCGCGCAGGAGCCGACCGTCGCCCAGGTGTCGACCATCGTCCCTTCGCCGACCCGCGCACCGATATTGACGAAGCTCGGCATCAAGACGGCGCCCTTGCCGATGAAGGCGCCGCGGCGGACGATCGCGCCGGGCACGGCTCGGAAGCCGGCGCCGGCGAAGCGGTTGGGCCCCCAGCCGTCGAACTTTGACGGCACCTTGTCCCACCAGTGGGCGCCCCCCGGGCCGCCCGCTATGGCTTCCATCGGAGTGAGCCGGAAGGAAAGCAGGACCGCCTTCTTGAGCCACTGGTTGACGGTCCAGCCGCCCTCGCCCTTCTCCGCGACCCGCGCCTCGCCCGAATCGAGGAGGAGGATGGCCTCCTCGACCGCCTGCCGAACCTCGGGCTCGTCGGCGCCGAGCGTCTCACGGCGTTCCCAGGCTTCCTCGACGATCGCCTTCAGCGAGTCGCTCATGCCTTTTCTCCTCCGGTGATCTCGCTCAGCCAGTCGCCGATATCGGTAATGCGATAGTCGATAAAGGCGGGATCGGAGTCGTGGCTCGCCTGCTCGGAGCCGTTGTCCACCCAGACCGTGGTCATCCCGAGCTGCTTGGCGGGCACGAGGTTCCTCGCCATGTCCTCGGCGAACAGGGCGCGCTCGGGGACGATGGAGTGGCGCTCGCACATTGCCGCATAAGCACGCGGATCGGGCTTCGGGACATAGTCCATGGCGTGGATGTCGTGGACTCCGTCGAAGGCGTTGGCGAGGCCGAGGCGGTCCAGCACGCGCCGGGCATAGCTTTCGTCCCCATTGGTGAAGACGAACTTGCGCCCGGGCAGAAGGTCCAGCGCGGCCACCACCCGCGGATCGGCGGTCAGGCGGGCGAAGTCGATGTCGTGGACGTAGTCGAGGAAGTCGCGCGGCTCGACTCCATGCTCCTTCATCAGCCCGGCGAGCGTGGTGCCGTGATCGCGGAAAAAGCCCTTCTGGATGATCCGGGCCTCCGCCGATGTGCATCCGAGCCGGTTTGCGATATACTCGCCCATGCGCACGTCGATGAGCTCGAACAGGTTGGCCGAGGCCGGATAGAGGCTGTTGTCGAGGTCGAAGATCCAGCAGTCGATCGACCTGAGGGGGGCAGGGAGCATGGCGGCCTCATAAGGTGGATCGGGCCTTCAGCAAATTGAAAGCATCGGCAGGCTAAGGAGACGATTGGAAAACTCCGAAATTTGAACCAGTTAGCCGAGGACCCGGGATGAACGCCAGGCTCGCACGCAATGCCCTGCTGATGACCGCCTGCGCGGCCGCGCTCGTCCTTTCGGGCTGCGGGGGCGGGGGCGGTGGCGGCGGTCCGGCGCCCATCCCCGCGCCCGTGCCCGCGCCCCCGCCTCCTCCGCCCCCACCCCCGCCGCCTCCGCCTCCGCCCCCTCCGCCTCCGCCGAGTGGGACCAATTACAACGATGCCGAATATGCCCGCTCGAACGGCACCAACGCGCACGCCGCCATCGCCGCCTACAATGCCGGAGCGACCGGCAAGGGCGTGAAGATCGCGATCGTCGATTCGGGCATCAACCCCAATCTTCCCGAGTTCGCGGGCAAGATCGATCCGGCCAGCAAAGACATCGCCTCCAACCGCGGAATCGTCGACCAGGACGGCCACGGCACCGCCGTCTCCGCGGTCGCGGCGGCGGCTCGCGACGGTCAGGGCACGATGGGAGTCGCATTCGACGCGACCATCCTGTCGTTCAACACCTCGGACCCGAACGATTGCGACCCGGACGACGGCTGCAATCATAGCGACCCCGACATCGCCCAGGCGATCGACCTCGCCCGCCAGAACGGCGCGAGGGTCATCAACATCTCCCTCGGCGGACCCGATCCGAGCGGCGTCATCAACGCCGCGATCGCCCGGGCCGCCCAGGCGGGAATCCTGGTCGTGATGTCGGCCGGCAACAGCGGCGACGAGCCCGGCGGCGAGAACCCCGAAGGCTTCGTCCTGTCCGCCTCGGCCGCCGGCAACGTCATCATCGCCGGCGCGATGGACGGATCGCGTGCCATGGCCGCCTTTTCCAACCGGGCCGGTACCGGCGCTTCGGCCTACCTCACGGCGCTCGGCGTTAAGGTGCGCGCTCCAGACCAGACCGGCGAGGCCTTCCTGTGGTCCGGTACCTCCTTCTCGGCGCCGGTTATCACCGGCGCCGCGGCACTGCTCGCGGGCGCATTCCCCAATTTGACCGGCCAGCAGATCATGCAGATCCTGCTGGGAAGCGCCGACGACGCGGGCGCCCCCGGCACCGACGTGGTCTTCGGCCGGGGGATCCTCAACATCCAGCGCGCCTTCCAGCCGCAGGGCAGCCTAAGCCTCCCGAACGGCCAGGCGGTCGACGTCACCGCCGGAACGGGCCAGGGCTCGACCGCCATGGGCGACGCCCGCACCGCCCTGGGCGGGATGGTCGTGCTCGACGGCTTCTCGCGCGCCTATACGCTGACCCTCGCCTCCGCGCTCCAGCGCGCGGAGCAGGACCGGCCGCTCGCGCGGGCGCTTCAGCCGGGCCTCAGCACCGCCACCGCCGGAGCCCGTGGAGTCGCCGTCTCGATCACCGTCGACCGCAAGCTGACCGGCCAGCCGCAGGTCGGCCTCGCCCAGCTCGGCCTCACCTACGAGGACGCCCGCAAGGCGCGCGTGCTCTCGGGAATCGCGATCAGCCGGCTGAGCCCGCGCTTGTCCGTCGCAATGGGGCTCGCCGAGAGCGGCAAGACCCTCGAGCGGCGCCTGGCCGGTCATTATCCAAATGCCTTCCTGGTCGCCCAGGATCCGATGAGCCGAATGGGCTTCCAGGGCGATTCGGCGGGCAGCATCGGCGTCCGCCAGCGGCTCGGGGGGGTCGGACTGACCGTCACCGCGGAGCGCGGCGAAGTGTTCCAGCCGGGTTTCGACCGGGCGACCGTCCAGCCGCGCTACGGCGTCTTCTCGATCGCCGCCGACCGAAGGCTCGGCCGGGCGAGTCTGAGCCTTGGCGCCACCCGTCTCGACGAGCAGTCGACCGTGTTCGGCGCCCGCTTCTCGCCGCTGATCGGAGTCGGCGGAGCGACCAGCTGGTTCGCCGATGCCGGCGCCACCGTCGCTCTCGGCCGCGGCTGGGACGCGTCGCTCGGCTATAGGATGGGGTGGACCGACGTCGCCGCCGCCGCCGGCCTCGCCCAGGGCGGCCGACTCGCCACCGACGCCTGGTCGATCGACCTCGCCAGGAGCGGGGCCCTTCGACCCGGCGACCGCTTCGCCATCCGGCTGATGCAGCCGCTTCGGGTCCGCTCGGGCGGCCTGGATCTCAACGTGCCCGTCTCCTACAACTACGACGCGCTGAGCGCCGGCTATGAGAGCCGATTCTTCAACCTCGCCCCGACCGGCCGCGAGATCGACCTGGAGGCCGCCTACGGCTTCGACCTGCTTGCGGGATCTGGGCATCTCAGCGGCAACGCCTTCGCCCGGCGCCATCCGGGCAACGTCGCCGATATGGACCCTGACCTGGGAGCGGCGATCCGTTTCACCCTGGGCTTCTGATCATTCCGCCCCGAGCCGCGCCTGGACGATGAGGATTTTGAGGTCCCGGTCCGGCCGCCAGTTCTTGCGGCGGATCTCGAAGCGGGTCGGGGATATCTTGCGGACGCCCTCGCCGCAGAAGCTGACCAGGTTCGACGGCGAGCCCTTGTCGACCACAAGCCGGAAGTCGCCGATCGGCGAGCGCCAATTGCCGCCGGTGGTCAGGATATAGCCGATCCTCTGCTCGGGAGTCGCCGGGCTCCGGCGGCGCAGCCGGTCGAGGCCGGCGAGGAAGGCCGAGTCCACGCAATAGTCCCGGATCATGGCCCGGCCCTCGGGAGAGCTTCGGAACTCGGGATAGCCAAGGGCTGCATCGACGCTTCCGCCGGTGCCCGGAACGTAGCGATGCTCGACGACGAGGTCGCGGCCGGGCGGAAAAAGCTGCTCCCAATACCAGCTTTCCCTGACGCTCCAGATCGGCTCGAGATAGGTCTCCGCTGCCTGGCCCGAGCTTTGGTCGGACACCGCGAGACCAAGCCTCACCAGCTTCCCTTTGTCCGCCGGCTTGAGGCGGCGGAGCGCCTCGCTGCCGGCATCGAAGGCGAGGCCGAGCGAACGCAGAAGCGCGCTGTGGTCGACTGAGCCGACCATCGCCTTGCGCTCGACCTTCATCTTCACCGCCCGACCGTCGACCCTGGTCGCGAAGCCTGACGGGTAAGCGACGTCCATCTCCCGCTCCTCGTTCAGATCGCGGTCGGGCATCGGGAAGGCGACGAGGGTCCGGATCTCGCGCGGGCTCCGGTTGCGGAAGACGTAACGTACCTTCACCTCGGCCGCAGAGACGAACAGATCCTCGGAAACCATGTCGATGTCGGCGGTGCGGGTAAGGACGAGGCCGCCGGCGGCATGCTCGGCGGTGCTGTCGTTGGCCGCAGCGGGCGCGGCCAGCGCCAAGGCCGCAAGGATCGTCCAAATCGGCTTCATGGCTTCCTCCCGCTCCGCCGCGGAACAATAGCCTAGTTGATGCTGATCACGCCATCCACCGCCCGCCATTCGGCCGGGCGGATCAGATGCTGGTGGGCGACGCGGACGGAATGGAGCACCGCCTCGATGTCGGTCCGCCAATGGTCGAGGAAGCGGTGGAGGACGGGGAATCGGGGCGCGATGTCATATTGCTGCCAGACGAACAGCTGGATGAGCTTGGGATGGTCGGGAAGGTAGTAAGCGACCTCGGCGGTCATCAGCCCGTAGCCCTGGACCTGGAGCAGGAAATCGCGGTCGTTCATCGCGCCCTCCGAGACGTTACGCCGTCAGCATAAGCCGGGATCCTTAACGGCGCGCTAACCATGATCAGCCGTCGCCGGCCTCCCCTCTCCGGCCGAGGGGCTTGCCGAAGACGACGAGCCGTTCGACCTCGCCGAAGCCCGCGGCGAGGTGCCAGCGGTGGCTGTCGCCATTGTCGAGGAGGGCGTCGGAGCCGAGCCAGGCGAGGCCCTGGTCCCGGGCCCAAGCCTCGACGGCGGCCAGCAGCGCCCGGCCGACGCCCCGGCGGCGGTCCTCCGGCTCGACCCAGATACCTTCCAGATAGGCCGCGGGATCGGAGGGGGCGCCTTCGGCGACGCTTCGAACCGAGGCTTCGGCGAAGCCGATCAGACGGCCGTCCCGTTCGGCGACGAAAGCCGAGGGGGGATCGCGCTCGAGCTCTTCGGCTTCCGAATCCGGCCACAGCCGCTGCCGCATCGCCGCCCAGGCCGGTCGACCCGCCGCGCTCGCCGGGCGGACGATCATCTCAGACGGTAAAGCTCTCGCCGCAGCCGCACTGGCCCTTGGCGTTGGGGTTCTCGAAGACGAAGCCGGCGGCGAAATCGTCTTCCCGCCAGTCCATCGTCGAGCCGATCAGATAGAGGATCGAGGCACCGTCGATGAAGAAGGGGCCGGCGGGCGTGTCGATCCGCTCGTCGAGCGGATCGGCCTGCGCGACATAATCGACGCTGTAGGCGAGGCCCGAGCAGCCGCGACGCGGAGTCGACAGCTTGACCCCGGCCGTGCCCTCCGGCGCCCGCGCCATCAGGGCCGCGACCCGAGCCTCGGCGGCAGGAGTGAGGGTGAGGGCGGCCCGGCGCGCGCGGCGCTCGGTGGTGGCGGTCGTCGTCATAACATTCCCAGTTCGAGCTTGGCTTCGTCGCTCATCTTCTGCGGGTCCCAGGGCGGGTCCCAGACCAGCTCGACCTCGGCATGGCCGATGCCGGGCACCGAGCCGACCCGGAGCTCGACCTCGCCCGGCATGGACTCGGCGACCGGGCAGTGCGGCGTGGTCAGGGTCATCTTGACGAGCGCGTGGTTTTCGGGGGTGATCTCGACGTCGTAGATCAGGCCGAGATCGTAGATGTTGACCGGTATCTCGGGGTCGTAAATGTCCTTCAGAGCCTCGATCACGTCCTCATAGAGGTTGCCGCCGCTCCCTGCCGCGGGCTCGGCCGGCTTCTGCTGCGACAGGAAGCCTTCGAGATAGTCGCGCTTGCGCTCGAACGTGTCGCCGACTCGCGCCTTGGGCGGCGACGGCACGCCGTCCACTTGCTCGACCTCGATCCTGCGCTCCTCGTTCACCCGAAGATCCTTCTCACCCGTTCAAGCCCGCTCACCAGCGCCGCGATGTCGCCCGGGCCGTTATAGACTCCGAAGCTCGCCCGAGCCGTCGAGTCGACCCCGAGATGCGCCATCAGCGGCTGGGCGCAATGATGGCCCGCCCGGATCGCCACCCGGCTCTCGTCCAATATGGTGCCGATGTCGTGCGGATGCACCCCTTCCATGGCGAAGCTGACGATCCCGGCGGAATCGTCGGGACCGAACAGGCGCACGCTGTTGAGCGAGCCGAGGGCGTCGCGGGCCTCGCGCACCAGCGCCGCCTCATGGGCGCCGATCGCCTCGAGGCCGATATGCTCCACATAATCGACGGCCGCCTGGAGGCCGAGCACTCCGACGACATGAGGGGTGCCGGCCTCGAACCGGGCCGGGGGCGGGGCGAAGGTCGTCTTCTCGAAGGTCACCTTGTCGATCATCGCGCCGCCCCCCTGCCAGGGCGGCATGGCCTCCAATATCTCCTCGCGAGCCCACAGCACGCCGATGCCGGTGGGGCCGTAGAGCTTGTGGCCCGAGAAAACGTAGAAGTCGCAATCGATGTCGGCGACGTCGACCGGCATTCGCGGTACCGCCTGACAGCCGTCGAGCAGCAGGCCGGCGCCGACGGAGTGGGCGAGCGTGGCGGCGCGCCCCGCATCCAGCACCGAGCCGAGGACGTTGGAGACGTGGGCGAGCGCGACCAGCTTGTGCCGCTCGGTTAGCATCTCCGCCATTCGGTCCAGGTCGATGCGCCCGTCCCCGGTCAGCGGGGCGACGTCGATCTCCGCCCCGGTCCGCTCGGCGATCAGCTGCCAGGGGACGATGTTCGAATGGTGCTCGAGCGTCGAGAGCATGATTCGATCGCCCGGCCCAAGGTTCGCTCCGCCCCAGCTCTGCGCGACCAGGTTGATGCCCTCGGTCGCACCGCGGGTGAACACCACCTCGTTCGGGGAAGGCGCTCCGATGAACTCAGCCACCCGCCGCCGGGCCGCTTCAAAGGCGAGAGTCATCTCGGAGGAGCGCTGATAGACTCCGCGATGCACCGTCGCATAGGTCTCGGCATAGCCGCGCGCGATCGCGTCGATCACGGCTTGCGGCTTCTGCGCCGTCGCCGCCGTATCGAGATAGGACCAGCCCTTGGGGATCGCCGGGAAGTCGGCGACATGGTCGAGGGGACGGGCGGAAATCCCTCTCCCTGCAGGGGAGAGGGTGGCCGAGCGAAGCGATGTCGGGTGAGGGGAGTCCATCACGCCCTCACCCTCCCACCGCCTTCGGCGGCGGGCCCCTCCCTCTCCCCTACAGGGAGAGGGGTCTGGAACCAGGCCTCGACGTCCCGCGCGAAAGCCTCGCGCACCGCTTCCTCTCCCGCCCGGTCGATCGCGTCGGCGACGAAGGCGCGGGTGAGGAGGGCCTTGGCTTCCGCCTCCGGGACTCCGCGGCTGGCCATGTAGAAGAGCGCGTCGCGGTCGAGCTCGCCGACCGTTGCGCCGTGGGCGCATTTGACGTCGTCGGCGAAGATCTCGAGCTCGGGCTTGGCGTTGATCGTCGCCGAACGGCTGAGCATGATGCCCTTGAGCGACTGCTCGCCGTCGGTCTTCTGGGCGTCGCGGGCGACCTCGACCCGGGCGGCGACCGAGCAGATGCCCCGGTCGTCGGCGACGGAGCGCCAGACCTGGCGGCTGGTCCCTCCCGGCGCCGAGTGGCGGACGACGAGATTGGCGTCATGACGCTGCCTGCCCCGCGCCAGCAGAGCGCCGCCGGCCTCGCCATAGGCGCCTTCCCCGGCGAGGATTATCTCGCCGTCCAGCCTCGTGTCGGCGCCGCCGGCGGCGAGGGCGGTAAGAACGAGGCTCGCGCCTTCGCCCAGCTCGGCGCGGTCGGTGAGGCTGACGAAGCCGCTCGTCGAGAGGATCCGGCGGGCGAGCATCAGCCGGGCGTGGGGGGCCAGATCGATGCGGGTGAGGCGATTGGCCCAGCCTTCGCCGACGAAGGTCTCGACCACCGACGCCTGGGCGTCGCAATCGAGCGCGATCATGCCGGGCAGATGGTCGGCGCCGCCGGTCGAGACATGGACGATCTGGATCAGCCCGGGCGGGGAGTGGTCGCGGCCGAGCCGAAGTTTCCAGCCCTCGCTGCCGACGAGGCGGGCCAAAGCATGGTCGCTCGCTTCAATGTCGACCGGTCCGGTTTCGACGGGGCCGCCGCGGCTCAGCGACTCCTCGATTCGGCCGTCGACGAACAGCAGCCGCGGGCCGTCGCGGTCGAGCCAGGGGAGGGCCTCCGGGGCCGAACCCGACGCCTGCCGCGCAGCGAGCTCCGGCAAGGCCGAGAGGTCGCTCCAACGCCAGCCTTCGGCCTTCGGCGAGGGGAGGTCGAGAAGCGTCATGAAACCGGGTTTCCGTGACCGCGGCCTGTGTCCGGAATCGGACGAAGGTCCGGAAGGTCCGGGTCCAACGCGCGCGCGCGCGAGAAACTCGGTCGATTTTCTCCACTTGCGTCATGCTGAACTTGTTTCAGCATCCAGTTCGCCACCGGCAGGGCGGGTGACCAGCTGGACCCTGAAACGAGTTCAGGGTGACGGCCCCGGACATGACGGGACCCGGTCACGCCGCCATCTCCCCATAGCCTTCGCGCTCGAGCTGGTGGGCGAGCTCGGGGCCGCCGGAGCGGACGATCCGCCCTTCCGCGAGGACGTGGACGAAGTCGGGCACGACGAGGTCGAGCAGGCGCTGGTAGTGGGTGATCAGGAGCACCGCCTTGTCGGGCCGGCGCATGATCCGGTTGATGCCGTCGGCGACCACCCGCAGCGCGTCGATGTCGAGCCCACTGTCGGTCTCGTCGAGCACCGCCAGGCGCGGATCGATGATCCCCATCTGGACCATCTCGTTGCGCTTCTTCTCGCCGCCCGAGAAGCCGACGTTCACGTTGCGCTTCATCATGTCCATCGACATTCCGAGCGCGTCCGCCTGCTCGCGGGTCAGCCGAAGGAAGTCGCCCGCGGAGATTTCCGGCTCGCCTCGGGCCCGGCGCTGGGCGTTCAGCGCGGTTCGGAGGAACTGCACGTTGGAGACTCCCGGAATCTCGACCGGATACTGGAAGCCGAGGAACAGCCCGGCCGCGGCGCGCTCGTCCGGCTCCATCTCGAGCAGGTCCTTGCCGTCGAAGGTGACCGAGCCCTCGCTCACCTCATAGCCGGGCCGGCCGCCGAGCACATAGCCGAGCGTCGACTTGCCGGCGCCGTTCGGCCCCATGATCGCATGGACCTCGCCCGCACCGACGCTCAGCGTCAGCCCGTTCAAGATCTGCTTGCCGTCGATCTCGGCGTGGAGGTTGTTGATGTTCAGCATTTTCACCTGGCCGCGGAATGGTTGAAG
>DASVQS010000047.1:0-163441 GCA_036389015.1 Allosphingosinicella sp. | reverse complement strand
ACGTGTGCTGCCTCGTCCTCGACGGAGCTTCGGCGGGCCGCGAGGCTAGCCTGGCCGAGAACTTCCAGCGCCTTTCGATGAACCCGGCCGACGAATGCCTCGCGTTCCAGCAGCTCATCGAGCAGGGAGCGGACGTCGAGGGGATCGCCCGGCGCTTCGGCCTCACCGTCCGCTTCGTCGAGGGGCGGCTGCGGCTGGCGAGCCTCGCGCCCGTCGTGTTCGACGCCCTCGGCGCCGGCGAGATCACGCTCGACGTGGCCAAGGCTTATGCCGCGACCCCCGACCAGGAGCGGCAGGCGTTCGTGCTCGAGCAGGTGAGCCGCAGCTACATGGCCCAGCACCCCGACAGCATCCGCCGCATGATGACCCAGGCGACGGTGAGTGCGTCTGACCGGCGGGCGAAGTTCGTCGGCGAGGAGGCCTATGCCGCAGCCGGCGGGCGGATCGAGCGCGACCTGTTCTCGCACGAGGATGGCGCGCGCTGGCTCGACATTGCGCTCCTGGAGCGGCTCGCGACCGAGAAGCTGGAGGCGCTCGCCGCCGAGACGGCCGCTTCGTCCGGCCTCGCCTTCGTGCGGCCGACGCTGGAGAGCTGGGCCGGCTACGAGATCACCCGCGGCCTGCAGCGCGTCCCGCTCGAGACACCGCCGCTGTCGGATGAGGAGAGCGCGGAGGTCGACGCCCTCGAAGCCGAGACCGATGAGCTGATCGGCCAGCTCGAGGACGAGGAGACCGCCGAGGAAGCACGCGAGGCCGCCGAGGCGCGGGTGCGGGAGATCGGCGCCCGGATCGAGGCGATCACGGCCAAGCCGCCGGTAATCCCCGACGACCTGAAGCCCCGCGTTGGCACCTTCATGCTGCTTGACGAGACCGGGCAGCCACGCCTTGAGACGAGCTATTATGTCGAGCCGTCCGAGGAGCGGGAGGAGTCGATTGCATCCGGCGGGTCCGACGCGGGCGGGGACGGTCAGGAGCCGCCGGTCGTAGTGGCGGAGCGGCCGCTCAAGCAGATCTCGCTCTCGCAGGCGCTCGCCGACGAGCTCGCCATCCAGCGGCGCGACATCCTCGCCGTCCATGTGGCCGCCGATCCGGGGCTGGCGCTGGACCTTGTCACCTTGCTGATGATCGACCGCGAGGCGGGTTACTCGTCGGAGAAGAGCGGATCCTCGCTCGTCGCGTTGCCGCCCTCCGACCCGGTGTTCGGCTTCAAGACGCCGGATGCGGCGGCGACCCGCGCCCGCGTGGAGGCGGCCGGCGCGCTCGACCGCAGCTGGACGGCGGCGGACACGCGCGCCGGCCGGTTCGACGCCTTCCGGACCCTCCCGGACGAGGCGCGGGCGGCCTGGCTCGGCCATGCCGTCGCAAGAACGCTGGAAGCGAGCCTCAACCTTCCCGGTGGGCGAACCTGTCCGTTCCACGATCATCTCGGCCGCTTGCTTGGAATCGACGTCGCGAAATGGTGGCGGCCGACTGGGTCCAATTACTTCGACCGGGTGCCCAAGAGTGTGACCTTGGCGGCGCTCGAGGAGATCGGCGGCGCCGTCTTCGCCTGTGGCTATTCGAAGTCGAAGAAGGCGGAGCTCAGCGAGACCGCGGAGCGGATCTTCGCCGGCTCCGTCGCACCCAAGAAGGTGAAGAAGCGGGCGCTCGCCTGGTTGCCGGAGCCGATGCGGTTCGCGCCGGCGCCGGAGCAGGTCTTGGCCGCTTCGGACGAGACGCCGCCCTGGGAGGAGGCCTCGCCTGAAGGCGGCCCGCCCACGGAGGAGGCTGAGCCGGAGAGGGAAGTCGGCGACTCGGAAGCGGACGGCGGTGAGCCGTTCGAACGACTCGACGAAGCGGCCTGACGTCTTCCACCGCTTATTTCAGGGGCGGTGCTTCGGCGCCGCCCCATCCTCCTCGCCACGGGCTGGGGACGGTGACCGGAATTAGTCAAAAGCGGCCGCAGGGATCGTCCAAGGGGATATGCAGACGCTCCCCACTATCCGCCGCGATCGACCCCGGACAACGCGCCCAGCTGAGGTGCCTCACTGAACAGTCGGCCGTAACCCCAGCCGGAAGGGGCGGCGACGCTTCACAGGAGATTGGCGAGGACGGCGCAACGGCCGGGGCAGATCGCCGCCCGGAATCCCCGCCGTCCCCACCCCGTGCCGAGGAAAGTGTCAGAATGCAAAGCACTCTAACATTGAAGATGCTCTTCGGTGGGGCTGTGCTATGTTGGAGGTGCCGCCTACTCGGGAGGATGGCGTAGGTGTTTGGAAGTTCAGAGAGAATTATCGACAGGCTCAGGCTGAGATGGCTCCTGTTTGGCTATGTCGTGCGGATATTACTCTTTGGTATCGTGTACTATATATTGCCTCACCTGCATCCCAGCTCCGGACCCATGTCCGCGGGCGGAGAGGTTACAAGTGATTTTTCCAACGCGTTGCTGTTCAGCTTTGCGACGGCTACCAACTCCAGTCTAAGCGAGGTCGTTCCTAACGGACATGTCAAATGGCTTAGCCTTATTGAAGTCTCCGGCGGAATACTCTTTGCCGGTCTGGCTATTAACCTTCTAGCCGTAATGCCTTCTAAGAAAACGAGGATAGCTGAGAAGGCTTGTCACGGGTGGTGGGTGGACTGAAATAGGCATACCGCGCGTACAAAGATTCTACTCGATATCATTTATGATCCGGAGCGGCGATATAATTCGCAAGAATGGTCGTAACTACCATCCGAACGGCGGTCAAATGGATGGAACTACATATCCAGGACAGCTTAGTGCGCACGTTTTCCAATATTAATTTCGCATTACCAAAACGATACTGCTTCGAAAGAATATACAGAAGGTTTTCTGCGCTTTGAGATGGCTATAAGCAGCGACGGGAGTTATAATTCCTACACAGGCACCTGTTACGACAGAAAACATGGCGCCAGAGATCGGATTTCTGGGCGTAGGATTACGGATGCAGGTTTGATAGCTGTGCTCGAGACGGGCGGCAGATTGAATGATCAGCAGCACATCGCCCTCATATCGGAATTTTTCGGCGCGCCGATCACCCCCACATAGCTGCGCGCGGAGCGGTCAGAACTCTGACTGGTGACTCAGCTCCTTCGCCAGAGCGCGCTGATCGGCCCTGCCGGTCGGAACAAGCCTCGCGGCGCTACCGTCGTTTCGCTTCTGCGTTGGAGGAGCAACGCGGGCGCCCCTACCGCTTGAATATGTCCATGAAGCTGATCGTGCCGCTGAACAGGGCATGGGCGACCAACTGGGACCGGCTCACGGCATCATAGTTGGCGCGGGCATGCTTGACATATTGATGGACGGTTTCCGGGCTGATCCCGAGGATTGTTGCGATCTCCGAATCCGACTTTCCGCGAGCGCTCCCGATCGGAGAAGCGAGCCGGATCGCTCAGCTTCTGGTGCTCGCGCTTCGCTAGGCGCCGGGCCGCTTCGAAGGAAAATGCGCCGACCAGCTGCGCCGTTGCCAAATGTTCTGCCTGCAAGTGCCGGCCTCGAGCCGTCGCGAAGGAGCAGGAGCCATTGACCTCGCCGGGCACATGCGCCGAAACCGTGAAACCTGTTCCGAGACCCTGCTTTGCCGCGGCCTCCATCAGGCGGTGATCCCTGGCCGTGAGCGGGATCATGCGCGGCAGCTGCGACCACATGAACCCTACAGCAGTCATCTGGCAGGCGCGGTAGACCGGGTCGGTCCGCTCGATATGCTGGCGGTCGTAGTAGCGCTCCCATTCATCCGGATAATTGTGGATGCGGATTGCCGGCTCGGACGAGTTGCGCAGGTCCACATGATGCGCGACTGCAAAGTGGGTGAAGCCCAGTTCCCTGGTTATCTCTCCAAGGACGGATTTGAGCCCAGCCTGGGTGCCGACTGCGTTCACGTCCTCGACGAATGCACCAACTCGTTCGAACATGCCGAAGCGCTGCGTTCCGCACGATCACGAGGGCCGTTCCAAGCTCGCCGGGTCCACGTGCCGCCCTCTGAGGCCACGCCTCGGGATCTCACTCCGCAACGTGACCGCCAATGGCCGCGTCCGAGCTCGCCGACCAAGTCGGCGAGCTTGTCCACGTTGCGACTATGGCAGGAGACGGGGTGGCGGCGCAATTCCCCCGCTTGGGGGAATAGCTTAGCGATCAGGCCGGGTCGAGTCTCCGCCACCCAGAACCGCCGCCAAGTTCGTAGCGGTCCACTCCGCCAGCAATGATGATGTTCGTGACATTCGGGTCGATCTGGGCCTTTGCCCTGCGCTCCTCATGCTCGCGCTGTTCCCGCAGAAGCCGGTCTTCGCGCTCCCATTGCTCGCGCTTTAGGCGGTCCTGATAATCTCGTTCCTCTTGGCGCAGCCGGTCCTCCCGCGCCCATTGCTCGCGCCGCATCTCGCGCTCGTGCCATTGCGCTTGGAAATGCTTGAACACCGACCATGCGCCCTTGGCGGCCGGGATCGCGCCGATGACGATGATGATCGTTAAGCTGCCGGAGCCGATGCTTTCGACCTCAGCACGTTCCGCGCCACCGGGCCCGACCAGGCCATCGAGCACCGCATCCACCTCTTGCAGGAACCAGCCAGTGCTACCGAGGCCGAGCAGGCCGTCATGTTCGAGGCGGATACGTATCCGCTCGCCGCCTTCCTCGACCTTCTGAACTGGGTCGGGCGATTCCCCCGGCGGCCATGTCAGGAAGTCCTCCTCGCCGTAGCCGCCGCCGCCGGCGGCCTCGACCCGCCCGCTGCCCCCGTAGAACTCCTTTTCCGCCTCGCCGTCAGCATCATCGCCCGTTCTGCCGCTGCCCCATCTGCCAGCGTGCCTGCGGGATGGATCCGCCACCTGTGGACTTCGCTCCGGCTGCTTCTCCCTGCCGCCGCCATTATTGCCCACTGCCCATCTCCACGATGTGTGCCTGGCCAGCGTCGATGCTGCGCCTTGACCTCATGGTCGGTCAAGCGGAAGAAGAACCGACAGCTCCCGACCCACGAGCCCGAACGCCTTCCGCCGCTCGCGCGTCCGCATATTTCGGCCGTCATGTTCACGTCTGCTCTGTTCTTGGGGTCGCGTCGCCTCCTTGGCGTGGCCGGGTTCGGCGCGGGAGAGGCCCTGCCCCGGCGGCGGTGGACCGCAACCCGCTTCGCCCGCGGCCCGTGTTGGCGTGCCGCTTCGCGTCCGCCTGCCCGCGCCGGCCGCGGCTTCGGGGTGTCCCGCCGCTGGCGCGGCGGTGCGGTCCGCCCGCCTCGTGCCGGGGCTTCGGGCTCCCGGCGCCGATCCCCGGCGCGTTCAGGAGAGCCCATCATGCGCACCACCCTTGCCGCCCAGCTCGCCGCGCTGGAACTCGGCCATCTCAACATCGCCGCGCTCGATCGGGCGCCCTGCACCGACCCCGTCGATGCGGATGCGGCCGAGCAGACGCTCGTTGCGGTCTGGTCGGATCTGTTCGCGCTGTTCCCCGACACCGCGCTCGAGGACGATGCCGAGGAGCTCGGCTGGGCCTTCGTCAACCTGTTCCACCGTGCCGCTCTGAAGCGCTCCGGCCAGATCGACCGCGCCACCGACGAGATCAGATGCCTGATCGCGTCCGGCGACGGCTCGGAAGTGCATGCGTCCCAGCTCGAGAACGAGATCGCCCGTGCCCAGGCCGCCGAGGCTGCCATGCTGGCGCTGGAGGGCCTCCGCGAGACCGCCGCTCGCCTTTATCTCAACGAGACCGGCCACTCCTGGCGCCCGGCCGGCGGCTCCCGCGCCAATCACGGCAGGGCTCTGACCTCCGCCGTCGTCGACGGTCGCGACTTCCTGCGAGCGCGGGCCGAGAGCCGCCGCAAGGCCGTCATGCCGGAGGGCACTCCAGTTGTCTTCGCGGGAGGACGCCCCTCATTTCCGACCGACGAGCAGGCGAAGACCTTCGCCGGCAACGTCTGGGACACGCTCGACAAGGTCCGCGAGCATGTCGCCGACTTGGTGCTCGTCCATGGCGGCGACACTAAAGGTATGGACCGGCTCGCCGCTTCCTGGGCCGAGCGGCGCAAGGTGCCTCAGCTGACCTTCTCGCTCGATCGGCGGCTTGGACAGCGCGCCGGCTTTCGCCGGAATGAGCAAATGCTGTCGCTCAATCCCCGCTACGTCGTTGCCTTCGCCGGCAACGGCGTTCTCGAGCGGCTCGTCATCCAGGCCAAGGAGAAGGGCATCTCCGTTGTCGATCGTCGCGGGCCGCTCGGAACTCATCCGAA
This sequence comes from Allosphingosinicella sp., assembly GCA_036389015.1. Taxonomy (GTDB): domain Bacteria; phylum Pseudomonadota; class Alphaproteobacteria; order Sphingomonadales; family Sphingomonadaceae; genus Allosphingosinicella. The sequence continues at coordinate 157,231 of DASVQS010000047.1, read as the reverse complement.
GCGCGCCGCGCGCGAAGCCGTGGCGGCCTAGGCGCCTCAGACCGGGCCGGCTTCCGCCGGTCCGGTTCTCCAAAGGCAGAGAGGAGAGGTCGCGGCGTGGCCTGCGGAGGTGAAGGCACGTCGCTTGGACGCGGCCGGCCTCGGTTCTACGAGAGGAACGCCGTCATGTCCGACACACACGATCCCGATCTCCTGCGCCGCGTGGAGGAGGCCATGCTCAATATCCCGAAGCTACAGCGGGAGATCTTCATGGCGCACCGCCTGGACAACATGTCCTACGAGGAGATCGCCCGCCGGACGGGCCTGACCGTGCGCCAGGTCGAGCGTCACATGGCGAGGGCGATCTACAAGCTCGTGAAGCAGATGGACGGCCGGAAGCTCACTTGGTGGGAGCGCCGGTTCTGAGCGCGCGGCTGCCCTCGCCAGCGCCGATCTAACCCCCTAGGATCGATCCCGATGCGAACCGATCTCGACCATCTTCCGGCGGCTAAACAGCGCGAGCTCGAGCGCGTCGTGCAGCTGCTCTTCGAGGAGTTCGGCGAGGCCACCGTGTTTGCCACGCAGGACTGGAAGCGCAAAGGCCGCATCCTCAAGGTCATCCTCTATGGATCATACGCTCGCGGCGGCTGGGTGGACGAGCCTCATACCGCGAAGGGGTTCCAGTCGGACTTCGACCTCCTCATCATCGTCAACGACAAGCGCTTGGCCGACCGGGAATACTGGTACAAGGCTGAGGATCGACTGATCAGGGAACTGGCGATCACGAAGACACTGCGCACGCCGGTCAACTTCATCGTCCACACCCTCCAGGACGTGAACGACGGCCTCGCGCATGGTCGCTACTTCTTCATGGATGTCGCGAAGGACGGCATCGCCCTCTACCAAGCGGATGAAAGCGAACTCCACAAGCCCAAGCCGAAAACACCTGAGGAGGCGCTCGCCATGGCTCAGGAGTACTTCGACGAGTGGATACCGAGCGGCGCAGAATTTCTCGAGGGGTTCAAGTTCTACATGGGGCGTCGCAGTTGGAAGAAGGCGGCATTCCTGCTCCATCAAGCTACCGAGAATCTCTATCACTGCGTGCTTTTGGTCTGCACCTTCTACACTCCGCACGTGCACAACCTTGCCTTCCTTCGGACCCAGGCCGAGCGGATCGACCGGCGGCTGGTGCACCTCTGGCCGCAGGATTCTCGCCGCGACCGGCGGCTATTCGAGAAGCTCAAGGCTGCCTACGTGAAGGCGCGATATTCCAGGCATTACCGCATCAGTGAGGAGGAGCTGACCTGGCTCGGTGAGCGCGTTGAGGAGCTCGGCCAGGTCGTGCATGCGGTCTGCTCGGAGCGGATCGCCACGCTTGAGGCGAAAGCCAAGGCCGCCAAATAACCGCCGAATCAGTGCTCGAACGGATCGGCGCCAGTTGCGCGCGAGCAGCGGCGTTCGGCCGCTTTGGCAACTCCGTCCGCCCTCGACCGGACCACACCCATCTCCTTCTTCAGCCCTTTGGCACGGCGGCGGCGGTTCGCAACCCGCGGCCCTGCGGCCCGTGTTGCCCTTCGGGCTGCCCGCGCCGGCCTTGTGCCGGGGTTCCCCTGGGCTGCGCCTGCGGTGCGGTCCGCCGCTTCGCGCGCGCCTTTGTCCGGGCTGTCGACGGGGTGGTCCCGGCGACAAGGACAGGAGATTTCGCCATGACCAACACCGTTCTTCTCGTCGGCAACCTGGGCGCCGATCCCGAGCTCCGTACTGCCAACAGTGGGACAGACATCGCTTCTTTCAGCCTTGGGACGAGCCGCCCGAAGCGGGACAGCGAAGGCAAGACCTACAAGGATGCGAGCGGTTTCACCGCCAAGGACACCGAGTGGCACCGCGTCACCTGCTTCAACGGGCTCGGCCGTATCATCGCGCAGCACGCCACGAAGGGCATGCTCGTTTCGGTCCGCGGCCGCCTCCACTACACCCGCTGGACGGACCGCGAGGGCATCGAGCGCTACGGCTGCGAGATCATCGCCGAGGACGTTCAGTTCCTCAGCCGCTCGCGCGTCAGCGGCGGATCCGAGCCGCAGCAGGATCTCGACGACGACGCGCCCTTCTGAGGCCGTCGATGGCCCCGGCGGCAGGCGCCGCCGGGGCTCTTTTCATGTGCCCATAACTATCATTCGGGCTGCCGAGAGACCTCTCGGATCGTGCATGTTGGTGCGGGAGGAGAGGCTGCGGGGGAGGGGCGTCGTCGCGTAAAGGCCCAGTGTGGCGGGCGGCGGAGCGGCTATCAAGGATGCGCGGTACCCCCAATTTGCTTCGCAAATCGGCACCCCCGCGCCCCGCTTCGCGGCGCCTTCGGCGTCCCTGACAGCCGCTCCGCCGCCCGCGCCTGAAGTTCCGTCTTCGATCGGAAGACGATGCTGAGGAGGCGATAATGAACATGATGGCGACGATCGGACGGGGCTGTGATGCGGCGGTTGGCGCACTGCGAGCGGAGTTCGGAACCGTTCTTGCTGAGCGGATCATCGAGGCTGAAGCGCTCGATTTCCTGTGGGAAGCGCGAATTCGGGAGCGGTATCTCGGCCAGCAGATCGGCTTCGATTTCGAGGATGACGATGCGTGTCAGGAACTCTCTCGGGTTGCAATTCTGAGCACTCTGGATGGCCGCTGGTACACCGGAATGTGCTTGGTCGACGGCGAGGGAGCGGCAGTGGAACTGCTCTGGAAGCGGCAGTTCGAGAGCCGCGAGGAGGCCGAAATCGAGCTGCTTCTGGCGCGGTGATGCTTACGGTTTCTCTTGCGGGGGCGGCGCGGTAGCGTCGCTCCCGCTGTCTTTGTGCTCGCTGAGTGCAGTTGTCCTTTTCGGCGGGTGGGCGTCCGGAGGGGTCCTGTGGCGTCCATGGCGCGATGAACTGAAAAGTAGGCGGACGAGGGAGACAGAAGGGAGCAGGGTAAGGCAAGATTAAAGCAGTGCCTCCCTGAGGCCCTGAAAGTCGCGTCTGCACATCGTTTTCTGTGGAGGCATACGGGGGCGGATGCCTCCATTTGCTTCAGAAGTGGCGGTTTTCTGTGGCGAAATGTGGAGGACCTTGAAGCTTGTCCTCAGCCTCGCCTCATATACCTGCCTTGGCGCAGGAAGATGACTTTGAACTCCGGCTTGGCCGGATTGGCAACCGCGGCCGCGGGAGCGCCAAGCGCTTCGCCAATCGCGTTCGGCAGGCGGCGCAGCTTGCCGGCGGACCAAGGGCCGGCGGCGGTGCTCGGAAGTTCGACGGGAGCCGCATCGGACGCGGTGCCGGAGCCGGCCGGGTGCTGTCTGGTCGGTCGAGGTACAGGGGACCGACGGCGCGGCGCGTGGTGGTGAAGGCCAGCATTGTGAAGCTGGGCGGGAAGGGGCTCGCGCGGGCTACGGCGCACATGCGCTACCTACAGCGGGACGGCACGACGCGTGAGGGGGAGCGGGGCGCGCTCTACTCGGGGCGGGAGGATCGCGCGGACGGCAAGGACTTCGTCGCCCAGGGCGAGGGAGACCGCCACCAGTTCCGCTTCATCGTCGCGCCGGAGGACGGCTCGGAATATGAGGACCTGAAGCCGCTCGTCCGGCGGTTCATGGCTCAGGCGGAGAAGGACCTCGGAACGAAGCTCGATTGGGTGGCCGTCGACCACTTCAACACGGGGCACCCGCACAGCCACGTCATCGTCCGTGGGAAGGACGATCGTGGCAAGGACCTGATCATTGCCCGCGAATATCTGACGCAGGGGCTGCGCGAGCGAGCGGGCGAGTTGGTCAACCTGGACCTGGGGCCGCGAACCGAGCGGGAGATCTTTCGCTCGGAGCTGCGGGAGGTCGAGCAGGAGCGGCTCACCGGCATCGATCGGCGGCTGATCAGGTCGACGGACGCGGAGGGGCTGGTGGACCCGCGGCGTGGAAGCTGGGTCGAGCAGGACCTGCGGACGGCTAGGCTGCGAACGCTGTCAGGGATGGGTTTGGCGAGCGAGCAGCGCGGCGGCCGATGGAAGCTTGATCCGGAGCTGGAGACGACGCTGCGGCACATGGGGCGGCGCGGCGACATCGTCCGGACGATGAACCACGCGCTCCGCGTCGCGATGCAGCCGCGGGCGCCGCAGGATCAGGCGATCTACGATCCCGACGCGCCCGATGCGCGGCGGGTGGTTGGCCGGCTCGTCGCGTCGGGTCTGGCGGACGAGCATGCCGACCGGAGGTTCCTCATCGTCGATGGGGTGGATGGGCACACCCACTATGTCGACGTCGGGACCGGCGTCACGGATGCGCGGCCGGGGGCGATCGTGCAGGTCGAGCCGCGGCAGGCGGGCGTGCGGGAGGTGGATCGGACGATTGCGTCGATCGCCGGCGCCAGCAAGGGCTGGTACAGCGTCGAGCTTCATCAGTTTCGTGACCCCACGGCGACCGAGCCGTTCGCGACGACGCATATTCGCCGGCTGGAAGCGCTTCGCCGCAGCGGCCTTCCGGTCGAGCGGGAGGTCGATGGCTGGTGGGCGATCCCTCCAGACCACCTGCAGCGGGTCGAGGTGCACGAGCAGCGGCTTCGGGCGAGGATGCCGGTGACCGTGGCGGTCCTCAGCGGTGACCGTTTTGATCTTCTCCCCGAGCGCGACGGAGCGACTTGGCTCGATCGGGAGATCGTTGCTGAGAAGCCGGTGCAGCTCGGGCGCGGGTTCGGGGTCGAGGTTCGCAAGGCAATCGACCGACGGATGCAGTGGCTGGCCGCGCAGCGGCTGATCGATCTGGAGGGGGAGGAGTACCGGTTCAGGTCCGACCTGGTCGACCAACTGGAGCGCCGGGAGCTCAGAGCCGCCGCCGCGAAGATCGGGCGGGAGAGTGGACGAGCCTTCCGCGAGCACGCGATCGGCGACCACGTCGCCGGGATCTGCCGCGGGCCGGTCCAGGTCGGCGATCGGAAGTTCGCGGTGGTTGAGCACTCGCTTGAGTTCAGCCTGGTGCCGTGGCGGCCGGTGCTGGAACGACAGATCGGGCGAGAGGTATCCGGCGTCGTGCGTGGCGGGGGAATAAGCTGGACCATTGGCCGCGAACGGAGCGGCCCCAGCATCGGCATGTGAGCTGGACGGCGTGCGGTGAGCGGGAGCTGGGTGCGGCGGAGGCGCCGTTCGGGCCGACGCGGCTTGCCTTTATACTGGCGCTGCCATGAAGACCTTCAAGACCCGCCACCAATTCTACCTACCCGACGACCTGTCGGAGGCTCTCGATCGACTGTGCTCTACGTCGGGCTCGTCCAAAACGGCTGTGCTGACGGAGGGGCTGAAGGCTGTGTTTGAGCGGCGCGCGGGCCACGAGCTGGACCAGAGGTTCGGGGTGCGGCTTGACCGGATTAGTCGAGGACAGGAGCGTCTGGAAGGGAAGGTCGACCTTCTTGCCGAAGCATTCGGCACGTTTGTCCAGCATCAGCTCACAATGGTGGCTCACCAGCCTCCATTCGATGAGGAGGCACGGCAGCTCGGGCTCAAACGGTATCAGGCATTCATCGATCTGGTAGGGCGGCGGCTTGCGTCAGATTCGAAGCTGCGGTTATCTAGAATGGAGGAGCCGCCCACATAGAATAGCGCGAGGGGCAATACGCCAGACGGACCCCCGACCACCCGAGGCCTAAAAGATCGAAATGTGCTGCAGCCAGTTCAGGATGCTTCTGGCCAAATGTCTCATAATCTCGACTAACTCTTCTTTGAACGTCACGCCAAGCGTGGCGGCCGTGCCCCAGAGCGCCTTTGCCATGTACTCGCGGGCCATGTCTTTGCCCTTGTCGAGGATTTTGGCACCCTCGCGCTTAGCGGTCTGCAGGACCTTGCCCGCCCGGGCGAGGAACGCACCGGCCCTCCCGACTTCCCGCGGGTCGGGCTTGCCGGAACTTAGATCCGCCTTGAGCTGCTGCGCAGCGGTTTCGATCTCCGGCCCAAGCGCAGGCTGCTCGTCGATAGGCCCCGGAGGCTGGTTGTGGCCCATGCCGGCCGGCGTATCCTGCTTGCTGGCCTCGAGCGCGGCAAGCACTTCGTCGACGCCGGCCAGAATTTCGGCACGCAGATCGGCTTCCCCCGGAGCGTCGAGGTTGAAGTCGGCGCTGTCGGCGGCAAGGTGAGCGATTTCGGATGCCAGCGGATCCGCCGCGAGGCTGTCGTCCGGCGCAAGGATAGGATCCAGCTTGCCGGTGTGCACGGCAGAGAGGTGCTGCGCGTAGCGCGCAAGCTTGTCGGGCCGAAGCGCTATGGCCCACTCACCCTTGGTCTTGTCTTGCAGTGCGCCGCCGTTCGCGGCGCCGGACTTCAGCGTGGCGGCGGTGATCTGGATCGACGGCGACGCCCCGAGCTTCCCGAGCCGGTGCTGCACGTCGAACCCGGCGAAGACCCCGAAGTCGTCGCTCCAGCCGAGGATGAGGGTGCGGCCATTGGGTTCGGGCTGGAACCCGTTAATCCCGGTGACCTGGATCCGGAATTCCGAGGCGGACCGGCTTTTGCCGCCGTGGGAAAGATTCCAGATGTAAAGCCTCACCGTATGGCGGACTCCTTCGCGCTCCATCGTGAAGCGGGCCGGGTGCATCCCGCCCTTCGTCAAGGAGATCACTGTCCAGCCGTCGGCGGCGATTGAATCCATCGCGCGGCGGATTAGGGCTTCCTTGTTCAGGCGGGCCATCCCTCTTCTCCCTATTCAGCCTTAGTGGCGAATAGCACGCCGGCCACATCGGGCGGGAGAGTGTCGCCTTTGTCGAACAGGCGCAGTCCTTCGTTCATCAGGTGCTCGACCAGGCGATAAGGCTGAGTTTCATCGGGGAACAGCGCCTCGACGACAGCCTTCAGCGCCCCGTCGGAATCGACGCTGCCGACGTTCCATTTAGTGCCGGCGCCCTCCGTCGTACCGCGCGCCACGCCGGAGTCGATCGCGTGGGCCATGGCGAACTTGGCCGCCTCTATCTCGGACGCGAACAGGCCCTCCGAGGCCAAAGCGGCGAGGACGCGCTCGTTCGCGGAGGTGACCCCGATCGTCTTCTTGTCCGCTGTCTTCTCTGCAGCCATGACCTGTCTCCTATCGCTTCACTAGTTCGGTGTGGCGGGCAGACTGCCGTTCCAGCGACCATTCAGAACGAAGCCGACCCTTGAGGGCGTCGCGGGCGCGGGCGGGCGGCAGCTCCTCTTCGTAAACCAGCAAAACGACCTGGTCGGCCATCTCGGGAAGGACCTCGACGATGCGCGATCGGTGCCCGCCGTCGAGGCGGCCGAAGGGAGAGTCGATGACGATGGGCCCGCGGAGCTGGGCATTGTTCTGGAGCGCTGCAACCAGCGACAGCGCGACAACGTGCTCGGCACCGGCCGAGCGGACAGGAATGTCGCTCCCGTCGCGGTGGACGATTGTCAGGCCGTAATTGTCGTTGATGCGGAGGCTCGCATAATCCGGCTCGGTCGTCAGCTTCCGGAAGTATTTGCTGGCGTCGGCCTCCACCCGATGGCGCAGCTGGTCCCGGTAGAGGTCGACGCTTTCCTTGAACAGGTCGTGGAGGCGGCTCGCCAGGTCCCGGCGGCGTCGCTCGGCCTCCATCTGGCCGCCGGCCAGCTTGTCCAGCCGCTTCTGGATGTTCTCTCGGTAGGTCGCGTTGGCGGCCAGCTTGCCGACCGTCGCCTTCACACCCTCCTCGAGCGCCGCGATCTGCCGGACGACGGAGTCATATTCGCGGCGGAGGCCCTTGAGTTCGTCCTCGGCATCGCCCGTCAGCTGTTTGCCGATTTCCTCGATCTCAGCGGTCTTGGCGTAGATGTCGCGCTTGCGCGCCTCGAGGTCGGTCCAAAGCAGTCGAAGTGCCTCGGGGTTCGCCTCCGCCAGCTGGGCCTCGAGCGCGTCGAGGCGGCGGCGGACGCCGGCAAGCTCCCGCTGGTCCGCTTCACGCGACCCTTGCCCCTGCTGCGGCAGAAGGGCCCGGATCTTCGCCTGGGCCTCCGGCGACACGACTTGGAGGCAGGTAGGGCATGCTTCATCATGGCCCTCCGCGAGGCTGTGGAGAACCTGCGCCCGAGTGACCGCGCTCTGCAGTTCCGCTTCCTTGGTGCGATGCGTCGTCACCGCCGCCGCCAGCTGCGGACGAATGAGCGCCGACCAGGCCGGTGCCATGGCCTTCGAGATGGCGTCCTTCTTTTTCTGGACAGATTCTTCGAGGGCCGCGACCTCACCTGCGAGCCGGTCGCGCTTGTCGAGCAGCGAAGCCATGCGCTCGCGGCGGCGCATGTCGTCCTCGATCGCGACCTTCTTCGCCCTGAGGGCTTCGAGATCCTTCTCGTGGCGGAAGAGGTCCGACGTTAGGACCTCGCGTTCCTCGACAAGGCTTTGCAGCTGGTTGCCGAACTCCCTTGTCTTCTGATCGCCTTGGGCCGCGAGGGCCACGCGCGCCTCGGCCCTGTCGAGCGCCGCCTTCAGGCTGTCGCGCGACCGCGTGAGCGTCGGCAGGCCCAGTATCCGCTCGATCGCCTGGCTGATCTTCGGGCCCATGTCCGTGTCGCCGTGCAGCAGATCCTCATATTCCTGCAGCAGCTCGCCGTCGAAGAGGAAGAACCGCGCGATCTGCTCGGGCAGGATGCGTTCGAGCTCGAGGGCGGCCTGCTGCGCCGGAAGGATGTGCCCGCCACGCTCGAGATAATAGTCCGCGACATAGTCGTCATGGCCGGCGGGCACGTCGGTTCCGGACTTCGGTCGACAGGTCCGCGTTAGCCGATATTCGGCGCCTGCATGGGTGATCTGGAGCCTCACCTCGAAGCTTCGGGCGCCCTCGGCGCGAGCCTCCCAGTTGATCATGTCGTGGAACGACACCGGCCGGCGGCCCCGCCCGATGATCTTCCCGAAAAGCGCGAAGCGAAATGCGTTCAGCAGCGTCGTCTTGCCGCGCATGTTCTCGCCGTAGAAGACGGTGACACCCTCCTCGTCGGGAAGGTTGAAGGCTTGCTCACCCTTGAAGGCGCCGAAATCTTTGAGGTGGAGGGACTTGATCCGCAGCATCAGTTGGACTCCGCCGCGCGGGCCGCGATGGCCTCGTCCACCGATCTCGCGACATTGTCCGCCACGACGCCATCGGCGTGGAGGCGGAGAATCTCGAGCACCAGATCGCGGTCGATGTCCGGGTACCGTTCCGAGCGCACCCTCTCGATCGTATCCGCAACGGAGGCGTCGCGGTGGGCGTGGGCGTCGTTAGACATCTGCCGTCTCCAATTCATCTGTTTCGCTATCGTCGAATTCAAAGCCGTTCCCGGTGACGCTCGCCCAGTCGAAGCCGGCGGCGGCCGCAATGCGCCGAAGGTCCGCCACCGCGCCGGGATTCACAGCGTGGCTCCCGAACTCGATGGCGCGTGCCAGTTCGCCCTTCAGGATTGAGCCGCCCATCGCATCGTCGTCGTTCGCCTCGGGGACCACCACGACGTCATGGAGGTGCGCCAGCGCCTTGCCGGGGAACCTGCGGAGTACGCGACCGCGCCGCTGGATGAACTCGCGCGGGTTCTTCGACGAAGCCAGAATGAGGGCGTGGGTGACCGCCGGAATGTCGACGCCTTCGTCTAAGCAGCGAATCGAGACCACCACGCCGCCGCGCTCGCCGAACACCTCCAGGGTTCGCATACGGTCCCCCGGCATCGCGCTATGATATTCGTAGACGTCGTCAACGCCGGCCTCCGAGATGGACCGCTTTACTTCGGCGAGTTGGTTCTGGTCGTCGCAATAGACGATCCAGCGCTGCCCGCGGCGGTACGCTCCCGCCAAGACCCGCCCTGCGAGGCCGACCTTCGCCCGCGCGCCTTTGACGATCCTCGCGCGCCGGATCAGCAGCAGCTTGAGGCGGGCCGAGAGGCCGTCGGTTGCGTCTCCGCCACCTGCCATCGACCGCGCGTACAGGCGGCGAAAGTCATCCGTCACCTTGATCCACTCGGCTCGCTCGTCGTCCTCCAGGGCGACGGTATGGACGTTGTAAGCATAAGGCGTCAGGGCCTTGGCCTTGATCGCATCCTGAAGGTCAAACGGGGGCGGCACGATCCCGCCGAAATAGCCCATGAGCATCGCGGTGCCGTCGGGATCTCCGGCGCGCTCGGGCGTCGCGCTGAGGCCGAGTCGCGCCCCCGTGTTGAGCGTGAGCAGCTGGCTTGCATTGGTCGCGCCGAGGCGGTGGACTTCGTCGGCCACCATGAACAGATGGTTCCCGCCGACGATGAGGCCGCGAAACTGGTCGCTCGAAGCGGTCTGGATTGTCGCGAGGATCGCTCGGGGCGCGCCGTCGCCAGGGCGGCTCCAGGTGCGAAGGCGCGCGCCATCCCGCCACCGGGCGTGGCCTCCGCCGCAGAGCATCAACTGCAGGCCGGCTGCTTCGAACGTCGCGCGGAGCTCCTCGTCCCACTGCTTGAGGAGCAGGTCGCTCGGGACGAGGATCAGCGGGATCTCGCGCCGCACGAGCCCGTCCTTAATCGCGCAGAGCGCGGTGAAGGTTTTTCCCGAGCCAGTCGCGTGCTTCAGGATTCCGCGGCGCCCACGCGCTTCCCAGCCGTCGAGCGCCGCGACTTGATGGGGACGCGGAGTCCGGCCGCCTGACAGCCCGGCCTCTGCCGACCAACGAGCCGCGTGCTCCAGCTCGAGACAGATCTCGTCGACGAAGTCCGGCCAGCGCCCCGCGTCCGACGCCGACACGATCGCGCTCCTGGCCGTGTCGGGAAGGGCGCGAACCGTGATTTCAGGCCAGCGGTCGTCCCAAACCCGCTCGAAATACTCCGCCTCGTCAATGACGCGGAGTCCCTCCCCCTCGTCACGCCAGCTGGCGAAGACGTCCACCGATTCAAGATTGCCGTCGCGCGCGAGGCCCGGCCAAGTCTCGTTCATGGACCCTTTGAACGCGACGCGATCGCCGAACCGGTCCTCGAGAATGCCAACCTTGTCGTGGAACAAGCGCTTTGGCCGGCCGCCGGCTTCCTTGCCGACCCAGGCGATCTTGCAGTCGATGACCCCCGCGGCGATCAGCGAGGCGAGAACGACGGCAGGCTTTGCCAACCCCTCAGTGGCCATCAGCGCGTTGAAGGACTCGGCGATCGCACGGCCGGCTTCGATCTCCGCTCGCTCCGAATAGCCGTCGCGGAGCGCCTCATGGTCGCCGTCGGACAGGATGGGAGAGCAGATCAGGCGCATGCGGCCGCCTGCGGCGACGAATTCCTTGAGGCTCGGCCACGCCAGCAGGAAGATTGTGCTCGAGAAAAAGCCGACGGCGCGGTCGTATTTAACGCAGGCGCGGACCGCGGGCAGGTAGAATTCCTCGGCCACGTCGTCTTCGGGCTTATGGTAGGCCCGCTTGAACTCGTGATCACGAAGCTTCGCCATGATCAGCCGCGAGCCATTCTGTCGCGCGTGATGCCGACGCGGCGCACGATGCCGTCGGCCAACCGAGTGGGCGGGCAAGCCAGCAGCGTCTCGGTAACGGCGGCACTGCCGGAGGGCCTCAACCGGCGCTCCTGCTCGGCGATTTTGCCGGCGGTCGCCTCGATGATGGTGCTGGCCTTTACCTGCACGTTCCGGGACCAAGCAAAGTCGGTATAGAGCCCCGCGTCCCACAGGATGAAGATGTCTTCCTCGGCGGCATAGCCCGCGAGAAGGACGATCCGCCCCCCCGTCTGATCGAAACTGGCACGCTCCCCCCGTTTTTGGCCGGGGACGATCAGCTGAACCTTGTGCTCGCCGAGCGGTCGGCCCCCGGGTGGGCGCGTGGCGTTGAAGATATAGAGCCGAATGCGGGAGGGCAGGGGCGAGAAGAGGTCCGCCTCAAGCGGCTTGCGGTCGAGGTCGGTGTGGGACCGAACGCCGCTACCGAGCGCCTTGATGAAGCGGCGGTGGAGCTCGGCCTGCGAGACGCGTTCGGTAAGGGCGTCGATCCCTGATGCACCCTCGGCGTCGTCATCAGCCTCTGGAGGCGCCGGCGCGGCTTCGACTTTCACCGGCGGTTCCGACGGCACGCTGCTCGCCATGATTTCCGCTGTCACGCCCATAAGGTCGCCGCCCGCGGAGACGCGGGATAGCCAGCGTTCGAAATGCTCGCGCCGCAGCCGCCACTGCCCCCGGAGCTTGAAGCCGGGTAGCTCTCCCGCGGCAAGCATGGCCGTGACGGTCCGTTCGCCGAGCTTGAGGCGACTAGCAATCTCTCGGATGGTCAGGATGTCGTTCAGAGCGGCCTCGGTTCGATGCCGCATACTGCGCAGCTTGGAAAGCTGCGCATCAGCTAATTCTCAGCTTGAGTCAAGTGGCGCCTTCGTCCACCAAGGCTCTTACCTGCTGAAAGTCCGGAAATTCGGTCCGCCCCTCCGACATCAAGCGCCGCATCACCTCGGCGTGAATTCCTTGGACGCCACGAGCAGCGACCTCAGGGATGGCCCTCGCGTCGTCGACGATACGTCCAAGGTTGAATGTCCCGCCCGCCATCGGCCGCTCGATGTCCGAGTCGAGTGGCTTGCGCAGGTTCATGACCACATCGAAGTGAGCGACATTCTCCTGTCCGTCGCGGCCCTTGTACCCCTTATGGCTTTGCTGCTTCCGGTCGAGCGACGCGGCTTCATGGAACTCGAACCCGGCGGCAGACGCCGCCTCGCTTAGGGAGCGCCACACCGCGCTGTCGGTGTTGTGGAAAACGATTGTGGCCCACCCGCCTGGCTTCAGAACTCGGACCATCTCGGCGAGGGACTGCGCCATCAGCCCGGAATAGTCGGTGAGTGTCTTCCCCCCATCCGCTGGCTGCAGCGAGCGATTCACGACAGCCTCGAGCGCCGGGTCCGTCACCCGTCCGAGCCACGCTTCCCAGATGAGATTGCAGTCGGCGTAGAAGATGTTGGAGCCGAACGGCGGGTCCGTGAAAACGTAATCGATGCTTGCGTCCGCTATGCGGGAAAGATCCGTGGCGCTGCCGGACAGGACACGGGGCGCCTCGGGCGCCGTCGAGTTGTAGGCGGCGTAGTAGGCGCGCAACTGCCCGATTTTCTTGCGCATCACTTGGAGCACGTTGGCTTCAGCTGAGAGCTGCGGAACATAGAGCGTGCCGGTAAGCGGCCGGTGGCCGCCGCGGGCGTTGAACCGGCGCATTCTCGTGCCATGCCAAGCGGTGTTCGTGAAGGCGAACGCCAAGGCCGCTCGAAGCCGCTCGTCGGGCTCGTCTTGGATGGCTTTCCAAAGCACCGCCAGCGCCAACCGATTGCGATCCGTATACATGTCCCGGACGGATCGGATCCCTTGCAGATGAAGCGCGCAACGCTGGTACATCTCGCGATCGGCGCCGAGCGGCACGTCGGGAAAAGGCGCGTCCGAGCTCTCGAGAGAGAAAGCATCGGCATCACGCTGATCGTCGACTGTCGCAGCCCGCTCCCCGCGAGACCCGTTCGCACGTTGGAATGCAATAAGCGCCGGCTCGTTGCTGATCACTTCGAAGCGTCGCCGATCGCCGCGGTGAGAGCAGGTTGGGCACTCGGTTTCCCGCGTCATCCGTCCGGTCTTGCGATCCACAGTGTCCCACAGAAGAAAATCGCCCCGGCATTGCGGGCATCGATGACGCGTGCTCCACAGGGTCCACCTGATTGTCGCGGAATCGCCACTTTCGTCGCGGGTCGCATAATAACGGTCGAAGTCGCGCTTCACCGCTGCGGCCACCCTTTGGAAAGCCGCCTCGAGCTGCTCTCCGTCGCAGGCGTGGGTGTGATTCCACGCGAGATGTGCGGCAGCCGTCGAAAGGTCGCTCAAGATGGCGCGGCGACCTGAGATCGCGGCCGCCACCCCCGTCATCCCAGAGCCGCAAAATGGATCCAGCACGACTTCACCGGATTTGGTGAAATGCTCGAGAAACGGTCGGATCGCTTCAGGCGGGACTTTGGTGTGGTAGCTGTGGGCATTGTAGAAGGCGGTGTTTCGGGACCCCGGTACCATTCGCTCTTCCGGCGGCCCATCGGGAGCTGGGTCACCCATCGTCGCCGGAAGAGGCTCGTCCGAGAAATACCCGGCAACGAAGTCAGCCATCTTTTCGGCGGCTTCAGGCCGGCCGAGCTTCGCCCGCCGAGTCTCGATGCTGTGGATGGTGATCCCGGTGGCTGACAGATCCGACTGCAGCACGTCGCGCAACACCGCCGTATAGAGGTGGTCGGATTCCGTTGCGCCCTCGGCCAGCGCGCGCTGTATCGAGGCATCGATGAATGCCGGCGGAGCAGCTTCGCGCTTCCGCGCTGGGCGCATTCGATGCGCGAGCGTCAGGGTCAGATCTAGTCTCGTGACCCGCTCTTGGCCGAGCTGGCCCTTAACCCCTTTGATGGAGGGCTGCCCCTTGTTCAGCACATGGACGCTCTGCGTCTCCAAGCCCGCGTCGGAGAGAGCGTCCTGCACTTCGGTCCAGACCCGGTCGTCCGTATTGGAGAAGGCCAAGACGCCGCGTCCGCCTCGCCGCATGATACGAGCCGCCTCGCCGAAGGCCTTCGTCATCAAGTCGCCGTAAAGGTCGAGGTCCTTCCCGCCCGCCGCTCGCGGCCGGCGCTGGTTCACGACTATTTCGTTCGTCTGATCCGTCTGGGCGCCGAGCCAGGCATCCCATAGCAGCGAGCTGTCCGCGTAGAATATATTCGACCCGAACGGAGGATCCATGAATACCAGGTCAACTGCCTGATCTGGAATGCACGAAAGGTCGGTTGCCGACGCTTGGAAGACCTGAGCCTGCGTGCTGATGCCGTCCCGTGTTTCATAGAACCGTAGCACGTCGGCTGCCTTACGGCGAAAGAGGCTGAGGACATTCCACTCGTATCGAAGCGAAGATACGTAGAGGGTCCCGGTCATCACGTTCGTAGGTCGTTTCGCATTCCACTGGTAACGCTTAGAGGCTCGGTTGACGCACGCCGTGAAGGCGAACAGCAGCGCCTCACGGATGCGGCCCTCAGCCACCTGCACGATTGCGTGCCGGAGTGCCGCTAGCGCGTGAAGGTTACGCTTCGAATAGAAACCGGCGGCATCCGCGATGCCCATCGCCGAATGGGCCGAGCGCCACATCTCACGATCCCGGCCAAAGGGAGCGGAAGGGATCCAGTACGGTATGGTTGTGGCGTCAACCTCTTCTATCAGCGCGAGTTCAGCCGCGGTAGGCTCGTGCGACGTCATTCGCCTTCCCGCTTTCGAAATATGGGTCTGCACCGGCTCTTCGCCGACCCAAGCTAAGTCCCCCTTCTCGAAAATCAGCGTGCACTCCGGGCACACGAGCTCCTTGCCCAGACCCTCATGTAGTGCATCCCAATAGCTGATCCGGCTGCTGCAGCTTTCGCAAATGAAGAGATCGCTCCAGACGGTGTACTCGATCCGCTCGCCTTGGCGGCCGATCGGGACGTACAGCCACTCCATGGTCGCTGCCACTTCCTGCTCTACAAGCGATAGCGCCTGCTTGAACGCCCTCGGATCGCATGGAGCAGTGTAGTTTCGCGCGATGTGCACAGCCGCGGGCGACAGATCGGACAAAAGCGCGTGGCGGCTCGCGTCCAGTGCGGCGACCCCCGTCATCCCAGAGCCGCAAAACGGATCGCTCACCAAATCGCCTGGATTGGTGAACGCCTCGATGAAAGGCGCGATCGCCGACGGAGGGACCTTGGTGTGGTAACTATGGGCCCGGTACGTCGTGCTGGCCTTCGTCACGTGGATCAAGGGTGGGATGGAAGAGACCTCGGGCGACCTCTTCTGACGTGAATTCGATCGCGGAATTGTTGCAGGCTGCGTCGGGTAGACGATCGCGTCCTGCTCCGCCCATACTCGAACCGCTGCGGTGACGGCTGTCGCATCAGCCTCGATGGCTCCCTGGACGTCTTTGGGGAGCCGGCCGGCCTGCAGAAGAAGGAGCTCCGGCGGCAGTCTGAGGATGGCGCTTAGCTTCGCGACCTGATCCTCGGTCGGGACTCGCCTCCCACTTTCGACCAAGCTCAGATAACTCTTGTCGACGCCCACTTGGGACGCCAAGGCAGCCTGAGAAAGGCCCATCGCCGTGCGGCGCTTCTGGATATGCGCTCCCGCTGAATTCATACGCCCTCCGAAGCCATTTGAGACTAGAGGGTTGACAAATTTAGTCAACAGCAGATTTGAGCGGATACAGAGATTTTTTCCAACGTCCTAAGGAAGCTCTCCTGACACTACACATGTTGCTACTCGTTGTGATTATTATACTTTTTATAGCTTTCTGGTGCCGGCATGCAGCTTCCTCGTGGGGGCTGCCAATCCGGATTGCAACATTGACGTCAAGGGTCTGAAGGGCTTCGAGACGATTCCTTCTGCGACGCGAGATGCTCATGCCTCTCTGACCACTTGAGCCGGCACAGGAAGCCTGTTGCCCGAGCCACAGTGAGCCGAATCACTAGAATTTCGGAGAGTGTCGGACGGCTGTCAGTAGCCGATGACGATCAAGCGATAAGGCATGCGGATCCGGCTGTGGCCGAACAGCGCGTCAGCTACGGCGCACGTGTAAGCGTAGTCCTTGCTAACGACGTCGCGACCTAAGCTCTTCCGACGGCAGCCGAGAGGAACCGCCAGAACCAGGTTCTCGAGATCCACCATGACCAAGGCTTGAATGAGATCACGATAGACAGCGTTTCCTAGCCAAGCCCGTCCTGCTTCAACCTCGAGACCGCATCGCCAACCCGGGTGAAAGGAATCAATTTCATATTGTAGAGAGGCCGCACCATCCTCACCGAAAAAGACTGGTCGTTTTACCCGAGACTTTCCGGCTTCGACATCAAAACCTAGACTCACTAGATCTGGAGCGAGTGTAGCGAGGACGTCGTTGCTCTTGAGCCCTTTCTGCGCGGTTTGGGTCGAGATCGCCGCCTCCCATTGGCGGAACACATTTATAATATCAGGAGTGAACTGCGGAGGGGGCTCGGTTCTCGGAAAGGTGGAGAAGCGGATGCTGCCAATCATGCGACTACCCCTTCAATCGCTCTTTGGCCCACGCGGTCACCGTAGTGGCAGCCAAGTTGATGATTCGTCGCCCGGCCCACCCGCCAACATTGTCTGAGCAGTTTCGACCGATCCAAACCAAGTCACAGGGTCTACCTGGTGGCGGAGCATTGTTGCTTCGCTAGGATGTGTCTCATCCAGGGCTTGCATCGCCTCGTCAATTCTCTCGCGGCTCCTCGCGGCAATGATCCCCAGAGCCACCGGCAGCTGACGCCGTAGGATCGCCATCGCCTCGAAGTGCAGGCCGATACTGGTTGATCCGCTGGCGACTCCCCAAGTTCCGGGCTGTACCCGCTTCGCAAAGAGGTAATCCCTGTGCCAGAAATCCCCTGCCAGGCTGGCGTCTGTCTGCACGTGACCGAGCGCGCCGTTCCGGATACCGACGAGCGTCTTGTGATCCTCTCGCTGCCTGGGAGTTAGCTTCGAGGGCGGCAATTGAACCGAACCGCGCTCGCCTTGCGAGCCACCTGTGGAGGTGGCGCGAGCGTAAAGCAGAATTGCGGTCGATAGCAGGCAGCTTTGAATGTTCAGAAGCAACGGAAGCCCGAAAGTGGGCAAACCGTCAGTGAGCTGATCAAGGGTCTCACAAATAACCTCCGCTTGCCTAAGGTCGGCGACGCAGGACTGCGCCCGCCACGCATTCCGTAGCGCACCTGCCAGCTTGCGCTTGCCTCCGCGACGTTCAAGGGCCGCAGCGAGTGCAAGCAAATCAATCGTGACGTGTAGATTTGGAACATCACCCGGCGGGGATTTTTTTGCCATCGTACTGCGTGCTCCATGCCGGCCGAGCCGACGCCGCCCACCGAGCCTCGATCGCGAGAGGGTGAGCGGAGTACAACTCAATGTTGGAAAACCGTAACCCATATGCGCCCAAGGGTAGCCACTAAAGCCCGCACCGACCGTGGGGAGGAATGTGGGGTTGCACCGGGGGCGGTGTTGCTTTTTTGCGTAAGGCCAAATGCTTAAGTCGCGATGTTCGGCGACCTCCCGCTCATCCAAGAGCGTCTACAATCTCCGTGCCCGCCACCCTATTGAGCGAAGGTTCCTTGCTGATAGGCGATACCGCGCGCAGTAAACGAATATCAAGGCTGCTGATGGGTCGAGGAGCGGAGTTTGTGAGCATCGAAGGCGGCGATGGCCAGATAGATTTCCCGGAAGGCCGCTCCTTCCTGCAGTTGATCGCAGAACATGAGGCCAAATGCCAGTCGCGCACCTGGAGCGCCCTACCTGCGATGGGAGAGAAAGCGCCGAGATGCTTCGACGGCGTCGGCACGGTGCTCGCGCTACTCGATTCGGCAGCGTCCTGCTTTTGGGGCTGCCACCAAGGCGATCATCGAGGGGAGTTTCTTCTCGGCCGGGTGGCCAGTTCTGCCTACGCGGCGTTGAGGCTTTCGACCGCAGGGTACTATGATCAGGCTCTATCAATTGTCCGCACGCTAGGCGAGAATGCGAACCTAATCGCACTCTTCAACGCGGACCCTCCTTCATTCGAAAGGTGGAAGAACCTCCCGGAGCGTGATCGCCGCAACGAGTTTAAGCCGGTCTCGGTCCGGCTGGCACTCGAGGCACTCGGCGCGCCGTTGCCAGTCGACAAGGACAGGTATGCCGCGCTGTCGGACTTTTCGATTCACGCCTCTCCCAACGCCATGCCCCAAGCCCACAACGCGGCTGGTCGGCCGCTGACCTTCGGAGTCTTTCAGGAGGCTGGACTTGTGTTGGTGCTGAACGAACTGGCGCTGCCGCTCACTTTCGTCGCGATATTCGCGAGCGATATCGTGAAGGTTCCGCCCAAGATTAAGCGGACGCTTCTCGGCGAGGGAAGATCGTTGGCGTCCGCCATTGGTGGCGTGTCTGTGCTGGAGAAGGGGCGTCCCTGGTTCCGGTTGAACTAAGCCTCAGTTGCTGGAGCCGCAATTCTGCGAGATGCACCTTAACCGACTTCGCCTCCTGAAAGTTGTCACTGGGCCAGGTGCTGGGCCGACGGGCGAGAGCCGGTTGAGGAAAAACGTTGACGCACAACGCACAACATATAACTTGCCACCAAGCTATTCCGAGGTGAGTCGAGATGCTGCCCTTTCTTCGGTTTGCATTATGTACTCGCCGCTATTTGACAGCCTTTCTGCCACGACAATAAGCCTGCGCCAGAGGGAGTGATGCCGGTGTTTCGTGCCGCTCCGTAATCGGACTTCCGTGACAGTGCCGTTGGCTCAAGCTCTCGGTGCACCTACAGTCCTGCCCGTGCCTCTCATTCTCCAGACGGCTCGCAATTGGTGTTGGGCGGCGTGCATTGAGATGGTGCGAGTTTACGATGCGAAAACGCCTTTGCTGGGTCAATGTGATCTTGCAAATTCGGCCTTCTCCATGGCGAATTGCTGTTCCACTCCCACCAGCCCGCAATGCGATCAGCCGCTGCCGGTGTCCTCGGTGAAGCCGGAATGGCTGAAGTACGGATACGGCAGCACCTTCAACAACAATCATCTGCCGTGGGCTCAGACGCACAACGATATCTACAACAGGAGGCCGATCGAGGCCGGTCTACTTTGGACCGGCGGAGGCGGTCATGCTGTTTTGATCGTCGGAGTAGACACCCTTAACGGGACGGAGTGGGTCATTGTCCACGACCCCGCCCGGCCTCTCCCCCGAACCGTAACGCAGCGAGACATGGAAATGGCGTTTGGCCTGGGCACTTGGCGATGGTCGTGGAACAACATTGTCTGAATGGAACCGGTTGATGGCTCGATTTGAGCAGATGTCCGATATTGACCTACGAAGCTTGGCAGCGGAAGTTGCAGAAGTTCTGCCGAGAACGTATCTAGGCTACAGCCTTGGAGCTGCGAATTTCGACAGCGTAGAGATCAGTGAGTCCGTGGACGTTTGGCTCCTTTCCGCGGAGGCGGTCCAAACCGGCAGCGATCTGAATTCCTCCATCATCCCGTTGAATCGTTGGCACCACCAGTTGAAGGTGGAGGGGCAGGCACTGGGATATGCCACGAGCAAATCCGAAGATTCGGAATCGGAACCGTCCCGGCTGACGGAAATATCGCCTGACGCTCAGATCGCTGACGCGTTCAACCGAGCGGTGGCCGTGATCGACCGGCAGCACCCGCAGGACGAGGTTCAAGTCCGCCTGGTCGTGGCCCCCGCCTATCAGACTTGGTTCCTATATTGCCGCGGGGCAGCGATAGATGAGGTCTACGTTTTGGTAACGCCGCTTGCGCTCTTGCCTGATCTTGGCCAGCCGCTGCAGCTTGCGCGGCTACGGGCCGATTCGTTCATAAGTCAATTAAAGGAAATGCCATTCGAGATGGGCTTCTCTGAGTGAAGGAGAGATGAGGGAGCAGCCATGTTCGGTGCTCCGGTGTGCAGCGCGCCGCTGCGAGGACAACTGCAAAGTATGACGGGAGGACGAGATGTCACGATACGCTCATTCCGCAGAATCTGAAATGCACGGCCCGAGTGTATCCGCCCGGGCACGGTACCACGTGGGAAATCTGCAGCGGGATCGGTTCGGTCCTCTTTACCAGTCGGACCAGTCGGTGCGGGCGGGCAGCGGAACAGGCTCCGGCAGCGGCTCCGGCAGTGGCTCAGGGACTGGAACCGGTTCGGGCTCAGGGACGGGCTCTGGATCTGGATGCGGCGAGGTCGTCTAGCACACCCAAATCTTAGGAGAAGCCGCTCATGGCCAACGAACCGGCGTCGGGTGAAGGGCTCTACTTTCTAGATCGCCGCTCCCCGCCGAGGGTTGCCGTCGTCAAGATGGTAAGCACGATTAGAGCTCACTATTTCTCAGGGACGTTTCCCAAGGAGAAGATCTACGACGATCTCGAACTCGGGCAACGCATCCTAAGTCTGGACCTCGGCCATTTCTTCTGGCGGCAGAAGCTGGATCTAGGCCACCTCCGACAGATAGTTGACGCAGCAGAGGACGGTCAGCCTCCTGAGCTCCGCGCCTTGGATCACCGCAGCATCGCAGACGCTGCGATCGCCCTAGAGGTATTCGGGAGCGTTCCCTCGCGAATGCCCGACGCCGATGAACTGCTGTTTGCCTATCGGGTGATCCAGCGGCTGATTGAAATCGCCAACCGCGGCGAAAGCGGCGTTCAGATTCACCAAGCCCGGGGCCCCCTGAGCGCAGACTTCGACACCTTCGATCTGGCGGCCGTTCTCACCTGTGCTGAGCAGCCGGCGGGCACCGGACTCGGCCGACAGCTCAGCGGGCTTCTCGACCTGGCGGTCCTCCCGACCAGCCTCGAAATCGTGATCATCAACATCCGCAACGATGCCGAGATCGCGCAGGCTGTCATAGTAGCGGCCTTGTTGAAGCGCCGTCTGCCAAGTTTGAAGGTGATTCTAGAGGCCGCTGGCGGCAATGAGCAGTTCGATTTCAGCGCGCTTGTGAAGCCGTTCGCGACGAACGCCTCGAACCTCGGCAAGTTCGTAGACTATTATCTACCGAAGCAAGACTACCGGGCAACCCTTCGACCGCTGCTCAACATGCTGCTTGACGGGCAGACGCCCGGGCCCACCCGCCTGCCGAACCTGCTCCCGCTCGCGGCGACCTCCTCTGTGGCAGCCGCTTTGGTAGCTGAAGACGTGAAGGACGCTTTCCTCCGGCACATCCGCCACAGCCCTCCATTTTACTCGGCCGGCCGGAAAACTCTGCTGGCGAGGCTAACGCCGGCAAGGTGCCATTGGAGCGCCTGCTATTTCTGTACGATCAACACGCAGCATCTCGTGCCGGGCGGCACCCAAGACTTCGATGACACGACAGCGCATTACGCCATGCACCTCATCGACGTGCTGAGGGAAAAGGAGATTGAATCTCTGATCCTCACCGACGAGGCGATCCATCCCAAAGTCGTCGAAGGATTCTCCCGCGCGCTTCTCGAAAGCGGCCTGAACATCGTATTTCGCGCGCGCAGCCGTTTTACCGACGATCTCACGCCCGAACTTTGCACAACGTTGTATCGGTCCGGCTGCCGCTATCTGGGCATGGGCCTCGAGTCTGCTTCGCCCCGAGTGAATGCACTCGTGAACAAGCATCGCGGCGCTGCGCCGGATTACTGCGCGATCTTGCGGAATCTTGAGGATGCCGGGGTGAGGCCGCACATCTACTCGATAATGGGTTTTCCCACGGAAACGTTGCACGAAATCTCTGAGACACGGTCGTTTCTGCTTCGAGCCATCGAGGAGCACCACTACGTCACCGTCAGTGCCAACACCTTCTACCTGATGCGCGGCTCGATGATCGCGTTGCGGCCGGAACGCTTTGGCATCCAGAAGGTGGAGGAGCGGGGGGATCTGCGGCTGGTGCTGGAATTCGAAGAAGACGGACGCGCGGAGCGGCTGCAGGCGGCGAGGCTTGCGGCCGGCGCCGTTTACCAGGCGCAGTTCCTCCCTTTCGGCGAGGACATCGATTTCGCTGAGGGGTTTTGGCACTTCATTGATCAAGCTGGTGTGTTCTACGTGCAGAAGGTCGAACGGCGGCGGAATCCCTATCGGGAACTCGCCAGGGAGTTTGCAGCGCCCGCCGAGCGCGTGCGCAGTCGCTTCGAGCGGCCTTTATCCCGTAACTGGTTGTTCGAGCTGCCGCCCGACGGTGACGAGGACGAGGCGACGATTTGCGATTGGGTGACACTGAACTACGCCCGCTTGCCTCGCGCTTGGGCCGCTATCGCGCTCGCGGCGGCGGACGAACCGATTGCCGCAGGGCTGAGATGCCTTCCGGTTCCGGAGCAGCAAGAAGCTCACGAATGCTTTGTCGAGTTGCAGCGCGCCGGCTTCTTTTCTGCACCTGTGGTGAATTGTCCGGTAGAATCCCGCGACCTGAAGTTGGAATTCGCGTAGGCAACAATGGGAGGTCGAAATGAATCAAGCTTCTACGGCAGAACCGATGTCTGAACTCGAGAATTTCGGCTTCACCTTCGACTTTGTCGAGCGGATTTACCCAGCTGCCGAGGTGGTTGACCTGCCCAGCGGAGGGCGCATTGTTGTCGCGCCGCAGGATTGCTTGCTCCCCGGCTTCGTCATCGACGTCCAAATCCCCGGCCTGCTTCCGAAAAGCGCGCAGGAGATTCAACAGCTCACGTCGGAGATGAACGAGAGGAGCAGCGGATTTCTTTGGTTCACGGACGATGCTCACCAAGGCTTCCATCTTGCCTGGAGAGCACGACTGCCGAGCAGGCCCGTGTGTGCGATGTTCGCCTGGGCCGAGGGCGAGGCGCCCACTCTCGGGTCGTCTGGATTGACAATCCGCGGGCTGGACGATGTGGGGCTAGGCTCGGCAACGAGCGTCGTCACCGAATTAACGGCGAAACCCGTCCATCTGGGCGGGTGGACAGAGGAAGGGGCGACTGCGCTTGTCGAAAAAGGTTACGTGCTTGGTGTCTTCGACGAGCAGGCGCTCGCTGGGCTCGTAACTACGCACTTCCATCGTGATGGTCTTCACGTCAGCGTGGGCGGGAGACTCGGCAATACTCATCATAACAGCGGCCTCGAGGCTGATGCCCTCAGAGCGGCGGCGACCCACTTTGCAAGCCAGGGCAAGCGGGTGGTCACCGGCGTAGCCAATGCCGACGACCCAGCTCTCAAGGTAGTGACCGACTTGAACATGCGTTTGATCAAGCGGGGTTGGAGCGCTCAGCTCGGCACGTTCTGATGGTGCAGGGTCCCTGTGACATCCTTTTTGTCGTACCTGCATTCTCAGACGTGCACATTCCGGCACTCGGCGTCAGTGTACTCGCGTCGCAATGCCAGAAGGCGGGGTTTCGAACGCATGTCCACTACGCGAACCTGGATCTCTGGGAGCATTTTCCCGAAGCATACAGCCTGATTTCGGGCGCGCCGAACGAGCTCCTGCTCGGGGAGGCGGCGTTCGCGCCATTCGCCTTCAAAGGGCGAAAGAGAGCATTCAAACTGGCGCTTCGTGCGCCATTGCATCGCGGCGTTCGTCCCAACCAGGGAAGGGCCGATTTCAAAGCCGTCGCTTCTCTGCGCGCCGGGATCGACCGCCATCTCGACCGCACCGTGAAGGCGATCCTCGCAAAGAAGCCCCGGCTTGTCGGGCTGACCTCGTCGTTTCAGCAGAACGTGGCAAGCCTTGCCATCGCGCGGCGCCTGAAGGCGCTCTGCCCCTCGACGCCGATCATTATTGGCGGCGCCAACGCCGAGGGACCAATGGGTCGGGCGCTGCTCGAGATAGCGCCCCAGATAGATTTCGTTTTCTCTGGTGAAGCCGACATCGCTCTTCCAGAGTTTATGAAGAAATATTTTGCCGGTCGATATAAAGGATCCCAGTTTCTCGACTGCGGGCCGATTGCGAATATGGCAAGGACGAGTGCGCCCGACTATTCAGACTATTTCGCGAGAATAGGGCAGATGCCGTTCTCGATCCGCGCGAAAAACCGATTTCCGCACTACCTCCCGTTCGAGTCCTCTCGTGGATGCTGGTGGGGCCAGAAACACCACTGCACGTTCTGCGGACTGAACGGGCAAGGCATGGCATACCGAACGAAAACCGATGAGGCTGTTTATCAAGAACTGGTTCATCTTCATGCGCGCTGGAACGAGACAAATTTCTCAGCTGCGGACAATATTATAAAGAGGCCCAGCCAGTTCGATCTTCTCAGGCGACTGAGTAGATCGGGTCTGCACCTCAGCCTGTTCTTCGAAACTAAGGCGAATCTCAGCACCGCCGATTTGCTCGCGTTGCGCGACGCTGGTGTGGGAGCGATTCAGCCGGGCATCGAAGCATTGGCGACGCCGATTCTTAACAAGATCGCGAAGGGCCTGAAGGCGCCTCACGCGATCGGCCTGCTCCGCGATGCTTTTGCGCTGGAAATCGAAGTTTATTGGAATCTTTTCAGTGAAATCCCAGACGACTGCGATGAAGATTTCGCCGGCTTAGCGGAACTCCTTCCGAAGCTGACGCATTTACGCCCGCCCGTGGGAATAGGACCAATTCGTGTAGACCGATTCAGCCCCTATTTCGACAATCCTGATCGATACCTCATCAAGAAGCTTCGGCCGTTTCACTCATATGAAGTGATCTACCCGCCGGAGGCAGACTTGGAGCGGCTCGCGTATCACTTCGAGTATGAACGCGCGGAATCAGCCGGGCGCGATCAGAAGAATCGGACAGCTTTTGTGCGAGCTGCGGAGGCATGGCGCGATAGCTGGCGTCGGCGCGATCGCCGGCCGCGCTTGGAGCTCATCGAACTTGGCCAAAGCGATTTACTCGTGCGGGACAGTCGCTCGCCGGCAGCAACGGTCAACCACGTCTTGGCGCGATGGGAATACGAATTGCTGCGCCAGTTCAGCCGCCCGCAGCCGGATTGTCGCTTAGCCCAACCGGGCGTGGAGCGCCTCGCGCGGCTAGGACTGGTCGTAGCAGTCGACCGTGTCCTGGTGAGTGTTGTGCCGGTCGATCCGAGAAAAGAGGCAGCCCAGCACGAGCGGGCGGAGGCGACGCTGCGGGTCGCCTGTGGCTGAATTCACATCCGCGCCCCTGAGCTCCATCTCGCGTTGGCGATCGCCCCCTGCCTTCGATTTCGTAGAGGAAGCGATCCAGTGCGGACGGGCCTACCGCTGGGATGACAAAGGATACGTCCTTGTCGGGGGCGCGGATAGCCTGCTTCCGGATTTCATACTCGAGCTCTCGTCGCCGTCGCGCCCATGGCTTGCAGCAGCAGAGCTGGTTGAATCGCTTTGTCAGATTAGCTGCGGCGCTATCTGGTTCGATGCCTGCGATCACGACGCTTTTGATCTCGTACGTCGGTCCGGGAGGTGGGCTCGGCCAAGTGCGCTCCTCTTCACGAGCCTGGGCGCGAAGTTCCCCCTCCGACGTGGTGGCAATATCGTCGTGCGACCTTGTACGACTCGGGAGCAACACGACGTTCTAGAACTCATCTGCACACCGTCGCCTGAACTTGGGGGGATGGCCCCGCGGCGGGCGCGCGACCTTATCGCTTCCGGCGAGGTATATGCCGGCTTTCGTAACGGCGAATTGGTCGCGGCCGCTGTGGTGCGAGGACAGAGCGAAATCTGGACATCGATTGGTGTAGTTGCAACCGCGCCGGCAGGGCATGATTCGCGGCTCGGCGTTCGATTCACGAATGCCTTGATGTACAAACTGATCGAGGAAGGCCGCTCGATCTGTGCAGGTGTGGGAGAATCTAACCCGTTCGCATTCAGAGCCGCCCTTGCCTTAGGCCTCGCCCCGGCACGCCAAAGCTGGACTGCCATGCTCGCAGATCCATGACATGCGGTCCTGCCCGCTTGGAGGCCTCGAAGGCTCATTGTGTCGCGAGGCCCGGATCTGTTGGGGAGAACATCACCTGAAATTTTTGACAGGGGCCACGTCCGCTATTGATGTCTTATGCTGGGGACCGGACAGTCCCATGGGGCCAAAAGCAGCCGCCAGAGCCGGGCCACTATCCCAGCGGGTGCCGTGAGGTGTCGCCATATCTCGCTCGCAAGTTACCTATGCGTTACCTGGCGCGAAAAAAGGTAACAGAAAAATGGCGGAAAACTGGCGCGCCCGGCATGACTCGAACCTGCGACCCCAAGCTTAGAAGAGATGTCGTCGATGCTGGCGGCATTCAGCTGTCCTAACTGGGCCTAGACTCCCAGCTTGACCAGCGCCGACAGAGGTTCGCGCGCCTAGAGCCAATGAGTCTACCAATCCATGATGGGAGCTAGTGCTTTGTTGTATCGGGCTCCAATCGACAGCGACCCGATTTTCGCGCCGACGTGCTCGGCGCCGATTTTGCGTCCCACTCGGACAACGGGGTCTTCGCCGGCCTGCCCAAGGCGAGCGCCAAGGCCTTGGGTGGGTTCCCCGCGCTGCAGACTGATCGGGCTCGACTGGGCGAAAGCAAGCCAGCTCGAGTGTGGCTTGGTAAACGGGGTTAGCGGCGGATGCTGCGAAGACCGCCCGCAATAAGGCAAGCGACGACGTTTGGGGAAGCCTGAGGCAACTCCTCACGCCGCAGCCGCAAGGACACTCGAACCTAATCGTCGCCGAGGCGGGAGCCACACTGTGGACTTGGGACGGCGCCGGTTCGTGCCATGGGTGTCTTATTTGATTGGACCTGCCCTCGAGAACGCACTCGATCCCTCGGGGTGAGGAACACCGGTTATGCAGTCGGTGGACCAGTACATCAAGGAGCTACTTCGCCTGCTGCAAGACCCGCTCAGATCGGGTGCTAAGTGGACTGGAGGATCATGCGGAGCTGAGCCTGCTCGCCCTCCTCGGCCCCCCTCATCGTATTATCCGCCAGCAGCTTTAACGTTTCGCGGGCGGTGAGGCCGGTCTTGTCGAGCCCGAGTGCTCTCATTTGTTGCGCCGAAGGTTCGACGTTCAGTCTGATGTAGCGGTTCTTCAGGAGCGAAGCAGCAGAGGCGATGGCCAGCTTTTCCTGCGCCGCGATCGTGAGCTGAAACAGTTTCTTCGCGCGCAGCAGCGTGCCGAGGCCGCTTGCTCGCCGAGGTGTTTCGCCTCCGGCGCCGCCAGCCGTTCCGACGCTCAATGCATGAATGTCGCTCAGGTCGTGGCCTTGGGAGAGCGCCCGGCTCAGCGCCAGCATGTCAGGGGCGTTCGCGACCAATCCACCGTCGATGAAATTGCTCTCTCCCACCCGCCTCTCGGGAAAGAAGCCCGGCGCGGCGGCGGTCGCCATCGCAACGTCGACAAGGGCAAGCCGGCCGTCCTCACCCTCTTGCGTAAACACCCGGGGAGAATTGTTGGTGACGTCGACGGTGGATATGAGCACCGGGGTCCGTAAGCCGCTCATGGTCGATATGCCCGGACTATCCTCCAAGATGTGGGCGATCGTTCGTGCCAGACCGACGCCGCTATATTTTCGCCAAAGCCATCCTCGCCAGGGAAGCCGCAAACCGCGGGAGCCTGTATGAAGAACCCCACGGAAAATGGCTTCGCCATGCTCCTCGAACGCGGTCCGAAGGCGCGCCGCAGGGACTCCTGCAGCCAGGCCAATCGCGAGGATCCCGCCGATCGACGTGCCTGCAATGAGGTCGAACACTTCGCCCAACTTTCTTCCGGCACGCTCTTCGAGAGTCTCAAGCAAGAAGGCAGTGTATAGGCCTCGATAGCCTCCGCCCGACAGGCACAGGATGCGGTAGGGCTTGCGCGCGAGCGAGAGGGCGGAGCCATTTTCATCGAGCGAGAGGTCGTCGTTCAAAAGCCTTGGACCTGAAGCCCGGGGACGAGGGAGTGGTAGGGCTGAGCCCCTTCGACGAGGACCGCGTCACGCGCGAGGGCCGTCGCCACCACCATTCGAGATGGTGCGCCCAGCGTCCCGGCCTTGCCCTCAATCCCGCATTGCAGATCCATCTCCATGAGAGTCGGCCAAATGTCGGCGGCGGCCTCGTCAAAAGGGACTACGCCCTGGTGGATCTGCATGGCTGAGAGAAAGCTGCGCAAGGATCGCTCATAGGCTCGGCGCTGTGCCGGCCCGGCCGAAGAGCGAATCTTGTGGAGCGATTGAGCGATCGACACCGTGCTAAGCTCAACCGAACGCAACGGCACTGTTCGAAGCCAGTCTTGTATCTGTGGACGGCCAGCCAGGATGTCAAGGACGGTCTGCGTCGCCAGTAGAAAGATCATCAGGCGGGTTCCGTCCGCTTCGGCTCCGCCAGCTCTAGCAGATCTTCGGTCTCCAGCGCTTCATCGAGGACCAGCCGTCCCCCCGCCGGGCAGAAGCCCGACACCGTCAAGGCGTCCGCAAGGGTGAGCGTCGAAGCTGCTGCCTGCAGCATGGTAGCGAGATCGCGGACGGAGACCAGCACCGTCTCGCCTCCCGGTTCACCACGCAGGAGCTGCGCATGTCCTTCCCGCGCGGCTTTGTTGACGGATGTGAACTTGTCTCTCGCTTCCCGGAGGGGAAGCGGCCGGCCCGACTTGGAATAGGTTGCAAGAAGCTCGGCGAGTGCCGTTTCCAGCGCCGGCCGCTCGCGAACGGCCAATCCCTGCACGGCGGCGATGAAGTTGGTGTCCATGGCGCACCTCGACTCCCTTGGGTGCCCCGGTATGTGGCGGCGTGGCCACGAAAAGTCAATTGGCGTGACCACGCTCCGCAAGGCAGGGGCCGAGACGCTCATGTCGGCCTTCTGTCTACGACAAGTCAGGTTCCCACGCTGCGACCGAGCCGCCGTCGCTCCAGCTCGTAGAAGATTCGACCGTCATAGGATTCGTACTGGGAACGCTCATCCATCTCGAAATGTGACCGATAACGCAGATAATTTTGGCCCCTTTCCTGTGACAGATGGACCGAGAGGGTGCGCTCCAGGCAAAGGAGAAGGTCGCGATACCTGTGAAAACTGTCGAGTTCGGCGATGACTACGAACACGGCCTGGGTGCCCTTCTCGCCCGGGTTCGCGAGAACCTCGACCTCTCTGAGGCCCGCAATCTTCGGGATTTTCAAGTGGAGCTGATCGCCGAGCACCACCGCGAGATCGTGCGATATGGTCTTGCCGTAGGAGGCCCGGCAGATGGCCCGTATAGGCCTCGCGTGGGCGCGTCCACCCTCACGAGCGTTCCTCGTTTTGCCCAGGATCAGGCCCTGCCGCTTCGCTTCCTTGGCGGCTTTCTCGCTCGGATTGCTCGCCAGAGCGTTGATGAGGTCGAGCAGCTCGCTCGGCTTGGTAAGAGGAAGCTTCGGCTTGGCCCGTGGCCCAGGCCAGCGCAGCATCGGCTCGAAGATATCCAGCAGCCCCGAACGCTCGGTCTCGTAGGCGAGGAGGACGTCCGCTAGCGCCTTCTTGTCCGAATCCCGTCGCCAAACCCTCAGTAGGAAGTCGTGCGCGCCGAGGAGCCGGAAGATGGAGAAACCGTGCAGACGCCGACCTTCGAGAGCCCTTGCAAGATATTCTGGATCTTGCTCCAGGTTCGGTCCGCGCAGGAAAGCCAAGACCTCGCTCTCCTTGAAGGCGCGGTGAACGTCGTCGGTCCAACGGAAGGTGTCGACTGCGTCGGGGAATTGCGTTCGGAACTGCTGAGAGTCGTGGGAGCGGACACGTGCCCGCGCCTCGGACAGGTCTTCGCACACTTCGAACATGCTTGGCCGATTCTCGGGGTCTCGCGAGCACATCCGCTGCACGAGATCCACGATCCCGGCGTCCAATGGCTCCCGCGCGCCCCGAAAGTCGATCGTGTCCTTCGTGCGGAAATATCCCGCCAGCCCCTTGCCAATGTCCCCGGTCGGCAGCAGGTCGGCAAACGGATGGCTGCCCTGCAGGATCTCGTGGAAAACGATCCCTAGCGAATAGACGTCCGTCTTGGCCGACGGGGTCTTGTTGAAGCTCGGTCGTCCAAAGTCGTTGATGAGCTCAGGAGCCATGTAGAGCACGGTGCCGCCGCCGACCGGGGTCGTCCCCTGTTTGAAAGCCAAGCCGAAATCCGTGTATTTCGCGACCGCGTCGCGACCGGACCGATAAACCAGGATGTTCGCCGGCTTAATGTCGTTATGAACGATCTCCGCCTGTTGAAGATCGGCCAGCCCCGTCGCGAGCTGCTCCATCAGGCGAATCTTCTGCTGGATCGAAGGATTTGACCGCGCCAGATAATCACTGAGGCTACCTTCCTC
The DNA here is from genome assembly GCA_036389015.1 of Allosphingosinicella sp. Classification (GTDB taxonomy): domain Bacteria; phylum Pseudomonadota; class Alphaproteobacteria; order Sphingomonadales; family Sphingomonadaceae; genus Allosphingosinicella. The sequence continues at coordinate 126,646 of DASVQS010000047.1, read as the reverse complement.
GGCAAGGTCCATGGCCACCCCTAAGACGATGTACGTGACTCCGTCGACAACCTCGCTGGTGCTGATGCGGAAATGAGGCTCGACGGTGAAGGTGTTGATGATCGCCCCAAGCAGCTTGGCTTCCTGGTCCAGGCGGTGGCTGCGCTCGACGAAGTCCCGCTCGCCCCGCTCCTCCCATCGTGCGTGCCAGAGCTTGGCAGCGAGACGCTGCTCGGGGAATCCGAGACTGCGAATCCGCCAGATCTCCGCCTGCTCGCCTCCGCCGATATGCTCGAGAAGCTCGTAGCGGCCTTCCTCGATCACCATCCCCGGCGACAAAGGACAATCAGGGCATGGCGGCATGACCGGTCTCCGTGCCTGGCAGGTTGATCAGGATAAGTGAGACGTTGTCACGGGCTCGCGAGGTCGCGCTGAGCCTGCGGATTGCGCCGACAAATTCGGTTGAGCTCGCGCAGTTCGCGGAGAGCTTGGCGAGGTCATCTTGCGTCAGGAATTGGAACAGGCCGTCGGAGCAGAGGAGCAGCCGAGATCCTGGCGGGCACTCGAGGGAGGGATAGCAGGTTACCTGCGGCGGAAACGGGCCGATTGAGGTGAACAAGACGTTCGATCCGCCGAGCGTCTTCACAGCATCGTAGCTGCAGAAAAGCCGCCCGCGGTCTGCGATCGTGTGGTCCCTCGTCAGCAAGGTGGCGGTGCCGCCGGAAAGCAGGATGACCGGGGCGTCTCCGACGCTGGCATAGCTAAGGTGCAATCCCCGCAGCACCGCCAGGGTCAACGTGGTCGAGGGCGTGCCCTCAGCCGAGAAATGCGTGCGAAAGCCCGCTGCCACGTCGCCAATGAGGCGCTGCAAGTCGCAAGCAGCACCTGCGTCGTGCCAACGGCGGGCCAGAAAGAGCCGCAGGGCCTCTTTCGTCGCGAACCGGCTCGCAGCCGCGCTGGCCGGCAGGGAACCGACGCCGTCGGCGATGGCATAGAAGCCCGCAGCGTCGTCCTTCACATAGGCGTCCGCATTGATGTCGCGCACAGGGCCTTTGGTCGTGAAGGCGGCTGAGTTCGCACGCGTGGGAGGAGTCTCTTGCGGCGGCTGTCCAATAATCCGGTGCCGGTCTTTCATCGGCCGCACCGGGGAATGGAGGCGGAGGAGAAAACGATCCTGGGCCGCGCCGTAAAAGGCTTGCCAATTGCGGGCTCACGTAGAACAAGTGTCGCGGAGTTGGCGTCCAGGGGGCCGCGTTCGACCGATCGCGGAGTGACGACGGCTTCGGGGGGGCAGCTCGCATCCACGTGAGAATCCGACGAGGTCAGCCGTCCGTAGCAGCAATATGCGGCCTCTTCTCCGGGCGCAGGTTCTCGCCGCCCCATCAGACGAGAGTAGGCCATACCGCGGTCCGGCTCCCGACCGGCACACCTACAGTATTGGACCCGACGCACCGCGCGCGACCTCCCTCCCGATCGCGCGCTTGCACCGTCCTAGCGAAATCGCTAGACGCCGGCTTGGCTCCCGATACGGGCGCTCAATGTTCCGTGGCGGGGTCAGTTTTCGACGACGGCCCCGTCACGGGCCTCATTAGCCAATCTCGCGCACGGCACCAAATGCTGGAGCGCGAAATTCGCTACATCGCCGCTGCGCTTTGCCAGCCGTGGCCAACAATTTCCAGCGTGAAATCAAAAGGTTATTGGGGCGTCAACACAAATGGCAGACGAGGGACCGGCCTTCTGACTCTCGCCGGTTTTGCCCGTGGCTAGGTTCGGTTCCGACCTCCACAAGGAGTCGGTCGATGGGTATCCAAACCCTGCCCAGATAGCCCGCTCCTTCTCGAACGCCCATTTCCGCGATGTCCTTGATCGGTGGCGTCAGGAGATCAGAGCCGCCGGCGACCGGGGGCACTTCCATCCGCTCTCCTACGGGATGCGCCGGGAAATCGCGAAGGCGGCTCTTGGATATGAACAACGCGACCGGATGACGTTTGCGGATGAGATCGCCGGTACCGCGGCGGCCCACGGCCAGATTCTGAGCTCGAACACCGTCCGCCGGGCTTTCGATGACCCGGAAAGCCTCTCCGGCTGGCACGATCACCTTCTTGAGGTCGTTCGCAAACGGTTCTCCGGCGGATGGCCTGGTCGGCCCAATTTGCTGCCGATGTCTGAGACTGAATTCAACCGCCTCGAAGAGTTTAGCGGCGCGAACGCCCCCTTCGTCTTCTGCCGCCGTTTGCTTGGCCTCCCGCGCATGGAGCAGTCGCCGCTGACGGATCATGGACGCAGGGGCGATTTCGATTACCAATCAGATCGGCGCCACCAGTTGGGGGAGGCGTTAAAGGCGTTCCTAAAGCCACAATCTCCTGAATCGAGACCATGCTTCGTCATCCACTCGAAGGTCTACCAACGCGGCCTCAGCGCTCTCGCGGGTAGGTTATTCGAGGAAAGTTCCGAGCGTGCCGGGTTCCAGGCGCTGCCGAGGTGTCTGCTTCGCGCCTCGATGCACTCGCCGCCCTATCGTGGGGTCGATCTCCCCAACATCCTGCGCCAGATCCTCGCTTTCTATGCGGGCCGCGGCCTTGAAGACGCGTCCTCGGTTCCTGACATCGACGTTCGCCGCGACATCGAGTTGGTCCGCGCATATATGGCCCACTATCCGGCGATATTCATCCTCGACGGCGTTCGCGATGCAGGCCCGGATGCGCCGGATCTCCGCGCGGCGATGCTGGACGATCCCTTCCGGCTGCTCATCGGCCATCTCATCTACCCGGATCTTGGAGATGCGCGGGCACTAGCGAGCGCTGACACATTTCGGGCCAACAGGTTTGTCATTCTGGCCGACGGTCCATGCGCGTGGCTCGGACCAGCTGTCGCCGGAATGCATTTGCTCCCTCCGCCGAGCAGCGGCAACGCGAGGCGCTACATTCAGGACGACCAAGCCTATAATCACGGCGCTCGGTTGAAGGCTTATTTCGAGAAGCAGGGGTCGATCACCGCCGGCGAGGAGCCGTTCCTGCAATGCGCGGATGCGCTCCTTTCGCTCGAAGGGTTGGCGTTTCAGCTCCCGATACCGGAGCTATTGCCAGAGCTGCTGGCGCAGCGGATGGCAGCCAGACGCCCGCACTGGGTCATTCCCTTCGCCTTATTGCTCCTGACGCCGGGAGGCTTACGCTCCCGGACTTTGTTTCGGCTCCTGTCGCAATGGTCACAGCTCGGGGCGCCGGTGGATGGCGGCGGAGCAGATTACGGGAGCGGCTCTTTCGGCGAGGCTGACCTGGCGCACCTGTGCAGCTGCTTCCGATCGATGATCGTTCAGGGCGACGATCACACGCTCATGGACGCGGTCTCTACCAATCGCGATCCTCCGGCGGACGAGGTGGGCTCCCCCTACGAGACGCTAAGCGTCCTGTCGCGCGCGACCCGCGACTTGCTGTCGGAGGCTATCCTGGCCTTCTTGTCGCCCGCAGATCTGACCAGCCTGCACGCCTTGCTGAGCAGTGAGTCGCTGCACCAGCACACCAATCTCGTCCGATCTGCGGAGCGGGACGACCATGCGAGCATCCGCACCAACCGGCGGATGCTGCAGGCGCTATACCACGGGTTGCTGTCGCTCGATTTCTCCTCAGGCGCCTCGGTTGCGGGACCGGTCATTCGCGACGTGGCGACCGCCGTGGAGCGGTTCACGCAATATTACGCCGTCTACTATCGGCTTTTCCTGGAGGCGCCTCCGCACTGGGAGATGTCTCGGGTGATGAGTGCCGAACGCGTCAAGCGCGATCTCTTGTTCGCGATGCTTGCAACCGGCCAGCCAGTTCATTCCCGTTCGGGAAGGGAAGGGATGGCGCGGTCGCCCCGCCTGCCGTCCTGGCTGGAGGAGAGGCTCGGGCGAGACCCGGCCGCCACGCTCATCTCCAGCGACCTGCTTGGTGCCCTGGCCCAGGCCCTTCTCCAACTGAACCAGTTCGATCTCCTGGACGAACTGCTGTCGTCCACGCGACACGTGCTGAGCAAATACAGCGCGCTGGGCGACGCCGGTGACTTGGGCCACACGATCGCAAAGCTCCAGATCGATTCCAATATTCTGCGCGACCGGCCCGCCGTCGCCCTGGCCGCGACGCGGCGGGCGCTCCGCGCCGTCAAAGCGCCAGGACTCTTTCCAGCTCTTCGCGCGCTGAGGACTACAGATGTGCTTGCCGAGCCCTCAGTCCACAGACGACTGGTCGGCGAGGTGTCGCCCGAGTCGGCGGCGAGGGCGATAAGCTTTGTCCAGCGGTGGGCAGAGATCGTCGCCACGAGCGCCGAGCAGCAACTTTGGAGCGAGCAGCAGTCGCTCGATGCGAAAGGCTCGCGACGCCTGCACCATGCGATCCGTCTGTTCGCCCTGGGGGACGCTCTCCGCTGGCTGATCTTTGTGAACGGTCCTTTCGATCGTGCATTCGTGCTGAGTGGCCACGCGACCCGCGTGCAGATCCGGGTCACCGTCCTGCTCAGCAGGCATGCGGAGATTGGCCCTGCCGCGGCCGAGAAGCTGCTTTCGCGAGCGCGAGAGCGGGCCGACGCGCTGACCCGTACCTTCGGGCGGTACCCGGCTGAGCGCGCCAGCATGCTGATCATGGAGAGCATCCTGACCCGGGTCGAGGACGCCAGTGAGGACGGTCTCCGGCGGGCTCTCAACGACATAATCGAAGCCGACCGGCAGATGATTTGGGCAACGGATCGGCCGCGCTTGCGTATGCGTCTGCTGTACGAGAGGGCCAAGTTGCTCACCCGCCTTTCGAGGCTCGGCGCGGCGGACTTCGAGATCAACGCGGTTTGGGCAAGATTCGATATCGAGCGGCTTCGAAAGCTCGCGGAGCAAAGCGCATCGGCATTGTGGATCCGAATCGCGGCGAGGGTGAAGGTGCCCACGGCGAGCCCGACCCAGCCAAAGCGGCCGCATCGTCGCCGAGGCCGTCGGATCAGCCGCTTCCGCAAGTTCTGACGCCGGGCCGACGCTCGCTGGCCACGTTGCCCTTTTGGGTTCGGTGCCGTGCCGTTGAGGTCCTCATCCCTGCAAAAGGGAATCCAGCCAAGTACTGCTATCGATCGGCCACTACGTACCAGAGACGCAACGCCTTGCAATCGCGCAACTCTTCGGCAGCGGTCGATGAACCAATTTTGCCGGGGACCCGCTCACCGATTCCGCTGCGAAGATGCAGTTTGCGCTCATAACCGCTACGCGCTTCAGCCTGATACGCAGGAGCTTGGTGCTGCATAAGCCGCGTGGCGGCTATGCCGCGATCGCCTTGACCCAGTGTCGAGGAACCGGCCGCAGCACCAATCTTGATGTGGCCTAGAGGGTGAAGTCGGTCGGTAGCAGGGCTACACTTCCGCTCAGCACGATCTGGAAATCCGCTGCCCCGTCGCCGTCGACGTCCGCTTCCAGCCAGGTGTCGGTGCCGTCGCCCGAATAGCGCAGCTGGCCGGCGCTTCCCGTGAACGCCGCCGTCGTGATGAACGCAAAGGCCTGGTCTCCGGGGAGCGCGCTGTTCGCGTCTATCGCCGAGAGGTCGATGCGGTCGCTGCCGGAGAGGAAGTCGGTGATCCGGTCCGCCGCGGAGCCGAGGCCGGTGTCGCCGCTCTCGAAGCGGAACAGGTCCGCGCCCGCCCCCCCGGTGAGGATGTCGGCCCCGGCGCCGCCGTCGATCAGATCGTTCCCGTCGCCGCCGTCCAAAAGGTCGGCGCCGGCCGCAGCGGGGACAGTGGCGAAGAGGCGGACATTGTCAAGCGAGGCGCCGACGCTGTCAGTCGCGCCGATGCCCTTGAAGGTGAGGACATTGTCTCCCGCGACCGCGACCAGCTCGAGGCGGTCCGTCACCATCGTCTTTCCGGTCGCGTTGACGGTCGTGACGAGAACATTGTTCCACCAGACCTCGAAGGCGCCGCTCGGCGAGTTGACCCGGCTGGAATGATCGAACTGAAGGATGAGGGGCTGGCCGGCGGCTCGGCCGGAGATGGTCTGGCTGATCACCATGTTGCTCCCGCTCCCGCCGCCGCCTTCCAGATCGAGCCAGTAGCCTCCCTCGCTGGCCCAGATGCCGCCCTCGCCGCTCTTCACCTGCTCGTAATTCTGGCTGTTGAGCCGGGTCCAGCCGGGCATGGTGCTGTTCCAGTTGCCCCAGCTTCCTGTGGAGATGATCGTCCCCGCCTGCTCGAAGCCGCCGTTGACGAGAAGCGAAGCACCGGACGCGACGGCGTCGAACCCGGCAAGGTCGCCGACCAGAACGTCGTCTCCGCCGTCGCCTTTCAGCAAGTCTGCGCCCTCACCGCCGACGAGCCGGTCGTTGCCGCCGAGGCCGCGGAGCGTGTTCGCACCGCTGTCGCCGTTGAGCGTGTCGGCCGCGTTCGACGCCGCGACCACCCTGACTTCCAGCTCCTGTACGTTCCAGCTGGTGCCGTCGTCGAAGCGGACCGTCTCGACATAATAGTCGCTGCCCCAGGTCGCTCCGCCGGTGAGCGTTATGCTTCCGGTGCCGCCGTCCACATAAAGGACATAGCTCCCTCCGCTGTCGGCTTTGCCGATGGTGATGTCGGCGGCCAGGATGCCAGGAGCGAACTGGACGCGGTCGTTGCCGCCCCGGCCGCTCCAGGTGTCGATAAACTCGCGGATCGTGTCGAACCCGTCGCCGCGGGCATAAATGTAGATGTCGTCGCCGCCCGAGCCGTAGAGCGTGTCGTTGCCGGCGCCGCCGATGATTACGTCGTTGCCGTCGCGGCCGTCGACGACGTCGCTGCCGGCGCCCGCCGAGATGGTCTCGGCATCGTAGCTGCCCCTCAGCACATCGTCGCCCGCGGTGGAGACGGTCGCCTTCGCCATGAGGTCGGCGTGGGTCCAGATCGTGCCGTTTGCGAAGACGACCCGCTCGATCCTGTATTTCCCGTCCTGGATGTCGCTGTCGATGGTGATGCTGTCGGTGGTGCCGGCGATCGAGAGCACCAGGTCCCAGCCCCAGTCCGCCTCGGTCACGATGACGTCGCCGGGCAGGATGCCCTCGCCGAACTCGATCGTGTCGTTTCCTCCAGAGCCGTTGGTGGCGTGCGAGAATTCGTAGATGCTGTCGCCGCCGTCGCCGCGCGCGAAGACATAGGTGTCGTTGCCGGCGGAGCCGTAGAGGATGTCGTTGCCGGTGCCTCCGGCCAAGATATCGTCACCCTGGCGCCCCTCGATGACGTCGTTGCCGGCGCCGCCCGAGATCGTATTCGCATTGCCGTCGCCGGCGAGGCTGTCGTTGCCGGGCGTTCCACCGGTCGAGCGGGCGACAAGGTCCGACCAGGCCCAGACGGTACCGTCGGCGAAACGTACCTGCTCGACCCGGTAGTTCGAGCCGCCGCCTAGTCCGCCGTCGACCGTGACCCTGTCGGCGGTGCCGGCGATGATGAGGACGAGGTCCGAACCGGAGTCGGCCTGGCTGACGATGACGCTGGCAGGGACGATCCCCGCCCCGAACTCGATCGTGTCGTTGCCGCCCCAGCCGTTGAAGCCGCTGCTATATTCACGGACGATGTCGTCGCCGTCCCCTGGCGAGAAACGATAGATGTCGTCGCCGCCGGAGCCGATCAGGAGATCGTTGCCGGTGCCGCCGATGAGGACGTCATTGCCCTGGCGGCCGTCGATCGTGTCGTCGCCGGCGGCGCCCGAGATGGTTTCGGCATCATAGCTACCGCGCAGGGCGTCGGCACCCGCGGTGGCGGCCAGCGCCATCGACATAAGCTGGGCATGGGTCCAGACGGTACCGTCGAAGAAGCGCACCTGCTCGATCCTGAAGTCGCTGCTGGTCACGTCGCCATCGAGGGTGACGCTCTGGCCTGTTGCGGCGACGGTGAGGACGAGATCGGAACCGAAGTCGGCGGTTGCGACGATCAGGTCCGCAGGGGCGATGCCCTCGCCGAACTCGATCGTGTCGGTACCGCCCCAGCCGTCCCCGCCCGTGGTGAACTCGCGGACGACGTCATGGCCGTCGCCGGCCGCGAATTTGTAGAGATCGCTGGCGCCGCCGCCGCTTAGGATATCGTCGCCCGTGCCCCCGACGAGGACGTCGTTGCCGATCGCCCCGTTGAGATTGTCGGCGCCGGCCCCGCCGTCGAGCGAGTCGTTGCCTTCGCCCGAATGCAGGATGTCGTTGCCCTCGCCGCCGGTCAGCACGTCGTCGCCGTCGGCACTGGTGACGACGTCGTCGCCGGCGCCCCCGTCTATGATATCGGCGAAGGAGGTCCCGGGGATGACGTCGTCGCCTGGCGTGGCGACCCCGCTCATAACCTTGTTAGCGAGATCCTGCTCGGTCCAGGACGTTCCGTCGGCGAACACGACCGAGTCGATCGTCCAGTCGCGCAGCCCCGCGAGCTGGTTGGTGAGTGTGACGGAGCTCTCACCGCCCCGGACGACTAGGACCATGTCGGTAGGACGGGCGGCTGAGCGGCGAACGATGACGTCGGCGGGTGCGATGCCGGCGCCGAACACGATCCGGTCGCCGCCGCTGCCCCAATAATCGACATAGTCGCTGACGACGTCGTGGCCGTCACCGATATTGTGGATATAGGTGTCGGCACCGCGGGCGCCTTCCATCACGTCATTGCCTACGCCCCCGACAAAAGTGTCCGCACCGTAATAGCCGATGAGATGGTCGTCGCCCGCGGTTCCCTTGACGAACTCGGCCATGATATCCGCGATCGTCCTGGCGGTGCCGTCGGCGAACAGGAAATTCTCGACGTCCCACCAGGTCGCGGCGCTGACGGGATTGATGGTTCTGAACTGCTCCGCGATGGTGATCGAGTCGGCGGTACCGGCGATCGAGATGGTCAGGCTGTCGCCGCTCCGTGCAAAGCGCAGGTCGCTCCAGGCGATGTCGGCCCCGAAGCGCAAGGTGTCATATTCCGAAAGATTGGCGTTGTGCAGGGTCTCCCAGATCGTGTCCTGGCCCGAGCCTCGGCCGAACAGATAGGTGTCGGGTCCGTCCTCGCCTTGCAGGATATCATTGCCGGCGCCGCCGTCGATCGTATCGCCGGTCATGAAGCCGACGATATGGTCGTCGCCTGCGGTCGGCGCGAGCAGCATCTGCTGGATGTCGACCTTGGTCAAGGCGCTTCCATCGTCGAACAGGAAACGGTCGACGTCCCACCAGGTGAACCAGCTGGAATAGCGGAACTGGTCGGTGATCTTGAGGCTGTCGGTGGTCCCCAGGATAGTGATGACGAGGTCGTTGCCGGAGCGCTCGAAGCCGAGATCGGCGAGGGTCACTCCGGGGAGGAACTGGAGCTCGTCGTCCTCGGAGAGGTTCGCATTGCTCAGCCCCTCGCGGATCTCGTCCTGGCCGTAGCCGCGGCCGAAGATATAGCGGTCGGCGCCGTCGCCGCCCTCGAGCAAATCGTTCCCGGCGCCGCCGTCGAGCACGTCGCTCCGGAAGGTGCCGAGGATATGATCGTCGCCCGGGGTCCCTCCGGTCACCAACCTGGCGACGTCGCGGTCGCTGAGAACGGTGCCGTCGGCGAATTCGAATAGCTCGATGTCCCACCAGGCGAACCAGTTGCGGAAGGAGAATTGCCAGTCGATCCGGACCGTCTCGCCGCTCGCCAGGAGGGTGATGACCAGTGCTTCGCCGTCGCGCGCGAAGCTCACGTCGGAGGGTAGGATGCCGGCTCCGAAGACCAGGCGGTCACTCTCGGCCAGATTGGCGTTGGAGACCGTCTCTTGGATCACGTCGTGGCCGGAGCCGAGGCCGAAATGATAGGTGTCGCTGCCGTCGCCCCCTTCGAGGATGTCGTTGCCCGCGCCGCCGTCCAATGTGTCGGAGGTCATGAAGCCGATCATGTGATCGTCTCCGGCCGTCGGCTGAAGAAGCCGCACCTGCAGGTCCTGCTTGGTCCAGACGGTGCCGTCGGTGAAGACGAAGCGCTCGACGTCCCACCATTCGAACCAGTTGGAGTAGCGGAACTCACCGTCGATGGTGAGCGTGTCCCCGGTGGCGAGGAGGGTTAGGATGAGGTCTTCCCCGTCGCGGGCCACTCCGACGCCGGCGGGCAGGATCCCCGCTGCGAACTCGATTGCGTCTTCGTCGCCGTAGAAGATGTTGCTGACGCTTTCGCGGACGGTGTCATGGCCCGAGCCGGGTCCGAACGCATAGGTATCGGAGCTGTCGCCGCCGATCAGAACGTCGTCACCGGCGCTAGCCTCGAAGCGGTCCGGGGTCATGAAGCCTTCGGCGACGTCGTTGCCCGGCGTCGTATAGTAAGCGAGGACCTTCGCGTTGAGCTCCTGCCAGGTCCACACTGTGCCGTCCTCGAAGCGTATTTCCTCGATCCGGTTGTAGGAGATGGCGCCGAACACGCCGGTGTGGAAATAATCGTTCTGGCCCTGCAGGGTGACCCGGTCGCCACTGCTGCCGACGATCAGCGTGAGGCTCTTGCCGTCGCGCTCGAAGCTTATGTCGGCAGGCGCAATGCCGGGACCGAAGCTGAGCACGTCCGGGCTCGAGTCGAGGGTGATGAAGCCCGAGCCCATGATCGCCTGGTTGTTGTCGACCAACGTGTCGTGACCGTAGCCGAGCTTGAAGACGTAGGTGTCGCCGAGCCCGAGGCCGGAAAGGATGTCGGTCCCGGCGCCGCCGTCCATGACGTCGGCATGGAGATCGCCCCACAGGCTGTCATTGCCCGAAGTGCCGGTGGTGACGTCCGCGAGCACCTGCTGCCAGCTGATCCTGCTTCCGTCGGCGAACTGGAACCACTCGATCCGGTCGAACCATTGCGCGCCGAGCGGACCGGTCTGGAAGCCGGCGAACTGGTTGACGACGGTCAGCGTCTCGCCGGTGGCGACGAGGGTGACGGTGAGGTCGGGCGCGGCGCTGGCGCGCGAGAAGACGAGGTCGCTCAGGACGATTCCAGGACCGAACAGGACGGTGTCGTTGCCGTCGACCAGGGTGATCCCGCCGAGCGCGACGTTGGTGCCGATGTAGCGGGCGTCCTCGTCGATCGTATCGTTGCCGCTGCCCTTGCCCCACACATAGCCGTCGACTCCGTCCATTCCGATCAGCAGGTCGTTGCCGGCGCTGGAATAGAAGATGTCGTCGTCGCCGAAGCCGCGGGTGACGTCGTTGCCCGAGGTCGTCGACTCCGCGATCAGCCGGACCTCGAGGTCCTTGATCCCGAAGCTGTCGCCGTAATCGCTGAACGCGAAGGATTCGATCCGGCTGTTCGGGCTCCACATGTGGTTGTAGCCCAGCGACGAATAAGCGAACTGGTCCTCGATCAGCACCGTCTGGCCGGCCGCGCCGATGGTGACGAGAAGGTCGTCGCCCTTGTCGCCGGTGCGGGAGAAGACGAGCTCCCCGGGGGCGATCCCGTTGCCGAAGATGAGCAGGTCGGCCGCGCGCAGGAGGACGGTGGACTGATGGTCGGAGATGACGTCCTGGCCATCGCCGGCGCGGATGACGTAGAGGTCGGCGTCGTCCCCGCCCTCCAGCCGGTCGTTGCCCTTGCCGCCGATGAGCACGTCCGAATGCATCGTTCCGACGATGTGGTCGTCGCCGTCGGTGCCGGTCCCCACGGCCGTCATGATCTCGGGGATCTCGTAGATGGTGCCGTCGGCGAACTGGATGTCCTCGACGCCCTTGTTGCTGCTCAGCAGGGTGTCCGAGCCCATCGGGACGACGTCGGCGAACTGGCCGGTTACCCGGACCGTCTCGCCGGTCGCCTTGACGGTGATCAGCAGGTCGAACCCGTCGCGGCGCAGGCTGACCTCGTCCGGGGTCAGGAAGGCGAAGCGGATCCGGTCGCCGGCGGGCTTGGGCTCGTTGTCGTTGATCGTCGCGTGGCCGATCGTCCGGCCGAAGATGTAGACGTCCTGGCCCGATCCGCCGGTCAGGCTGTCGGTCCCGCCGCCCTCGGCGAGGTACACCGCGGTCCCGGAGGCTCCGGCGCGCGCCAGGGCGTCGTTGCCCGCGGTTCCGGTGCGGATATTGTCGATCCCGAGCGCTCCGGCCAGCTGGGCGAAGCTGAGCGGCTGGGCGATCCCGTCCATCGCCGCGGCGATCTGGGCCGCGACATAGTCGCCGCGCACCATGTTGGAATCGAACCGCCGCATCCCTTCCGCCATCGCCCCGAGCAGCGGCGCCCAGCTCTGCCACTGCGCCAGCGCCGCCGCCGGATCGGACGGCAGGTCCTCGAGCAGGGCCCGGTAGAGGTCGCCGAGCGCGGTCGGAGTGTCGGCGACGAGCAGGTCGAGATCGGCCCGGTAGGAGATGCCGTCGAAATCGTCCGCCATCGGGCCCTGCACGACCAGCCGGAGAGTCAGCCGGGTGACCTCGTCGGCCCACAGGGTCTCCATCTCGGCGAGGTTGGTGGTGAGGACCGCGCCGTTCGAATCGCGCGGCATCAGCTGGTAGCCGCTATATTTTTCGAGGAAGGCGAGCTTGCGCGAGTCGAAGCCGTTGGCGCCGATCGCCGTCGCCGCGACGCCCTCGACCCCCGCCCATTGGTAGAGGATCGACTCCGCGCCGGCCTTGAGGGTCGGAAGGTCGTTGGTCGTCGTCGCCGCGAAGGCCGCCACCGACGCCTGGAGCGCGGGATCGCCGGTCATCGCGACCCGCAGGTCCTTGATCTCGCCCTTGCCCTTGAGCTGCGGCAAGGCCGCGGCGGCGGCGCCAACGGTGGAGTCGCCGAGCCAGCGGGTCGCCGTTTCATTGATGTCGAGCGCGAAGTCGGCGAGATTGCCGGTGCGGCCATCGGCCCAGGTGAAATGACCGGAATCGACGAGCCGGTTGCCGCCGATAAAGCTGGGATCGGCCGGCGCCGTGGCGGCGAGCGCGATCGAGACAATGCCGAGTTCGGCAAGCGTCTTCAGCTCGCCCGGATCGGTGACCCCGTCCATGTCGCGGTCCTGCCACACCTTGAGCTCGGCGTAGATGGCGTCCTGCGGATCGATGATCCCGTCGGCGTTCAAGTCGAAGCCGGAGAGCATTGCGAAGCCTGAAGTGCTCGCGTTGCCGAACATCTCGGTGACGTCGTCGATCTTGCCGTTGCCGTTGGAATCGCGGACGAGAAATCCGTCGTCGCCGCGCATCCAACCGGTGCGCTCGCCGAAGCCGTCGCTGTCGAACTCGAAATAGGTGCTGCTATTGCCTTGCGTCGTCATCTCGTAGCCATCGCCGTCGAGATCGATGACGAGCGGATCGAAGCCGCTCATGCCCCGCCCGAACCCGGCCTTCAGCGCAAGATTTACGAATTTTTCGATACGCGCCATCGAGGAAGGACCGGCGGAGCTGCCGCCTCCATGGCTGGCCTCGAACACTGCGAGCCCAGCGCTGCCGACTCCGGTGTCCAGGTCGAGGTGATAGTCCCGGATGGCTGCGGTGCCGCCGTGGCCCCAGCCGAGGTTCATCATCAGAGTGCCGTCCGCGGCTCTCGTATACGTAGCGAACTTCATCGTCTGGACATCGATGAAGAAGGATGCCGTGTAGAGCAGCTCCGATCCAATAACCGGAAAAGCCGCCATGACCGTGGTCATCGGCGCCCAAAAAGCTTTATTGCCCTCCATCCACCACTGTTTGACGCCGCCATAGACGGTGATGCCGCCGTAGGAGACCGTGTCGCGGCCGAGCGTCTCCTCGATCCAGGTGTTTGAGCCAACCTTGAACGTGTCGTTGCCGGCCCCTCCATAGAGGTGTCCCTCGCGACCGGCGGCGATCAGCACATCGTTTCCATCGTCACCGCGGATGATATTGTAATCCCCGCCCCCGGTTATCCGGTCGTCGCCGGCGCCGCCCTCCAATATGTCCGTGTATTGGAGAGAATATGTGTCAGCCGCGGTCCCTGCGGATGGCCCACCCCTTATGATGTCGTTGCCGGCGTTGCCTTTGATGTGATTTCCGGCGGCGTTGCCGGTGATCGTGTCGTTGCCGCTGCCGCCTAGCACGGCCTCGGCATTGAGCACCTTCAGGCTATGAACGTTGGTGCCGAAGAGTGTCTCGAGGAAGCCGTGGGTGCGATAGCTCAGCGTGTTTGCCGACAGAATCACGGTGACGTCGTCGGTGCGCAACGTGAAATCGATCGTGTCGTATTGATTGTCGCCCTGGGTACCCAGATCGACATAGTTGATGGAATCGACGTTGCTGTCGTCGTCCAGCTTGAGCGTGTCCGCACCGTTGCCTGCATGGACGGCGGCCTTCTCGATCGAGCTCAGGCTGTCGTTGCCGAATCCTCCCGATTCACCGTTGGCGCCGCGAGCCTCTGGTCCGATGACGAGACCGAAGTCTCCCATGCCGGCAGCGTTTCCAGTCGGCTGCGTGATCCGGATCGTGGCGTCGCCGGAAAAATAGCGGTACACGACCGTGTCGGTGCCATCGAGGCTGCCGAGCGAGGGCGAGAAAGGCAGGCCGCCGTCGAGCGAGTCCTGGCCGTCGCCGATTTCCGCAATGAGGAGATCGTCGCCTATTCCGCCGTAAAGCTCGTCATTGCCTGCCCCGCCCAGCAATACATCGGCATCGTCGCCGCCATTCAGATTATCATCCCCGGCTTCGCCGTTGAGGGCATCCATACCGGACCCGCCGGAAAGGTGGTCGTTTTCTGTTCCGCCGTACAGAAAGTCGGCGCCGCCGTCGCCGTCGAGATAATCGGCGCCAGCATCTCCATAAATACGATCCGACCCATCCCCTCCATGGAGCTCGTCGTCTCCAATTCCGCCATATAGGAGATCCTCGCCGCTTCCTGCCCAAAGCGCATTGTTGGATTGGTCTCCCACCATCAGGAGGTTCGCGGATGTCACGTCGGAGGCATCGATATCCTTGCGCTCGAGATCGGTCACCGACACGAAGGCTGCGTCTATGTGGTGGCTGCCGATATAATTCCTTCCCTCCGACAAGGCTTGGCCCGGAGAGTCGTAACCGCCATAGGAGAGCCGCTGCTGAAGGCCGAGCTCCGCGAAAATTTCATTTATTTTATCGACGACTTCCGAGTGGATTTGATTGGATGGTGAGTTGGAGCCTACAAAATCCTTATACCCGCCGAGAGCATGACCGAGCTCATGAAGGATGGCCGCTTGAAGGGTCTCCCTTACCGCCACGCCCTGCTTGTTGATAAACTCGGTATTCGCGATGTAGGCGATGTCCATCAGAACAAGACCGTTTTTAGTCCCCGCCCCAAAATGACCCGCTGTGAACTGGAATGTTATCGGATACCGGAAGCCGGAGTGGTATGAATCGTCCAGCTGGTTGACAGTCGCCGTTCCGTCCAAGAAGACACTCCCGAGTAACGGGCGAGGTGGGCCGGACTCTTCGTTGTCGTAAACAAGCTGCAGGTAGTAGTTTACCAAGTCACGGAATTTTGGGGATCTGTCGAAGGCATCCGCTACCGCCTCGTAGATTTGCTGGCGTTTGGCTTGCGAAAAACCAATAAAATTGAGTCGGCTTTGCAGCTGAAAGGAAAACTCTATAGGGGAGTAGGGCATGAAAGGCTCCACGAACCAAAAATATTGTGCATAATTTATTCGCAGCGCTAGAAACTAATTCGTATAGGTGATAAATCTCTATCTGCTCTGGGACTCATCGCTGACACTTAGAACTCCATAGCGAGATCTATTTAACTTGTAGCCCAGCGAGCTATAGTTCAAATCGACTACACTTTCGAAGTTGAGTCTTCTTTTGGTGTCTTTAAAGAAGTCTTCGACAACTTGGTTCGAAAGCCGTGCGTAGCCGGCGGCAGACTTCTCGAGAATGTCTTGAATTCGATACGGAGCCCCGCTCCAATTTTCGATAACCAGCCCCCCACCAAGCGGCTTCGGCGTAGAGTCAGCAAAGAGCCAGTAAATCTCCGGGGGAATATCTCTTTCAACTACTCGGTTGGCTTTTAGATACTCCTCTTCATTATTGTAGTCCTTCGTGATCATGTCACGGTACAATTCGCTCCACTTACGGAACGCCTTTTCAGAGAATTGGGAGTTATGAGGCCAAATGATCCGCTTTTTACCGGACATCTCGATCTGGTCGCGGATCACTTGCCTGCCGCTGTACAGGAACGTCACACGCATTGAGCAGGGACGCCAATTGTTCGTGGAAATTCGTACCCAGGGGCTCGAGAGCCAGACTCGATCTCCGAACCTGCCGAACGTACTTCCCGGGCCCAGCCCGAAGGTACGGTACTCGTCTCTTGCGAAAAGGATTTGGACCTTGAGCGGTTCGCCGGTCTTTGCCAGATTGCCGGAATAGCGCGATTTTATGTGTCCGATCAGATTCCGGGCCGCTTCGTTCATATAATCGTTCACGGCCGGCTCTGCAGATCGGATCGGTAGGGAGAGACGATGCCTCTCCTCCTTGTCCCACCCCTTGATCACCTCCTCGACGGAGAAGACGGCGGGGCCACATTCGCCTTCCCGACCGAATAACGGAACCGAATTCGTGGTCTGGACGACGACAACACCTGTCGCTGCGACGACGAGGCCGGCAGCAGCGGCGATCATCCATGGACGGGGGCCCGCCACTGGTTTCCGCCAGATCATGGCCGATGGTCACGGTCGAAGCGGGCCAGGCTCGCGTCGGCCTCGGCCTGGCTGGCGAGGTAGATGCTGCCTGCCGCCCCGTGCGGTGCGGCCCGGGGGAAATCACCGGCACGTGCGCCCGTCATTTCAGAACAGCCGCTTGCCAGCCCGAACGAGATTGGCAGTGCACAAAGCGCCGCGCTGCCCCACCGTACGAAATATGGCTGTAACGACGCCGGGTGCCTCACCGCTGGATTCCCCCAATTCAAGCCGCGAACCACTTCGCCCGCCTTCGTCTCGCTCTTTCGAGCGATACGTCCATTGCGCGCAAATTATTGCCCCACGCTTCGGCGGTCCCCCTCTTGTCGACGCGCTCGGGAAATGCCGTTGGAGCTATCCCGGCCGCCCGGTCGGCATCGTTCCTGGCGGTAAGCAGAGCGAACAAGGCGCCGCGGGATCCCAGGTCCACTGCCACCGCCTCTCCCTGCACGCGGGATTGGATTCCGCCCGTGTTCGTTAAACCGCCTCCGGATGTCCGTACCTCTATGACGCTGGAGCCGCTGCGCAACCCTTGCGGCGTCTCGACCTCGACGGTCATTTTGTAGCGATAGCTGGGGAGGCCCTTGCTGCAGCTTATGAGCGTCACGATTGCCGTCAGCGCGGCGAGCGCCCGGTGAGGTCTCACAGAAACCCGTCCTGCTTCAGCCTGGTGCCAGCCGCCTGAGCGCCTCTCCGGGCGCGCCGCGCGCCCTTCGCCCAATTCTTCATAGGCCCCCTTTCCGCCTCGACCCACCCGCTCACCCGTCGCTGTGCTTATTCCCGACTTGCCTTGAGACCGATACAAGATTCTTCGGTTTCTTTTGGCTACTTAGCCAGGTCGTCGCCGCTCGGCGGTCGATTGGCGCCTGTGGTTGGCGCGGCTGGCCTGTAAACAATTCCCAACCGCGGCGAGACCGGCATCCGAGCGCGACCGTCGCACAGTCGACGCGCTCACCAATCGGCACCTTGCAAGTCAAAGTTCGTGCCGTAGCTCGGGGAGCAGCGCAGCACCCATTATTGGCTTTTACAAATTCCAGCCCGGATTACGTATACCATGACGTTGTGCGAGGGATGTTGAGTCGAAGAATACCGATCCTTACAAGCGGTCGGCAGTTTCGACTTCTCGGCCACTCGACCGACAGGATGACCATATTTCTTCCGATGAAATCCGTGCCCTGCCGCTTGGCCGAGGGGCTGCTGCCGGGCGACGGGGCGCGGCGAAGCGTCGCGACAATCGATCTTATAAGCAACGTCCGTGGCTCGGGATTGCCTTCAAATATCTGGTTTCTACCCCCAGTGGCGCTGACACGGGCTTTTATTGTGGCCTTTTGACGAAAGATCGCTTTCATTAGGTCGTTGGGCCGGCGGCGGGGCAGCGTGAAGCGGGATCACTTTTCAAGGGGATTGCGAAGCTCTCGGCCGGGCGCGCGCTCCCTGCCAACCAGCCGTGGCAGGTCCCTGCCCACGGTAACCTCAAGTCGAAACTCGGGTTGCGGCCTTGGGCTCACAGCCATTGCCGTCATCATAGGCATCTCGATCCTCGGCAAATGCTCGGAGAGGCCTCCCGGCAAGGGTGCGGTGAGCGATGTCTCAAGCTCGGTACCGGAAGCACGGATGTCTTCCCTTAGCATTCCCGAGACCATGTATGTCCGTCCGAGGATGGTCGAATGCCGGACCGGCCAGGCGGCGCGCTCCTCCATTGTGGCTCGGATCCCTCATGCGGAGGCCGTTTCGGTGGTCGAGCGCCAAGGCCGGCTTTCCCGACTGGAGTGGGATAGTCGGCGGTGCTGGGTCGAGGCCAGGTATCTCGTCACAACTCTTCCGTCAGCGAGCAGGCAATCGCCGCGTGCGCCGCCCGGCAGAACACCGCGAATAAGGGGTCCTCGCATTCAAGCTGGCCCATCGTGCGGTTCGAAGCGATACTGCACCGAAATGAACAGCTGCGCCGAGGCGGAATTCTATTATCGGCAATGCGGAGTGTCTCGGCTCGACGGCGATAATGACGGCACGCCCTGCGAAAGCATTTGCTGACCGGACGACCAGCTTGCGAACACAGATTTCATAAGCGATTCCGCCTCTTGCCTTAAGGGTGCCCAGATGGCGATAAGGCATCTGGGTGATTTGGGGGAATCAATGAAATCGGGTTGCGCTCGGCGCGAGGTAGAAGGCTGCCTGCCGGTTCTGTGCGCTCAAGCGGGCGTGATGACCCCGCAGTTGGCTGCTCATCGCTGGCGGGGAAGGACTGGACCTTGAATCCGCTATCCGCCCTTCGGGACTTCTTCTCCGGCCGCGTGGACGGGGCGGCGCCAATCGACGATTCCTTCGTCCAGATCGATCGTGAGGCGGCCGTAGAACAGTTGAGGCTGCCGCAAAGGGGAGCCGAGCTAGGCAAGCAGGAGCTGCCTCCCTCCGATGCCGTAAGCCTCGACGTGGTCGAGACCGACATAGTGGCCGCGGTAAAGGATCACTTGAACCGAGCTCAGATCGACGCAGCCAACAACGTTCGGACCTACGAGCAACGCCTGTCCGAGCTTCACCTTCTGCATGAGCTTGCGGCGATCAAAAGCGCCGCGCTCAAAGCTCTCGGCGATTTCCACGCCCAGGTCATCGTCTGGAATAATCGTCTGGCCAATCGCCGCGACGCGATCGCGGATTCCTATACAGAAATCAGGTCTTTCAAGGCCGACAACGGCCTGAACCGGCCGTTTCACGAGGTTCCGAGCTTGGTCGTCCCGTTCAGCACGATTGCCTTCGCTTGGCTCATCGAGACGCTCGGCAACTCATTCTTCCTCCGGGTCAACGACGAGATGGGCTGGGTCGGAGGCGTGTTCGCAGCTGCGATCATCGCCTTCATCAACGTCCTTACCTCCGTATTGGCCGGGAAATGGCTGTTTCCGCGGACGAATTTTCCACCCGGGCCTCGCCGATACTCCGCCTATGCCGGTGTCGCCGCCTGGCTCATCTTCCTGTTGGTCTGGAACATGGTCGCCGCCCATTACCGGGACGCGAAATCGTCTGGAGTCGCCACTCCGGAGACCGCCGCGATCGCCCTCACTTGGGACGCTCCCCTCCACCTCGAAAGCATCTACTCATGGGGTCTGTTCATAATCGGGCTTCTCGCCGCACTGGTCTCCGCGAAGGGGGGCTATGGCATGGATGATCCCTATCCCGGCTACGGCGACATAGGCCGACGCCACAAGGAGCGGTGTGAGGATTATGCGGACGAGGTGTCGCAGGCCACCGAAGAGCTGAGCAGCATCCGCGACGAGGCTTTCGAGGAGGCCCAATCGGTCAAGCGCGAGCTCGGGGTCCAGTTCAGGGAGCGTCGCCGGATCGTCGCCGGACATGCGACCTTCCGCCGGCGCTTTATGCAGCATCAGGATCATCTGGAGCAGACCGCCAATACTCTCCTCTCGGTCTACCGCCACGCCAACCGGGAGGCGCGCTCGACGCCGGCTCCGCGCCATTTCGATGATCGCTGGACATTTTCTAGAAGCGAGCTTCCCGAGCTTCACGAGGAGCCGATCCGGGAGGAGGACATCAAGGGCGCCGAGGAGGCTCTCGATCGGGCGATCGATCAAATTGCCGCAGCTTTCGAGAAGAGCATCCGGTCCTTCAAGCCGCTCGACGAGCTGAAGCAGGAGTTGTCGCGTGGCGAGATATAAATCGTCGGCCGCGCGCCGGAACACACGAAGGTCCCGCAAGGCGTGGGTCGTGATCGCCATTGTCGGCGCAGTGGTCGTCGCCATGTCGGCCGCGTTCTTCATGCTCAAGAGCAAGCAGCGCGTCCTCGACTAAATAACGCTGTGCCCTCCCGATCCCGACAGCCTCGCGGTGCTGTTGGTAGACGTGACGGACCCGATGAACCTGGCTCAGCGCCAGGACTTCCTGAACCAGCTCGAGCGACTGCGAAATTCGATTCCGCGTTACGGCAAGCTCTCGATCGTGAAGGTCGATGCGACGTCCAGCCGGCTGCTCACTCCCGTCATCGAGCGATGCAATCCAGGGACGTCTGCCGACTCCGACGAGTATACCGGCAATCCCGCGGCCCTCCAGCAAAAGTGGGAGAGGGGATTTCGGGATCCGCTCAACGAAGCCTTCGCTCAGCTTGCCACCGCTTCGGGCGCCGAGCGTTCGCCGATCCTCGAATCGATACAGTCCGTCGCGCTGACGGAATTCCAGACTGCACAGGCGCAAGGGAAGCCCCGCCGGCTCATTGTCGCTTCCGACCTGCTGCAGAACACCGATCGTCTTTCCTTCTATGGCCGACTTCCGGCGGCCGAAGAGGTGATCGACAGCGATGCCTTCCGGGCCGCGCGGACCGATCTCCGGGACATTTCCGTGGAGCTTTGGATGCTGCAGCGGCTCGACGGGAAGCAGACCCAGCCGCGCGCTCTTCCGGATCTCTGGGACATCCTTATTCGCCAGCAGGGCGGCTCCGTCCCGCGCGTCTACGTCGTGAGTGGTTGAGCATGAAGAACCAGATTCCCCTTATCGACCGTCTTGACGAGAGAGGTCTTGTCGACCGCTGGGGCTTCGTCCTTTTCGCTTTTGTTGGAAGCATCGCGATCGTGCTGGCCAAGCATCTCGCGATTGGAGCCATTCTCGTTGCCCTCGGCGCGATCGCTCTCCTTCTGGCCTACGCTTGGCTCGTTCATTCCCGCGGAACCGCGAAACTGCGATCCGACCAGGCCGGGGACAATTGCTACTATCTCGGCCTTATCTACACCCTGGCGAGTCTCGCTTACGCCATCTTCACCTTCGACCCGGCGAATACCGCCACCACGATCGTACAGGGGTTTGGCATAGCCCTCGCGACGACGATCAGCGGCCTGGTCTTGCGGGTTTTCTTCAATCAGAGCCGCGTGGATCTCTATGAAGTGGAGGATTCGGCACGGCTCGAGCTCGCACAGGCCGCCTCGCGGCTCAAGACGGAGCTTTCCCATATCGCGGTCAGCTTCAGCGATTTCGGCCACCAGACTCAGCAGATCATCTCAGAGGCCAGGGATATCGCCCTCAGCAGCATCGAGGAGGGCGCGAAGCGCTCGATCGACGCCGTCACCCAGGCGGCCACCGCGGCCCAGGAGGCGCTCACCAGCAAATCGACGGACCTTGGCAGCCAGGCCCGAGAGCTCAGCGCCGCCACCGACAAAGTGGTCGCCTCCATGGAGCGCAACGCCGAACGGCTCGATGGCGCGGCCGAGTCCAGCGGGCGGTTCGCCGCAGTCATGAACAGCGTTCAGCAAGCCGCCGAGGCGGCTCGCGAGGCTGCCCAGTCGGTGTCCGCCGAAGTGAGCCAGGCGGCGACGTCACATGCATCCCTGCTGTCGGCCGCCGAACGCGTGGACCGGCTGGTTGCAGAGACATCCGCCTCTCTCCGGACGTTCCAGGAAGGTCTCGATGAACGACTTCGGGAAGTCGAGGACGGACCCAAAAAGGCGTTCGAAGGCGCGTTCGACATGCTCTCCGGCACGACATTGCAGCTGCGGTCGGCGGTGGACGAGCTGATAGCGGCTCACCGCCGCTCAGCCGAGAGCATAGATTCAGAGACTTCTGCGGTCGTCACCGCGTTGCGCAGTCATAATAGCGAGCTGGAATCCGAGCTCGGCCGGTCGCGGCACAACGTCTCCAAGGTCCACTCGGCGATGGTTGAGATGACCGATTCGCTCCTCGCGCAGGTCGAGCGGCGCGCGTCGTGAAGCAGCAGGATTTTCGCCAGGACAAGTCCTACCGGCGGGGCCTAATCCTGGGACTGACGATCGCGGAGATCATGATCCTCCTGATCTTCATCCTCCTGATGGCCCTCGCTGGCGCGATGGCAAGCCGGGACAAGCAGATCGAAGCTCTGGATCAAGGTGGCTCCGCACGCTTCCTCTCCGCTCTTCAGGAGGCTTATCCAGACGCTCGGAACGGAGACGAATTCTACAAGGAGCTGGTTGCCGCCATCGAGACCCGCAAACAGGTGGAGCAGGCCGGCGAAGCCGCAGCCGGGAAAAGCCTCGTGGAGGACGCGGCTCTTGGACGAAGGGCTCGGGAGGCTGCAGCCTCCGCCGGCGCTGAGGACCCCGACCAATTCGTCCGAGCCGCGTTCGACCAGGCGCGCAAGGGGAAGAAAGGCCAATGGCCTCCCTTCTTCAGCCTCAGCGAGGCGGGAGGCTATTATTTCGATAGCGGCAAGGCGACGTTGAGGCCGGCATTCGAGCGGAACCTTCGCCAGGAGGTCATCCCGCTCCTCAAGAAGAACATCGATGACTATGGCGTCGACGTCGTGGAGGTGATCGGGCATACCGACGAGGTGCCGATGGTCGGCACGAGCAACCTTGATCGGCAACTGATCCAGGCCTCTGCCAATCGGTTCCCTATCGCCGGCCTTACCTCGACCGACAATGCCGGCCTGGCCATAGCTCGTGCGGTTTCGGTCGTTCGAACCCTTCGGGCCGACCCTCGACTGAGAGGAGTGACGATACTGCCGCTGTCCGGAGGCCAAATGATCGTCCCAATCGATCATGTGGCGGACGGAACTTCCAAGGGAAGCGATCAGAGCCGTCGGAGAATCGAGATACGGCTGCGTCGATCGACCGTCGAAGCCAGAGCTTCGGCCGCCGAGGTCGCAAAAGGGCCTGGAAAGCCATGAGCGAAGCTCCCGATCGCCTCGACTCAAACTTGGAACGTCTGAGGGCGCTGGTTCGTGGAAACTTTGGCGAGACCGATGCTTTCCACCCCGATAGTCGCGTCGCGGGGCAGAACGCCGATTCCGAGTGGGATGTGTTCAGCAGGCTCCTGCACCGGCTTGGCCTTCGCTGATCGACCTCCCGTGCTCTAAGACGATCATACCCGGTTCCGGAAAGTCGGCAGCCGCGCCGCGCCCGGCGGGCGCGGCGCAACCGCTGCGACGGTGCGGGATTCGTCGGAGCGCGCCCTGAATCGCCGGAACGGGACTCCAGCCGACTCGGCTCGATAGGCGATCTGTCTACCCATCGCCGGCGCGCCGCCGGAGGGGAGCCCCGAATGACGCCTACCAAGCTGCTCATCGGCCAGATCCTGCTGGTCCTCGCGATCATGACGCTTGGCCTGTGGGGGGCGACCCAGTGGGCCGCCGCAATGCTCGCTTATCAGCCCGAGCTTGGCGCGCCCTGGCTTCTGATCGGCGAGCTGCCGGTCTACCGGCCCTGGTCGCTGTTCGGCTGGTGGTACCATTTCGAGGCCTACGCGCCGGACGTGTTCGACAAGGCCGGGGTGCTGGCTGGTGCGAGCGGATTCCTGGGCTGCGGCGCTGCGATTGGCGGTTCCCTGTGGCGGGCGCGGCAGAGCGGGAATGTCACCACCTATGGCTCAGCGCGGTGGGCCGATGCGAAAGAAATCGCTTCCGCCGGCCTGCTCGGCGAGAGAGGCGTGTTCCTCGGCCAGCTTCGAGGCGCCTATCTTCGGCACGACGGCGCCGAGCATGTCATGGCCTTCGCTCCAACCCGAAGCGGCAAGGGCGTCGGCCTGGTCATTCCGACCCTTCTCAGCTGGACCGGATCGGCGGTCGTCCACGACATCAAGGGTGAGAACTGGCAGCTGACGGCCGGCTGGCGCTCCCGCTTCTCTCACTGCCTCCTGTTCGACCCGACCGATGCGCTGTCGGCGCGCTACAATCCGCTGCTCGAGGTTCGGGCGGGCAGCGACGAGATACGCGACGTCCAGAATATCGCCGACATCCTGGTCGACCCGGAGGGCGCGCTCGAGCGGCGCAACCATTGGGAGAAGACCAGCCACGCGCTTCTCGTCGGAGCGATCCTCCACATCCTCTACGCCGAGGAGGAGAAGACTTTGGCGCGGGTCGCCACCTTCCTGTCGGACCCCGAGCGGCCGTTCGCTTCGACCCTGAAGGCGATGATGACCTCCAACCATCTCGGCACGGCCGAGGTCCCGATGGTACATCCGGTCGTCGCCTCGGCCGCGCGGGAGGTGCTCAACAAGTCCGACAATGAGCGGTCGGGCGTGCTCTCGACGGCAATGTCGTTCCTGGGTCTCTATCGCGACCCGACAGTCGCCGCGGTCACTTCCGCCTGCGATTGGCGGATCGCCGACCTTCTGGAAGGCGAGCGGCCGCTCTCGCTCTACCTGGTGGTTCCGCCGTCCGACATCTCGCGGACCAAGCCCCTGGTGCGGCTCATCCTCAACCAGATCGGACGGCGCCTCACCGAGCGGCTTCAGGGCATGGACGGCCGGCCTCGCCGGCAGCTGCTGCTGATGCTCGACGAGTTCCCGGCGCTCGGTCGGCTCGACTTCTTCGAAACCGCCCTGGCCTTCCTCGCCGGCTATGGGGTTCGAGCGTTCCTCATCGCCCAGAGCCTCAATCAGATCGTCAAAGCCTATGGCGAGAACAACGCCATCCTCGACAATTGCCATGTGCGCGTCGCCTTCTCGACCAACGACGAGAGGACGGCCAAGCGTATTTCCGATGCGCTCGGAACGGCGACCGAGCAGCGGGCGATGCGCAACTATGCGGGCCATCGGCTCGCGCCCTGGCTCGCGCACGTCATGGTCAGCCGTCAGGAGACGTCGCGGCCGCTCCTGACTCCCGGCGAGGTCATGCAGCTTCCGCCCTCGGACGAGCTCGTCCTGGTGTCCGGTCTCGCGCCGATCCGCGCCGGCAAGCTGCGCTATTATGAGGACCGCAACTTCACATCCCGGCTGCTGCCGCCGCCGATCCTGGGCGAAGGCGTCTACGCCGACCGGCCCGAGTTGCGGCCGGACGACTGGAGTGGCCGGGTCGCGGCGCGTGCACCGGATCGGGAAGCCGATCGGCGTCCGGGCGAGGAGAGCGGCGGCCTTCAGCAGGAGCGGCATCCCGCTTTGCCGTCCAGGCGGCGCTCGATACGGCCGCACCAGGACCAGCTCGAACTCATCTGCCCGGGCGACGACGACTCCAACCCGGTGGTCGAGGCCGCAGGCATGGAGGGGCTTCGGCCGCTGCCGCCCGTGCTCGCCACCCATGCCGTCAATGAAGGCTCGGGTCGCGGCCCCGACCTGATGCCGAGCTTCTGACGGCTATGACCTCGTCTTCCGAATCCGCCGACCGCAAGCGGGCGATGCTCCGCACCGCGATGGGCCCGGTAATCGCGGCTGCACTGGCCGATCCGCTCGTCATCGAGGTGATGGTCAATCCCGACGGCGCTCTTCGGCTCGACCAACTGGGCTTCGGCCGAAGCGACACGGGGATCATCCTGGAGCCGGCGCAGATCGAGCGGATCATCCGACTCGTCGCCAGCCACGCCCGGACAGAGGTCCATGGTGCCGCGCCGATCGTCAGCGCCGAGCTTCCGCCGCATGGCGAGGGTCTCGCCGGCGAACGGTTCGAGGGCATCCTGCCCCCCGTCGCCACCGGTCCCTGCTTCTCGATCCGCAAGCCCGCCTCGCGGGTCTACACCCTCGCCGACTATGTGGGTGACGGCCTGATGACGCCCCAGGCGGCAAGGGCGCTGTCGCTGGCCGTCGTCGACCGCCGCAACATCCTCGTCGCCGGCGGGACCAGCTCGGGCAAGACGACGCTGGCCAACGCGCTTCTCTCCGAGCTCGCCGCGCATGACGAGCGAGTCATCCTGATCGAGGATACGCGCGAGCTGCAATGCGCCGCGCCGGACACGGTGGCGCTGCGTACGCGTCCAGGCGTGGTGACGATGGCCGACCTCGTCCGCTCGACGCTTCGACTGAGGCCCGACCGGATCGTCGTCGGCGAGGTTCGTGGCGGCGAGGCTCTCGACATGCTCAAGGCCTGGAACACGGGCCATCCGGGCGGAATCGCGACCGTCCATGCCAACAGCGCCAGGTCGGCGCTCTACCGTCTCGAGCAGCTCATGCAGGAAGCCGTCGTCACGGTGCCGCGACGGTTGCTCGCCGACGCGATCGATCTGATCGTCTTCATCGAGGGGCGGGGTACCGCCCGCCGGATCGGCGCCATCGAATGCCTCGAAGGGCTGGATCCCGCCGGCGACTACGCGCTCCGACCCTTCGATGCCGAAAATCCGAAGTCTTGAGGAGAAGAACCATGCCTGAAGCTCGCCTCAGCCGTGCCGCCGCGCGCGGCGCCGCCGCCAGCCTCGCAGCCGCCGCCGTTCTCATCGCCGTCCAGGCTCAGGCGGCCGGTTCCGGAATGCCCTGGGAGGAGCCGCTCCAGAAGGTGCTGGAATCGGTCCAGGGCCCGGTCGCCAAGATCGTCGCGGTGATCATCATCATCACGACCGGCCTTACCCTTGCCTTCGGCGATACGGCCGGGGGCTTCAGGCGGCTCATCCAGATTGTCTTCGGCTTGTCGATCGCGTTCGCCGCATCGTCCTTCTTTCTCTCCTTCTTCAGCTTCGGCGGCGGGGCGCTGGTCGCGTGATCTCGGCTTCTCAGCATGTCGAGGGGTTCGAGGCGCCGATCCACCGCGCGCTGGTTGAGCCGATCCTGCTCGGCGGAGCGCCGCGGGGCGTGGCGATCGTGAACGGCACGGTTGCGGCCGCGATGGGGCTCGGTCTCCAGCAGTGGATTGCGGGCCTGATCGTCTGGGCGATCGGCCACACGCTGGCCGTGTTCGCCGCCAAGCGCGATCCGGACTTCGCCCCGGTGCTGATCAGGCACCTTCGCCAGCGGGGGCATCTTTCATGCTGAAGATCGGCGAATATCGGAACCGGGCCGACCGGCTGGCCGACCATCTGCCCTGGGCCGCACTGGTGGCGCCGGGCGTCGTCCTCAACAAGGACGGCAGCTTCCAGCGCACGTTTCGGTTCCGAGGTCCCGACCTCGAAAGCGCGACCGAGGCCGAGCTCGTCTCCGTGTCGGCCCGGGTCAACAATGTACTGAAGAGGTTCGCCTCCGGCTGGGCCCTGTTCTTCGACGCGGAGCGGGTCGAGGCGCTCGGCTACCCGGAGAGTGACTTCCCCGATCCCGCCTCCTGGCTCGTCGACAGGGAGAGACAGGCGAGCTTCGAGGGCGAGCGGGATCATTATGAGAGCCGCTATCACCTCACTTTAGTCTGGCTGCCGCCGCCCGATAGTCAGGCAAGCGCAGAGCGGGCGCTGATCGAGCGCAGCTCCGGTGAGAGGCGCCGTGACTGGCGTGAGGCCCTGTCGTCGTTCGTTGCCGAGACCGACCGGGCGCTCGACCTCATCTCCGGCTTCATGCCCGAAGTTCGGGCGCTCGATGACGAGGAGTCTCTCACCTTCCTCCACAATGCCGTATCCACCAAGCGTCACAGTGTCGCTGTCCCGGAGACGCCGGTCTATCTCGACGCGTTCCTCGCCGACACGCCGCTTGCGGGCGGGCTCGAGCCGACGCTCGGCGAGCTTCATCTGCGCACCTTGACCGTGCTCGGCTTTCCGAGCCTCAGCCGGCCGGCCATCCTCGACGCTCTCAACCATCAGGATTTCGGCTACCGCTGGGTCACCCGCTTCATCGCGCTCGATAGGGCCGAAGCCACCCGCGCGCTCACCCGGCTTCGTCGGCAATGGTTCAACAAGCGAAAGTCGGTGACCGCTTTGCTGCGCGAGGTGATGTACAACCAGCCGGTCCAGCTGACCGACAGCGATGCGGACAACAAGGTCGCGGACTCCGACCTCGCGCTTCAGGCGCTGGGCCAGGATTATGTCGCCTTCGGCTACCTGACGGCGACGATCACGGTCGCCGACGCCGATGCTGCGAGGGCGGACGAGAAGGTGCGCTCCGTCGAGCGGGTCGTGAACGGGCTCGGCTTCACCGCCAGGCGCGAGCGGCTCAACGCCGTGGAAGCGTGGCTCTCGAGCCTGCCGGGCCATGTCTACGCGAATGTGCGGCAGCCGCTCGTCCACACACTGAATCTCGCCCACCTGATGCCTCTGTCCTCGGCCTGGGCCGGGCCGGTGCGCAATACGCATCTGGACGGGCCACCGCTGCTGTTCGCGGAAACGAGCGGCTCGACTCCGTTCCGGCTGTCCACCCATGTCGGCGACGTCGGCCATATGCTGGTGGTCGGCCCGACCGGCGCCGGCAAGTCGGTGCTGCTCTCGCTGCTGGCGATGCAGTTCCGGCGCTATCCGGATGCCCGGATCTATCTGTTCGACAAGGGCTGGTCGGCGCGCGCGGCCGTTCTCGCCATGGGCGGAACCCACCACGCTCTCGGCTCTGGCGCGGAGACCGAAGGGGGCGCGGGGGCGCTGGCGTTCCAGCCGCTCCGCCGGATCGACGAGCCGCCCGTGCGGACCTGGGCGGCCGAGTGGCTTGCGGCCCTGCTCGAGCATGAGAAGGTGGCGGTGACGCCCGAAGTGAAGGACGCTCTCTGGTCGGCTCTGGGAAGCCTTGCCTCGGCGCCGGAGCCCGAGCGGACTCTGACCGGCCTGTCGCTCCTCCTCCAGTCGAACGCGCTCAAGGCCGCGCTCGCGCCCTACACTCTCGAGGGGCCGTTCGGCCGGCTGCTCGACGCGGCCGAGGACCGCCTCGCGCTCGCCGACGTCCAGTGCTTCGAGACCGAGACCCTGATGACCCAGCCGGGCGCGGTGATGCCGGTGCTCACCTACCTGTTCCACCGCCTGGAGGAGCGGTTCGACGGAAGTCCGACCCTGCTCCTGCTCGACGAGGCCTGGCTGTTCCTCGACAATCCCTTGTTCGCCGCGCGAATCCGCGAATGGCTGAAGGTGCTTCGCAAGAAGAACGTGGCGGTGATCTTCGCCACCCAGTCGCTCGCCGACATCGCCGATAGCAGCATCGCTCCGGCCATCGTCGAGAGTTGCCCGCAGCGTATCTTCCTGCCCAACGACCGGGCGGTCGAGCCTCAGGCCCGCGCCGCCTATGAGAGGTTCGGGCTCAACGAGCGGCAGATCGAGCTGATCGCCCGGGCGACCCCCAAGCGGGACTATTACCTCCAGTCGCGGCGCGGCAACCGGCTGTTCGATCTCAGCCTCGGCCGAATCGCGCTCGCCTTCTGCGGCGCGTCGGATCCGGCCGCCCAGCGGCGGATCGACCGAGTCTTCGCCGAAGATGGCGGGGCGGGCTTCGCGCGCCGCTGGCTGGAGGATCGCGGCCTCGACTGGGCCGCCGCCGCGATCGACGGATTTCCCGGCCCCCAAACCCCCGAAGGAGAATTGACGTGAAGAAAATCAGGATGGCGATGGCCTTTGCCGCGGCCACCGCCTTGTCGGTCGGCGGCACGATGGTGCTCCCGATGAGTCCGGCGGCGGCGATCCCGGTCTTCGACCCCACCAATTACGCCCAGAACCTCCTCCAGGCGGCGCGGGCGCTGGAGCAGATCAACCACCAGATCGCCTCGCTGCAGAACGAGGCGGCGATGCTCCGGAACATGGGCCGCAACCTCGAGCGGATCGACTTCCCGCAGCTCGAGCAGGTGACCTCGGCGATGCAGCGCATCGAGGATCTGATGGGCCAGGCGCAGGGGATCGACTTCAGGATCGACCGGCTCGACGAGCGCGTGCGGACGATGTTCCCCGGCGCCGTCCAGCGCGTGCTGAGGACGGATCAGCGGGTGGCGCAGGCGCGCGCCCGGCTCGACGCGGCGAGCGCCGGCTACCGTCACGCCATAAGCGTGCAGGCGCAGGTGGTCGAGAATGTCCGCGAGGATGCCGGCACGCTCGCCGAGCTGGTCGCGGCAAGCCAGGGCGCCGTCGGCAGCCTTCAGGTCGGCCAGGCCGCCAACCAGCTCCTGGCGCTTTCGATCAAGCAGCAGATGCAGCTCCAGAGCCTGATGGCCGCCGAGTTCCGCGACGCCGCGCTGGAGCGGGCGCGGCGGACCCAGTCCGAGGAGGACGGGCGCGCGGCGACTCGCCGGTTCCTCGGCACCGGCCGCGCCTACACGCCGCGCGACAACTGACGAGATGGGCCGCGGCGGCGAGGCCGCCGCGCCCGCCGCGGGGCTTCCATGCCCCCTGGGGAGCCCCGCGGCACCTCCTTTCATGAGCGATCGGAACGCGCAGAGATGAACGACCTCAATGTAATCGACCGCTTCATGACGGCGTTCATCCGCTACATCGACAGCGGCTTCGGCCTGCTGGGCGGCGACGTTGCCTTCCTGACGACGGTGCTGGTCGGGATCGACATCACGCTGGCCGGCCTGTTCTGGGCGATGGGCGGCGAGGACGACATCATCGGCCGCTTCCTCAAGAAGATCCTCTTTGTCGGCGCGTTCGCGTTGATCCTCGGCAGCTTCTCGACGCTCGCCGACATCATCTTCCGCTCCTTCGCCGGGCTCGGAATCACGGCCGGAGGCGGCGGCATGACCGCCGACGACCTGCTCCGGCCCGGCTATGTCGCGAGCACCGGGTTCGAGGCGGCCCATCCTCTGCTCGACCAGGTGAGCGAGCTGCTGGGCCCGATCGCCTTCTTCGACAACTTCCTGACGATCGCGACCCTGATGATGGCCTGGTTCTTCATCATCCTCGCCTTCTTCGTCCTGGCGATCCAGCTCTTCATCACCGTCATCGAGTTCAAGCTGACGACGCTCGCGGGCTTCGTGCTGGTGCCGTTCGCGCTGTGGAACCGAACCTCCTTCCTCGCCGAGCGCGTACTCGGCAACGTCGTCTCGAGCGGCATCAAGGTGATGGTGCTCGCGGTCATCGTCGGCATCGGCTCGGGCTTCTTCGGCGAGTTCGCAGCGGCCGGCAGCGCGGAGGAGACGGACCTCACCCAGGCGATGAGCATGGTCCTCGCCAGCCTCTCCCTGTTCGGCCTCGGCATCTTCGGGCCGAGCATCGCTTCCGGGCTCGTCGCCGGAGCGCCGCAGCTCGGCGCCGGAGCGGCCGCCGGAACCACCGCCGCGGCGTTCGGGACGGTCGCCGTCGCGGGCGGAGCCGCCGTCGCCGGGGCCCGCGGCGTCGCGAGCGCTGGAATGGGCGCGCTCCGCGCCGGCACCTCGATGGGCTCTGCCGCCACGGCGTCCTACCGCCTCGGCCAGGAAACTTCGGGCTCGAACGGCGTCGGCGCCGGCCTGGCAGGTGTCGGCCGGGCGGGAGCGGCGGCCGCGAAGGCGAAGCTGAGCGACGCCGCCGGTCTCGGTGCGGCGGCCGAGCGCGGCCGCCGGTCGGCCATGTTCGCAGGTTCGACCGGAGCGGGCGCGAGCTCGGCCGCTTCAGGTGGCGGCGCAGCGGCCGACGAGGCGCCTCATTGGGCACGGCGCCTGCGCTCCGAGCAGAATGCACGCCACCACCGTCATGCCGCTCTCCAGGCGGTCCGCGAAGGCGACCGCGGCGGCGCGGCCGCCACTCCCGACATCAGCGAAAGAGAGGACTGAAGATGAGATTCAGGCGCGCGGTTCAGCGCTACGGGCGGACGCCCGAACCGGAGACGCCCTACCAGCGGGCGGGACAGGTCTGGGACGAGAGGATCGGCTCGGCGAGGGTCCAGGCCAGAAACTGGCGGCTCATAGCGTTCGGCGGGCTCATCCTCTCCGGCGGCCTCTCCGGAGCGCTGCTCTGGCAGTCGATGCAGAGCCGTGTCGTTCCCTATGTCGTCGAGGTCGACGCGCTCGGCGAAGCTCGGGCGGTGACGCCGGCGGAGGCCGAATATCGCCCGACCGACCCACAGGTCGCCTGGCACCTCGGCCGGTTCGTCGCCAACGTCCGCTCGATCTCGCTCGACCCGGTGCTGATGCGCCAGAGCTGGCTCTCGGCCTACGACTTTGTCACCGAGCGCGGCTCGCGGTTTCTCGGCGAATATGCCCGCTCCTCGAACCCGTTCGGGCAGTTGGGCGAGCGGACGGTGTCGGTGCAGGTGACCAGCGTCGTCCGCGCTTCGGACCGCTCGTTCCAGGTCAAATGGACCGAGACGACCTACGAGCGGGGCAGCCTCGCCGGCACCACGCGCTGGACCGCGATCCTGTCGATCGTGGTCCGGCCGCCCTCGTCGGCCGACACTCTCCGCAAGAATCCGCTCGGCCTGTACGTCGATGCGATCGACTGGTCGCGCGAGCTCGATGTGCCGGCGCCCGCGCAGACACCCGCATCCGCTCCCCCGGAGCGGCCAGTCTCGCCGTCGCTGCCGCTCGGATCTCCGCTCGATCCGACACTGGCCCAGCCCCCCGCTTCCGAACCCGTGCCTTCCGAGAGGAACAGCCAATGAGCCGAACGACCCTTCTAACGATGGCCTCCGCCCTCAGCCTCTGCGCCTGTGCCGGCGGTACCCGCGCGGAGGCGGCCGCCGCCGCGCCGGCCGCCGGGTACCGGCCGGCCGCTTTGGTCCCGGATCCGCTGCCCGAGCCGGCGGCCGCGGCCGCCGTGACCGAGCAGCGGGAGGAACTGCGCCTGCCGTCGCCGAGTGCTGGCCGCAGGCGGGCGAGCGGGCCGCCGGTGACTCGGGTCGAGGCTGCGAACCGAGCTGCGATCCGCGAGCCAAGCCAAGAGGGCTATGTCAACGCTGTTCAGGTCTATGTCTGGACGCAAGGCGCGCTCTACCGGCTCTACACCGCCCCCGAGCGGGTGAGCGAGATCGCGCTCCAGCCCGGCGAGACTTTAATCTCGGTCGCGGCCGGCGACACCGCCCGCTGGGTGATCGGCGACACGACCAGCGGCGCCGGCGCGGCGCGCCGGACCCACATCCTGGTCAAGCCCTCGGCGGTAGGGCTCAGGACCAATCTCTTCATCACCACCGACCGGCGCGTCTATCACGTCCAGCTCGAGAGCACCGCGCGGACGGCGATGGCCAGCATCTCCTGGACCTACCTGCAGGACGAGTTGCTGGCGCTCAGGCCCGGAGAAGCCGCCGCTCTCAAGCAGCCGATCGCAGCCGGCGTTGCGGTGGAGGCGCTGAACTTCGGCTATTCGATCGAGGGCGACGATCCGCCCTGGCGACCGGTCCGCGCGTTCGACGACGGGCAGCAGGTCTTCATCGAGTTTCCGGCGAGCCTCGCCCAAGGCGAAGCTCCGCCTCTGTTTGTCCGGGGGACAAGCGGGCGGACCGAGCTCGTCAACTACCGGCTGCGCGGCCGCTATTATGTCGTCGACCGGCTGTTCGAGGCCGCCGAGCTGCGGCTCGGCGAGCGGCGCCAGCAGGTCGTGCGGATCGTCCGTGGGGACGCGCGCGGGCAGCGCCGGCGGCGGGGGAGGGCGTCATGAGCGACGCTCCGCGCGAGACTGCGCCGCCGCCGCCGAAGGAGAATCCGGAAACGCTCGTGCTCCGCGGCAGCCCGCGGCCGGTGGTTCGGTTCCGGCGCGGCCTCATCATTGGGATCACCGGCGCCGTCGCCGCTGCTCTCGTGACCGTCACCTGGGTGGCGCTCGCGCCCCCGAGCTTCCGGATCGCCGCAGGGGAGGATCAGGGGGCGGAACCGCTTGCAAAGGCGGCGCCCGAGGCGCTCGCCGACGCTCCCGCCAGCTATGGCGACGTGCCGCGCCTGGGGCCGCCGCTTCCGGGCGATCTCGGCCGGCCGATCCTGGAACATCAGCGGAGCTTGGGCGGGGGGGCGTCGCCGCCCGCTGCGCAGGCGGCACCCAGCGAAGCCGAGGCTGCCCGGCCGCCGCGGAATCGGAGCGCCAGCGTCGGGCCGCGGCCGAGGAAGCCGCCCGCGCTTCGGGCGTGGTCGTGCAGATTACCGGACGCGGCGGGGCCGGTGCTCCCGCGCTACCCGCGGTAGAGCGCGCGCCGAGCGGCGAGGCTGAAGCCGCCGCGGACCAGCAGGCTTCTGAGCGAGGGTCGCAGGCGGGGCAGGGGCGTCGGACCGAGTTCGACCGATCGGAGGCAGGGGACACGAACCCCTATCCGCTTCGGCCGGCGCCGTCGCCCTGGACGCTCAGCGCCGGCACGATCATCCCCGCGAGCCTGGTGACGGGGCTCAACTCCGACTTGCCCGGCACGGTCATCGCGCAGGTGACCGAGAATGTACGCGACAGCGGCACCGGCCGCACAATCCTCGTGCCACAGGGCGCTCGCCTGATCGGAAGCTATGACAGCACGGTCGCCTACGGCCAGCGCCGGGCGCTGCTGGTCTGGCAGCGAATCGTCTTCCCGGACGGATCCTCGATCCGGCTGGACAATGCGCCGGCGACGGACCTCTCGGGCTATGCCGGCGTTCGGGATCGGGTCGACTTCCACACCTGGAGGCTGCTGCAGGGGATAGCGCTTTCAACACTGCTCGGTGTCAGCACGGAGATCACGTTCGGCGGCGGCGAGGGCGACCTCGTTCGAGCGGTCCGCGAGTCGACGCAACAGAATGCGGCGCGAGCCGGCGACCAGATCACCTCCCGCAACCTCAACGTGCAGCCGACTCTGACTGTGCGCCCCGGCTGGTCGCTCCGCGCCGTGATCCACAAGGATCTCGTGCTGCGGCCGTGGAGGGGATGATGGCGGGCCTGCGACTCGGCAAGCTGCCCGATCGGACACCCGTGAAGATCACGATCGCAGTTGCCCCGGATCTTCACCAAGCGCTGGCGGACTATGCGCAGCTCTATGGGGAGACCTACGGCCAGCAGGAACCGGTCCAGGATCTCATCCCGGCGATGCTGGCGAGCTTCCTGGAAGGCGACAAGGCGTTCGCTCGCCGCCGTCGCGGCCAAGGCACGTGACCGCGATGAGCGACCTGCGCTCGAGCGCGATTAGCGGCGCTTCAATGATCACGGTCGAGGAGTTCGCGCAGCTCGCGCGCCTGTCCCGGCGCCAGATCGACCGGCTGCGCAGGCGGCGGCCCACTGGTTTTCCGCGCGAGTATGAGCTGGGCAGTGGCGGCAGCAAATACCGGCGGTGCCCGCGGTTCAGGCTCACTGACGTACAGAGATGGCTGGATTCCCGCGCCCTTTGGTAGTCCGCGTGCAGGACTGGATTCATCGAGGTCAAGGGGAGCGCAGAAGCAAGGTCACCTCGGCAAACGATAACTCAGAATTATGGGACAGCGGGCTTGCGACACGGCTGTCGTGCTGGGCTTTTGTCGCGGCCGCCATCTTCTGGAGGGCTGTCTGCGGAGTTTGCTCGCGACTACGAGCGACAGTGTTCAGGTCATCGTAGTCGTCAATGCGCCCGGCGCTCGCGACATTGTCACTCAAGGCTGGCCGGCCCGTATTCGGTTCATCCACTTCAGCGAGTCGGTCGGGAATGCAAAGGCCCTCAACGAAGGCGTCGCTGCGACCGATTGTCACGAGATCGTCCTGGCTGACTACGACCTTCTCTTCACCGCCGGGTGGCTGGAGGCGCTTCGTTCGGCCGTTGGCGGAACCGGGGCCGACGCCGGGGCCTCGATGCTGCTCGATCCGCGCACAGGCGAAGTAAGCGAGTTCGGAATCGCCTACAACCAGTTCAACGGCGCTCATCCCTACAAGGACCGGCGCTGCGACGACCCCATCGTCAACCGTCTCCATTTTCCTCAGGCGGCCTGTAGCGGCGGCATGCTCCTCGCGCGCGACACCTATCGCCGCCTCGGCGGCTTCGAGGAGAAGCTCGCAACAATGTACGGGGACGTCGACTTCTGTCTGCGCCTGAAGCGGGCGGGGGGGCGCATCGCCGCGACTCCCGACTCCCGTATCTATCACTTGGGAGGCTGGGACTCGCACCGGGAGAGGGCATATAAGCAGCATCTCCTCAAAGGCGACCATAAGGGCGCTTTCGTGTGGAGAAACCGCGACGTCCTGGAGGAAGACCTCGGGGGCTACTTCGAGCGAAGCTTCACTGAGGTCGGTAACGCCTTACACAAGCGGTACGTCATTTGCGACGCAATGAATGTGGCAAATCCCGGCTGGTACGTCGATCGACTTACCGACGCCGGCGCAAGCTCCTACGAAATACATCGGTCCGCATCGGGGCGGCGCGACGCGGCGCGGGAAGACCTTCTGGAATTGTTCGGATATGAGATCATGACGCTCCGGCTACCGATCGCCTATTTCGTCGACAGGCACGTGGGCTTGCGCGACAATCGCTATTGGTGGGGTTCCCGCGACCCTTCCGGCGATCTGGTCGTCGACCGGAACGCGAACGTCCTCACGGCGGCCGCGGCCCTCGAGCACTGACGCGGGTCAAGCGTAGGGCAGGTTGAAGCCGGACGTCCAGAAGGTCGTTATCGGCGGCGCCGGCTTGCCGGCGACGGCGCTTTCGAGTCGGTCCCCCAGCAGGGAAAGGCGGCGGCTCGATGTGCGCTCGATGCCTTTTTCGCCGTGCAACTGGACCGTCATCCTCACCCAGTCGTACAAGACGGCGCCCGCAAGCGGCGAGACCCAATGTCCCTTCTCGGCCTGGGCGGCGAGAGTGTCGAGCAGTGTCATCGCGCCTTGCGGATTTGAAGCCTGCCCTGCCATCAGGCAGACCGCGCGCCCATATTGAATCGGCCGAAGGAATCTCTCGATATTGAGGGTCGCGGCACGATCTTCCAGCGCCTGAAAGCCGCCCATCAGAACCGTCTGTCGGGAACGCGACAGACGTCCGCTAGCGGTAAGGGCCAAGTGAACGGCGAGGATCTGGGCCATCACGGACGCCTGGAGATGATAATATACGTCCTGCTTCGCCCGGGCGGTCGCCGCCACCGACTGGAGCGCAATCTGCGCTTCATGGACGGAACCCGACATCGCGGTGCTCAATGCCGAGGTGAGGCCGATGAAATGCTCGGCCTCCGGCGCTGCCGACAGGATGGTCTTGCGGGCCGACCGGAAGATGCTCCGGGCCTTGTTCCATTCCTTCACCGCCTCGCTTGTTTGCGAGTAATCGCCGTAATGAAGGTAGCCCATGTCGACATGGTTCAGACAGGCGAGGAACGCATTGCCGTCGGCCCGGCACTCGCGCAGCGATTGCCGGGCCCGGCGCCGGGCCTCCTCGGGAAGGCCGAGGTCCTTGTAGAGAACACACATGCGATTTCTGACGCGTGCTCGCAGACTGCGGCTTGCAGCTGGTGCGCACCGCGCCCGTATCTCTCTCGTGAGGCGCGCCTCCCAGCCTTCGAGGAACACTCTAGCCTCGATCCCGAAGCCGTCCGAGAGCGCCTGGCTCCCAGTGCTGGCGAGGAGCGTGGCGAACAGCCGCAAGTCTTCTGCCGAAGAAGGGCGAAAAGTTTCGAAATCGGGGGCGATTTCGATCAGCCGTTGCGTCTGCCCCGCCCGGCCTTCCAGCCAGCCGGCGTGGCGCGTGAGACCGATGGCGACCGGCAGGAGCAGGCCAGGGTCGGCGTCTTCCCGAAGCGCTCGGAGAAGGCGGGAGGCGGCCCGCTGGCTCTGCAGCGTTGGCGTCGCCGCGGGACCGCAGGCCATCAATGCCGCTTCTGGTTTGAGCGGCGGGAGATTGGCGACGACATCGAGATTGAAGCCGGCGACGGGCCGGCGGCTCCACACGCGGCGGCGGCGCTTCCCTCTCCAGACTAGCCTTAGTCCGTCGACGAACCCGGGACCGGGATCGCTCACAAGCTCGTGCACCGCCCGGGCTACGGCACCATGGTAGAAGTCGACGCCATCCGAGCCATTCCGGCGCAGGAAGGCCTGATCGAGGAGTTGCTCGACGACGGCGCGGGAAATGGCGAGATCGTCCAGATCGCGTTCGCTCATCTCTCCGAACAGGGTCACGGTCTGAAGCGCGCGCCATTGGGCCGGGCCGCGGCGCAGGTGTGCGATGCGCTGCTTCATGACCCCTTCGAGCAGCCGCCATGCCTCCTGGAGCGATTGCTGCAGGCCTGCGAGATCGGCAATCAGGAAGAAATGGTCAGTGGCGATGAGGAAGCGGCGGTCGACCCAAAGATGGATAAGTTGCCAGAGCGCCAACGGACGAGGCTCGACCTTGACGAGGACGGCCCGCAGCAGCTCCGGATATTCGACCGAGAACTGCCTGCCGCCGGGCTCGACGCCGGTGCTCAGCAAATTGTCGACGAACTCGGCGGCCTGGCCCTCCGAGAACTCTTCCACGACGATGGAGCGTCCCGCTTCGTCGAGGCCGCCCTCGGTGCGGTCGAGCAATTCCAGATAATATTCGACCGCCGCGCGGTTCTCCGCGACGAAATCGATGTTCACTCCGATGACCAGGGCGCCTCTCGAGGGGACACCGCGCAGGCGCCGGCTGAGGCTTTGAAAGAACGCGACGATGTTCGGGTCGAACCCTTGCAGGTCGTCGACGAGCAAGGTCCGGGGTGCGACCTGCAGGCGCTCCTCGATGATTTCCAGGGCGTCGGCCAGGAAAGCGGCGTCGTCCCCATCCCTGTGTTCGTAGAGGAGGCGCGTGACGTCATCGCGCACGGCTTCGCCGCCCATCTCCTCCCGCGGACTGGATCCGAACTGGTTGGGGTCCGGCATGGCCGTCAAGCGTGCCACCACGGAGCGGATGACGGATCGCCAGTCGAGCCCTCGAAAGTTCGCCGGGCCCATCTGGACCACGACCCTGCCGGCAGCGACGAGCCGGTAGCCAAGCTCCTCGAGGAAGCGGCTCTTGCCGACCCCGCTGCGCCCGTGGACCACCGATGCCGTGAAGCGGCCGGACAGGGAAAGGAAGCTGGCGAGATCGGAGAGGCTGCGAAGATAAGCCGCCCCGATAAGTGGCGGGTGCCGGATCAAGCTGGCGCTGATCCGGCGCGTCGGTAAAGAGATTGGGAGCCTACGGGCTCCTCCGTCCGCCCCGGGAACCTCCACGGCGATTGGCGGAACTCGACGCACGCCGGCGGCCGAGGCGCGCATGACATAGCGCAAAGCCTTGATCTCACCGGCTCGCAGATTGACCTCGCAATGAGCTTCTTCCGGTCGGAACAGCCGTAGCGGACTGGCCGTAGCGTTGAGTGCGCCGAGATCGACCGTGCAGCGCAGAGGGTGCAATGGCGATTGGTTCTTCAGGAACAGTTCGAGGATCACGGGGGCGTGGAGGTCCAAAACGAGTTCCAGGGCTGACCGCTCGCTTCCGCTCGTGCTCAGATCGCTGAGCTCGAATTCCAGATCGCGCGTCAGGCGTCCGCTGAGCAATGGCAGCGCCTCGATATGGGCCCGCTCGTCGTCGCCGGCCTCGTCGAAATATCGCAACCGGACGTCGGGTGCGGCCAGGATTAGGCCATCCAGCGTGTCGCCGTCGTAGAGTCGGACATCCATGTCCTGGTCCCTGCCTAAACGCGCCAGATGCCGCCGCGCCGGGGCATTGACTTCGCTAAAGGAGAAGAGAAGGAGGGACCGGTCTTCCCCATGATCGCCATGACGAGGGTAGGGCTCAGGACCCGCAAGCTGAGGGCGCCGCGATACATCTTGCACTCGGCCCATTGCTCTTCCCCCTCGATCGATCGGTCGACGAAATCCCGGCCACCGTCCCATGAGCGGGACGTTGACGACCAATTACCGGAGAAGAACCGGTCCAAAAGGTCTCGAACCAGGTTTTCGAAACGAAGCCCATCGTATCGGCTTGCCCCGTTCACTTCAGTCAAGAAGTGCCGCCAGGCCTCTTCAGGAATCCGGCGCCCCATAATTCTGAGTTATCCATCTGTCCCACCACAACCCTATCGCAACGACAGCCACCCTGAAAGCGGCAAGCAAATGGAAAAGAATGTCCATTATGGACCATCTCCGGCGTACGTGAAGGAACAGGCTTCCGTGGGCAGGGGGAGAATTGTGTGCTGCTCACGGATGAGATGACGGCTGCTTATGTCAGCCGAATGAAAACGATGCGCGATCCGTCGGATCATACGATCCGCGCCTACACCAGCGATCTGCGAGATTACGTCGGGTTCCTCTCCCGGGTTCAGCTTTGCGCAG
Source organism: Allosphingosinicella sp. (assembly GCA_036389015.1). Classification (GTDB taxonomy): domain Bacteria; phylum Pseudomonadota; class Alphaproteobacteria; order Sphingomonadales; family Sphingomonadaceae; genus Allosphingosinicella. Next base: position 86,503 of record DASVQS010000047.1, on the reverse strand, counting down.
GGCGCGAGGACACAATCGTCGCCTATGCTCGTCACCTTGCCGCTGAGCGATCCGCAGCGCCACGCACATTACGGCGTCGCATGGCGTGCCTGCGTGGGTTCTATAAGGATCTGGTACGATCCGGCTCATTGGAGCGGTCACCATTCGCCACGCTTGAGATGCACCTTCCGAGAGCGAAATCGCTGCCACGCGGCGTCACTCGTTCGGACGCAACCAAATTGGCCCGGGCGGCTCGGTCGATCTGCGTCGATCGGAAGGTCGCCTTATCCGAGAAATCGTTCGCCGCCGCCGTCCTCCTTCTGATTTCAACAGGTCTGCGCGTAGCGGAACTCGTGCAGCTTCGCCCTGAGGACTTTGATCCAGAAAGCGGCGGCTTGCATGTCCGCGGCAAAGGGAGGCGCGAGCGGCGCGTCTTTGTAGTCGATGATCAGTTGCGCGGATTGCTCGCCAAACTTTCGGTCCGCAAGCGTACCACGTCTCTCCTGAGCCCGCATGGACAGGATTGGTCGACCCAATCCGTCCGGCGATCCCTTCGTTCTTTCGGGAAGACGGCCGGTATAGAAGCCCATCTCACCCCCCACATGTTGCGCCATACCTGCGCCACGTTGCTTCTGGAGGACGGCGTTGATCTGAGGTTCCTGCAGCGCCTGCTTGGCCATGAGAATATCGCCACGACCGCGATATATGCACATGTCGGCGATGTAGGCCTGCGAACGGCTCTTGCAAACGCAGCGTTACTGTCCCGACTCAGCGGCGAAGGCAGGGGTGCCTAGCCCTCCCTGGTCCTTCCGAGCGCAAGCTGCGGTTTCAGTTCGTGTACCGATTTTTGCTGCGTACGCGATCTGAGTTAAACTATTGATCAGCCGCAGATTTCTGGGGCCTTCGGTTGGCCCAGCGCGGTTTTCGGTACTGGCATTCGCAAGTTCGAATCATGTGGTGATGAAGCGCCGCAGTCTGACAGCACCAAGCCTGAATGTCTGGTCATGACAAGGATTGTGCCCTGCGGAGCCGGGTTGGATCATCCTGTGACTGAGACCGGTAAGGTCGAATGCGCGTCCGTGACCGTCATGTGCGAGCATTTCCAGCGGTGATTGCAGTCGCGCAGACGATCGCCGTACGGGTCGGACCACTTCTATCGCACACCAAGCGGCCGCATCGCTGCTTTCGCTCCTGTCGCCCAAACCGGTACGAGGCCGTCCGAACGGATCGCTCCTTCTTCGAAATCGCGCCGGGATCTTTGAGCGGGCCCCACCTGCGCCTACGTTGGCGCCGCGGATATCGGACCGGAGGGGCAAGTTGCATGGCGGCCGGTATTGAACAGGCGGCTGTGCGCCAGCTCAAGCTCAGGATCAGTGAGTTCCTTCGGTGGCCGACGGAACAGCGGGACAGCGGTTCGGCGCGTGCGTCGCTCGAGAGCTCGTTACCGCGATCCTCGGGTCTCGACGCGGTGCGCGCCTGTGCGATCCTGTGGGTGATGATCTATCACGCGGCTAACTTCGACCTGGTGCCGGACGCTGACCATTGGTTCGTCCGGTTCGGATGGATGGGGGTCGACCTCTTTTTCGGCCTCAGCGGGTTTCTGATCGCGGGGCAGCTCCTGAAACCTTGGGCGATCGGGTCCAGACCGGATTATCGGAGGTTCTTCTCGCGGCGCGCGCTGAGGATTCTGCCGGGGTTCGTTGCGGTCACGATCATCTACTTCACTCTCCCGGCGGCGCGGGAGCGCTCCGCCATCCAGCCCCTGTGGCAGTTCGTGACCTTCACCGAGAACCTCCTCATCCAGCTGGATGCGCCCAAGGCCTTCTCCCACGTCTGGTCCCTCTGCGTGGAAGAACATTTCTATTTGATCTTCCCTCCAGCGGTCGCACTCCTCGCCTCGGCGCGCTGGCGGCCCGCGGTCGGGCTTGCGTTCGCCGCAGTTCTCATGGCCGGAATGGCGACGCGGTCATGGCTGTGGCTGGCTCACGTCTCCTCCAGTCCCTTCGACTGGCGCGGCAATCCCGACCCGCGCCTCTATCTGGAGCTTATCTATTACCCCACCTGGACCCGGCTGGACGGCTTGCTTGCGGGCGTCGCGCTGGCAGCGGTGAAGCTCTTTTGCCCTGCAGCCTGGCGCCGCCTGACTTTGCGCCCTAACCTTCTCCTGCTTCTCGGCTTGGGTGGGATGGCTGCGTCGATGTGGCTCTTCGGGGACCAGATCACCGGATTGGTGGGCTCGACCCTTGGCTTTCCTCTGCTCTCCATGAGCGTCGCTCTCGTCCTTGCCGCGGCCGGGACCGACGTAAGCGCCCTGTCTGCGCCGCCGCAATGGCTGACCCGCTCGCTGGCTACTGGGGCCTACAGTCTCTACCTCACCCATAAGATCGCCTTTCACATCGTGATCGAGTGGGTCGCGCCTCGATACGACGTCAGCGGCTATGCGAAGCTTGGGCTGTCCCTCGCGACCGCGCTGGTATGCGGAGCGGCGCTCTACGCCCTCGTCGAGCGGCCGTTCCTGCGCTTGCGCGACCGGCTGGAGGGCCCCTCAAGAAGTTCGATCGCAAGACCTTCCCCAAGAAGCAGACCGGCCGACTCGCATGGAGAGGCCGTCGGCGTGCGGAACGGTCTGGGGTAACGCGGGCGCTCGGCTATTGGCGTCGAGGCGCCCCCTGTCATTCGCCATCCCCCTCGATATTTTTCTGAAGATGTGAAGGTAGAGCGAGTCGGAGAGCGGTTCGTCAGGTGCCCTTGAAATAGTGAGGCCGGGAGCAACAAAAGCGTCAGGCGCATCGGCGGAGGTTCTACCAAACTGGACTTACGGGCACTGGTCTTACTCGGGCGGCGGACGGACCCCCAAGGGAGACGGCGCATCGGCGTCATCCTCATGCAGCTCTACCAGGCCTCGTCCGACATGGCTGCGGCGATAACCGTAGCCGAAATACCCGATCAGACCGATTCCCCCCCAGATCAGGAGCACCAGCTTGGCCTCCAATGGAAGCGACAGGTAGAGTCCGACGCAGCCGAGGATAGCGATCGGACCGGTGATCCTGAGCATCGGAGTGCGGAACGGCCGGTGCCGCGACGGATCCTTCCGTCGCAGGATCATGACGGCGAGAGCCACCATCGCGAATGCGAACAGCGTTCCGGAATTGGAGATGTTGGCGAGCTGGCCGACCGGGAAAAAGCCTGCGGCGACCGCGACGAAGGCGCCGGTAATGCCCGTTACGATGTGCGGCGTTCCCCAACGAGGGTGCACGGCCCCGAGCCTTTCGGGGAGAAGGCCGTCCCGCGCCATGACGAAGAAGACGCGCGTTTGACCGAACAGCATCATCAGAATGACGGAAGGCATGGCGATGGAGGCGGCAAGGCCGAGAAGATCGCCCAGGCGAGGATGGCCGATCTGCCGCAGCACATGCGCCAGCGCTTCATTCGAACACACCACCGGCTGAACCCCGGCGCTCGCGAGGCTCGAGCAACGCGCCGCGAGTTCGTTGGAACCCGCAGCGAGCATTGCGCCACCGGCGCCGGTCACCGGCTGCGCGCCCGCGGTTCCGATCGTTCCGGCCGCGACCAGCAGGTAGAAGACGGTGCAGATACCGAGGGAGCCGATGATCCCGATTGGCAGGTTCCGTTGCGGATTTTTCGTCTCCTCCGCGGCGGTCGACACGGCGTCGAAACCCACATAGGCGAAGAAGATGGAGGCGGCGGCGCCCAGCACACCCGGAGATCCCCAGCCGTTGGGCGCGAACGGATGGAAGGTCTCGCCCTTCGCCACCGCGACCGTTGCGAAGATGAAGATCGTCAGCGCCAGGACCTTGATCGCGACCAGCGCCGCATTGACGCGGGCGCTCTCCGAGGTGCCGATCGTCAGCAGCGCGGTGACAAGAAGAGCTATCAGCACGGCCGGAAGGTTGATCAGCCCGCCTGCAAAGGGGCCGTTGGCGAGGGCCGGAGGAACGGTGATCCCAAGGGCGCTGTGAAGCAGCCCAACGAAGAAGCCGGACCAGCCCACCGATACCGCGGAGGCAGCCACGGCATATTCGAGGATGAGCGCCCAGCCGACCATCCAGGCGAGGAGCTCGCCGACCACGGCATAGGTATAGGTATAAGCGGAGCCCGCGACCGGCACCATCGAGGCCAGCTCGGCATAGCATAGCGCCGTGACTCCGCAGACGAGCGCGGCGATCGTGAAGCTCACCATCATCGCCGGCCCGGCGGTCTGGGCGGCCTGGGCGGTGAGGACGAAGATTCCGGTTCCGATCACCGCGCCGACCCCCAGCAAGGTGAGCTGGACGGCCCCGAGGCTGCGGCGAAGGGCCTTCTTCTCGGCTGTTGCGAGAATGGCGTCGAGCGGCTTCACGCGACCGAAGATCATGTCAGCTTCCGATATGAAGGGAGGGTGGATTGGACGGGGCCGACAGGATCAGCGCCGCAGTGGCCGCGAACAGCACGGTCGGGAGCACCAGCTTCAGGAAACCAAGGATGCACCGTACTAGCCGGCCGGCGGCGGCGGCGGCCCGCGCAAGGGGGGATGCAGAGGCGCCGAGACTGCCGATCGCAAGGCCGAGGGCGAGCCCGGCGAAGATTGTTGGTGCGATCTGGTTCTCGGCGAGCGCGCCCACGATCGAGGTCGGGACGATTTGCGGCAGCATCACGAGGGTGAGATCCGGCGCCGGTGGCGCCGCCAGCAGCGCCCGCACGCCGCTCGGCGTCCCAAGGGCGTCCACCCAAGGCTGAAAGGCGTGGATGAGAAGGAGAGCCCCGAGGATCGCCGTCGATGCGAACACTGCGCGAATGCGCTGCCCCCTCCAGATCACGAGGAGCCGCCGTTCACCGAAGTCGATGCAGCCGAGGAAGATGAGAAGCGAGATGCAAGACAAGGCGAGTCGGGCGAAAACCAGTGGGATAAGGAGTGCCACGGCCGGAGCCTCCGCAACCCATTGGGTGACCCAGCCGGAGGCGGTGGCCATCAGCAGCCGTCCGCCTGCGCCAACGAAGACTCCCGCCGCGACGGCGAGAAAGCACTTCCCTTCCCATCGCGCGCGCGCCGGGTCGGTGGAGGCCGGTTTGACGCTCCTGGCGTTCAGCTCTTCCATGCGTCCGTCTGGCGGAAGCACCGCGCAATCCGGACCGCCCTGAAGCGCCTTTTCCCGCTGGGTGAGCCTTTGGGCCTGCTATTTGCCTCGTTCGGCGAAAATTGCGCGCTTTCCGGTGGGCTTGGTGGCTTCGAAGTCCGGGACAGCGCTCAACTGTACAGGATGGGAAGTTATCGCTGCTACACTCAAATCGCGGCGATGATAAGCACCGGTAATCCAGGAAGGAGGACAGCCCATGCGCTTTCGGCCACTGTGGATGATTATGTTAGCTTGCGTTTCGGTTCCTGCCACTCACGCGGCGGCTTCGGATCCTTCCTCTCCCGGTCCCCGGGCCAAGCGGATTTGCAAGACCTTCGCGGAAACTGGGTCCTTTGCGAAGAAGCGTCGCATCTGCATGACGGCTGCGCAGTGGCAGGAAGTATTCGATCAGACCCGTGGTGAGCTGCGAGAGGCAGCCGAGCGATCACTGATAAACTCCCGGCGCCCAGCTGGTGGCGGTTGAACCTCAGTTTGAAAGCTCTGCTAGCCGTTTCTCGAGATAGACCCGCTCGGCCTCCCTTTGTGTGGGCGTGAGACTGGGATCCCGGGGAAGGGCATCGAGCTCCGCTCGATAAGCGGCGGCCGCCGCCGCTGGCCGCCCCGCGGCAATGTAGGCGTCGGCGAGGCTGTCATAAGAGGAGATTGCGTCGGGATTGAGCAGGGCGTTGAGGCGCAGCCCTTCAATGGCGCCTTCGAGGTCCCAGTTTCCGCTCGTGCGATCCCGCGTCACTCGGAGCATCTCCTTCTGCCGGAAGGGAAGTAGGTCCGGAAAAGCCGCTCGAGCCTTAAGGAGGCGATCGCGCGCGACTTCGAAGCCCTCCCGCCGCGCCATCCCTATCCAACCGAGCTCGTCCGGAAGGTCCGGCCGCCGCCTGGCGACGAGATACGGTCCGCCGGCATCGGATTTTTCCAGGAAGGCGATCAGCGCATCCCATATGGCTGGGGGTAGTGTAGGCTCCTTCCCGGCGGCGAGCGCCTGCAGGGCAGGGTAATCCGTCCACTCCGTCGGACTGACGGCGACCTCGAGCACCTCCAAGCCCGCATATTTCATCCAACCGTCCCAGCGGCCGGTGTCGCTGCCCTTCGGCACGAGGGCTAGGATGTCCGCGCGTATCTCATAGGGATCGATCAGGGGCGCGAGCGACCCGTCAGTAAGCGCCTGGGGCGGGTTCAGGAGGGCGAGCCGCTCGATCCTCCTATCGCGTGAAGCGACCAGAAGGGCTGCGACGGCGCCTTGGCCGTGAGCGATAAGAGTGATTCCGCCGCCGGCGGGGCTGGAGGAGAGCACTTGCTCGATATCGCGCGCCTGCGCCTCCGCGTCCGCAAGGGAGCCTTTCGAGAACAGGGTGGAAATGGCGTTCCGGCCTAGGCTGAGCGGGCTGGCGACGCTGAAGCCGCGGCCCGCGAGGCGTTCGCCGAGAAGCGCGTTGGGCTGGGCGCTAAGGGTCCAGTCGGGCACCAGGAGGAGCGAAGGAGCTTCCTTCCCTCTGCTTCGGGCTCCACTCCAGGCTTGGGTCGCCATTTCGAAGATCTGAGCCGCCCGCGCGGGGTCACCCTCCGCCAACCCCTTCTCTACGATCGCCCGGTCACGAGGGTTCACGTATCTCGCCAGCACTTGCTGCGCCCTCGGTTCGGCGACTTTCCGCAGAACATAGTCGCCGATTCGCGTCGGCCGCCGCCCGGCGACCGCAGGATACCAGCGATCGACGAAGATGGGCCGCGCTTCGGCGCCTTCCTCGTCGGAGCCCCAGGAGCGACTTTGATCCTTCAGCAGGTCGAGGCGGTGGCCCACGGCCGTGCCGCCCGTGCGGCCGGGTGCTGCCGGCGAGCCCGGAGCGGAAAGCGCGGCGACGGCTAGGATGGCGGCGGCCGCGAAGATGCGACGTTTCATTTCGTTTCCTCGGAATGTTTAGACCGAAAGGCGGATCATCGGTTGGGTCACATGACCCTTAAGCTAGCCCTTTCTGGCGGCCCTGATCGCGGCTTGGCAGGCCTGGTTCGACCGTTCGCCGATGAACCGCCCATTCGGCGGCGCCTGCGGCCTGTTGGGCGAGCTTCTGTAGCCGTCTGCCGGGATGGCTGGGAAAGCGGGCGGAGGAGAGGCGGCGCATGCGAACCCTGACCTGTGGAGCCTTGACGCTCTTGCTTACTGGAAGCGCCGCGGCGGCAGGAGGGGATGCACGAACGCAATTGCTGCGCGTCGAGGCGGACTGGAACGAGGCGGTCGTGCGCCGCGATGCCGCGGCCCTGGAGCGAATCCTCGCGGATGGCTTCGTTTTGGTCTGGGTAGACGGCTCGGTCTCGGGTAAGCGCGAGCTCATCGATGCGGTAAAGTCCCGAAAGGCCGAAATCGATCCGTTCACGACCCAGGGCGTGACAGTGCGTTTCTATGGCCGAACCGCCGTGGTCGTCGGCGCCTTCAGCCAGACGGCGCGGCTCGGAGAGAGGCGGGAGACGCACACTTTCCGCTACACGGACGTCTATCATCGGCAGTTCGGCCACTGGCGCGCCGTCTCCGCGCACGCGACGCTCGTTCGCTGAGCTCAATCCACGGAGGCAAGAGACTGCCGGTCCCCGTCCGGCGTCGGGCCGATCGCTCCCGCGAAAGGCTCGCTGTCGTCGGCGCCGTGCGACCAGTGCCGCAAAAACGGGCTCGCCAGGAGGAAGATGATTCCGACGCCGACACCGAGCCAGCCGAGGAAGGTGAAGACTCGCAGGGCCGCATGGAGTGCGTCGCGCGGGTCGAGGACCACACCGCCCACCGTTTCGCTGCCCGCGAAGCCCGCGATCAGCGCGCCTACCCATTGCGCCCAGGCGCTGGCGAGGAACCAGGTTGCCATCATCGTCGCGACGAGCAAGGCCGGCGACAGCTTCGACACTTGGGAGAGCCCGACCGGCGAGAGGCACAGCTCGCCCGTTGTGTGGAGGAGATAGGTGACCGCGAGGCAGATCAGCGGAACCCGGTAGGAGGCGTCGGCGAGGCCCGCGCTCCAGACCAGAATGAAGAAGCCTGCGCCCACCTGAAGTAGGCCGAGCCCAAACTTCAGGAGCGGATCCGGGTCCCTGCCGCGGCGGCCGAGCCGCGCCCACAGGGCGGCGAACAGCGGTGCAAGAAGCAGGATGAAGCCGGGGTTGAAGGCCTGGACCTGCGCCGCAGTCACGGTAAAGAATCCCGATTCGGGCAGCTGGACGTTGCGCTGCGCGAACAGGTTCAGCGACGAGCCAGCCTGCTCGAACAGGGTGAAGAAGATCACGGCGCCGCTCATAAGCGCGAGCGCGAGGAGGATACGATGCCGTTCCTCGCGCGTGCACCGCGCCACCATGAACCAGGCGAGGTAGGAGAGAACAAGCGCGGACCCGGCGGCGAGCATCGTGCCGACGAGGGCGAATCTCTGGACGAGGATCCAGACGACCGCGACGCCCGCCAGGCCGCCCGCGTAGACCAGCCACTCCCGGCTCAGAGGGCCGGCGACCCGCTCCGTCAGTCGCTCGGGCTGAGGCGGCTCTCCTCTTCCGAGGAGAAACTTGCGGCCGGCGACGAAGACGACGAAGCCGGCGAGCATCCCGACCCCGGCGAGTCCGAAACCCGCCCACCAGCCGAGCGTCTGGCCGAGCAGGCCGCAGATAACCGATGCCCAGAAGGAGCCCAGGTTGATCCCGTAATAATAAAGGGTGAAGCCGGAGTCGCGGCGGGGGTCTCCCCGTTCGTAGAGCTGCCCCACGAGCGTGGAGATGTTCGGCTTCAGGAACCCCACGCCCATGACGATGAGGGACAGGGCGAGATAGAAAATCCCGACGAAGAACGGATCGCGGCTCTCTTGCGTCGAGTAGCGGCCCGGCAGCAGCACGCGCGGCAGTCCCGCGTTTGCAGGCAATCCCTCGATCCTTAGCCCGCCGTCCTCCGCGGGGCTGACCGGGAGCAGGGTTCCCTTGATCTCGACCTTCGTCTGGCGCGCGGCGCCGCGCCCTTCGAAACTGAGCTCATAGCGCTGCCCGTCGACCACAAGGAATTGTCGCGCCGGCTCTCCCTCCACCGCCATCGTCAGATGGCCAGCGACGAGAAGGAGCGCGCCGAACGCGATCGCCTTGCGCGTGCCGATGAGCCTATCCGCGAGGAACCCACCGAGTAGCGGCGTCAAATAGACGAGGGACGTATAGGCCCCATATTGACCGGTCGCGAACGCATCGTCGAACAGGAAGTGCTGCGTTAGATACAGAATGAGCAGCGCCCGCATCCCATAATAGGAGAAGCGCTCCCACATCTCCGCGAAGAAGAGGACCATGAGCCCGCTTGGGTGATTCGCGAGCTGCCGGGCCACGGGGATGAAGCTGATCACGGTGACGAGAATTCCCACCGCGATGACGACGTTGAACAGCATGGATAGGGCTTAGGGGACCTGTCGCGCGCTTGGGCTGGTCGGTGGACACTCTCGGCGACGAACGGACCATAGCGCGGCTTCGCTGCACATTTGGGCGATCTACCGCCAGCGTTTGGCAGCCACAGCTTGAAGAACGGTGTCTGTATAGGTGGGCCCTACGGCGATCTGCGCTCCGGTGCTGAGCAGCACGGATAGCCCGCGGCGGCCCCGTCGTCTTAGGCTGCGGATCCGACGCAGGTTGACGATCGAGCAGCGATGGACCCTCAGCAGCAGCGTCGGATCAAGCTTTGATTGCAGCGAGGAAATACTCTCGCTGATCAGATGGCTCCTCGGACCTACATGTGCGATCACATAGTCGCCAGCAGCCTCGAAAAAGTCGATCGTTTCTACTGGGAGCCGAGTGAGACCGTCTCGTTCGCGAACCCAAATTTCACTTTCGTAACGCGGCCCTGCGCCACCGTTCTGCGCCGCCGTGAGAGACGTCAGCATCTCTTCAAGTTCGGCGAACCGAATATCGGCCGTGCGTGCGCCGAGTCGTTCCTTCGCCTTGCGCAGCGCATCGCGGAAGCGTTCGAACGCAACCGGCTTCAGCAGGTAATCTACCGCATTGAGCTCGAACGCCCTGATGGCGTGTTGTTCGAAGGCAGTGACGAAGATTATTTCCGGTATATGTTCGTTCGATTTCAATGCCCCGACGACGCCGAGACCGTTGCATCCGGGCATCTGGATATCGAGCACTGCGATGTCCGGCTTCACCTCCCGAATGAGTCGCAAAGCCTCCGCGCCGTTGGCCGCCTTCGCCACGAGCGTCATTTCGGGCACGCAATTGAGTGCAATCTCGAGCCGCTGCAGCGCAACCGACTCATCATCGGCAATAAGGATCCGGATCATTCCGCCTCCTGCACCCACGGCATCTCAATCTCGCAGCGCCAGCCTCCTTGCGCAGTCGGTTCGCTTCTGAAGCTCGCCTGATCGCCATAGCTGGCCGCGAGCCGCTGATGAACGTTCGCCGCGCCGATACCCAGTCCCGGCGCGCCGGTTGCGCCGAGGAGGTCGGCCGCGCTGTTCTCAATCCACAGGCGAAGCCTGGTGCCTTCCCGGACCGCACCCAGTTCGACGGCAACCGGGATCCCGGAAGGCGCGACGCCGTGTTTCACCGCATTTTCGACCAGCGGCTGCAGGATGAGATTGGGCACCATGCCTGCTTCCGCTTCCTCCGAGACCCGATAGCGTATCGTAATGCGGTCTCCGAACCTCTTCTCCTCGATGCCCAGATACATCTTCTGCGCCTCTATCTCCTGGCGAAGTGGAACCAGGATCGCCGAGCCGCTGGCGAGCGAATAGCGCAGGAACGAAGAGAGATTGATGACCACGTCTTCCGCCGCGCCGAGCGATCGCATCGCGATCAGGCCGGAAAGCGTGTTGAGCGTGTTGAAGAGGAAGTGCGGGTTGAGCTGAAAGCGGAGCGCCATCAGCTGCGCCTGGTTGGCGGCGGCCTGAGCGCTGGCGAGCCGGCTGTCGCGATCGCGAAGCTCTGCGGCGAATACGGCGCCGACATACAGAGCGCACCACGAGACATAGACCCAGATGAAGAAGCCGAAGGTGAAGCCGGCCTCCTTCAGCACCACGAGACCCTTTTCGGTGAAGAGTTCGGAAGGCCCGATGCCGTACTTTTGCCGATAATAAGGCGTTATCGCGACCCAGGCGAGCTCGTTCGCGACGGACAAGGCGAGGCAGATGGGCACGCACATCAGCACTGCCGCGGCGAACCGGGGAACGAAGCTCATTGAGCGGCGCCGCAACAGGCCATAGACGCCCACGGAGCTCAGCGCCCCAAGAGCCGCTACGAGCAGGCGCGCCACCATCGATGGGATACCGTGATTGACTTTGAGCAGGGTCGAGCTGGTGGAGAGCACCCCCCAATGCGCGGCCCACAAGACGCAGGTGATGAGCAGAACGTCCCGGTCGAGTCGCCGGCGCTCAACCGCGGTGCGGCCGGCCAGTTCCTGATCTGGAAGCGTCTTCCGCAAATCCGATCTCGCGCCCGGGGATATCATTGAACGGATGTTTCTTCCTGCGTGGAGCTGGACGCTACGTATTTTTCGCTGAAGCGCCAGATCGGTGCTGCAAAGCTGCTTTTCCACGGACTCGATGCCGGCGAAACGGCGTTCTACGTCGCCGAAGATGTTGCCGTGCTACTCGGTCCGCGCGCCGAACCCCTGGGCGAATCGAGATCTGCTTCGGCGGTGCAAGGGCGACTTCAGGCGAGTTTCTGTCGCCGGCGGACCGGCATCGGGTGACAGTCCGCGAATGTATCTTTGCGACCAGATCGCCCAGTCGAAGGAGGAAATCCGGATCGAGGCCGGTGACGGCCGCCGGTGGCTTCTTCCCGGTGCCGTGCACCTTGCCGCGCCGCTGAAGGAATGTCCCAACCGCTACATTCTCGGGGAGGGCGTAACGCATGCCTGCCGGCAGCTCGTCCTGCGGCAACCGCACTTGCTCGACCCCCGGTCGCAGCTGCTCCGCGTCCCCCACCGCCAGATGTGGATCGAGTGGCGGGAAGGTGACGCGCAGGGGGAGGCACGCCGAACCGGCGTCTACATCGAAGCTGACGAAACCGGCCGGCGCGGCTCGTTGCAAAGCCTCTGGGAGGCGCCTCCCCACCAGCCTGACCTCGCTCAAGGCTATTACGGCTTCGACTTTGACGCGCCGCTGTCGAGAGGCTTCGAGCTCCAGGCGGGACCCGGGTTCGAAACCTCGCCGGAAATCCATGAGCGGCTTGACCAGTTGGTTCGCCATGCGGCCTTGCATGTCTCCCCCCCGTGGCTCGCTTGCTGGCGCGCCGCCGCCCGCGACGGCGCTCATTTGGCCGAGACCCTCCACTTCCTGTTTCGTCAGACGTGGACCGATTTTCCATTCGCGTGCGCGTTCCTGTTGCTGCTCAACGCGAAGCGAGCTCTGTCGACACGTCCCATAGCCTTGGCCGCGCTGAACCGCCGAAGGCTAAGCCGGAATGTGCCTCCCTTGCTCGATCATGTGGAGGTGAAACTCGACCTCGGCCAGGCCACCGGCGACGGGCGGGTCCGTGGCGGGCGCAGCCGCCTCGCGCCGCGGTTACATCAGGTTCGCGGGCATTTGGTTGCTCGGGGCGACAATATCTTTTGGCGCGCGACCCATCTGCGCGGCGATGCGGCCAGAGGTCTCGTGACGCGTCGAACGGTGCTCGTCCGCAGATCGAACCGCTCGCCTTCAGCGGAGGAACTAGTTCGGTGCTGAGGCTGATTGCACCGGCGACAGGCCGTCCTGAACCCGGCTCGGCGGAGGTGCGAGTGTTTTCGCGGCGCAACGCGAGGCCGCGTATTCTTGCGACTGCCCAGGCGATGATTCGGCAATGGCCCGGCTGTCCGCCCGGGATTCAGGAGCTCGCCGGCAGCACCGGACTCAGCCGGCGCGCGATCTACAATCATTTCGCGGGACCCGACGACATTTATAGAGCCGTCTTCAAGGATTATCTGCGCGTCGCGACGGAGGGGGCCCAGCTCGAGATTTCACGCACCTTACCTCCGGCGCAGGCTATCGATGGATTCGCCACTTCTGTGCTGGAGCTGATCGCGAGCGAGCCTTACCTCATGATCCTGAGGGCGCTCGCCGGAGGGCCGACCGATGAATGGCTGGCCTCGGCGTTCAGGAGGACCGTCAGGCAGCCCCTCGCTCGCTCCGTTGAAGCTTATCTTCTATATCGTCGCCTGCCGTGCAGCGGCATCGATCCTGCGGACGCCGCGGAGCATTTGATAGCGACGGCCGAGGCCACGGTCATTTCCCGGCTCCTCATCCGGCGCGATCCTCTCGAAGGTTGGGAGCTCGAGTTCCAGGCGCGACTGATCGCCCAGGCCTTTCGCGCGGCCTATTGCAGCATCCCCTTGAGCTCCTGACCGCAATCCGGCGCGTAAAAAAGCGGGCGACCCGCGGGCCGCCCGCCAGCGATGTGCCGATCGTTAGAACTTCAGGCGCGCTGCCGCCGTGAACCGCCGCCCGATTGCGTCGTAGGTCGACGGATATGTGTTCCCGCTGTTGTAGGCGGTGGCGCCGATGGTGCTTCCGACGATCGGCGGCTTCTTGTCGAGCAGGTTTTGCACCACGAACGTCACGCTTAGGTGCGGATTGATGTTGAACCGGGTCGTCAGATCGAACCAGTCGTAGGCGGAAATGTGCCGGAACTTTTCGAGGAAGTTCGTCGCGACCACGGGTTCGACGTCCACCGCCGAGATATGCCGCCAAAGGAGTGACACGTCGATCTGATCCGGGAAAGTGAGCGTCGTGCGCGCATTCCAGCTGTATTTCGGCTGGATCGATCCGACGGACCCGAAGTTCGTCGTACCGTTGCCTGGGCCGCCGCAATTCACGCTGTAATAGCCGATGCACTCCCGAAGGATCGAGCCCGCCTTTGAGCGGAATTGGGAGCGATGCGTCCAGTTGCCGTTGAGGTTGAAGTTGAGGCGGGCGAAGCCCAGCTCCCGCCGGTAGTTCAGCGCGATATCTATCCCGTCGGTCTTGATGAAGCCTTGGTTCGACAGCGGCAGGAAAATGCCCCGGGTGGTTGCGGCGCTGCCGTCAAGCCCGCCGGTCAGGGGATTGCGCCGAAAATCGGCCGTGCATTCGGGTGATGATGCTGCGCTCGCAGGCGGGTTCAGGGCCGTCGCCGGAGTCGAGCCGCCGAAGCACTCTCTAAGCTGGTCGTCGATAGTGGGCGTCGTGATCGCGTCCTTGATGCGGATATTGTAATAGTCCGCGGTGAAGGTCAGGTTGGGTATGAATTCCGGCTGAAAGACGAAGCCGAGCGTGTAGGTGTCGGCCTTTTCGACGTCGAGGTTCGGGTTCCCGGAGGTGGTGATGTTCACCTGGGCGGCCGACGGTGCCTGGATGGTGCCGATCGTCGCCGGCGGAGCGCCTTGCGCGAGGCACACAGCTTTCAGGTTCGCGCTGGAAAGCGGTGCCGTGCCCTGGCATGGATCGAAGTCCTGATTATTGAGAATGGTCTGCTGGGTGCCGTAAAGCTCGAAGATCGTCGGGGAGCGCGTCGCGCGGTTGTAGTTGCCTCGGAACTTGAGACCACTGACCGGCTCCCAGCTGCCGCCGACCTTGTACGTCCAGGCCCCGCCTGTCGTGCTGTAGTCGGAGTAGCGGGCTCCGAGCTCGAGCGTCAGGCTTCGGAAGAAAGGCCTGTCGGAGAGGATCGGGGCCACGATCTCCCCGAATAGCTCCTTGACGCTGGTGCGATTGTTCGTCGTCTGCGGCGCGCCGCCGAGGCCGAGAACCTCCCCGGGCTGCTGGGAGAGGGAATCGGCTTCGCGTTTGGCAAAATTGTGACGATATTCGCCGCCGAAGGCAATGGAGACCGGCTTGTCGCTCGCGCCGGTGAGAGTACCGATGTCGCCCGAGATGACGCCCCGAACCTGGCTCATGCTGGTGTTCTGGCGGTCCGACGCGCTGGCCGCGTCGATGAACGCCAGCATCTGCGGCGTGATGCTTCCGGCCGGGCCGAATATGTTGAGCGGCACGCAGTTGTTCGCCGTGTCGGTGCAGGCAGCCGTGCTGGTCGCCCGAAGCGCCTGCTGCACTCGCGAGCTCAGGCCGTAATGGAGGCTTTCGCGGAGAAGCTCGCTCCGGCCGTAAGTGCCGAAAAGGTCGAAGTCCAGGTTGCTGGTGATGCTTCCGCGCACCCCGACCTTCTGCTGGAAGAAGCTCGTGGTGTAGACCGCGTCGCGCGTTCCTGCTTCGACGAAGCGGCGGAAGACCGCGCTCTGGAATTCGCGATAGTTGGGATCGGCCGGGTTCGTGGCCGCGGCCGCGGCGGCGCACTGGCCGGAGGTCAGCCCGATCGCGGTGCAGAACTGCGTTCGAGCACCCGCCGGCAGAAACGGGTTGCTGATGGGGATGAAGTAGGGATTGCCGAATGTCCCAGACGGGGCCACGATCGATTTGCTCTGGTTGCGGGAATAAAGGCCCTGAGCGTAGACTTCGACCCCATCGGTCACTTCATAATGAGCCGCTCCAAAGACGTTGTAGCGGGTGAACGGGGTCTGCAGCAGGTTGTAGGGGTTGAAGTTGAACGTCGCGAAGGTCGAGACCAGGGTCCCGGTCGTCGGATCAAGCTGACGCGTGCCGCCGCCATTCGGCACCGAGATCCGGGTAGGCACTGTGGTCCCCGAGCCCCCGGTCGTCCCGCTGCTCGAATCGACGTTGCTCGCCGAGAAGGCGCGATCGCCCTGGTAGACGGGGTCCGCCTTCTGGTAACCGATGCTCAGAACGGCGTTCCCCCGGCCGTCCTCGAAATTCGCTCCGGCGGTGAGATCGGCGCGGAATATCTGGCCGTCGCCCTTTTCGGTGATCTGCTGGCTCGCCTCCAGCTCGGCGCCAGCGAAATCCTGCTTCGTGATGAAGTTGACCACTCCCGAGACGGCGTCGGCGCCGTAGGTCGTCGAGGCGCCGCCGGTCAAAACGTCGACCCGTTCGATGAGCGCGAGCGGGATGATGTTGAGATCCGGGGCGGCGTCCGCGCGCGCGGGAACCATTCGCGTGCCGTCGAGGAGCACGACGTTGCGGTTGATTCCGAGGCCGCGCAGGTCGACGAACGATGAGCCGCCTTGGCCGTTGTTGACGTTTGAGCCAATGCTCGCTGCGGTTCCGGGAAGCTCGCGAAGAAATTGTTCGGCAAGGTTGGCCTCGCGCAGCTCGATCTCCTGCTCACCAATCACCGAAACCGGGCTCGACAGGGTGGCATTCGGATTCTTGATCAACGTTCCTGTGACGACGATGTCGTTGTCCGAGTCCTGCTCGTCCGGAGTGTTGGCGCTGTTCTCCGCCGGCAGCTCCTGCGCGGCTTCCTGTGGTTGGCTTTGAGCGGCCGCGGGCGACGCGGCGGCGAAAGCTCCGATCAAGATGGATGAAGCGAGCAGGCGAGAACGGGACGTGCGAAACATTGTTATCTCCCCCCCAATCAAGGGTAATGGCATGGGTGCCGACGGATGCCGACGCCCCAAGCGCCGTAAATACGTCCAATCAGCGCGTGTAGGGGAGACTTACCGGCAGCAATATTTTGCTAGGGCAGGTTGTACTAAGCACACTATTTGAGGCACGAAGCGTGTACATCTTCTTCACATAATGTGAACTTAGGTGAGATCGGTTCTTCGTGTCTTTCACCTGAAGGTCGCTTCGCTGTTCGCGACAAGCCAAATGAGTGCCGCCCAAGCCGCAACATTCTGGCGCAGGTCGGCCGCGCTGACCGTGCCGAGCGTGTCCGCCGCCGAGTGGTGCACGTCGAAATAGCGCGACGCATCCTGCTTCAGCAGGAAGACGGGAACACCGGCCGCCTGCATGGGCAGCATGTCGGCACCGCCATGCGGCGGCAGTTCGGGGTCGACCAGAATGCCGAGAGGCAGCAGCAGGCTGGCGGCTTCGGACGCAAAGCCCGAACTTGCCGCTGCCGGGGGAAGGTCGAGACCGAATATGCGGCCCGATCCGAGGTCGCTTTCGCTGGCTATTACGTGATCCCCGGCCGCGGATGCGTTTCGCCGCGCATAGTCATGGGCGCCGTAGAGGCCGCCCGGCGCTTCCGGCTGCGAGGGCTCCTCGGCTCCAAATAGAACGAGGCGCACGGTGCGTCGCGGCCGAATTCCGGTGTCTCTCAGCAATTGTGCCGCCGCCACTACCACCCCCACGCCGGCGGCGTCGTCCTGGGCGCCGGTCCCGAGATCCCAGGAGTCGAGGTGAGCGCCCAAGAGGACGATCTCGCGGCCGGCGGTGGCGCCCGGAATCTCGGCGATTACGTTTTGAGAGTGGCCGTCCCTGATGACGGCCGACCCCTCGAGCCTGATCCGCGTTGGGCCAAGTGCAAGCAGCCTCGCAAGCTGCTCCGCATCCTCGGGCGAGAGAGCGAAAGAGGGGAGGGGTGCCCACGCCCCCTGATAAGCGGTCAGGCCCGTGTGCGGCTCGCGGTCTCTCGCCGTCCCGGCCGAGCGCATCACGAACGCGAGCGCGCCGCCGCGCCGGGCGAGGCCGGGGCCCTGGCTCCGGCCAGCCGTCGCAAGTGCGTAGCCGAGCCCGGATTGCATCGCGGGCATGACATAGTCGAGGAAGACGATCCGGCCCTGTAGGATTTCCGGAGCGGCGGCCGCGAGCGCCTCTAGCGAGGAGAAGCGGACGATCTCGCCTTCAACGCCGCCGGGGGGAGTCGACGGGGAGCCGCCAAGCATAGTTACCGCCAACGGTTGCTCCGAAGGCCATATGACCTTGCAGCTCTCAGCACGTCGGGTCCAGACCTTCAGTGGGAAGCGTTCGATTCGCACCGAGGAAAACCCGTCCGCAAGGAGGGTCGCGGCGATCCAATCGGCGGCGGCACGTTCCGCCGGGCTTCCCGCCGGGCGCGGACCGAAACGAGTCGTCAGCTGCTCGACTAGCTCGAAGGCGCGGTCGGAGCGGAGAGCGGAGTCCCGAAGCCGCGCTGCGACGGCTTGGGTCTGCGCGGGGTGCGGCTGGGCCCGGAGCGCGGCCGGCCCATATGCGAGGCTGAGGGCCGCAAGGGCCAGGGTGGACGCGCGCTTCATCGGTTCGCGCGGTCCAACCTATCGTCTTCTTCGCCACGTTCGGCGACAAGTGCGGCCGAGTCCGCGATTGACGGCACCATCGAGCGGAGCAGTGGCCCAATTCGACGGCGTCCGGATCAACTGAGGGTCGGGGCCGGGCTAGGCCGAGCTTCAACGGGAGAGCGGTCGTGAAAAAGATCCGAATTCGGATAGACGCACATTCAGACATCGTCTTCGCAGCGACGGGGTGGATATTCCTGCTCTCCTCCGCGCTGATGCTCGCCGCCTCCGTTTCGGGAGGCCTCCTGCCGATGCCGGTCCGCCTGCTCGACGTGATTCTGGTGCCCCTGGTCCTGGGATCCGTCCTCCTGCTTGAGCGCGCCACGCCTCTCGAAGCCAAACGCGCCGCCGCGTCGGAGGCCTATCACTGGCTGAGCGTCCTCGCCGCCTTGCCGCTCGCTCTGTTCGTACTTTTTCTTGTGGCCCCGTCAGTTGTTCATTGGGAGATATTGCTGCCGGGCCTGGCCTGGCGCAGCTGGCTTCTGGCTCAAGGCATGCCTGCCGTGCTTGCCTATTGTCGCTCAGCGGGACCGGGAGGAGTAGAGGAATCCCGCGGAGCCGCAGCCAGGTAGCGTCCGAGCCAGGCTTGGATGCGCTCCAGCGTGGCGAGCCACGGCTCCCCATGCTGGAAGAGCTGCTCCGCATTGTCGTAGGTCGCGAGCTGCGCATCGACTTTAGCCTCGTCGAGCACCGCCGCCGCTTCGCGGCCCTGCTCCTCGTAGCAGCAGGGCGCGCCCCGGCTCACGAGCAAAAGCGTCGGGGTTCTGTACTTTTCGGCAGAGCGTGCGGGCGAAAGGGCGTCATAGACGTCGCGCCGCTTCCAGGGCGGCCCTCCAAGCATCCTGTCCAGAAGGGGGCGGGAGTCGCCGCCATAGGCGGATTCGAGATTGAAGAGGCCGTTCAGAACCACGGCCGCCCGGAAGCGGTCGCTTCGGGTCATCGAATAGAACGCTCGGTAGCCGTCTGTCCACATGCCCATTATCGCCAGCTTGCCGGGATCGGCGATGCCACGGCGGATCGCCTCGTCCACCCCCGCCATGACGTCGGCGTGCGGCCCCTCGCCAAAATCGCCGAGGCCCTTGCGGGCGAAGTCCGGGCCATAGCCCCAGCTTCCCCGCGGGTTTGGCATAAGCACCGCATATCCCGCCCCGGCGAGAAGATATTGCTGGAACGGGGTCATCACATCGTTGTCCGCCGCGGCCCGCGACGTGAAGGAATAGTCGAAGCTGCCGTAGGTGCCTTCCATCAGCACGACGAGCGGATAGCGCTTGCCGGCCCGATACGACGCGGGAAGAAGGAGCAGGCCTTCGATGGGAGTGCCGTCCGCGCTGGTCCATCCCAATGTCGTGAGACGCCCCGTGTCTACGGCCTCGATCCGGGTGGCGTTGGTGGCGATCTCCCGTTCGCGATAGAGCTCGAGGTCGGCGACGAGTAGCCGGCTCGGGTGCGTCGGATCAGACGCGATCAGAGCCGCTCGCTTCCCGTCCGCGCTCAGGCTGAAACCGTGGTCAGCCCGCCGCGCGGCCAGAAGGGGCAGCGAGTGCCCGGTAAGCAGGTCCAGCCGGTAGAGCAGGTGCGTCATTCGGTTCAGCCGCGCGAATAGGAGGCTTTCACCCCTGGGACCCCATCCGATGAAGCGCGTTGGATAGCGGCCGAAGCCCGTATCCACGCCTCGGCCGACGTCGATCGGAGGTCCGCCCGTGGCTGCTACGACGCTGAGCGACGAAGTCCCGAAAGGCTCGCCGAAGCTGCTGGAGAAGGCGATCCATTTGCCGTCCGGTGACCAGACCGGATCCTGGTCCGGCCCTGGCCTGCGGACCAGCGGCGTCAGCGCACCGCCCTCCGGCGACATCAGATAGAGGTCTCCGTCGATAACCAGCGCCAGCGCGGACCCTGACGGACTCCAGGCCGCCCTCGTCGCGCGGCTGTCGCCGAGCTGAAGTGACGACGGGCTGCGGCCGCCGACATTCGCGACCGCTACCTTGCCGTCCGAGCTGACGAGCGCCGCGCGCTTGCTGTCGGGAGCCCAGCTCACCGAAACGACGTCCGCGCCGGCGGCGACGTCGTTTCGCGCGCCCGTCTCGACGTCATAGATCCGCAGGTCCGATGCCCGGGGCGCGGGGACGAGGATACGCCGGCCGTCCGGTGACCAGCTGGGCAGCCAGTTCGCCTCTGCCGCGATCAGCGTCAGATCGTCGGCAAGCAGACGGGGCTGCACCGGCCTTCCGATCGACGCAATCCAAAGTTCGGCCGTGTGATGGCCGGTCCGGCTCCTCGGTAGCTCCTCGATCACGTACAGGAGCTGATCGCCGGCGGGAGAGATTTGCGCCGCGGTCACTCGCCTCAAGCCGAGGATGTCTTGCATGCCGAAGGGCCGGACGGCGGCCGTAGGTGCACCCGCTGCCACGGTGGCGAAGGGGCCGATCAGGGTGGCAAGCAGGAGAAGCGACCGCCGCCGGTTCGCGAAGTGAGTCATTCTAGGGCTTACCTCCGGATCCGAGAAGAGACCGGCCCCTGAGGAACTTGAAAGCCCGTTCCGCTGAAGGCGTCATTTGCGCCGCCCAAGAAGGCATTCTCCGCCGAAACGGGAATCTGCGGCGCACGCCAAACGGAAAATCGCTGCAGCCTGCGCCCATGAAAGCCCTCCGCCTCCTGGCGACGACGTTGACGCTGGCCTCGATTGGGCCCGCCACGGCCGCCGATCCTTCGCCGTCGACGCGGCGCCTGGCCGATGAGGTCATCGACGTCGAGAAGGAATTCGCCGCTGCATTCGTCGTCAAACAGTGGCCCGCCTTCCTCGACTTCGTCAGCGACGACGCCGAAATTTACGCCGGGGGCAAATTCGTGTCGGCCAGGGAGGCTTATACCGACCTTGCGAGTCGCACCGCGGGCCAGCCGCCGATCACCCTAGACTGGCGGCCGAGCAGGGTCGAGGTAGCGTGCTCGGGCGACCTGGCTTGGTCGACCGGACCGGTCCGCCGGGTCGACGTCAAAGGGGAGCACGCGAGTCACTATGTGACCGTGTGGGTTCGAGGAAGCGGCGGTCGGTGGGTGTGGATCTATGATCGTGGCAGTCCGCAGCAGGATCCGGCTGAGAAGGTCGTGAAGGCGGAAGGTCGCATGTCGCTTCCCGACTGCCGCGGGCCGCTTCGAAGCTCCGGAGGGGGCGCCGCGAGCGTAGCCGAAGCCGAGCGTCGCCTTTTCGAGGCGCTTCGAACCGGCGCGGCACCTGCACGTTGGCTGGCACCGGACGTCCGGCTGCATCGCTACGGCCGCCCTCCCATAATAGGTTCCAAGCCGGCTCTTCAGTTGATCCGGGCGGAGCCCAGGATCCTTTCATACATCCGTCGTGCCGGCCGAGTGTCGGCCGACGGGACACTCGCCTACAATTACGGGACCGTTCAGTGGGTCGAGGGCGAGCGAGGCCATCAGGCTGGCGCCTATCTCCAGATATGGCGACGCACGATGGGCGGTTGGCGGCTCGTGCTAGACCAGATCACTCCCGAAACACCGCCTGAACGGTTGGCGCCTGCGTGATCGGTGTTCCAAAGCAATCAAGAGTCGGCGAACGACGTGCAGCGACACCCTCGGCCTACAACCGATTGAAGCACGTGTGCCGGTTCCTCGGCACTCTCAAGCTCTTGAGTAGCAAATCTCCGGGGAAGCCGCCTGCCGATCTCAAACATCGGCGCCAACGCGATCTGCATCAAGGCCCATTCGTTGCTCGAGCGTGAATCCCCGCGACGCTCCCCTAGCGATGCGTGTCCACCCGGGCAGAAACCGTTCGACGCGCCGCGGGCAACAGCGTCGAAGCTCAGGCAGATCAGGCTCGAGCCGCCAAAGCCTATCCGACGTCGGCGCTGCCGGCGAGAAGAGCGCGGCGAATGAGCTGTGTCATTGCTTATGAAAGGCCCTCTTCAGTGCCAGCCCGCCGAATCGCGATCCGGCATCAAATCATGAAACAAGGTTGCAAGCACGCCGGATGTGCATCCAGCCGCCGAGCGCCGAGCTCGGGGAATCGACAGAGCCGACAAGTAGCTCGCCGAAACCGCGAACTAGCAGTGATTGAGCCGAGGCCGGGCGCTGCCTGCCGGGAAACGCGTGCCATGGTTCCCCGGCAACTTGGGGGGAATGAATGACCAGGATCTGGAACGCCGCCGAGGTCGCAGCCCGGTTCGTGCTGGGCGCGACCTTCGTATATTGGGGGGCGCGCAAGCTCGTCGACGCGATTGGGCTGGGAGCACCTGACGCGGGTGGCTGGACTGCTTATATGGAGCGGTTCGGGGTTCCGGGCGCCCTCCTTCCGCTGGTCATCCTCACCGAGCTTGGAGCAGGGCTGCTCCTCATTTTCGGTGCTTATACTCGGGCCGCGGCAATCTTGCTGGCCGGATTTTGCATCCTCGCCAATTACTTCTTTCATACTCACTTCGACCTGCCGCCGCCTGCCGGCCACTTCAACTGGATCATATTCATCAAGAATTTCGCAGTCGCCGGAGGGCTGCTTGCAATTGCGGCTCACGGGGCGGGCGACTGGAGCTTTGACGGCCTCGGCCGGTCACGCAGGCAAAGCAAATGAGGGCCGCGCTTGTGATCGTCGCGCTCACGGTGCTCGCGCTAGCCCAGCAGGCCTTCGCCTCGAAGCCGGGGCTCGGGCCGGCAGCAATGCCCCAGGCGACCTATGAGGAATTCGTCGCTGCGGCGAAGGAGCGCTTTCCCGGTCCGTTCGATGACGCGGCCTTTCGGCGCGACCATCTCGTTTCCGACTGGAAGGCGATGCGCACTTCGGAGGTAATCGCCTCCGACCTCACCTACAAGGTCGACGGGCTGAGCATCACCGGCGTCGTCGTGCGGCCGCGGGCTGGAAAGCGCCTTCCCATCCTGATCTGGGCTCGCGGAGGTGTAGGAGAAGCTCGAATCGATCCGCCCCAACTGGTCGAAATGGGCTGGTGGGCCCGCCATGGCTATCTTGTGATCGCCAGCAACTACAGGGGCGCCGGAGGAAGCGAGGGCAAGGACGAGTTCGGTGGCGCGGACGTCAACGACCTCGTGGCGCTGGTCGCGATCGCACGCAAATACCGGCAGGTGGATGTTAGGCGAATCTATGGTGTCGGCTTCTCACGCGGCGGAATGATGCTGCTTCGCGCCGCGGCGTTCGGGCTTCCGGTGCGCGCCCTTGCGACGGCTGGCGCTCCGACCGATCTGGCGAGCTGGATCGGCGAACGCCCCGACGTCGACGCCTTGCTGAGGCGAATGGCTCCGGACTATGAACCGGAGCGGCGGAGCGGCTATTGCCGGCGGTCCGCGACCTGCTGGGCGGAGAGGCTCGCCGTCCCCGTCTACTTGGCTCACGGCGGCGACGATCGCTCGGTTCCTCCAAGCCAGGCGGTGCTTCTATCGAAGCGCCTCGAACAACTCGGAAGGCCGCATCGCCTCTCAATCCTTGACGGGGCCGACCACGGCATCTCCGGACGTCGCATGCAGTTCTTCGAGGAGGTCCATCGATTCTTCTCGACTGCGCGGTGAGCAGGCGCGATGAGCGCTGGCCGACAGACTGGAGCGCGCCGGCTCGCCTGCGCGGCGGCTTCTTCCACTCGACGATCGGCTATTCGCTGCCTGACGCCGTTCGCAACGCCGTCCTGCTCACATTGCAACCTGAGATGACCAGCGCCGCCCTGCCTCGGTCTTTCGGCGGCGCGCGTCCGAGCTGTGGCACCATGGCCGTTTCTATCAAGGCGTCACCCGGATCGCCCGGGTATCTCCCTTTCGTATTGAGGCCGGAATCTGCCGCGAAACGTTCAACAATTATCGTCTGATTTGTGTACCGATTTGTGTCCCGATTTTCATTGCGTGTCCGACTTGATCTGTTAAACTGTTGATCGGCCGTGGATTTCCACGGCTTTCGGATGGCTCGGCGCGGCTTTTGGTACCGGCATTCGCAGGTTCGAATCCTGCCGCCCCAGCCAGTTTTTGCGCCGGGTTTCGCTGATGCGCTTCGCTCTGGCCGCCCAAATTCGATCAGATCCTGATCGAAGGTCCCAGCAGCGCTGCGAAAGCGAGGAGGACGGCGGCGCCGATGATGAATATCGGCCAGCTTCTGCCGGCGTGAAACTCCATTGCCGCTCCGCCGGGCCGGGTGCCGAACCCGATCGATATGAATCCGGCAAGTCCGCCGAAGGATGACGCGGCCGCGGACATGATCGTGATCATCGCGCCGATCGGATTCATCAGCCCGGTAACGACGGCCGCGAAGCCCGCCGTCGCATAGTAGACGTGGGCGATGGTCTTTCGAGCCCGCTGCGTGTCCCGCCCGTCGCCGATCATGGCCGCGAGGGTCCGTATCGCCTTGCGGACCAGAAGGACGTAGATCGCCAGCCCGAGGACGAACTCGCCGCCGCGCAGGAGCATCGGCGACGCCACCGGGCCGAGGCCGCCGGACTCGCCCGGCGCCAGATCGCCGAAGCCGGTCGCGCCCGAGAACAAAAGATAACCCGCGGCGACGAAGCCTTCGCTGACCCGGACCAGCCAGAGCGCCAGCCGCGCCGGATCGCCCCTCGAATGCCGCCATGCCGCGAAGGCCGCGCAAGCGAGCGCCGAGTTGACGAGCACGCCCGCGCAAGCCATCAGCACCCTCGCCCAGCCGGACAGCCCTCCGCACTGGACGTAGAAGGCGCCGATGGTGGTGACTCGCCCTCCCTGCGCCGCACAGAAAGCGGCATGGCCGCCGATCTCATGCCACATGGTGAGCAGCGGCATCAAAAGCATGCCCAGGCCGATGATCGTGACTGGGTCGACGCGCGGCTTCACACCTTGAGGTTGGACCCGAAGAGGTTGCGATCGCCAGACCGAACGAAAGCAGGCAGCATGTCGCGGTGAGAAGGAGGATCGCGCTGACCGCCACCGCCGCGGCGCTCAACCCTTCGCCGAAGCCGTAGAACAGGGCCGCGACGGCGCAGAGCATCATCGCGCTCGTCAGGATCACCGCTGATCATTGCTCGGCTCCAGCGGCGAGCACGTCTTGATGCCGGCCCGCGACACGGAATAGGTTGAGTAAGGCTGCGCCGCGGCGAAGAGACCGAATGCGCGCCCGAACTTCGGGCCGCCGCGAGCGCTCAGGGCTCCGCCCTGGACGATCCTGACGGAATGGCAGTCCTCGAGGGTGGCGACGGCCTTCTGGCCGGCGGCCAAACCGAGTATGACGGGCAGATACGCTGCGTCCGACTCCACCGCGACCCGGTTGACTTGCCGAAGGCGGCTGTCGTCCGGCACATCCAGGCATAGCACGATCAATTCGTCGGCGGTGACGGCCCAATCCTCGTCGCTCGTGCAGGCAACGCCCACATCCCGGAGCACGTCGCTCAGCGCCGACTGGAGCAGTCCCGAGCCCCAAAGGCGGCAGACGGGCGCAGCGCGGCCGAAGCGTCAGGCCGCCTTGATGACCGCCAGCCGAGGACGCGACCCGGGCTCCTCGAAGGCGCGCGGGGAGCGCGCGATCTCCAGGCTTACCTTCTTCGCCAGTTCATCGAGAGTGGCCGCGAGCCGGCTGATCGGGGACAACGTGCCGTCGAGCTCCGGGCAGTAGCGGATCACCAGATACTCCCTGTTCCCGGCCATCGCGGCGAGGTGGTCGGTGGTTCCAGAGCGAAGGATCAGGCCGGCCGCCACCGCCATCCCGGCTCGTCGGGACAGGTCATGCCCCAAGCCGCGAACCAGGCTCGGCGAGTGGCCGCGATGAAGGAGCAGCGCGTTCAGATAGAGCTCGATCGCATGGATTGCCAACAATCGAAACGGGGATCGCGACAATGGTTCGCCCGGCCTTCCCAGCGGCCGGGCAGATGGGCGGCACTTCGATATTCGTCGGCCAGCAGAAGCAGCTGCTCGGGAGCCGCCATCTCGCCGGGATAGGGTAGCTGCGCATCCGAAGGCATCGAGCCAGAATAGGACGCTCGGGCAAACGCATTGTTAAACCGATGCGTAGCGTGAGGTCAGGCGGATCGAGAATGTGAAAGTTGGAAGTTGAGTGCCTGGGATGCTCTCAACCGCCCCGTCAGCGGGGACCGCGATAACCCATTACGTCATACTGGCTCAACGGAACGTTCCAGTGGTTGATACCGCCGTTCTGATTGCCGCCGAAAATGCGAACATGGGCGGGGTCCGGCGACGAGACGTAGAAGCCGACGTGATATCCGGACAAGGATCCCGTTGCCGCGCTGTAACCCGCCGCCTTGCGCTTGATGACGATGATGCACCCTTTTTCGGGGCTCGTGAGCGTGCGGCCTCCCTTCCATTCGAGCCAGCTTTTCGCCGCGGCGCTGTTGGTGCCGTTCTGCCCAGCCTGAGTGACGACCCAGTTTACGAAAGACGAGCACCAGGCCGTTTCGTCGTCAGTGGCCTTGAGCGTGGTCGTAGCATGATATGCCACGATCCGGTTATTGTGCTTGCCGGGCGTGGCATCGGCGCGAACGTCCTTCTCCGCATAGGCGATGTCGAGCCAGTTCTTGTGGGTGGGCGGCGGCTTCGGCGCGACCTGCTGGACGGGCTGGAGACCGAGCGCCTTGCGCGTCTTCGCGCCCACCTCGCCATCCGATTTCAAGTGGGCCTGTCGCTGGAAGGTCTTGAGCAAAGCGACCGATTTGGGTCCGAACTTTCCGTCGACCTTCAGGTTCGGATGCGGCTTCAATATCGAGTTCAACAGGATCTGAACTTGCCTGACATACTGACCCATGCTGCCGAGTTTCAGGATTTCTAAGGTCTTGGAAGACATTCTCGCCCCTTGTCCGACTAATGAAAAATAGTGACCAGTTTCCATTCGGATGAACTATATTCAAATACGAATCGCCCCAGGTTGAATTCGCCGCTCGCTCCGTCGCAGCGCATGGTCTTCGGGTGGCTAGTTTGCTGGATGAGCTGGGCCATCGAAACGATTTCCTCGAACTCGCCGCTGTCCATGGCAAGAAATTCATTATACCTGCGACGGAATTCAGTTGCGCCCAGCCTTTGCGCTGGCGCGTCGTCCAAAATCGGCCTTAAAGAGAGCGGAAAGCGCGCGAGCAAGGCGGTGTCCGCTGCGGACCGCCGTCGGGCGGCCGCTTGGAACTTCGCCCAAAATGGGACCGCGCTGCGCACGCAGCGGTCCTCGGCACCAACGGCCGGAGCGGGCTTTGCAAGCGAATCGGCCGCGCTCCAAACGGCCGCCGCACCGAGCAGCAGAAACAGTCCGACTGTTCTGGCGAGCAGCGTCTTTTGGGGCAGGGCCTGAATTCGCCTCTCCCCGTTATGCGGCGACACTCCGATGGTCATTTGGCGGATTCCAGCGGAACGTCCGCGCCGGGCGCGGCGGGGGAAGCAGAGTCCGCCGGAGCACGTTTCGCGTGAAACCGGTAGCTGAAACCGCCCTCCCCAGCGGTCACCTCGATCCTCGCCACCTCCTCGCCGTTCATCTGCCGCTCGAGCAGCGCGATCGACATTTCGGGGAGCATGGTGTTGGTAAGGATGGCGTCGATCATTCGGCCGCCGGAGGCGACTTCGGTGCAGCGAGAGACGATCATGTCGACGATGTCCCTGCCGTAGTCGAGGACGATTCCGTGATTGTCGGCGACCCGCCGCCGGATTCGCTCCAGCTGGATTCGAACGATGCCGCCAAGCATCTCCGGGCTGAGCGGGTAGTAAGGAAGCACGAGCAGCCGTCCGAGCAACGCCGGCGGGAAGACCTTGAGGAGCTCGGGCCGAAGGGCGCCGGCGAGCCCCTCCGGATCCGGCTTGAGCTCGTCGTCCTCGCTAAGGGACATGATGAGGTCGGTGCCGACGTTGGACGTCAGCAAGATGATCGTGTTCCTGAAGTCGATGTGGCGGCCTTCGCTGTCGTTCATGAACCCTTTGTCGAACACCTGGAAAAACATCTCGTGGACATCCGGATGGGCTTTCTCGACCTCGTCGAGCAGGACGACGGAATAGGGGCGCCGCCGGACGGCCTCGGTCAGCACGCCGCCCTGGCCGTAGCCGACATAGCCCGCCGGAGCACCCTTGAGAGTAGAGACGGTGTGCGCCTCCTGAAACTCGCTCATGTTGATGACGATCATCGAATCGTCGCCGGAAAAGAGCAGTTCGGACAGGACGTGCGCGGTCTCGGTCTTGCCGACCCCCGAAGGCCCGCAGAGCATGAAGACTCCCACCGGCTTGCCGGGATTGTCGAGCTTTGCCCGGCTGGTCTGGATGCGCTTCGCGATCGCGTCCATCGCATGATCCTGCCCGACGACCCGCGCCTTCAGCTGGTCGGCGATGGTGAGCACGCTCTTGATCTCGTCCTTCACCATTCTACCGACGGGAATTCCGGTCCAGTCGCCGACGACGGAGGCGACCGCGTCCTGGTCCACGACCCCGAACACCATCGGCGTATCTTCCTGCACCGCCTTCATCTCGCCGATCGCCGCCTCGAGGTCCTGCTTCAATCGAGCGGTTTCGGATTCCCCGCGGTCGCCGGCCTCGGCGAGCGCGGAGCGCGCGGCGGCGAGGCGATCGAGCGCCGTCTTCTCCAGCGACCATTTGGCCTCGATCGCTTCCCGGGCAGCGCGCGCCGCGACCAATTCCTCGTCAATCTTCTCGATTCGGTCGTCCTGCCGATAATGGCCTGCGCGCTCGCGCTCGGCCACCTCGCGCTCGACCTCGAGCAGCTCCACCCGCCGCCGGCGGTCCTCGACCTCCGCCGGCGTGGCGTGCTGCGATACCGCCACCCGGGCGCAGGCGGTGTCGAGCAGGCTGACCGCCTTGTCGGGCAATTGCCGCGCCGGGACGTACCTTTGCGACAGCGTCACCGCGGCGGCGACCGCCTCGTCGAGGACGACGACATTGTGATGCGCCTCCATCATTGGCGCCACCGAGCGGATCATCGCGACAGCGGTCGGAGTCTCGGGCTCGGCGACGCTGACGGTCTGGAACCGGCGGGTCAGAGCGGGGTCCTTCTCGAAATATTGGCGGTACTCGGCGTAGGTGGTCGCGGCGAGTGTCCGCAGGCGACCGCGCGCGAGCGCCGGCTTCAGCAGGTTCGCGGCGTCGCCGGTCCCGGCCTGACCGCCGGCTCCGATCAGGGTGTGCGCCTCGTCGATGAACAGGATGACCGGCGTCGGGCTCGACTCCACTTCGTCGATGACGGAGCGCAGCCGCTTCTCGAACTCGCCCTTGACGCTGGCGCCGGCCTGCATGAGGCCGATGTCGAGGGCTCGGAGGGTCACATTCCGAAGCGACGGCGGCACGTCGCCGTTGACGATCCGGGCCGCAAAGCCCTCGACCACGGCGGTCTTGCCAACTCCGGCCTCGCCGACGAGGATGGGGTTGTTCTGCCGCCGCCGAAGCAGGATGTCGATCACCTGCCGGATCTCCGAGTCGCGGCCGACGATGGCGTCGATCTCGCCGGCTCTCGCCTTGGCCGTGAGGTCCACCGAGAATTGGGCCAGCGCCTCGCCCTTCCCGGCGCCCGGACCCGCGGCCCCTCCGGCGACGGGGACGCCGGTATTCCCGTCCGCCGCCTGGCCGCCCTCCGACGAAGCCTTGAGGATCGTGCCGAAGTCGCTGCCGAGCTTCTCGACCTGGACCTTGCGCCATTCGCCGCTCATGCCGGCGAGCGCGTTCTTGAGCGTCGGGGTCTTCAGCATTCCGTAGAGAAGATGCCCGGTCCGGACCCTTGCCGCGTCGAATTGCAGAGAGGCGTAGAGCCAGCCTTTCTCGATCGCCTCCTCGATCTGCGGGGAAAAATCGGAAACGGCCGTGGCCCCTCGGGGCAGCGCGTCGAGCGCCGCGACCAGGTCGCGCGCGAGCACGCCGTCGTCGATCCCGAAGGCGAGGCGAACGGCGGCGACGTCGTTCTGGGCGTCCTGCAGGAGGATGTGCATCCAGTGGACCAGCTCGACATAGGGATTGCCGCGCATCTTGCAGAATCCGGTCGCGGTCTCGATCGCCTTCAGGGCCGTCGGGTTGAGCCGGCCGAAAAGGGCCGAACGGGCTATCTCTGTCACTTCACGCCCCCCTGTCGCTTGCCTTTACGCAGACTGCCCCGGCGCAGCCGTACGTCGCGGCGAAGAATCTCCCGCCCGGCGGGCGCAAGCCAGGTCCCCCAACCCAGCCGGCTCCGGCCGTCGAGCCGGGCGGGCGGCGCATGCCGCTCGTCCAGCTCGACCTGGATATCCCATTCCAGATGATCGGGCGCGAAAGCGTCGAGCGCCTCCGCCGCCAGAGGGAAGCGGATGCCGGATGGCAGAAGGGTCTCGAAGCTGCTGAAATCCTTCGCGCGCAACACTATGCGGAAAGCGTCGGAGACGACCCGGACCCGCCTTCCGACCACCGCATCCGCGCCGATCGTGGCGAAGCGCCGGCCGAGGCTCGTCTGCTCGTCGCGCTCGATGTCGCGCCAGCGCGGCTGGAAATCGATCACCTCGGCTGGAAGCCCAAGCAGGTGAGTGAGCGCGTCTTCGATCGCGGCGGAGCTTCGTCGGCCGGCGAAGACCGCCGCATAATGGAGCCGTGCCGGCGCGGGAAAGACCGCATCCGGCGCGACCCCCTCCATCGCGCCGGACAGCGCCCCCAGATAGGTACCGAACCGGTCGTCCCACGGCCGGTCGGCCTGGGCGGCGGGTTGGGAATCGGCCCACGCGCGGTAGAAAAGCTGGAGCATCCGTCCGGAAAGCATGTCGAGGAAGTCGCCGAACGGTTGCGTGCGCCCGTATCGCCGCTCGTAGACGGCGAATTCCGTGAGGTGGGTGGGGAGCGCCCCCATCGGTCCGGTCAGGCCAAGCCAGAAGCCGTCCACCTTCGCGCGCCCGTCCTTGACCCGGATCGCGTCGATCGTGGAGCCGGGGAAGGCGAGGGTCGGCGCCTGGGCGAGGTCGACCACATTGAGCGCCGGCCGCTTCGAGCGGCCCAGCCGAGGCAATGCCCCAGCGCGAGCTTCGGCGCGGCGCACGAGCGCAAACAGGCCGAAGCGGCGGGCCGTGGCCGCCGACTCGGCGAGGAAGGTCAGATGGTCTGGCGCTGGCCGATCCGCGCTGGCCATTGGACGAATTCCCCCTCGATTGCGCTTTCGAAGATGCATTGAGTGAAGGAGTTGATGCTCGCGAACTCCGCCAGGAACTGCTCGAGCACGGCGCTGAACAGGAACATCCGGGATGTCTCGAACGCCGAATCGTCGAGCTTGATTCTGATCCGGTGGCCGCGAGCGATCGCCATCCGGTCGAGGCCGGGAACGCGTCGGGCGACGAGGTCCGAGCGGATCGACAGGATCCCGTCGATCTGGCGCCTCAGGGCGGCGTCGTCCTGGCGGCCGTACAGCGCCAGGTGATCGCGCAAGACCGCGGGGTCGTCATGATCGAGCGGAGCCAGGCTCGCGTAATTGGGCGTGAGATGGGCGATCACACGCCATGCCGAGTCGCCGATGCCGAGCGGCGGGCGCGGACGCGTCGGTGCTCTCAGGACGGTCACGGCGCGGGCGGGGACCCCCGTCACCACGAAATGGCGGTCGCCCCGGAACTCGAGCATCTCCGGCAGCTCGCGGTTGGACACGAGCGCACGAACGGCCAGCTCCCTCACCTGCCCGAGGGCCGTGTCGTCGCCCAATGCGGTGAGGCTCATCCAGGTTTCCGTGCCCACATAATCGGGGCGGCGGCGAAGCCGCTGCTCCTTCGTCGACAGCCTGCGCCAGCGCAGCTGCGTGGTGTAGAACAAGGCTTCCCGCCAGTCGTAGAGGAGGGCCCCGAACGCATAGAGCGGCGCCGCCGGCCGTCCTTCCGTGTCCTCGCCGGCATAAGCCCGCACGTCGAGGACCCGAAACACCTCGAAGTCGAGGGGTCGGGTCCGGTCGGGGACGACGTGGAACTCGTGGTCGTGCGAGCTGACCTGGACTCGGCCAAGCTGCTTCTCGAACAGGTTGATCGCGGGAGTCGCGAACAGCCGCAGATTGGCCGGGCCCAGCGCGCCGGCGAGCAGCGGCACGGAACGGGAGAAGAGAATAACGATGTCGCAGGCCTCGCCGGCCGTGGCAAAGGCCTGGGCCAGTCCGGGAAGATCGACGAACAGGAACCGCTCCGGACAGGCGAAATATTCCGACAGGATCCGATATCCGCGGAACGATCGCATCTCCGCCGGTAGAAGCGCCTCGTCGCGGCTGAAGCCGAGCTGGCGCGGCAGGGGAAGCCTGGTCCACCCGCCCTTGGCGTCGGCGGACCCAGCGGAACGGCCGATCACCGCGAGCGCGTCGCCGACGAACTGCCTGTAGAGCTCGCCCGGGACGTCTTCCGAGCCATGGAGGTAAATCGGAAGCGATTCGACCTTCAGCTGCTGGAGCGCGGCGCCGCCGGTCGCGACGAAACGCAACCGCAGACCGGCCTCCGCCTTGACTTGCGCGGCCGCCGCGAAGGGTGCCACCGCCGCCCGGCTCGAAAGATATTCGGCCTCCGCGATCTTGAGCGGCCACAATGTGGCTTCATGGCCGGAACGGAAGATTACCGGAGTCGCCCCGTCGCCCCCGCCGCCCGCCCGCATTTCGGTTCCGCGCGGTACGACGTGGCCGGTGACCAGGGCCGGGTCCCCATCCTTCGGCTCGAACGCGGCAACGCAGATGGACGGCGTCGGAGCCAGATAGTGAGGCTGCACCGCATGCAGCAGATGCTGGGTAAACTCCGGATATTGATCGCTGATCTTGAGCTGGACGCGGGCGCCGAGATAGGCGACGCCTTCGAGCAGCCGCTCGACATAGGGATCGGGGTCCGTCGGCGTCTTCAGGCCGAGGCGGCCGGCGACCGTTTCATGCTCCTCGCCGAATTCCCGTGCCGCTTCGCGCAAATAGGCGAGCTCCTCGTTGTAGAAGCGCAGGAGCCTCGGATCCACGCCGCTACTCCGACACGTCGACGGACGCCGTCTCGGCGTCCAGCTGGGTGCGGAAATGGACAGGCATCAGGTTGGCCGCCGACACGATGTCGCCATGGATCTGGAAAGCGATCGTGTTCGCGGCGTCGCCGCCGCCGGTCGGTTCGACGACGAGGCTCTCCGGCTCGATCCGGGTCTCGAAGCGGCGGATTGCTTCGCGTATCTCGCGCGCCCGGTGGAGGATCGTGCGACGATGAAGCGACTTCCCGGCCAGGTCCGGAACACCGTAATTGATGACCGACGTCTGGACATGCGGATAAGGCTCGAGATCCTGAACCGAGCCCAGATTGGTCGTGTTCAGCAGCCATGCCAGATCGCGCCGAATGGTCGCCCGCAGAGCCGACTCGTTGAACCGCTCGATGCGCGGAACGGAATAATAGCGCATCGCCTCGCGCGATGTCTCGGGGTTCTCGGAGGCCTGGTCGCGAAGTCCGGAAATCTCCAGATCCGCGACGAGCTTGTCGAACAAGGTCGGCGTGAGGCGCTGTTTGACGGCCATCGACGCTTCTAGTCGAAGCTCAGCGAGCGCATGGAGAGGAGGCCGCGCTCCTCTCCATCCGAAAGCATCCAGACATGCTGGCCGGAGCCGGTCTCGCCGTCCGGACCGGCATGCCAGCCCGTGCTTCGCGCGAGGCGTTCAACGTCGTCGGAAGAATTCTCGGTGCCCGGATAGCGCACCGGCAGAAACGCCGCGACCGACGTGCCCTGACGGAAGGCGACCTGCACCGGACACCAGACGATGTCCCGTAAATCTCGAGGTCCCTCGCTTTCGATCCGCTCCACCGCATCGAAAGCGATGAGGCCGTAGCGCCCGCCGACGATGGCTTCGAAGCAGGGCCCGAAGCGGCTGTCAGCGTCGGCAATCCAATCGAAGCGGGTGCCGTCGACATGGCCGGGCGTATCGGGCGCCTGATCGAGCGCCGAATCGCGGGCGTCCCCGGCCGCCGCCGTCTCGCCCACCGCAAAAAGATGGAGGGCGGTCGAGAGGCCCTGCGTCCATTCGCCGCCGGCGAGGACCGGAGCGGCCGCACGTCCGGCGAACACATCGGCCCGGAGCGCTTCCGCCGCGATCGCCTGGCCGTAGACGACGCTCAGCATTCGCGCTTCGGGCGAGAGCTGGGCAAGCGTCTCGAGCTGCTTGCGCGCTTTCTCCCACTCACCCGTGACGCAGAGAAGCTGGAAGAGGAACATTCGAGCGCCGGGATCGCCCGGGCTCGCTCGCACCTTTTCCGTCAGTGCGGCCCTGGCACCTTCGAGGTCGCCCTCGCGCAGACGTTCATCAGCGTTCTGCACGAGAATTCTCCCCGGCGCCGAAGGGTCAGACCTTCTCGCCCGCGCGAACGTCGAAGCCGGCCGTCACCGTCTTGCCGGCACCGCCCTTGGCGTCCTGCTCGACATAGGTGAAGTTGATCTTGGCGGTGTTGAACGTGATCGATTCCATCACGCTGTCGCCGCCGGAGGAGCCGCTGTTCTGAACGCTGGAGACGATCAGGTCGCTTAGCTCCACCTTGTAATATTCAAGGGGTTTGTCGCCGGCCTTGCGTACATAGATGGTGGCCTTCTGGAAGTGGGTGCCGGCCGCGCAGGCCTGGAACAGCTTCGGCGAGGATTTGTCGACCTCCTTGACGATGCTGATATCCTGGAACTCGGCCTTTCCGGCGCCACCGCCGGCGCCGCCGCGTGCGAAGGAACCGGATTGCACCGCCCCGAAGCTGAACGACGTAATGTCGATCTGGCCTTCATGCCCTTTCTTGGTGGATTCGCCCGGGCATTCCTTGATTTCGAGGAACATGTCGACAGCCATCGAAGTTTCCTTCCCCTATTTGTAAGTGTTTAGCCGCCTAGCCTTAACCCACGGACTTAGGCAGCCTGGAAACCATGCTCAACGCAATATCCATGCCTTCCAACTGGTAGTGCGGCACGAACATGAACTTACCTCTGTAATAGCCCGGATTTTCCATGTCGGGCTCGATTTCGATCTTGGCGTCCTTGAGCGGAAGCTTTGCCTTGGTTGCCTCGCTCGACAGTTCCGGAGAGCCGTCGACATATTGCATGATCCAGTCGGAAAGATCGCGCTCCAGCTCGCGTTCTTCCCGAGTGCCGCCGATCCAGTCGCGGACCATGCATTTCAGGTAATGCGCGAAGCGGCAGCTGGCGAAGATGTAGGGCAGGCGCGCCGAGAGATTGGCGTTCGCCGTGGCATCCTTGCTTTCATAGACTTTCGGCTTGTGGACCGTCTGGGCGCCGATGAAGGTCGCCTGGTCGCTGTTCTTTCGGTGGACCAGCGCCATCAGGCCGGCCGAGGAAAGCTCGGCCTCGCGCCGGTCGGAGATCGCGATCTCCGTCGGGCATTTGAGATCCATGCCGCCGTCGTCGGTGGGGAACATCGCCGTCGGGAGCGCCTCCACCGTGCCGCCGGATTCGACGCCGCGGATTCGGGTGCACCATCCATAGGTCGAGAAGGCCTCGGTGATTCGCGCGCCCATCGCATAAGCTGCGTTCAGCCACAGATGCTTGTCGTGATTGCCGCCGACATCCTCCTCGAAATCGAATTCCGCGACCGGCTCCGTCTTGGCGCCGTAGATGGGGCGGCCGAGGAAGCGGGGCATGGCCAAGGCCATGTAGCGGCTGTCGTCGGTCGAGCGGAACGACCGCCAGGCGGCATAGTCGGTCGCGTCGAACAGTTTGCCGAGATCGCGCGGATTGGCGAGCTCCTGCCAGCTCTCCATTCCCATCAGGCCCGGCGCTGCCCCGGCGATGAAGGGCGCGTGCGCCGCGGCGCCGATCTTGGCGAGACCCTTCATGACGTCGAGGTCGGGAGCGCTGTGATCGAAGCTGTAGTCACAGATGAAGGCGCCGTAGGGCTGGCCGCCCAGCTGTCCGAACTCCGCTTCGTAGATTTTCTTGAACAGCGGGCTCTGATCCCACGCCGCGTCGCGATACTGGCGGAACGTCCTCCGGCATTCTTCCTTGCCGACGTTGAGGACGCGGATCTTCAGCTCCTTGCCGGTGGAAGTGTTCATCACCAGGTAGTGAAGGCCGCGCCAGGTCGATTCCAGAGACTGGAAATCGGGATGGTGAATGATCAGGTTGATCTGTTCGCTGAGCTTCCGGTCGAGCGCCGCCCGCATCGCGTCGACGGTCGAGAAGACGTCCTCGCCGATCACCGCGGCGTCGGCGAGCGCCTGCTGCGCCAGCGTCTGAACCGCCTCCTCGATCCGCCCCTTGCGCGTATCGTCGTTGGGCTTGAATTCCTTCTGGAGAAGCGCGGAGAACTCGTCCAGCGCGAACGCGCCCGGCTGGGCGGTCGTGGTCTCTCTAGCTTCCTGCGCCATGTTACCCCTCTCTCACTCCCACTTCTTCACCGGCTTCTTCAGGCTTTCGCATCGCCTTCGGTCGGGGCGGTTTCCTGCTGGGGCTTCACCGAGGATATCGCCTTCAGCAACGCCGGGTCCTTGAGCACCTTGTCGAGCAGGTCCTGGGCCCCGTCCTTCCCGTCCATGTAGAGCAGCAGGTCGTTGAGCTGCTGCCTCGCCTCGAGCAGCTTGGCCAGCGCCGGAATCGCCTTGGCGATCTGACCCGGCGAGAAGTCCTCGATGCTCTTGAACGTCAAGTCGACCGAAAGCTTGTCTCCGGCCCCGGACAGCGTGTTGTCGACGTGGAAGGCGGCGCGAGGCGCGATGGCTTCCATCCGCTGGTCGAAATTGTCCATATCGAACTCGGTGAACTCGCGTTTGTCCAAAGACTTCTTTTCCACGTGGCTCTTGCCCGACAAATCCGACATCACGCCGACGACGAATGGCAGCTCGACCTTCTGCCGCGAACCGTAGGTTTCGACTTCATATTCAATGTGTACGCGGGGCGCGCGGTTTTCCTTGATAAAGCGTTGTCCGCTCTTCACGACCATCAGAAAATCCCCCCTTCTGAACGGCGCCTCCGCCCCGGACGGCGATGCAGCTGTTTACGATACGCCTAACGACATGAATATCAATCCTTTAAATCACTCTTCTGCGACTTGCGAAGTCAGCACCCGCCGCGCCTCTGCAATGCTGTCGGGCGCAATATCCTGAAGTGCCGCAAGGAAATCCAAATGCACCCAGCGTTTGGCGCGCTCGATCGCGACCGGCACCGGACTTCCGGGTTCTCGGCGCCGATAATAATCGACGACCGCGTCGAGGGCCTTCACGACGTCTTCGCGCGACTCGATCGCTCCGCGAGGCCGTCCACCGTCCGACTCCGCCGCCGACACCGCGGACCCGCCATTCTCCCCTCCCTTTTCACCGGGGGCGGCGGCAGCTTCGTCGAGGCCCGAGAAATAGGGCGCGAGCCCGGCGCGAATGGCGTCGATCGCCGCATAAGCCGGGGCGAAATTGGTCGACGTGTCGCCATTGGCGTTGGCCGAGAGAATGCCGTCGACCCGGGCGAGGGCGCCGCGAATGGCGGCCAGCCGCTCGACCGTCGACTTGATCTCCTCCGCCGGCACTTCGGCGACAGCGGCCCGGAACGGGCCATAATTCTGAGCCGACTCGCCTTCCCTGGCGAAGCGCTCCAGATCCTCGCCGGTGAAGCGCCCGAACCGCGGGTGAGCGACGAGCGTCATTCGTCTCAGCGGACCGATGAACTCCCGGATGCTGACCAGCGACTCGCACGGACCCTTGCGGCCGACGAAGCCATATTCCTCGAGGCCGGGATGCATCGTCTCCCAGAAATTCTCGCAGAGACCGGCGAGATAGTCGCAGCCGAATTCGATCGTCTCCATTCGGTCGGAGCGGGCCCCGGCACGGACAAGGTAGATGGGCAATAACAGGTCCCGAGTGAGCTGGGCCTGCTCGGTGATGAGATCGATCACCCGGCGCCAGTCGACCGCCTCGCTCGAATCGGGCGCTGCCGAGGCCTCGAAGGCGCGCTCGATTTCCTGGCGCTTCTCGTCATAGCCGAGATCCGGTCCAGCCGGATTTTCGCCTTCGAGCGGCTGGAGCAGCGCCTCGATGTCGGCCATCAGGGGCGGTTCCCCCGGGGGCCGCCGCCGCCCGGCCTCCGCTTTGTCGAGCCGCCGCCCATGTCCAGTTTTCCGAACTTCAGTTCTTGACCAGGACCGCCTCGACTCGCCGATTCTCGGCCGATTGGGCCGACCGGCCAGGCAAGGGGCGGTCGAATCCGAAGCCGCGGGGAGTCAGCCGGCTGCGGTCGACGCCGAGCGAAGCCAGATAGTCCGCGACGGCGGCCGCGCGGCGTTGCGAAAGTTCGAGATTGTAGGCCCGTCCGCCGATCGAGTCGGTGTGCCCCTCGATCAGGAAGCGCTTTCCGGCCAGCTCGGGATGAAGCAGCGACTCGCCAAAGATCCTCGCATCCTCCCGCGCCCGCGGAGTCAGAGTCGCCGACGCGAGCTCGAAGGTCAGCCTCAGGTCGACTCGATTGGTGGCCGCTCGGATCGCTCGGTTGGCGATGGCGGTCGAGGCGGTACGGCGCGGACGCGACTGCGCGGCCGGCCTCGATTCCTGCCTCGCGGCGACGGCGGTTCCGGCCGAGCCGGCCCTGGCGCCCGCCGAAGCCTGTGGCCTGCCGGCCTTCGGCCCGCTCGTCGGCCGGATCAATCGGAAGCCCCGGGTCTCCGGAGCCTCGATCGACTCTTCCGGTTCCTTCTGAGTCGCGCACTTTCCG
Organism: Allosphingosinicella sp.; assembly: GCA_036389015.1. Taxonomy (GTDB): domain Bacteria; phylum Pseudomonadota; class Alphaproteobacteria; order Sphingomonadales; family Sphingomonadaceae; genus Allosphingosinicella. Next base: position 47,800 of record DASVQS010000047.1, on the reverse strand, counting down.
GCGAAAGCGCAAATATAGTCGTCGACCGTCCGAGTCGGCTGCTCCGCCGCTTGAGAAGCGGTCGAGAGCATCAAGGCCATACAGAACGTCGAGGTTGCTGCAGCGCGCATCTGACCTCCCCCATTTCGAGTACCGGCCAATCAAGGCCGTCCTGCAAACCTTTTCCTTAACTCTCCGGCAACTATTACACAAGGTATTGGCGTTCCTGATATTGCACACCTGCCGCGCTGGTATATGATCGCACCTGCCGGATCGCCCGGCCGCCGGGGGGAGCAGTCGCGATGGTTGCCGGATGAGTCGACAAACCGCGATTTCGATCGACCTGGGCGGAGAGCAGGTCATGCTTGAGCGGGTGGAGGCGACCGAAAGCCTCAGCCGCCCGTTCGTCGTGTCGGTCGACATCATCGCTCCACTTGGAGAGCTCGACCTGCTGCCTCATCTGGGCAAGCCGGTCCTCGTCACCATCTCGCAAGACGATGAGCTGCAACGTTATTTTCACGGCTTCGCGGTCGAGGGCGAGTTTGTCCGGGAGAGTTCCGAAGGCTTCCATCACCGGCTGCTGCTCCGGCCCTGGACCTACTTCCTCTCCCAGAACCGGGACTTCGCAATCTACCAGGAGCTCAGCGCGCTAGACATCATCAAGAGCGTGCTCGACGAAGCCGGAATGAGCGACGTCGACTATACGCGCCTGTCGCGTCCCCTCTCCAAGCGAGTTTATTGTGTCCAATATGGAGAAAGCGACTTCAATTTCATCTCCCGCCTGATGGAGGAAGAGGGCCTCTATTATTTTTTCCGCCATCAGTCGGACCGGCACGTCATGGTGCTGTGCGACTCGCCGAACTCCCATGTCGACGGGCAACCGCCGTCGCTCACCTATAATCCGCTGACCTTGAGCGTATTCAATACGGATTCGGCCGCCCGCACCGACGCCGCCCGCCTTTTCTACGCCCAGTCCTGGGTCGAGCGTGTGTCGACCGGCGCCGAGTCGAAGGTGACCAATCGCGACTTCGACTTCGAGAAACCTGAGCGGCCGCTGCATTCGGAAGCGGAGGGACCGGGCGCCCATCCCCGCGACTCGCAGGAAGTCTATCTCTATCCCGGCCGTTATACCCAGGAGAAGGACGGCAAGCGGCTCGGCACGGTCGCGCTCGATGCGTTGCGCGCCCAGCGCAAGAGCTACAGCGGCCGTTCCCAGGCATCCGGGTTGAGCTGCGGAGCCAAGGTGGCGATCAGCGACCATCCGCTGACGCGGCTCGATGGCTCCTATCTCATCACCCATACCTTCCACAGCATCACCGCGGAGCGCTACCGCACCGGCGCGGGCGGCGACGAGGATCCGTTCAACGTCCTGCTCGGAGCCGTCCCCGCGGCGACTCCATGGCGCGCCCCCCAGGTGACTCCGCGGCCGGTGGTGAAGGGACTGGAATCGGCGATCGTCACCGGCCCCGCGGGCGAGGAGATATTCACGGATGAATATGGACGCGTGAAGGTACGCTTCCACTGGGATCGGTCCGACAGCCCGGGCGAGAAGACGACCTGCTGGATGCGCGTCTCCCAGACGGGCGGGCTCGGCAACATCGTCCTGCCGCGTATCGGCCATGAGGTGCTGGTCGATTTCCTCGGCGGCGACCCGGACCGGCCGGTGGTGGTCGGACGGGTCTTCAACAAGAGCCAGATGCCGATCTACGACCTGCCGGCGAACAAGACCCGCGCCTTGTGGCGGACCAAGACCTATAAGGAAAAGACTCCGGTCCATTCCCAGGCCAAGAAGCTCGACACCGGCGATCCCGGAGTCAACGAGCTCCGCTTCGAGGATAAATCCGGCAAGGAAGAGGTTTTCGTCCACGCCCAGAAGGACATGAAGACCCGGATCCGCGATCTCGAATCCCATCATGTCGGGCGCGATCAGGAGATCATGATCGGTCACGACCGGCAGGAGCAGGTCGAGAATGATGAGAAGATCAAGATCGGCGGCAATCAGACCGAGCAGATCGGCAAGAACCGCAAGGTCAAGATCGGCTCGAATGACGAGCTGGAGATCAAGGGCAAGCTCAAGATCAAGGCCGGAACCACGATCGAGATCGAGGCCGGCACGAGCATCACGCTGAAGGTGGGAAGCACCGTGGTGAAGCTCGATCCCACCAGCATCAAGCTCGACAGCACGATGATCAAGACGACCGGCAAGGCGACGGTGGAGGTCAAATCTCCGATGACCACCATCAAGGGCGACGGCATTCTGACGCTCAAGGGCGGTCTCATCCTCATTAACTAGGCAAGACAATGCGGCGCTGGACGAAAGTGAAGTGGAGCGAAGCGCGGCAGGTCGCCGAGGCCATGGGGCTGGCGGAGGAGGAACGGCCGGGGGAGGGGCTCGCCCCCGAGGCCTGGTATGCGGAGATCGTTTCAGCCGGCGATCTCGAGCGCGCGGCCTCGCTCATCGGCCACGCCCTGCCTCGCTACGAGTCGGTCGCCTGGGCGGCCCGACAGCTTGAAGCTCAATCGCACGTGCGCAAGCTGCCGGCTCGCGACCAGCAGGCGCTGGACCGGGCGCTGCGATGGCTGGACGAACCGACCGACGAGTTCCGCCGCGAGACGTTCGAAGCCGCCGAGCAGGCAAGCGAAGACAGCGCCGAGCGGATGCTCGCCAATGCCGTCTTCCTCTCGGGCGGTTCGATCGCCCCCGCCGACCTGAACCCGGTGAGCCCGCTGCCCGAGCTCAGCGGCCGATTCGCGGTGTCCGCGGTGTTGATCGCCGCCCACCGCTCCGCCGACGCTCCCGCCGCGCTGAAAGACGCGCTCGCTTCCGCGGAGGCGATCGCCGTCCAGGGCCTCGTGCCTTCCGGGCCATGACCCTTACCCTCATCATCCGCAATGCGGAGGCGCTCGAAAACGGGGCGCCGACTGAGTTCGTCCTCCACCGCCGGGGCGCCACCATCGGGCGCGCTCCGACCTGCGACTGGAGCCTGCCCGACCCCCATCGATACATCTCCTCCAAGCATTGCGAGATCATCTTCCACGACGAATGCTATGTGCTGAGCGACGTGAGCACGAACGGCACCTTCCTGAACGGCGGCGCGCAGCGCATGGCCGGCGACCGGGTCATCGCCGCCGGGGACGTCTTTCACATCGGCCATTACGAGATCGCCGCCGAGCTGAGCGGAAGCGCGCTCGCCGCCAGCGCCCCGGACCCGGGTGCCGGGGAGGAGGAAGCGGCCTGGGCCGGCTGGGAGGGCCACGCGCCCGCTCCGGAGCCGAAGCCGGAATCCGCCTCAGACGGCTGGAGCGACGAGCCCTATCCGCCGTCCGCGCCGGCACCGGGGGGCGGCTGGGGGCCGGCCAACCCTGCCGGGCCGGAGCCGGTTCGCTGGGGCGCGCCGCCGCCGCCGCCGCCCGCCGCTCCGGCCTCCTCGGGCTGGGATCCCAGCCATCGCGCGCAAATGCCCGTCGCCTCGGTGTGGGAAGATTCGGCGCCGGCCGCCGATCCCGCCTCGGCCTGGTCGAGCGCGGCTCCCGATCGGCCGCCGCCGCCTTCCGCCGAAGACGTCTGGGGCAGGATCGCGGAAGGCAATGTCGTCGACTGGGCCCGGGGAGGCTTCGGCCAGCCGGCCGCGGCACCACGCGATCCGCTCGGCCTGTCGCCGAAGCCGGCGGTTGGGCACCTGCCGAAGGCAGCGCCGGCGAGGCCCTCGGCCGCGCCCGACGTTCCGCCCGCCGCGGCCGCGGTTCGGCCCGCTCAAGCGCCTCCGCCCGCCGGAAAGCCTCCGTCCACGGGGGCCGACGCAGAGCGGCTGGTGCGCGATTTCCTGGCCGCGGCCGGCCTCGATCCCGCCGGCGTCAAGGGCGCAGGTCCAGCCACCCTCGCAAAGGCGGGCACCCTGCTCCATCGCCTGGTCGCAGGCCTCGTCGTGCTGGTCGAGGCGCGCGCGCGAGCGAAATCGCAAATGGGCGCGGAAACGACCCGGCTCGAATTGGATGGCAACAATCCGATCAAATTCACGCGCAGCCCCGAGCAGGCGCTCGCCCAGTTGCTCGCCCCGAAGGAGCGCGGCTTCATGGAGGCGGAACGGGCGATCGAGGATGCTTTCTTCGACCTCCAGTCGCACCAGATGGCGACGTTGAAGGCGATGCAGGGCGCTCTGAAGGCCACTCTCGATCGCTTCTCGCCGGAGGCGATCCGCAAGCGGACCGAGCATCGCGGACTGCTCGCCCGGCTGCTCCCGGGCGCCCGCGATGCCGCCCTGTGGCAAAGCTACGAGCATGAATTCAGCGGAGTCGCGCGGGGCTCGGACGAAGCTTTCATGGACGTCTTCGCCAAGGAATTCCGCAAGGCCTATGAGGAGCAGGCGCGGCAGCGCCGCTAGACCGCGATCGACTTTGACTGGGCCGGTGCCGCGCCTTTCCCGTCATTCCGGCGAAGGCCGGAATCCATGAACATGGTCTTCGCTCAGCTGCATCCGCCATGTTCATGGATCCCGGCCTTCGCCGGGATGACGATAGCGTCAGTCAAAGTCGATCACGCTCCAGGCCTCAGCCGGGCCGTTCGTCGACCGACTTGAACCATATCATTTCCGCCCGCCACCCCTGGCGGCGCGCGGTGTCGAGAAAGCGCTGCCGCCATTCCGCGTCGCGGGCCGAGCGGGGCGGAGCAAGCAACGAGGATTCGAACGGGCCCTTTCCGATCAGCAGAAGGATACCCGACCAGCCGGTATGTTCCTGCAGGATGTTCAATCGATAGCGGTCCTCGCCGACGTTCGTGATCTGGCTTCCCTCAACCGCTTCGCGCAGCGCGCTCCGGCCGAGGATAAGGGGGTCGATCTTGCCCGCCGGATCGATTCCCGCGATCGCAACGTCCTGGGCAGGGTCGCCGATACCGATCATGATTATGGACCGCGAGCCTCGAGTATAATCCTGGCCTTCGAGCGGCTCGATCTCAAACGTGCGCTGAGGGACCGACAGCCGCCCGCCGTCGGCCGCCCTGATGCTCCGGAACGCGTCGAGCGCAGAACAGCCGGCGGGCTCTATCTGCGCGACCTCGCTGAAGTCGATGTCGACACTGGCCAGTCCCGCGCCGGCAAGCGCAGCGGAAATGTCCTCCTGGGCCCGCAACGGAGTTCCCGCGACGCCAGTGACGCGTATAGTGAGCCGGTCACCGGACTGCCTGAGATCGGTGATGTCGAGCCAGCTGCAGGCCACTGCCGGCAGCGCCGAGTCGATCGCCGTGCGGGCGGCTTCGACCGGATCGGCGGGCGGGGCGGGGGCCTGAGCGACAGGCACGGGTGCTTTTCGATGCTCCACCGGCGTTTCATCCCCGCCCGTTCCACGCGAGAGGAAGAAGGCGGCGGCGACGACGAGCAGCGCCGCGCCGAGCCCGCCGCCGGCGAGGAGCAGTCCTCTCTTCGGCACGGCCAGAGGCCGCCGCGGCGGCTTCGCCCGTACAGCCGCCGCGGCTGGAGCCGCATTCCGGGCCGGGCGGTCGAGCGCCGCCAGCACCTCGTCCATCGAGCGGAAGCGGTCGGCCGGGTTGGGCTTCAACATCTGCTCGAGCACCGGCCGGAGCCGCTCCGGCACGGCCGAGACGTCCACTCCCGCGCGTCGTTTGTCGACGGCGTCGACGAGCGTTCCGCCCATCTCGACGTCGCGGCCGCGAGCGAAGGCCAGCATGACCAGGCCGAGGCTGTAGACATCGGTCCAGGGACCGATCTCGCGGCCGAAATCGCCGAGCTGCTCGGGCGCGACATAATTGAGCTTCCCGGCGAAGCCCTCCCCGACAATCGTCTTCGAGCCGGGATCCAGATCCTTGGCTATGCCGAAATCGACGATCTTCGCCGCGCCGAGGCGTCCCCCTTCCAGCAGGACGTTGTCGGGGGCCATGTCGCGATGGATGGCGCCGAGCGCGTGGGCGGCGCGAAGCCCCGAGGCGAGCCGGCGAAGCAGGGTCTCGAAGGTCTCCGAATCGGCGTGGATCGAGCCGAACGTCCCGGAGAGGGTCACTCCGTCGATATATTCGGTGACGATATAGAGAACCCCGAGCTGGGGCTCCTGGGCGAGCACCCGATATTGGACCAGCGCCTCATGCTGTAGCCGGGTGAGGGTGCGCGCTTCCTTGCGGAACATGGCGATGACGTTCGGGTCCTGGGCGAGCGAAGGCAGCATGACCTTGATCGCGACGCGCTCTTCGGAATTGACGTTGCAGCCCTCGAACACCTCGCCCATGCCGCCCCGGGCGATGAAGCGCTTGACCTCGAAAATGTGGTTGAGGACGTCGCCGACGCGGATGCCCTCGCTGGCGGCGCGGGGCTCGAAGCCGCCGAGCCGGGTCGGGGTGGGGACCGCGGTCGGCTCCGCGCCTTGCGCCCCACCCTCCGTCCCGGAGGCGCCGCCGGGCGAATCCCGGCCGGGGACGGCGGTCGAAGCGCCCCCCGGAGGCGCGGTCGAGCCCGGCCTGAACACGGTGGCCGACTCGTCGGGCGGGGGCGGCGGCTCGTCGTCGCGGGGTCCGCTCACGGCGCCGTCTCCTGGGGCAGCGCAAGCAACGTCGCCTCGCTGAAGCGGATCGCCACCACGGTGACATTGTCGGGGGCGCCGTGTTCGACGGTGAGGTCGACCAGGCCCCGCGCCACCGCCTCCACCGGGTGAAGGGCGGCGAGCTCGGCGATGCGCTCGTGCGGCACGCAGCCGTGGAGTCCGTCGCTGCACAGGAGGAAGGTATCGCCGGGCTCGACCTCGTCCTGGATGACGTCGACCTCCACCTGCGGGGTAACGCCGACCGCCCTGGCGAGGACATGGCCCATCGGATGATTCTCGGCCTCGGCCGGGCTGAGCAGGCCGCGGTCCAGCATCTCTTGTATCTGGGTATGGTCGCGGCTGAGGAGGTGGAGGATTCCGTCGCGCAGGACATAGGCGCGGCTGTCGCCCACCCAGAGAATTGCGAACCGTCGGCCCTGCACGTGCAGCGCCACCACGGTCGAGCCCATCTGGGTTTCGCGCTGCTCCGCCTCGGCGAAGATCAGCCCGTTGGCGCGGTGGATACGCTCGGCAAGCTCGCGGCACGCCGAGTCGAAGCCGACCGAGGCGAGCGGGCCGGCGAGCTGCTCGACGATCGTCGCCGAGGCCCAGTCGCCCTTCGCATGGCCGCCCATGCCGTCGGCCACCGCCCAGACGCCGGACTGGTCGTCATCGAGGTAGCTGTCCTCGTTGCGGGTGCGAACGCAGCCCTCGTCGCTGACCGCTCCGCTCTGGATCCGGAAGGCCGGGTCGTTCACGGTCTCGCCCCCGCCGAAGCAAGCAGCGCCCGCAGCAGGCGCGGCGGACGCCGCCCGACCACCGGCGCGATTTCCGCCTCCTCGCCGCCGTCCACCCACCACAGACCCTCCGCCGACGGCGCCGTTCCTCGCCACTCATCGGTCCACGCCATTGCCTCCTCGGCGAGCCGGTCGGCGGTCCAGCCCCCCACCACGGCGTTGTAGATCGTCTCCTCGCATTGCGCCGCCGCCGGCTGCACCTGCTCGCCGAGCAACTGCCGGCAGCCGAGCAGGATCGGGAATCGGCGAGCGGACGAGTCGGAGGAGGGCGCGAGCGCGCCGGCGCTCCACCGGCCCGATTCCGCCCAGGCGAAGCGCCAGGGAGGCGCCGAGTCGAAGGCCTCGAGGAAACCGTCGCCAAGGTCCGCCCGGGCGCCGGCCATCTCAACCGTCAGCCATTCGTCGATCAGGTCGCGTTCGGCCGCCGTCATCCCTCGGCAGACGAAATCGCCATGCGCCGGCAGCTTCCCGAAAAGGAAGACGGTGCTCATAGCGCCAGCGGACACCGGAACGACCACAATCCGCCCCGGCCGAAGGGATTATGCTCACCCGGCAGAATGATCCTGAGCGTCGCCCACTGGGTCCCGCTCCGGAAGGTCGCCTTGATCGAGCGCTCGCCGGAATTCTGTTTCTCGGCCTTGTCGAACAGGCGGAACAGCGCCCACGGGCCCTCCGCCTCGATCCGGACCTGGGCGGCATCGGGGGCCAGCGGCTGAAAGGCGATATAGGCTTCGGGCGTACCTTGCGCGCTCCACGACAGCGCCTTCGGTCCCGCCGAGTCGCGGTCGAGCCGCTGAGTCGTGGTGCCCGAGGAAATCTCGATCGAGGCTGTTTCGGCGCTCATCCGCTCAACCGCCACCTTCAGCGGCAGGCCCGCGGCCAGAAGGTCCCGCACCTGAGCCGCCTTCGCGAATTCCTCGGGCGTGGCCGGATCGAAGCCTGCCGTCACCGGCGTCTCGGAACGCCAGCGCCAGAGCGGTCCGCTCCGTTCCATCAGCGGCGCCAGGCGCTGCTGAAGGAATGTGTCGATGACTCCCATCGTGCCGAAGACCCGCATCACATCGACCGTCCCGGCGTCCTCGCCGGAAGTCGCGAAAAAAGGGTAGCGCTCCTGGGCAACCTCCCGACAGGCCGGGAGAATGGTCGATGCATAGGCGCTGGTGACGGCGCCGGTGGCGGTGCTCACCTGGGCCGCGGCACCGCCCTTCGTCGCGGCGTCGAGGAACGCCTTGAGCTGCGGCGGGGCGCCAATGGCGGCGGCCATCCTGACATTGGCCACCGCCTGCGACATCGCGGCCTGGAGCGAGTCGGACCCGCTGACCGAGGCGCCCTGGCGGGCCGCCTGGACGGCGGCGCCCGCCTGCTTCACTGCCTGCACGAAGTCGTCGATCGGCGCCTGGCCCTTGCCGTCGCCGACATATTCGTGGAGCTCGGCGAAATAGGACGAGATCTGGCCGCCGGCATCCAGGCCCATCTCCCGGCCCTGACGCATGTCCTGGATGAACGTGCCGGTGCGGCTGCGCCCAAGCCTCTGGTTGACCACTCGCCCAGTCGCGCCCGCCACGCCGCCTTGGAAGCTGGTATTCCGGCGAAGCTCCAGGAGCACGACCTTCAGCGGCGACGGGCTCTTGGTGAACGCGCCGTAGGCGGTCAGGTTGTTGAAATAATCGGCCGGCTTCATCGCGGCGACAACCCGCTCCCAGGCGGCGATATATTCGCCGGCATAGAGTCCCGCCACGGCCTGCCTGACATTGCTGATGTCGGTGCGCACGCTCTCGGCTTCGCTCCCCAGCACCCAGGCATCCGCCTCGACGTCGCGCTGCACCGTCGCCAGCCCGAGCGTATAGGTCTTTTCGAAACCCGGCCGGGTGAAGAAATAGGGCACCTCCAGCGCATAGACGGCGTCCGCATCGGCGAAGGCGGCGGTTTCTCCGGCCCGGAGGAAATTGGCGAGCCGCCACGGCGGTCCGGCGCTGGCGGCCTTCTGCCGCATGATCGCATAAGCGCGCTCGCCGAGCGCCAGCGTCTGGACGACGTTGCGGGCGCTCTGGACGAGATTGCCGTCGATCGGCGGAGTCCGGCCGGCCCAGCCACTCGCCAGGTTCTCGTCGGCGAGAAGCACCTTCAGATGCTCGCGCAGCTCCTGCCGCTCGGGGCCACTGTCGGCGCCGGGATAGACTTCGCGAGCCCAGTCGCTGACGATCCAGGATTCGATCGCGGCGGTGTCGAGCTTCCCGGGACGCTGACCTCCCAAAAGCAGATAGACCTTTAGCGGCTCGTACAGCGCCATCGCGTCGCCGGCATGTCCGCGCAGATATTTCTCGAGGCGCAGCAGAAGCCGTGGGAGCATGATCCGCCGCAGCCCCTCGCGATAGGCTTCCTCCGACTGGCGGCTCAGGCCTGCCTGGAAGAGACCGAAGCGCATCGACAGCGGCGCACCTCCCGCTTGCCGGGCGGCATAGCCTTGCGGCAGCGAGCGCAGCGCATTGAGGATGGGCAAGGCCTGGCGCAGATCGGGGTCGTCCTCGCGCACCTCCACCGTGTCGATGCGGCTGTCCTTGATCTGCTGGCGCACTTCGGTGGCGGCCGCCAGCGATTGATCCTGAAGGGTCCTGTTGCGCGCGAAGCTCACGCCCCAGGCGCCGAGGGTGATCAAAGAGGTAAAGGCGATCAGTCCGATCAGCCCGGCGAGCCGCGCCCGCTGCCGGGTGCGGGCGCGCGGGTCCATCTGGACTAGGCCCGCCTCCTCGAACAGCACGTTGGCGAGCAGGCGATTGAGGAAATAGGCCTTGCCCGCCGCGCCCGGCCGGGCCTCGCGGGGCCGGTCGTAGACATCGGCCATCGCCGAGAGGATGCGGTCGAGAGGCGCGCCTTCCTGGACGCCGCTGGTCAAGTAGAAACCGCGCAGCATGGCGCCCGATTCGCCGCTTACGAACGCGCCCTCGAGGAAGCGCATGAGCCGCGCGCGCAGCGACTGGAGCTGGGCGGGGAAACCGAGCAGCAGGCTTCTGCGGGACGCATCCACCTCCTCGAACAGGCGCTTGGCCTGCCTGTCGGCCACCGCCTGGGCCATTTCGTCGAAGGCCTTTGCCAAGGCCGCCGAGTCGGGCTTGCCGGCGGCGAAGGGAAGGGTGGAGCCGAGCACCGCGCGCCGCCCCTCGAAGTCGAGGTCGTCGAAATATTCGACGAAGCCGGCGAGCAGGTCCGCTTTGGTGAGCAGGACGTAGACCGGCGCCGCGACCTCGAGAGTGGTGCGGATTTCGCGCAGCCTGCGCATTACCGCCGCCGCATGGGCGTCGATCGCGGCGCGGTCCGAGCGGATCAGCTCGTCAACCGAGATCGCGACGATGATCCCGTTAACCGGTTGCAGCGGCCGGTGCTTCTTGAGAAGCGAGAGGAAGCTCGCCCACCCTCCGGAATCGACGGCGTGGTCGCTGTCCTGGGTGGTATAGCGGCCGGCCGTATCCACCAGCGCTGCCTCGTCGGCGAACCAGAAATCGAGGTTCCGGGTGCCGCCCAAGCCCTTCATCGCCTGCTCGGCGAAGGGGAAGCGAAGTCCGGAATTGAGCAGTGCCGTCGTCTTGCCCGCACCCGGAGGACCGATGATCACATACCAGGGACGGCTGTAGAGATAGTCCCGCCTCCCGGAGGCGCCGCGCAGGGTGCCCAGCGCTTCCTTCATCCGCGCCGCGAGGGCCCGGCTTTCCTCGTCGGCCGCGCTCGGCGCGGCCAGCTCGGCGGCAATCGCCGCCGAAGCCCGGCGAGCGCGTCGCACCCTGAGAAAGGCGAGGAGCGCCCAGACGGCGGCAACCAGGAGGCCGAGCAGGATGCGCACCCACATTGGCCGAAGGAAGGCCACGAACAAGGGGAGGCCGAGGGTAAGCAGGAGGATGAGGACGAGCGCGAGGGTGATCGTCAGGAACCACCAGCTCTTGAGCAAGCGCCGCATCGCTTCCGCCCCCTAGTTCCGACGCTGGACGATAATTTCGACGCGCCGATTGAGCGACTTGCCGGCAGCGGTGCTATTGGTCGCGACCGGCGTCGAGTCGCCCATGCCCCGAGCCGTGACCCGTCCCGAATCGCTGAGAGCGGCACGGACGATGTCGGCGACGGTTTCGGCGCGCGCCTCCGACAGGGCCATGTTGTCCGGGAAGCTCAACGAGCCGACCCGGTCGGAATCCGCATGGCCTTCGACCCTCACCGGCCCGGGTTCCTGCTCGATCGCCCGGCCGATGCGCTCGAACAGCGCCCGCCGTCCGGGCTCGAGCTGGTCCGAGCCCGACTTGAAGAGCTGGCCCACCGTGGTTCGGACCCAGACGGTCGAGGCATTCTCTTCCACCTTTACAAGGTGCTTGCGTATCTCCGGCTCGAGGAAGCGCTTGAGCCGGGATGCCTGCTCGCTTTCGGCTTGCGGTAACGGCGTACCCGACCGGGACAGCCGGAGCGGCTCGTCGGGATAAAGGCCGGCGATCCGATCGGCCGGAGCGGCACCCGTGTTCATGAGGATGATGCGAAGCACGATATAGACGAGAAAGAGTATTCCGGCTGCGACTCCCGCCGCCATGGCGACGTAGGTCCAGAACCCTACCCGGACCAGCGGCGCCGTCTCGCCGCGCCAGTGCGGCGACACCTCCATCGTCGAGAGCGAGCGGACGTGGTCGAGCGCGCCTTGCAGCCGACTCATGATCTCGTGCAGCCTCCGGCGGCCGTCGGGCATGACTCGGAAGCGTCCTTCGAAGCCTGCGGCGAGACATGCGTGGTAAAGCTCTATCAGGTCGCGATTGCCGGCGGGGTCGCGCAACATGTCGTCGACGAGCTGCCAGAATCGATCGCCTCCGATATTCTCCTGGAAGAAGCTGACGACGAGGCTCCGGCGCGCCCATTCGGCGCCGTCGGTGCCGAGCCCGGGCAGGTTCTGGGCGATGTCGTCGACGGTGGCGCAAACCGCATATTTCGCCCGCTGCCGGGTCTCATCGGGATAATGCCGAGCCACCGCCGAATCGAAGGCGGCGATCGCCTGGGTGGCCTGGCGGTGAAACTGCGGCAGCGGAAGCCGCACCCGTCCCGCCCTGACGCCGGCGGCGAGGGCGAGCACCGGAGCCGCTTCCGCGAGGAGGAGGTTGCGGACATTTTTCGGAGTCGACGGCTGAGGGACGTCGTCCTCGGCGAGCCTCGAGGGAGTCGCCGCCGGGCTTGAGGCGGGAGCGGCCCGGCGCGACATGGGCGGCGGCGGCTCGAAAGCGGGGTAGGGCGGAGCGACGGGCGACTCCGGAGACAGGTTCGGCGCGGCGGCCGGCGGATCCGCTTCCCAGCCGGACCGGCCGGCGGGGCCGCCGCCGCCCGGGGCGGTGCCGCCCTGCTTGAGGCCCTGCAGCGGCGACGGCCGGAAGACCGTCTTGTTGCGCCCTTCAGGTCCGCCTTCGCCCGCCATCAGTTGATCCTTTTCACGCACCACAGCTCGAGCTTGAGCTGCGGCCATTCGCCCGCGACGTGCAGCCCGAGGGCCGGCGCGGTGGCGAAATCGAGCCAGTCGGGAACTCCGCGGTCGAGCTCGAAATAGACATAGCCGGGAAGCACTCGAAGCTGCGGCGGCGGAGTCGGAGTGTGGCGCAGCGGCACGCCGGGCAGGGCGGAATCGACGATCTGGCGCATCTTCTGAACCGAGCCGATCTTGGCGACGCTCGGAAACAGACTGCGAATTTCCTCGACGGGAGCGGCGGCGGCGACGGCGAGATAGAAATAGCCGCTCTTGAACAGATTGTGGTCGGCGATTTTCGAGACGAACGCGCCCGGGCCGGCGCGCTCGAGCGGGAGTTGCACGGCCGACCGGTCGAACACCGCCGACAACATGGACTGGAGAAGGTCGAAGACCGGCTCGAAGCAGATTTGCGGATTCTCGTGATCGTAGCGGGGCAGGGGCGGCGGCTTGCGCTCGGGGCGAACCAGGGTCGCGAGCTCGCCCGCCGCGCCGAGCAGCGATTCGTAGAGGCGCTCGGGATGGACCGTTCGCAGCGCCTCGATGTGCCTGAGCATCGGCAGCCAGCGATTGAGCGCCTGCAGCAGCAGGAAGCTGCCGAACGTCTCGGCACCGCCGTCCGTCGCTTCGACCGCGCGCAGCGCAAGTTCCTCGGCCCGCTGCTCGGCGCGCGCGGCGATGTCGGTCAGACCGCCCGATAGCCTCGGCGACGCCTCGATGCTCAACGAAGGCGCGATGTAGCGATCGTCGAACATCAGCCGGCCGTGGCTGATCTCGCGAATGCGGGCGGCGCCGAGCGCGATTCGGCCGTAGGTCTGGTCGCGAGTCACTCCGAAGCGCAGGTTCGGCCGGCCGAGCTCGACGGGCTCAGTGGTGCGATCGTCGGAGAAGGAATCGGCGACCTCGACCTCATCGACCAGGAAGCGGGCCTCGTGACGGGCCTCGTCGCCGCTTCGGAATTCGACCGCCCCCGGCTGGGCCGCGGGGAGCGTCAGCGAGACGAGAGCATCGCGCGCGTCGGCCGGAATCTCGAGAGGCTCGGGCGGAGGCATCTGATCGGGAATCGAGAATGGAGTCCCGTCGGGCATGACGCCCGAGCAGCGCGACACACCGAATTTCCCGAGCGAGGCGAGGTCCTCGTCGATAACCAGCTCAGTAAAACCCCACGGATAGGGACGAACGCTGTCGATGCGCGCCTTCAATTGCGCGTCAAGATACCGCTCCTGTGCCTGGAAGTGCTGGGGACGAAGGAACATCCCCTCACGCCAGGCCACGCGGTTCTTGCCTGCCATTCGAATTCCCCCCCTTGGGCCGCGACACTTAAGCATAGCTTCCCCTTTCGATAAAGCTGGGATATCGATTCTCTTGGGGCAGGGGACACAGCGTTCCGGGGAGCCGACCAGCGCGATGGGCAGCCGCGACCAGGATCCTCCTTCCTTCGACCCGCGGACCTGGCGCGGATCGTTCGAGGAACTGGCCAGGGAATCGTCCAAGCCGGAGGCCGGGGCCGTCACGCCCGGACCCACTTTCGATCCGAAGAGCTGGGCGGACGGCGCCGCGGAGCCGTCCGGGCCCGAGGCCAGGGCGCGGCGCACGGCACGGGTGAAAATAGCCGCCGGCGCGGGCGCCGCCCTTGGCGTCGCGCTGGCGGGCGCGGCGATCGTCCTGTTGCGTCCCGATTCGCCCGCGCCGGCGCCCGCTCCGAAAGCGGCGGCGAATCCCTCGGCCGCGCCGGCGGCGGCGGCGCCCGAGGACGCGGCCGAGCCCACGAGCCGGCGCACGCTCATCCTAACCGGTCCCCGGCAGGCGGGCGCGGCGCTGGCCGCGGCCGGACTTGCGGCGGAGACTGCGGCGGCGGCGACGAACTATATTCTGGCCGCGCTCGGCCAGGCCCCGGGCGAGATTCGCCTGTCCTACGAGATTGCGGGACGCGCACCGCCGTTTCGCCTCGTCCGGCTCGAGGCGACGCGGGGCGACGGCTCGGGAATCGCACTGCACGGCACGCCCGGCGGCGCCCTTCGGGAGGAAAAGCTGGCCGCCAGCCTCAGGACCCGGATTCGCGCGGTCACCGGGCAGATGGACGAAACCAATTTCTATTCCTCGGCGGTCACCGCGGGGATCGACGACAGCCTGATCAGCGACTTCGCCAAGGCGCTAGCCTTCGACTTCAACTTCCAGACCGAGATCCGCCCCGGCGATGTGTTCGGAGCGGCGATCGAGCAGGCGAGCAATGCCGCCGGCCGGCCGGTCGGCCTGCCGAGGCTCGTCTATGTGTCGATGCGGACCGAGACCAAGATGCGGGCGCTGTACAGCTTCGCGGCGCCCGGCGAGGGCGAGCCCGGCTGGTACGACGCGAACGGCCGAAGCGCGTCCCGCTCGCTGATGCGCACTCCGGTCGACGGGGCCCGAATCTCGTCGCGCTTCGGGCCGCGCTTCCATCCCGTGCTCCACTTCATGAAGAAGCATAACGGCATCGACTTCGCGGCTCCGACCGGAACTCCGATCTACGCCTCCGGCTCGGGCGTGGTCGTCTGGGCGGCGATGAAGGGCGCCAACGGCAATCTCACCGTTCTTCGCCACGACAATGGCTGGCTGACCTTGTACCTCCACCAGAGCCGGTTCATGCCGGGCGTCGCTCCGGGCGCGCGGGTCAGCCAGGGGCAGAAGATCGGAGAAATCGGCACGACCGGCCGCTCGACCGGCCCGCATCTCCACTACGAGGTCCATATCGACGGCGTGGCGGTGGATCCGCAGTCGATCGATACCGGCTCGGGCGTGTCACTCGAAGGGGCGGCGCTCGCCCGCTTCAAGGCCGAGCGGGAGCGGATCGACCGGGCGCGGGCGGCGGCCCAGTGACCCCGCGACGGCGAAGCAGCGCGAGCGGAACGACCAGCGCCGCGAGGGTCAGGGTCATGGCAAGGCTGCCGTTCAGCCCCTCTTCCGAACCGCCCCACAAGGCGGCGCCGGAAAGGTCGAGGTCGACGAACGCGCCGAAGCTTCCGCGGCCTGGATTGGGGGTGAGCCCGAGACCGATATCCTCGCACCAGTTCCAGGCGAAATGCGCGCCGACCGCGGCGGCGACGCCGCGGACCCGCAAGGCGAGCAGCCCGAACAGCAGTCCGCCGAGGAAGATGTTGGCGATGCTGACCGGCTGGCGCGCGCCGCCGAGCAGATGGAGCGCTGCGAAAGCGAGCGCCGCGGCGACCACGGCCGGCGAGTCGCCCCATCGTTCCGCGAGCGCGCGCTGCATCCAGCCGCGGAAGTAGACCTCCTCGGCCGCGGCCTGGAAGAAAAGGAGCAAGCTGCCCCAGGCGAGAAGGGCCGCTCCGGGCGGCTCCCCGCCGACGGCGGTGACGCTCCCGGCGGTCCAGGCGTAAAGCACGCCCGAGCCGATACCCAGCGCTCCGAGCGCGAGCCCGAGCAGTGCGTTGCCGCCGGGCCTTCGGCCGAGCCGGGCCGAGTTGAAACCGGAGAGCGCCCCGCCGATCATCGCCACCGCCGCGAGCGGGATGAAGAAGACGAGGCTGGCCAGAGTCTCGATCGTCGCCGGATCCTCTTGCGCCGAGGGCGGGAGCAGCGGGACGAGCGCCTCGGCGACCGGCGCCGCGGCGAAGAACAGCGCCGCGCAGGCGGCCGCCGCCGAGAGCAGGATGATCAGAGCCGGCATTCGACCTCCCCTCGGGCCTTCGACCGGGCGCGATCCGACATCAGAGCGCTCGGCCGTGCAAGCGAATTCACCTCCGCTCCGGTGGGAGGCCGCCGGCGGCCAAGCCCCGTGGCGGCTTCAGGCGGTGCGCATCCAGTCGCGCATTCGCTTTTCGATGAAGTCGATGTCGCCGGTCGCGATCACTTCGAGCAGCGGCGCCGGCCGGCTCGCTTTCTCGCGCGCCTTCAGAAGCGCGTGGAGCGTGAGCACGTTGTCGAAATCCTGCGGGACGATGCAGCCGTCGCTTCCGCGCGGGCCGCGGCCGTGGATGGCGAAGCCGTCGCGCCCGAGCATCTTCGAGGGATCGACGGGATTGAGGCGGATCCAGTTCTTCCGGCTCTCATGGGTCTTCATCGTATAGGTGCCGAGCGGCAGCGGCCCCCCGGCATAATTGCCCTTCGTCTTGATCGACATTCCGAACGGGTTGTTGGCGAGGATCGGGTGGACCACCTTGTCCTGCTTCGACCCGGCCCGGCCGCCCGAATAGGCGCGGGCGTTGAAATCGGTGCCGTCGAGCGTTCCGGTCAGGGTCATCTCGACGATGTTGTAGGTGAGGTCAGCCATCTCAACTCCCTCCCAGACCGGACGCTCCGCAATCCCTTCACTCCGGCCGGCTCAAGTCGCGATCAGCTCGTCGCCGTCACAGAGCCGCCCCTGGCGAAGGCGGAAATTATGCACCCTTTCCTAAACCCCCCGCCCCAACACCGACTTGCTCGAATCCCCGACCAGGAAGAACGCCCCCCAGTAGAAGGGATGGCTCACCTCCGGCCTAGCGATCAGGTCGCGCTGGGCGGCCTGCATCGCTTCGCCGATGCTGTCCGTCCTCGCATGGGCGTAGAAATCGCGCATGAAGTCCAATGTGCCTTCGCGCTGGGGCACTTCCCAGTGGGTGGCGAGGACGGCGCGGCTGTTGGCGGCGAGGAAGGCTCGGACCAGGCCCTGCAGGGTCGAGCCGGCCTCCTCCTGGCCGAAGCGGCGGGCGAGCGACTGGCTTCGGATTCCGCTGCCGGTGTCGCAGGCGGAGAGGACGACGAGGTTGGCGTCGAGGCGGAGCGCGGCGATCTCGTCGAAGCTGAGCAGCCCGTCCGAATTGCCGTCGCCGAACGAGGTGACCAGGGCGGGCGGGGACTTGGAGCAGCCCCAGACGCCTTCCTCGAGGCCGTGGGTCGCGAAGTGAAGCACCTTATACTGGTCGAGGTCGCCGCGTCCGCGCACCGCGCTGTCGCTGAACTCGCCGCCCGCGACGATCGGTGACGAGGGCGCGCCAAGCGCCCCCGCGGCGATCCGGACCTCCTGGCGGTCGATCGGCCGCATCCGGGTGGCGAGCTCGCGAAGCGCCTCGAACTCGACCGAGCAGACGCTTCCGACGGCGACCGGCGAGGCGGAGGCGAAGCGCGGCCCGGTGGCCGGCGGCTCATGCTCGGCGAAGCCGATGAAGGGCTTGGCCGCGCGCGACTGCGGCAGGCCGCGGACGACCAGGAAGGAGCGCGGCGACACCGCGGTCGAAACCGCCACGCGGGCGGCGAGGAAGGCGACTTTGCTGAAGTCGAAGCTTCGCCCCTCCTTGCGGCCGGCCTCGTAGCGATCGACGCTGGCGCGGTCGGTGACGAGGACTCCGGCCGGAAGCCGCTCGAGCGGCCCCGCCGGATCGAGAACGATCGCCTTGGCGGCAAGCAGCCGGTCGGCCGCCGGGCCGAGGACGAGACGGAACAGGGCGTAGGACGCGCCGACGTCGAATGGGACCAGCTTGTCCTGGTCGAGCCGCCCGTCGATCGAATCCCGGATCCGGGTGGCGAGCCTGGCGAGATCGGCCACCGGCGCCTCGATCTTGTAGATCTGGGTCCCGTCGGCGGCGATCAGTATGCCGTAAGCGGTGCGGTTCAGCTGGGCGATCTTGAGGAAGACCTCGCCGGGCCGGAGCGCGCTCCTGACCTCGGCGATCGAGGCCGGCCGGTTCTCGGCGATGCCGAGCGCCGTATGGCCGGCCAATTGGGTATCGAGCGCGACGAGCCGGTCCTGCGCGGCCCGCCTCTCCTTCTCCAGCGCGGCGATGGCCTCGCCGCCGGCCGGATCCGAGTCCGCGATCTGATAACGCAGCCGCGTGATCTCCCGCTCGAGCTCGGCGCGCTCGCGCACCTTGCCCGAAATGGCGGGATCCGCGCTGACGACGTTCTCGATGCGGCTGATCTGCCGAGCCACGGCCGGCTCGCCCACCGCCTGGAGCGCCCGGAAGAAGCGTTCCTGGCCCGCCTCGGCGCCGTGTCCGGAATCGGCGACGAGAAGGTCGAGATATTTGTCCAGGCCGGTCGGAGTGACCGCGCCGGGCGAGCCGGCCTCGATCAGAGCGTCCACCGCCTCGGCATAAGCGGCCATCACCTCCTCGGGCGGCGCTCCCCGCCGGTCGACGAGAGTCGCCCTTTCCAGCCGCATTTCGGCGATCGCCGGCTCGGTGCCGCTGCCGCCCCTGGCCAGCGCCCCCCGGCTCAGGGCTTCGATCGCGGCGTCGAAGCTGGCCACGGCGAGCGGCCAGTCGCCGCGGCGCGCGGCCAGCCGGCCCCGCTGACGGTCGAGCCTGGCCTTGAGCCAGAGGATCGCCCCCTGGTCGATGCGCTCGGCGGCGAGGGGGCGGAAGGCGGCGTCCGCCGCCGCCAGGGCGGTGGCCGACGCGGCGGTGTCCCCGAGCGCGAGGAGGGCGACGCTGCGCGCCCAATTGGCCTGGGTGTCGAGAACGAGCTGGTAGAGTCCCTCCATCTCGGGAACGGCGACGGAACGGCTGAGGTCGCGGCCGCCGCGCTGGTTGAGCGACCGGAGCACCGCCGCGTCGAGAAGCGGCTGGTCGTTGGCCCGTCCGGCGACCAGCGGCGCAAGCGCGGCGAGGGCGCGGCGGAACTGGCGGCGGTTGAGCAGGTCGAGCGCCCGGTAGGTGTCACGCTTGCGGACGAGGAAGTTGCGCGGCGAGCCCGAGGCGAGAAGGGCTCCGGCGTCGGCGAAATGCTGGTCGGCGGCGTCGGTGAAGCTGATGTTGGAATCGGCAAGTCCGGCTTCGAGCAACAGCTCCGCTCGAAGCCCCGGATCCGAATCGGCGGGAAGGCGGCTCAAGGCATCGTTGAGCAGCCTCGAGGCTTCGACATGGAGGCCGCGATGGTTGAAGGCGATCCCCTGCTGAAGCGCCACGGCAGGGTCGAAATCCGTCGCCGCGGCGGCGCTTTGCCCGGCGCTCGGCGGCGGCGCGAGAGCGGCGATGTCGACACTGCCGGTATCGGCCGCGGGCCCCGCCGCCCCGCCGGCGACCCGCCGCACCGCTTCCTCGAGCGGCAGGGCGATGCTGAGCAGGCCCGATCCGATGATCGTCGCATCGCCCGTCCGGACTCGCAGGACGAGGGTCTCGCCGCCGATCGTGCGATCGACGCAGCGGCTTGCCCTGGCCCTGCCGCCTCCGCGCAGAGCGACTTCGCGCGCCTCGCCGCAGGCGAGGCTCGCCTCGACCGCGGCGACCGCCTCGTCGTCGCGCAGAAGGCGAACGAATCCCTGCGTTCGGCTCGCCGCCACGCTCCGGCACGTGATGGCGAAGGAGGGGTTGAACAGGCCGGAGACGGCGGGATCGCGCGAGGCCCTGGTGGCGGTGCACAGCTCCCCCGCGGCGTCCCGGCCGACGTTGAAATTGTCGAGCGCGGAAACCTTGTCGCCGGTCGTCGCGCAGCCCGCGAGGATGAGCGCCGACGTCGAGCAGGCGGCGAGCGCCGCGCTTCTGAGGGTCGCACCTAGGGTCATCGTGGATCCTCTTTCTCGTCAGGGCAGTCGGGGGTGTCGGGGCCCGGTTCGCAAATCGGCTCGGATGGGGTCGAGTCGCCCGACGAGAGGCCCGAGAACAGGGCTTCGTTGTTCGCGCCGACGACCGGATCGAAGGTCAGCGGCAGATCGCCTTCCGCGCTGAGGATCGCGGCCTGGCTATCGCCGAAGATCGACACCGGCGGAGTCGAGAAGGCGCTGATCAGGCAGCCGCCGGCGCCCGATCCGACGAGACAGCCGTTGATCCGGGTGTTGTTCGGGTTGGCGCCGTTGAGGGCGATGAAGTTCGGCCCGAGCAAGGCGGCCTCGACGCCCTGGCGGCCGCTCACCTCCCCAAACAGGGCGAAGCCGTTGGGTGCGCTGGCGCCGCTCGAATTGAGAGCCAGGGTCTGCTGGACGCCGAGGCTTCCGACGACGGAGCCCTGGGGGATCAGGCCCGGCAGAGCCGTGTTCTGGAACAGCGCATAATCGGTGTAGGTCACCGTGAGCTGGTGGGCGGTGAGGATCGTGTTGTTCGAATAAGGCTGGGCCGGATTGTAGAGCCTCGACCCGGCATTGCCGATATAGTCGGCGTTGACCGTCGCCTGCGAAGCCGGAGTTCCGCCGGGGACGAGGCCGAGCGCGGCCAGGAAGTCGGCGTCCTGGCCGACGCCGATCTTCTGGCCGCGCAGCTGGAGCTGCGAATTGCCCATCAGCAGCCGTCCGCCCGCTCCCGGGGTCGCGGCCACCCTGATCACCGAGGCCTCGCCGCTATTCGCCGCGCTGCCGCCGATCTGAACCATTCGGCCGGTCGACGCCTGGGCCGTGCTCATCTGCCCGGTGACGTCGAAACGGGCCGTTCCGAGCAGGATAAGCTGGGCCGAGCCGGCCGCCGGGGCGACGGCAAGATTGCCGATCTCGACGTTGCGCGCGGCCGAATCGATGGTGAGGCTGGGCGTAGCGATCCGGTCGACCTCGGCCTGGCCGAGGTTGAGGCCGGCGGCCGCGGCGAGGCCGTCGCCGAGGCGGGTCGCGCCGCTCGCGCCGCGATTGACGATCTCGACCACGGGCGCGGTGACCGCCGCCAGCAGCCCGAGGTCGTTGGCCTCGATTCGAGCGGTCCGGCCCGCGGTGACGGTGCTCAGCTGCGCCTCGGCGCCGCCCGCGCGAACTGTGACATCCCGGCCGGCGGTCGCGGCGAGCAGGTTGGCTCCGCCGAAGCCCGGCGCCGGCCGACCGTCGTTGACCGGAGTGCCGAGCGGCGCCCCGGTGACCGAGCCGTTGAGGGCGGTGACCAGCACCGAGCCGGTGCGGCTGTCGACAGTACCCAGCCGTGCGTGGGTGGAGGTGCTGACGGTAGCGTCGCCATTGGCGGCGGCGGTGCCGCTGGTCAGGCTGCTGGTGACCTGAAGCTCACCGGTCGCTCCGACCTTGATCAGGGTCGCTGTGGTGCCGGCACTGCCTGTGCCGAGAGTGAGCTGGCCCGACGAGGCGGTGAGCGCGAGGCTGCCGTTGGTGGCGGTGGCGGTGCCGACCAGGACGGACCCGGCATTGATCCCGGCATTGCCGCCGGCCGCCGCCACCGTGAACTGCGCCAGCGGCCCGGCGGCGACGCTGGTGTTGCCAGCGGCCCGGAGCGTGCCCCCGGTCGCATCCCCAGCGGCGATCACGGCGACGTTGCCGGTAAGGCTCTCGACGCTTGCGAGCCGGGCGTTGGTGGTGCTGCTGATGGCGGCATGGCCATTGGCCGAGCTGTTGCCCGTGGTAAGGCCGTTGACGACCTGAAGCTCGCCCGTCGAGCCGGACTTGGTCAAGGTCGCGGTGGATCCGGAATTGCCGGTGCCGAGCATCAGCGCGCCGGTCTGGGCGGAAAGATTGAGGTCGCTTGACGGGCCTGTAGCGGTGGCGGTGCCGAAAGCGATGCTGTCGCCCGCCGCGTTGATGTCGTTGCCGGCCAGCGCGCCGATCAAGGCGTCGGCCGCGCCCGGGGTGTCGGTCGGCCCCTGCGAGCCGACGGTGGCGCCGCTCGTCGCAGCGATGACCGCGATCGCGCCGGTCGCCCGAAGCGCGATGTCGTCGCGGGCGGTGAGCGTGCCGGCATTGAGGGCTCCCCCGGTCGCGCGAAGTGCGATGTCGACGGCGCTCGCAGACGCGACGGCGACCATAGCGCCGGTGCCGTTGAAATCGTCGCCGGCGACGACGGTGCCGCCGGCAAGGACGCCGCCCTGGGCGTTGAGGGCGACGTCGTCGCCCGCGGTCAGAGTCTGGCCGGCGAAAGCGATGCCGGGGGCCGTGATCGACAGGTCGCCGGTCGTCGCGGTGACCGGGCCGGTCACTGTGAGGGCGATGCTGTCGACCAAGCTGAAGTCGGTGCCGGCCGTGAAGGCGGCGAGGTTGGAGATGGCGTTGGTGGCCGAATTGAGGCTGGTCGAGCCGCTCGAGCTGCCGGTGAGAGTGCCGGCGGCGATCTGCCCGCCGCTCTGGCTGATCGAACCGGCGAGGGCGTCCAGCGCCACCGTGCCCCCGGCCGCGAGGTTGCCGGCGAGAATGAGGTTGCCGGAATCGACGCGCAGCGAGAGGTTGCCGGCGCCCGCATTGACGGGACCGTTGACGGTGAGGCCGCCGGTGCCGTCGCGCAGGGCGAAGCCGTTCGAAGTGAAGGCAGTCAGGAAATCGATCTGGTTGCCGGCATTGGCGAGAGTCACCGCCCCCGCGGCGTTGCCGGTGAGGGTTCCGGCGACGATCGACGTCCCAGGGGTCTGGGTCACGTTGCCGTTGAGCAGGTCGGCTCCGGCACCCCCCAGGGTCAGGGTGCCGCCCGCGCCGGTGGCGATGTTGCCGATCACGGCATTGGTCGAATCGACGATTGCGACCGCGTTGGCCCCGCCGTTGGTGGTGACGAGCGAACCGGCGAGGTTGACCGAGCCGTCGTCGGCGTCGATTCGGATCGTTCCCGCGCCTGCGTTGACCGTCGAGCTCGCCGCCTGCGCGACTCCGGTCGCCTTAACGGACACGCCCTGGCCGCTGATATTGCCGTTGATCGTGACCGGATCGCCGACGACCTCGATGCTCAGCGCGCCGGGGCCGGAATTGACCGGTCCGCTGACGGTGAGCGCCGGATCGTTGCGGAACGCGAAGCCGTTCGACGTGAACGCACCCAGATCGGCGACCGCGTTGAGAGCGGCGGTAAGCGTGGTCGAGCCGTTCGACGATCCGGTAAGCGACCCGGCGGTGATGACCCCCGCCGCCGATTGGCCGATTGTCGATCCGGCGCCTGTCGCCTTGAGCGTCGCGGTGCCTGCGCCCGCGTTCACCGGCGCGTTGAGAAGGAGATTGCCGGACGTCTCGAGGCTGGCTCCACCGGGCGCGGTGACGGCGCCGGTGACGGTCAGCCCTCCGGCATCGAGCAAGGCGAAGCTCGCGGCGTTGAAGGGACCCAGGTTCGTGATCTGGTTGGTAAGCGTGGCGAGATCGGTGTCGCCGCCCGAGCTCCCGGTCAGGGTGCCGGCGGTGACGATTCCGACATTGCCCTGGCCGATGTCGCGGCCGGCCGCGAGGATGACCTGGCCGGTGCCGGCATTGACCGGGCCGTCGAGCATGATGTCGGAGCCCGCGCCGGTCGCCCGAAGGTCGATCGTCGCATTCGTGGCCTTCACGACGCCCGCGACGTCGACGGCGAGGGTGCCGGAGGTGTCGATCAGAACGCCGCCCGAGCCGCCGTCCACGACTCCGTCGACGATGATTCCGCCGACGTCGCGCAAGGTCAGGCCGTCCGCCGTGAACCCGCCGAGATAGCTGACGGCATTGGTGGTCGAGCCGAGGCTGGTGGCGCCCACGGACCGACCCGTGAGCCGGTTGGCGGCGAGCATGCCGGCCGTCTGGGTGATGGTGGTGCCGGCGTCGAGGTCGACGTCGCCGGACGTGGTGACGTTGGCGGCGAGGCTCAGTTGCCCGGTGTCGGCTTCGATCAGTATCGAGCCTCCGCCCGTCGAGGCGACCGCGCCGTTCACGGCAACGTTGGCGTTCGCATAGAGGTCGATGGTCCCGGCGCCGCTGCCGACACTGCCGGTGCTCGCGACGTTGAGGTCGCCGCCCTGGGTGGCGATCGTTACCCCGCCGGGCGCCGAGACCGCTCCGACGACATTGAGCCCGGTCATCGCCGTCCCCGCCACGTCGTTCAGCGAGAAGCTTCCGCTGCTGACGGTGAAAGCGGCCAGATCGGTGATCGCGTTGCTTCCGTTGAGAGTGGTCGTTCCCGCCGAGGAGCCGGCGAGAGTATGGCTGGTGATCGCCGCCCCGCCCGCCTGGGTGATCGTCCCGCTCGACGTCAGAGTGACGCTTCGCCCGGCGCCGGTGCCGGTGGTGAGGTTGGCGGCGAGGGCCATGTTGCCCCCGCCGGTCGTGGCGAGTGCGATATCCTCATTGACCGAGGCGAGGGCGCCGTTGACGGTCAGCGCCCCGCCGTTCTGAACGGTGACGGTCAGCAGGCCGGGCACGGTCAGCGGAGTGGTCAGGGTCAGGCCCCCGGCGGTGTCGGTGATCGAGAGGTCGTCCCCCGGCACCGAGGAAAGCGCCGATCCGCCCCATTGGGCCGCGGTCATGGTAAGGTCCTGGGCGACGATCGCGGGAGCGGCGAGAGTCAGCAGGTCGACCGCGGCCAGAGTCGCGTCGTCCGCCGAATTGATCTGGCCGGCCGAGAGGTCATCGCCCGAACCGAGGTCGATGTCGTTCCCGGCGAGCAGGACGCCGAGCAAGCTATCGGCCGCTCCGGAAAGGGAAGTGTCCGTCGCCGGCGCGGTCCCGCTGGTGAGCGCGCCGAAGCTCGCCGAACCGACCGACCGGGCGGCGATGTCGTCGTGGGCAGTGATCGCCCCGGCGCTGATCGTCCCGCCCGCGCCGAGGGCGACGTCGCGTCCGGTCGCGGCGCCGGTCAGGACGATGTCGCCGCCCGTCCTCAGGTCGAGATCCTGGCTGCCGCTGCCGATGCCCCCGGCGCCGCCGTCGAGGCGTATGTCGGAGCCGGCCCCGTTGGCGCGCGCCGCTCCCACCACGAGGCCGTTGGCGGCGATGTCGATGTCGTTGCCGACGAGAGCGGTGGCGAGCAAGGTGTCCGCGGCGCCCGTGGCCGGCGTGTCCGCCGGCGGCAAAGAGTCAACCGTCGTGCCGCTGGTCAGGGCGCCGAAGACGGCGGCGCCGGTCGCCCGGGCGGCGATATCGTCGCGGGCGCTGATCGCGCCGGCCTGGATGGTACCGCCCGCTTTCAGAGCCACGTCGAGGCCGCGCGCCGCGCTTGCCAGGGCGATATCGCCGCCGGCGATGAGGTCGAGATCCTGAGCGCCGTCGCCGATGCCGCCGGCGCCGCCGGCGAGCCGGATGTCGGAACCGGCGCCGTTCGCCCGAACCGCGCCGACCCTGAGGCCATTGGCGACCGCGTCTATGTCGTTGCCGGCAAGAGTCGCTCCGGCGAGCGTGTCGCCGGCGCCGGACGCGTCGGCGCCGGCGCCGCTGGTGAGCGCGCCGGTCGCCGCCGCTCCGGCCGAGCGAAGGACGATGTCGTCCTGGGCGGTCAGAGCGCCGGTGCCGACCGTTCCGCCGGAGTTGATCGCGATATCGATTCCGGCGGTGACGAGACCGGTCAGGGAGACCGCGGTGAGGGCGTCGGCGGAAACGTCGCCGCCGGCATTGACCGTTCCGGAGAGGTTGATCGATCCCGCGGCGGCGCTCAGAGTCGCGTCGTTGCCGACGCCGCCGGCGGAGATCGCGCCGCCGCCCGTCAGGTTGCGCGACGAGGTGAGGGTGACGGTGCCCGCGGTCGCGGTCACCGGACCGGCGACGGCCAGGTCGGAGGTCGGGCCGGTGGTGACGATTCCGACCGGTCCTGCGTCGGCGGTGACCCCGCCGAGCCCGTCGACGGTTCCGACCGTCAGCGCCGCCCCGTTGGTGAAAGCAACTCCCCCGGCAGTGACGTCCGCTGCGAGCGTTCCGACGAAATTGGTCCCGGTGAAGGTCGCCGACCCCGCCCTGACGGCCAGTCCGCTCAGCGCGCCGCCCGCTCCGACCGGGCTGTTGAAGGTCGCCGCTCCGACCCCGGTATCGACCGACAGGCCGGTGACGCCGGCGACGGCCGAATCCACGGCCTGGAAGCTCGCCGACCCGCCGCTGATCTTGCGCACGCCCGCGCCCCCGAGGCTGAGCGTCCCGGAGAAGGTGACGGCGCCGGCGGCGCTGACATTGCCCTGGATCGTGGCCGGGCCGGTCACGGCCAGGCTGGCGAGGGGAGTCGTCGCGCCGACATTGGCGTTGAAGAGGGTGCCGCCGAGCGAGCTGGTGGTAAGCGCGCCGCCGCCGTCGACAGTGCTGTTGAAGGTGATGGTCGAGCCCGCGCCGGTGGCGGTGGCGGATGTCGAGCCCGAGACCGTGGTGACGCCCGTCAGCGACTGGGAGCCGGCGCTGCTGAGCGCAATCCCGTTCAAGGAAATCCCGCCGCTGCCGTTAAGCGTAATCCCCTCATTGGTCGAAACCAGGTTGCCGTTGGCGGTAAGGACGCCGCCGTTCTGGGTGGTGATGCTTAGCGTCCCGGGCGCGGTCAGAGCGCCGACGGTGAGCCCTCCGGCCGTATCGGTGATCGTGAAGTCGCTGCCCGCGCCGTTCAGCGTCGGCGCCAGCGAATTCCCGAGGAAGTTCGCCGCGGTCACCGAATAATCGCGGTCCACCGAGGCCGAGCCGATGTCGAGGTCGCCGGCCGTGACGAAGGTCGCGTCCGTGTTGGAATCGAAAGAGGCGCCCCCGGCGTCGATGTGGCTGGTCGAGGTCGAGGTCACCGTCACTCCGGGCCCCGATTGTCCGGCGACCAGAACGATGCCGCGATCGGTCGCGGCCGCGCCCGTGGCGATCATCGATCCGCTCACCGACAGCAGGGTATCGACCACCGCTCCTTGCCGGGCCGCCGCAAGGGTGACGTTCTGCCCGCTGATCGTGGCGTCCACCATGACCGCATTGGCGATCGGCGTTCCCTGATTGATGGTGAAGCTGAGCGGGCTGCCGGGAGCGCTCATCGTGATGTCCGTCCCGGCGACGATGGCCACGTCGCCGGCGGTCGCGCTAAGGCTCGAGCCGGCACCCACGCCCACCGAGGCCCCGATCAGCACCAGATTTTGGGCCGCCAGAAAATTGGTGGTGGCCGGGTCGATGACGATGCCGTTCTGAAGGCCGGTCGTGAACTGGAACGTCCCGGGACTGCCGTCGAGCCCCTGGAAATCGTTGTCGGTGAGATCAAGCGCGCTGGCGACCAGCGAACCCACGGACACGTTGGCGGAAGACCCGAAAAGAATGCCGTTGGTATTGATCAGGTAAACCGAGATGTTGGGATCGGATTTGAGCGTCCCGTAGATGCTCGAGGGATTGCCGCTGAGATCACGGTTGAGGACGGCCACCGCATTGAGGGGGCTCGTCGTTCCGTTCTTGAAGTCCACGGTCTCGGTCGAGCTCGTCGGCGTTCCGATATTGAAGCTGGTCCAATTGATGATCGTCCGGTTCTGGTTGAGAGAGACCGTCATCTGGTCGCCGACGGTGTTGATACCAGGATTGGTCTGGCCGGCGGGAAAGGCCGGTCCGGTCGGCAGAGTCTGCGCGCCGGCTTCGGCGGCCAGGAGCAGCGTGCCGCCCAGCAGCGCCGTCGAATAGAAGAGGCTGCGCCGAAAGCGCGGGGCAGGCTTGTTGCTTCTCATCACACTCTCCTGCGGAGGGTCAGCGTCCGCCTCTCGGGAATTGGAAGGTTAGCGAAACCAGCAGCCGGTCCGTCGCGCGCTGCGTTCCGGGAATGAGCAGCGCGCGGTCCTCCGGCCGCGCATAGGCGATCTCGGCGAGGCCGAGGCCGGCGATGACCGCGCGCACGCCGCCGCCCCAGGAGCCGAGCCGGCGTCCAGTCTCGACCGCGTTCGGATCGAGGTTCCAGATCCAGACGCTGTCGTAGAAGCCGAACAGATCGACCCTCGTCTCGCCGTCGTCATGAACCGTGAAGCGCGGCTCGGCGCGCAGGCCGATCGCCCGGTCGGCGCTGTTCGCGCCCGGATCGTAGCCCCGGCCGATGGTTAGGTTGCCGATCGAGAATTCCTCGAAGTTGAGCAGCGGGTTATTCGCCCATTGCCCGCGCGCCCGGCCGGCGAGGCTGAAGCCGGCGCCGAGGCCGGCGACACCGTCGAGCGACGCACGAACGACAAGAGCCGTCGGGTCGCCGGAGAAGCGGGTCGGGGTGAAGCCCCCCGGAGAGATCTCGCCGCGCCGGGTCGCGTCGAGGATGCCGAGGCCCTGCCGCACCTCAAGCGACCCGGTCACCGAATAGGCTTCGCGGCCGGTAGGCAGGAAGCCGCGCAACTCAGCGTCCGCGCGAAGGAAGGCGACCCGCAGCTTGTCGCGGTTGAGCGGGGCGCCGGCGCCGCCCGAAAAAACGCGGGTGCGCTGCTCGATCAGCTCGAGGCCGCCGGTAAGATCGATGGCCTGCCGACGCGAACGGCGGAGCGGCGCCGACAGCGCCAGCGATCCGACCAGGGATTCGGAGCGCAGGTCGAGAATGCCGACGTCCGGCCTGGACCAGGCGTAAAGGAAGCTTCCCTCGAGCGTCATTCCACCGTCGCCGAGCCCGATCACTTCGCCGATCTGGACGACGCGCTGCTCCTCGAAATCGAGGGTGGTCGAAGCGCCGACATAGGTCACGTCCTGAAGGCCGATCAGGCCGTAGGCCTCGGCCCGGACGAAGGCGGTCTCGCGCCCGAGCTGGGGGGAGCCGTAATTGTTGACATTGCCGAAGATCGAGAAAGGCCGGTACTGGATGACGAGATCGCCGATCACCTCGCCGGTCGCCGTCCCCCGCCGCAGCGCGAGCTGCACGTCGAGGCCCGGTATATCGCCCGCGACGAGCAGGATCCGCTCGGCGTCGCGCCTGTTGAGGGGGTTGAGCGCCTTCAGCTGGTCCACCCGCGCCTCCAGCGTCCGCCGATAAGGCGGCGCGTCGCCGTGGACCCTCACCTCGACGATTCGGGCGGTTATCACCTCGAACCGGAGCTCCCCGGAATCGATCGTTTGCGGCGGGACCACCACCGAGGCGACATAGCCGGCCTGGCTGACCAATTCGTTGGCGCGATCCTGGAGGCCGCAGATCACCTCGAGGCGGCTGGAGGCGGGCGGAGGCGCCATCGGGGCGAGGACCTCGCGAACCTCCGGGGCGAGCTCGGCTCCGCCGGGGCCGGTGAAGGTGAGCCGGTCGACGTTGAGCCGAAGGCTGTCGAATTCAGGCCCGCGGAAGTGGCACGTTTGGTCGGCGACCGAGGCCTTGCTGTCGACGCGGACTCGCGATTGCCGCTGATCTTGCTTCGGCCGCGGCAGTTCTACCTGCTCGCGGCTCGGCACCTGACCCGGCGCCGGCTGGGTCTGCGCCCGCGCCGCGAAGGATTGTGAGATCATGACCAGCGCGAAGGCGAAATGCGCCGCAAACCTACGACTCGGCTGCATCGACCCCCCCTTGCGGTACAGCTATAAGTTCTGGCTTTTCAGGATACGAACGCCGGTACAGGCACCTTTCACCACGACTCGAAAGGCATAGCCGATATACTTGGTAGTCAGAACGTAAAGTCGCTGTCAAACACGATATTTACTTCCAATCCCACATTGAAGATTGGGCCGCCGCGCCGGGCGGTGCCGGATCAGTCGATCGGGCCGTCCGGAGCGATCGGCGCTCGCGGCGAGAGGCCGGCCACAGGGGCCTCGAAGCGCACCGGTCCGGACGTCGGCGGGCGCCGGCCGTTGAACAGGGTCGGCGACAAATCCAGCCATGAATCGGCGAGCTCGTCATCCTGCTCGAGCGGCCCGAACCATTCGGCGCTCGGGAAGCGCGCCTCGAACGAATCGTAATCCAGCGGAAGGGCGAGCGTGCCCGCCTCGAGCTCGTGCACCTTGTCCTGGAGATCCTCCATCACCGCCAGCTCGATCCGGCGCGGCCGCTCGCTGCGACGCAGATAGGAATCCACGAACAGGCCGAGGAGCCGGCCGACCTCGCGATCGTCGCGCGGCTGATCGAGGATCCCTTCGCCGTCGAGGAGCATGCGAAGCTCGGTCAATAGCCGGTGCGAGCCCGGGATATGATCGAGATCGTGGGAGCCGATCAGCATGGGAATCAGTCCCCAATAGCTGCGGTCGAGGGGGATCGGCACCCGCCGGGCGGCGAGCTCGCGCTTAAGCCACTCCGCTATCCCGCGCACGCGCCCCTCGGCGGTTGCGTTGGTCACCGGATGATCGCGCAGCAGCTCGATCAGGGCGTCCGCGCGGCGGTCAATCTGTGCGTAGTAACGACCGATCTCGGCCGGGCTCATGGCGGCGTCCCCTCGCCGAGAAGCTCGATCGCGCCTTTGAGCGGCGAGGTCTGGCCGCCGCCGCCATACATGGTGTGCTGGGTGCTCCCGCCGCGGTAGATCACCGTCTCGGTCGCCTCGCCAACGCTGGAGGAAAGCGCCGTGTGCGGCCTGGTCACTCGGCCGGTGATGAACGAATCGACCTTGTTGTAGCAGGGCAGGGCGAGATGCTGCTTGACCCCGTGCCGGTCCCACGCGCCCGTCGCCGGATCGTGGAACCTGGACTTCACCTGCTGGTACTGATCCTTGGTCATCCAATAGGGGCTTGAGGAATTCTTCCCCTTGCCGGTGGTGGTGAAGGCATAAAGCTCGTCGCCTTTCGCGAGCTCGACCGGCTTGAAGCTTCCCTTCTGTCCCGAACCGACGACCTGAGCCGCCGTCTCGGGATCGTAGCCGAGCTTGCGAAGCTGGAGCTCCGCTTTCCGGTCGGCGGCGCTGCGCTTCGTCTTTCCTCCGCGGTTCGCGACGAAGCCCTTGCTGTCCGCCGGACCTTCCCGGTTGTGCGCCTTATAATCCTTGCGGGCTGGGACGTTGGACCGCGCCGGCGGCCTCGCCCCGCCGCCCCCGCCGGGACCGTCCATCCGCGAAACGCCGCCCACCTTGTCGGACCGGCTGCGCGCGCCCTTGATGAACCTTTGCAGGAAAGCGGTGCCGAGGACGACCAGCGAGCCGGCATAGGCCTGGGCGGCGCGGTCCAGGTCGTCGTCGCTGTCCGCGGAGATCAGCCCGGCGGTTGCGCTGACGAGCTCGGTCAGCGCCCGAAGCCCGGCCGCGCCGGCGGCGTAGAAGGCATAGGCGGCCAGGGCTGCGTCGAGCACCACCCCGACGCCCATCGCGTTGGCCGCGGCGATGGCGACAAGAGTCCCGACCGCGGCGCCGACCGCTTCCGGCGAAAGCATTGCTTCCACCATCCTTGCGGTTTCGTCGGGCAGCAGGCGGAGGGTGCGCTTCAGCACTTCCTCGATCTTCTCGCCGGTGCTCCACCCGGAAACAGGCCTGGCATTCGCCCCGCCGACGGGCCGATAGGGCTTGGGCACGAGCGTGCTCGCGCTGGTCCCCAGCGACACGAAGACGAGCTTGCCGCGATCGACCCGGTCGCGCAGCTGGAAGACGAATTCCTTGTCGGTGAGTTGGCGGACGGTGGGCGGCAGGCCGAGGGCGTCGCAGCGCCGCCTCAGCTCGTCGAGCGTTGCCGGAGCGCAGAGCAGGCGTTCAAGGAGGATTCGGGACTTGAGCGCGTGGGCCGGTTTGACCGCCGGCGGAAAGGCCGACCGGCGTCCGAGCAGGGCGGGGCTGCCTCCGAGTCGGAGCTCCACGAAGGGATTCACGCTCTGTCGCTCCTCGGCCCCACTCGCCCCCTCCCGAGGCGAGGATGCTAAACGCGGGGCCGCGGCCGGGCAAGCCTGACCGCGCGCCCGGGAAGGCGTGCCGCGCCACCGCGTGACGAGCCCTCAATCCCATCATGAAGTTGCCGGTCCGGAACGACCCCTCATCCGAAACGTTGTGGGATAGAGGAGGGACGCAATGCCCGAAGCGCCAGGGATCGGACGAAGCGTCGCCGCAATGATGCGCCGCGGCTTATCGCCCGCGGAATCGCATCTCATCACAGCTTCGTCCGCGGGACGTTCCGGCCCTCGCCGGGCCGACGAGCCCGGCCGCCGCTGAGATTCTTTCCGCTGGGGACTTGAGACCCGCCGCCGCCGCGGGCGCGGCTTCCTGGTCTAGACCATCACCAGCCGGGCCTCGCGGCGGCCGACCGAACGGTAGATCCGCGGGCCGAGGTCCAGCCGGAACGGGCCCATCTTCTCGGTAGGAACCTCCGCCTCGCGGCCGACCAGCCAGGAGCGCGAGGTTCGGCCGGTGCCGCCGCCCGACCAGTCATAGGCGACGTTGATCGCCACCATCGGAACGAAGATGCGCCGCCCGGCCAGCTCGATCTCGCGAAGCTCGGCCTTGGGCATCCCCACCTGGCCGTTCAGCCTGAGAGTCCCGCCCGGCGGGATCGTCACCTGGGGAGAGCCGCTCTGATCGTGGATCGGCCCCTGGAAGAAAGCCATCATCTCGCCTTCGGCGCCGGCGTTGAACAGGCGCGGGTCGATCCGGATGTTGCGGGCCTCGGCATCGCCGCGGTTGGTCAGGGTCAGGGCGTAATGGACATAGGCCTCGGAATCGGTCGCCGCCGCCCGGTCCGGCGCGATGTCGAGCTCGATCCACGGACGCGGCGCGGGTGGAGCGTCGGCGGCGGCCCGAGGTTCGGGCGCGGGCGCGGGCGTGGCGGCGAGGAGGGCTCCGCCGATCTCCTCGCGCGCCGAGTCGCGGGCGCGCTCCCGCTCGGCCTTCGACCGCCGCCGGCGCAGCAAAAAGGCGGCCGCGAGAGCGAGGAGGAGGGCGCCGCCCGCGGCCGGCCACAGCCAGGAACGGCCCTCGGGCTCGGTCGCGGCGGGTGGCGGCGCCGGCGGCTGCGGCTGGGACTGGGCCGGCGCCGGAGCCGTCGCGACCGGCTCGGCGGCTTGCGGCGCGGCCTCGGACGGCGGCGGGCCCGGCCTCGGAGCGACGGCCGCTGGTCTGGTCTCGGACCTGGGCGCGGGCTCGGTCTGGCGAGGCGTCGCTGCGGGGCGCTCACCGGTGGTCGCGGCTTGAGCGGGGGGCGTGCGCGCCGGGGGCGGCTGCACGGCCGTCGGGACGGGCGTCGCCGTGGCCGGGGGCGTGGTGCGCTGGCCGGGAAGCGAGAAGTCCCTGAGCTGGGGCGGGCCGATCGTGTTCGACGTCTCGTTCTGGGCGAGCGCAGGCGTTCCCGCCGAGGCGAGGCCCAGACAAACGAAGGCGGCGGCCCGGAAGCGGCGGCGGATCGGCGGCATCGAGACGAAAACCCTTCCCGTCCGCGCCCTTACGCCCCCGCCCGGCCCCCGTCCAGCGGCCAGCGCCGAGACGCGGCCGCCGCGGGCCGGGAGGTTGGGCGGCGGGCGGCGCCTGCTCCGCAGGAATTGCTCATTTATCCCATTATCTTGGGGGATGTTGCCCAGTGCGGCGGCGCTTGGTAGTCGTCGGCGCGACGGCCGAATCTCGGCTCGGGAGGAATCTAAATATGCGCAATTTCAGTCTCGCCTTTACGGCGGCCCTTTTGCTCGGCACGTCCGCGGCGCCGGCTCTGGCCCAGAGCGGCCACGCCGGTCACACGGCCGCCGCGACCGCGGGCAAGCCGCGCTACGGCGATTTCGGAATCGATCTGACCGCGATGGACCGCTCGGTGAAGCCGGGCGACAGCTTCTGGCATTTCGTCAACGGCAATTGGGACAAGACGACCGAGATCGCCGCCGACCGCACCAGCGCGGGCGTGGGCGTGCTCCTCGCCGACGAGGCCGAGCGCCAGGTCCGCGCGATCGTCGAGGACCTGGCGAAGGATCCGACCAAATCCGGCCGCGTCGGCCAGCAGGTCGGCGATTTCTATGCGACCTGGATGGACGAAGCCGGGATCGAAGCCGCCGGGACGGCGCCGCTCAAGCCCTACCTCGCGCGAATCGGCGCCATCTCGAACAAGGCGGACCTCCTGCGCGCTTTCGCCCAGCCGGGGATCCAGAGCCCGATCGGGGTCGGAATCCTGCCCGATCCGGCCGATCCGACCCACTATATCGCCGCCGCCGGCCAGGGCGGCCTCGGCCTCCCCAACCGCGATTATTATCTGCTCGAAGGCGAGAAATACGACGCCATCCGAACCGCCTATCGCGCCTATGTCGTGAAGATGCAGCAGCTGGCCGGGATCGCCGACGCCGAAGCCAAGGCCGACCGCATCATCGCGCTCGAGACGGCGCTCGCCAAGGTCCATTGGGATCCGGCCCGCCAGCGCGACATCAAGCAGATCTACAATCCGATGAACCGAGCGCAGCTCGCCGAGCTTGCGCCGCAGGTCGACTGGCCGATGTTCCTCGAGGCCGCCGGCCTCGGCTCGGTACCGACCGTGATCGCGGCCGAGAAGAGCGCGATCACCGAGAGCGCCAAGATGCTCGACACGGTGCCGCTGTCGACCTGGAAGGATTATCTCGCCTTCCACTTCGTCAGCAGCCACGCCTTCGCTCTGCCCAAGGCCTTCGACCAGGCGAATTTCGACTTCTATTCGAAGACCCTGCGCGGCGTCCCCCAGCAGCGCGAACGCTGGAAGCGGGGAGTCCAGATCATCAACGGCTCGCTCGGCGAGGCGGTCGGCCGGGTCTATGTCGAGCGCCATTATCCGGCGGAGAGCGACCGCCAGATGTCCGAGCTTATCGCCAACCTTCGCGCCGGCCTCGAGGCCCGTATCGCCGCTTCGCCGTGGATGGACTCGGCGACCAAGGAGCAGGCCCGCGCCAAGCTCGCCGCCTTCGATCCGCGCATCGGGCATCCGACCAAGTGGATCGATTATTCGAGCCTCGACGTGAAGCGCGGGGACCTGCTCGGCAATGTCGTCAGGACGGAGAAGTTCGGCAACGACCTGCAGCTCTCGAGGCTCGGCAAGCCGGTCGATCGCGCGCTGTGGGACATGACCCCGCAGACCGTGAACGCTTATTACAATCCGCTGATGAACCAGATCACCTTCCCGGCGGCGATCCTGCAGCCGCCCTATTTCGACCCGAGGTCGGATCCGGCGATCAACTACGGCTCGATCGGGGCGATCATCGGCCACGAGATCGGCCACGGCTTCGACGATCAGGGCCGCCAGTTCGACGCCAGCGGAAAGCTGCGCGACTGGTGGTCGACGAGCTCGGGCACCGAGTTCATGAAGCGCGCCGAGAAGTTCGGCAAGCAATATGACCAGTACGAGCCGATCCCCGGGACGAAGATCAACGGCAAGCTCACCATGGGCGAGAATATCGGCGATCTCGGCGGGCTCGAAATGGCCTATGCCGCCTATCGCCGCTATGTCGCCCAGCATGGCGAGCCCAAGGTCCTCGGCGGGCTCACCGGCGACCAGCGCTTCTTCATCGCCTACGGCCAGAGCTGGCGCTCGAAGATCCGCGAAGGCGCTCTGCGGGAGCGGCTCCTGACCGACCCGCACAGCCCGCCCGAATATCGGGTCAACGGAGTCGTCCGCAACGTCGACGCCTGGTACAAGGCGTTCAACGTCAAGCCGGGCGACAAGCTCTACCTGCCGCCCGAGCAGCGCGTCAGCATCTGGTAATCGGATTGGGGACAGTCACTAGTGACTGTCCCCTTTCGTTCGCCGGGAGGGCGGAGAAGTGTCCCTGAAACAAGTTCAGGGTGACGGCGACCCGGCGAAAAACCGCGCCAGCGCCGGGCCCGTCTCGGCGGTGCGCTCCCAGATGAGGTTGTGGCCGAGGTCCGGGAACACCCGCGCCTCGGCATTCGGTATCGCCTTCACCAGGGCCGCATGATGCTCGGGCGCGAAGAGCGGATCCTTGCCGCCCGAGAGGATCAGCACCGGTGCCGTGATATCAGCGGCATGGCGGCCCGCGGGGACCTCGGCCAGCTCGCGCATCACGCCGCGCCAGACGTGGATCGGGATGGCGAGGATCTCGGCCATGGCGGCGTCGGCGAAGGCCTCGTCGACCGGAGTCGGCTGGTTGGCGGGGTGCCATTCGCGAAGGAATTGCGAGCCGGGATCGAGGGGCGCCTCGAGCGCATGGGCGTTGGTCCAGAGCCAGTCGCCGCGTTTGACCGGCGTGAGCGCGGTCGAGCCGATCAAAGCCACGCGGGTCACCCGATTCGGATGCTCGGCGGCCAGCGTCATCGCGACCATCGAGCCGAGCGAATGACCGGCGACGGCGGTCCTTTCCACCTTCATCGCGTCGAGGAAGAGCCGGGCGTCGTCGGCGAAGACGCTGGTGGAATAGCAGCAGGCCGGTGCGTCCGAGCCGCCATGGCCGCGCTGGTCGGGGATGAGCAACCGGTGGCGAAGCAACCAGGGCGCGACCTGAGTCCAACTCCGGCTCGAGTCGGTATAGCCGTGCAGCAGCAGCAGCGGCTCGCCCTTGGGATCGCCAAGCTCGACATAGGCCAGCCTCACGCCGTTGGACAGGCGGACATGCTGCTTTCGCGCGGTCCACGTCGCCTGGTCGATCGGCTCGGCGGTAGCGGTCCCGACCGCGGCCAGGAGAAGGAGGAGGGCCAGGAGGAGGCGGATCATGCACGTCTCCATCTGATGGGGCGGCCCGGCCGGCGCGCGAGGGGGCAAAGACGCTGCCGGCCGGAACCTGTGCCTCCTTCAATGGAGGCGGCGGGTGACGGATCGATGCCGGGGCGGGGGGAAAATGGTGTCAATTGTGTCATTTCGTCATTCCGGCGAAGGCCGGAATCCATGAACACAGGCGGTTGGGGCCTCGCAGAAATCAGTGTTCATGGATCCCGGGTGAAGCCCGGGATGACGGGGGGAGACGGTTGCGTCTGTCCCTCGCACGCGCCTAAGGGTCCGGCCGATCAAAGCAGGAGGCCCACCCCTTGGATCGCCGAACCTTCATCGCCTCGTCGGGCGCCGCCGCCCTCGCCGTCACCCTTCCGGTCACCGCGCTGGCCCAGCCGCGAGCGGGGTCCGGCGATGCGGCGCTCAACGCCTTGTTCGAGCGAATCTTTCAGCAGCAGGTGCAGCGCTTGCCCGAGCTCGCGACCTCGCTGGGCTTGGACAAGGACGCCAATGCCGGCCTGAAGGGCAGGCTCAGCCCGCGCACGCTCGCCGAGCGGGCGAGAGTGCTGGCGCAGACCCGGGAGGCGCTGGCCGAGCTTGCCGCAGTCGACCGCAGGACGTTGTCGCCGGCAGCCAAGCTCAATCTCGAAGTGGTCACCTATTCCCTGACCAACCAGACGGTCGCTCCGCAGCGTTTCGGGCTGGACAGCGCGATTCGCCCCTACCGGATCTTCCAGCAGGGCGGCGCCTATTTCTCGGTGCCCGATTTCCTCAACACCGCGCACACGATCGACACCAGGGACGATGCCGAGGCCTATCTGTCGCGCCTCGAGGCCTTCGCGGTCGCGCTCGACCAGGACAGCGCGATGCAGCGGATCGAGGCGGCGCGCGGCTATGTCGCGCCGGCTTGGTCGCTCGACCTGACGCTCGGCCAGATGGCCAAGCTGCGTGAGCAGAAAGCGGACGAGAGCAGCATCGTCCAGTCGCTGGTCAGGCGAGCCAAAGCGAAGGATATCGACGGTCGCTGGGAGCGGCGGGCGTCGAGGATCGTCGAGGAGCAGATCTATCCGGCGCTCGACCGGCAGATGGCGCTGGTCCGCGAGCTCAAGTCCATCAGCCAGCCAGGCGACGGCATCTGGCGGGTGCCTCACGGCGACGAAATCTACGCGGTCGCCCTGGAGCAAGCGACGACGACCCGGTTCACCCCGGCCGAGGTCCATAAGATGGGCCTCCGGCAAGTGGCCGAGATCAGCGCCGAGCTCGACAAGATCCTCAAAAGCCAGGGCTTCACCCGCGGCAGCGTCGGCGAGCGGCTGGCCGCGCTCAACGTGGCGCCCTCGCAGGTCTACCCGAACACCGACGAGGGCCGGGCCGAGCTCATCGCCGGTCTGAACCGGGGCGTGAAGGAGATGTACGGCCGGCTCCCCGCCGCTTTCGCCACTTTGCCCAGCGCGCCGCTGGAGATCCGGCGAGTGCCGCCGGAGATCCAGGACGGCGCATCGAACGGCTATTACAATCGCGCCTCGCTCGACGGTTCGCGGCCCGCCATTTATTTCATCAATCTCAAGGACACGGGCGACTGGCCCAAATATTCGCTGCCCTCGCTGACCTATCACGAAGGCGTGCCGGGCCATCATCTGCAGATCAGCCTCGCGCAGGAATCGAAGGACATACCGACGCTGAGGAAAGTCGGTGGCTTGAGCGCCTATAGCGAGGGCTGGGCGCTCTATGCCGAGCAGCTCGCCGACGAGCTCGGCGCCTACGCCACTCCGCTGGAGCGGGCGGGTTATCTCCAGTCTTTCCTGTTCCGGGCGGCCCGGCTGGTCGTCGATACCGGGCTCCACTCGCAGAAATGGAGCCGCGAGAAGGCGACCGACTATCTCGTCGCCACCACCGGCTTCGCCCGTCCGCGCTCGCAGCGCGAGGTCGAGCGCTATTGCACCCAGGCGGGGCAGGCGTGCAGCTACAAGGTCGGTCACATGGCGTGGAGCCGGGCCCGGGCCGAGGCCCAGAAAAGCCTCGGCCGGCGCTTCGACCTCAAGCAGTTCCACGAGATCTTGAAGGATGGGGCGATGCCGCTCGTCATCCTCGAGCGCCGGATCCGGGAGCGGACGAGGGCGGCTCCTTAGCCGTCGTCCCAGCCAAGGCTGGGGCCCAGCTGTTGAAAAGCGCCGTGGTCTTCACTCGCCGGGGCCCCAGCCTTCGCTGAGGGCGACGTGCATATCCCGGGGGGTGAAGGGCTTCCTTCTCCACCCCCCGGGCCCCGGTGGTCGCCGGGAAGTCGAACTTTACGAAGCGCTGAGCAGCGGCGCGAACTCGGACATGTCGTCCTTGTCCTCGCCCTTCTTCACCTTCGTGACCGCCGTATGGTCCATCCAGGCGTCGGTCTTGGGCTTGGGCATGGGCGGGGTGAGGGCGGCGGGGATCGCGGCGGCCTGATAGCTCAAGGTCAGCACCAGCAGGCTCATCGAAAGCGAAGCGAAGAAGGCGCGGACCGGATGCATCATTTCGTCCCTTGGCGAATCTGAAATCGGATGCGGCTCCGGCCAGCGAGCGGAGGGGGCAATACGCCGCCGATCGAAGCCGCACCGCCTTTCTGGCCGGGGCGCGTGTCCGCGCGATGCCGCGGACGGGGGGAATTGGTGTCAATTGTGTCAGCCCTTCGATACGCCGGTTCGACAGGCTCACCGGCTACTCAGGATGAGCGGAAGAGAAATCGCCCTCCGCTCATCCTGAGTAGGGACTGAGCGAAGGCGAAGGCCCGTATCGAAGGACGGATCAGGCGGGGATGCGCTCGAGCAGCTCTTCGGCGCTGAGGCCGAGGCGGCGGATCTGGGCGGCGATTTCCGGCCAGCGATGATTGAGGAAGTCGTCGCGGCCGGCCTTGCGAAGGCGGTCGGTGGCGCCGGGGGCGACGAACATGCCGACTCCGCGCCGGACCAGGACCAGGCCCTCGTCCTGGAAGCTCTGATAGGCCTTGGCGACGGTGAGCGGATTGGCGCCGAACTCGGCGGCGAGGCTCCGCACCGAAGGAAGGGAATCGCCGTCGGCGACCCTGCCTTCGAGGATCATCGCGGCGATATTGTCGCGCAGGCGGAGATAAACGGGGCGTTCTTCGGACACGGCGCTATAGTGAGCTAATACAGTGTGGCAGTCAAGGGTGGCCTTTTTGCCTCCCTGCCGCGAAGCGGAGGGGAGGGGGACCGCCCGAAGGGTGGTGGAGGGGTGATTGGCGCGAAGCCGGAGGTTGGAGCGCGAAACGGCTTAGGCCGGCGCCGTCTACCCCTCCACCATGCTTCGCATGGTCCCCCTCCCCATCTTCGATGGGGAGGCAAGCCTACCACTCCCTCACCAAGTCCTCCAGGACCGGCCTCGGCCGCTCCTCCAGCTCCACCCCGCCCGTGCCGAGGAAGATGAAGCCCGCCACCCGGTCCGGCGGCCGTCCGCCCAGCGCTTCCAGCACCGCCGGCGAATAGGCCGCCCAGCCCGTTACCCAGCCGCCGCCGAAGCCGTAAGCCGCCGCGGCATGGAGGAGGTTCATCGCCACCGCTCCGCAGGACAGCTGCTGCTCCCAGACCGGGATCTTGTGGCCCTCGACCGGGCTCGACAGAAGGACGACGAGCTCGGGCGCCTGGGTGGCGAAGCGCTGGACCGCCTCGATTTCGAGCCGGGCGGGAGGCTCGGCCTTGCCGGCGCGATAGGCGGCATGGAGCATCTCGGCGAAGGCGGGGCGGCGTTCGCGTCCGACATGGACGAAGCGCCAGGGCGCCAGCTTGCCGTGGTCGGGAGTGCGGGCGGCGATCTCCAGCATCCGGCGGAGCTGCTCCGGATCGGGGCCGGGCTCGACGAGATCGCGCGGCCGGCACGAGCGGCGCGTGGCGAGGTAGGAGAGGAGCGTGGAGCGGTCGTTGAACATCCGCGGGGCGCTACCAGCGTTGAGACTATGCAACAATCCGCTTCACACGGCGGGATTCGCCGCTAGGGTGCCGCGGCGAAAGAGCCCGCCGGTACGAGCGGAGCCGGACCAGGAGAGAGTGCGCGATGGTCAACATTGCTCCCGAGACGACGACCGAAGGCGAAAAGCCCAACGTCAGCCGAGACGACGGCGGCACCTGGTTCGGGCATCCCCGCCAGCTGGCCCGGCTGTTCACAACCGAAATGTGGGAGCGGTTCGGCTATTACGGCATGCGGGCGCTGCTGGTCCTGTTCCTCACCCAGCATTTCCTGTTCGGCGATTCCACCGCCAACGGCCTCTACGGCGCGTTCACCAGCCTCGTCTATCTGACCCCGCTGATCGGCGGCCTCGTCGCCGACCGCTTCCTCGGCTCGAAACGCTCGGTCAAGCTGGGGGCGCTGCTGATGTCGCTGGGCTATCTCGGCCTGTGCTTCAACGGGCCCGAGGCCAAGCCCTTCTTCGAATATGGCGGCCAGCGCTACGACGTCCAGATCGAGCGGCAGGGCGAGGATTCGACCCAATATGTGATCGCCGGCGGCCAGCGTTACCTGTTCAAGGGCAATGAGGACGGGTCGGTCAACCTGACCCCGTCCGGCCCCGCCGCGGCCGCTCCGGGCGCAGCCTCCGCGCCCGGCGCCGCGACGGCTCCCGCCGCTCCCGCCGCCGTCGGGGCGCTCCCCGCGACCGTCGCCAAGGGCCAGTTCGAGACGGGCGGCGTGCGCGATCCCTTCTTCGTCATGCTGATGCTGTTCTCGCTGTCGTCGGTGATCGTCGGCAACGGCCTGTTCAAGCCCAACATCTCGACCATCGTCGGCTCGCTCTACGACCAGACCGACCCGCGCCGCGATGCCGGCTTCACCATCTTCTACATGGGCATCAACCTGGGCTCGCTGATCAGCCAGTTCTTCTGCCCCTTGCTCGCCGTCTGGTTCGGATGGTGGGCGGGCTTCGGCCTCGCCGCCTTCGGAATGCTGATCGCGTGGGCGCTGTTCCAGTTCGACGGCGGCCGGCTCAACGGCTATGGCGAGCCTCCCGAAGGGCACAGCCACAAGACCCTGATGCTGGTCACGATCGGCGCCCTGGCGATGATCCCGGTCGCCTGGTTCCTGCTCAACAACACCATGGCGAACGCCGCCGCCTCGGCCGCGGCGGCGGCGTCGGGCGGAGGCATCCTCGGCTATATCGCCTCGCTTCCGATCCTCGGTCAGGTGATGTTCTGGACCTATTTCGCCGCCGTCATCGGAATCCCCATCTGGGCCTATCTGAAGGGCAGCAGGGAGGAGTTCCACATGATGGTGGTGGCGGTGATCCTCACCGTCTTCTCCACCGTCTTCTGGACCCTGTTCGAGCAGGCGGGCTCCTCGCTCACCCTGTTCGCCGACCGCAACACGGACCGGCAGATCGGCGGCTATCTGATGCCGGCGGGGCAGACCCAGATCTTCAACCCGATCTTCATCGTCATCCTGGCGCCGCTGTTCAGCCTGCTCTGGGTCGCTCTGGCCAGGAAGCGGCTCGAGCCCTCGATCCCGGTCAAGTTCGCGATCGGCCTGACCCTGGTGGGAGCGGGTTTCCTGGTGCTGGTGTTCGGCTCGCAATTCGCCGGCGCCGATTACAAGGTGCCGCTGATCTGGCTCGCGCTCGCCTATCTGATCCATTCGATCGGCGAGCTCTGCCTGTCGCCGGTCGGGCTCTCGATGATCACCAAGCTGTCCATCGCCAGGGTCGTCGGGCTGATGATGGGCGTGTGGTTCCTGAGCTCGGCCATGGCCCAGTATGTCGGCGGGGTCGTCGCCCAGTTCGCAAGCGTCGAGACGGTCGGCGGCGAGGTGACCAACCCGGCGCTGAGCCTCTCCACGTACATGGGCGTCTTCCAGACGATCGGCCTCGTCGCGATCGGCATCGGCGCCTTCCTGTTCGTCTTCTCATTCCTGCTGAAGAAGTGGATGCATGGCGTTAACTAGAAGAGCAGCCCTCGTCCTGGCGGCCGCCGCGATCGCGGCGGCCGGGTGCACAAAGTCAGACCCGCCCCGGAGCGCCTCGGCACAGGCGCCCCGGACTCCGCCCAAGACCTATTCGAGGGATCCCTTCCCCTCGACCTACCACCGTTATCCAGGCGCCGTGACGGCGATCACCGGAGCCACGGTGTTCGACGGCGAGGGCGGCCGGATCGACAACGGGGTGGTGGTCCTGGCCGACGGCGTGGTCCAGGCGATCGGCGGTCCGGACACCGC
Organism: Allosphingosinicella sp.; assembly: GCA_036389015.1. GTDB lineage: Bacteria > Pseudomonadota > Alphaproteobacteria > Sphingomonadales > Sphingomonadaceae > Allosphingosinicella. Next base: position 4,848 of record DASVQS010000047.1, on the reverse strand, counting down.
CATTCCGGCCGGCGCGACCCGGATCGACGGCAGCGGCAAATGGGTGACTCCGGGAGTCATCGACATCCACAGCCATCTCGGCGACTATCCGAGCCCCTCGGTCGAGGCTCACCAGGACGGGAATGAAGTGACCGGGCCGGTGCGCGCGGAGGTGTGGGCCGAGCACAGCGTCTGGCCGCAGGATCCCGGCTTCACCCGCGCCTTGACCAACGGCGGCGTCACCAGCCTCCATGTCCTCCCAGGCTCGGCCAATCTGTTCGGCGGCCGCGGAGTCACGCTGAAGAACGTGCCGGGCCGGACGATGCAGCAGATGAAGTTTCCCGGCGCGCCTTATTCGCTGAAGATGGCGTGCGGCGAGAATCCCAAGCGCGTCTACGGCGGCCGCAACCAGATGCCGGGCAGCCGGATGGGCAACATCGCCGTGATGCGGCAGACCTGGGCCCGGGCTCAGGAATACAAGCGGAAATGGGACAATTACGAGCGCAACGGCGGCGAGATGCCCGGCCGCGATCTCGCGATGGATACCCTGCGGGGCGTTCTGGCGGGCGAAATCCTCGTCCAGAACCATTGCTACCGGGCCGACGAAATGGCCAATATCATGGATATGGCCAAGGAGTTCGGCTACAAGGTGGCCGCCTTCCACCATGCCGTCGAAGCCTACAAGATCGCCGATCTGCTCAAGGCCAACGGAGTCTGCGCGGCGATGTGGGCCGACTGGTACGGCTTCAAGATGGAAGCCTATGACGGTATCCAGGAGAATATTCCGCTCGTCCACAATGCCGGCGCCTGCGCGATCGTCCATTCGGACGACCCCAACGGAATCCAGCGGCTCAACCAGGAGGCGGCCAAGGCGCTCGCCAACGGCCGCCGGATGGGCATCAACATCTCGGACGAGGTCGCCTGGACCTGGCTCGGAATCAACCCTGCGAGGGCGCTCGGAATCGGCGAGAGGACCGGCAGCCTGCGAGCCGGCAAGATGGCGGACGTCGTGCTTTGGAACGGCCATCCGTTCAGCGTCTACACCCGCCCCGAGCGGGTCTGGGTGGACGGCGCCCTGATGTACGATTCCAACGATCCGAAGCGCCGGCCGGTAACTGATTTCGAGCTCGGCCAGCCGGGCGAAGGGGATGTGAAGTGAAGGGCTCCTCGGCAAACAGAAAGACCCTGCAGGCTCGCAAGAAATCCGTTCGGGCTGAGCTTGTCGAAGCCCTCTCCTTTTCGGCGGTCGGGAAGAGAAGTAAAGCCCTTCGACAGGCTCAGGGCGAACGGTGGTTCGCGGGTCTGCTCCTCGCCGCCACTTCGCTCCTCGCCGCCCCCGCTTTCGCCCAGACCGTCGCCATCACCGGCGGGACCGTTGCGCTCGGCGACGGTTCGGAGCCGATCGAGGGCGGCACCGTCGTCCTGCGGGACGGGCGAATCGTGGCCGCCGGCCGCAACGTCGCGGTGCCGGCGGGCGCGCAGCGGGTCGACGCGACCGGCAAATGGGTGACTCCCGGGATCGTCGCCGGATTCTCGCGCGTCGGGCTGATCGAGGTCGACGCGGTCAGCTCGACCAACGACGTCTCGGCGGGCAATTCCCCCTTCAGCGCGGCGATCGACGTCGCCCCGGCGATCAATCCGCGCGCACTGGCGATCCAGGTCAACCGCGCCGGCGGGGTGACCCGGGCCATCGTCGCTCCGGGGACGGCCAAGAGCATCTTCGCGGGCCAGGGCGCGGTCATCGACCTCGGCAGCGACATGGAGGCGGTGACCCGGGCCCGGGCCTTCCAGTTCGTCGAGCTCGGCGAGACCGGCGCCGACGAGGCCGGCGGAAGCCGGGCCGCCGCCCATGTGCTGTTCCGCAACGCGCTGAGGGAGGCGCGCGACCTCGGCCGCTTCTCGAGCCCCATCTCCGGCGGCGGCGGGGCGCGCGAGCCCCGGGCGAACGACCAGCGCGACCTGCCGCTCGAGGAAGTTCCCGACAACCGTCTCCTGTCCGCGGGAGCGAACCGGCCCGACGACGTGCTCCTGACCCGCTTCGACGCCGCCGCGCTGGTGCCGGTGCTTCAGGGGCGGCAGCTGCTCCTGGTCCATGTCGAGCGGGCCAGCGACATCATCCAGGTGCTGGCGCTGAAGAAGGAATTCCCCCGCCTGAGGCTGGTTCTGGTCGGGGCGACCGAAGGCTGGACCATCGCCGACCGGATCGCCGCCGCCCGGGTGCCGGTGATCGCCAACGCGCTCAACGACCTGCCCTCGACGTTCGAGCAGCTGGCGGCGACCCAGTCGAACGTTGCGCGGATGAGGGCCGCCGGGATCCCAGTCGCGCTTGGAATGATCAACGACGACGAAGCCCGGCAGGTGCGGCTCGCCCGGCAGCAGGCGGGCAACATGGTCGCGGTGGGCCGTGTACCGGGCGCCTCGGGCCTGAGCTGGGGCGAGGCGCTGGCGACGATCACTTCGGCCCCGGCCGAAGCCGTCGGGATGGGCGGCGAGATCGGCTCGCTCCGGCCCGGGCGGCGCGCCGACGTCGTCATCTGGTCGGGCGACCCGCTCGAGAACAGCAGCGCCGCCGAGATCGTCCTGATCGACGGGGTCCAGCAGCCGCTCGACAACCACCAGACCAAGCTCCGCGACCGCTATCGCACGGCCACCGAGGGCGATCTTCCGAAGTCCTACGAAAGGTGATCGCGCTCGCCAGTCTCGCGCTCGCGACGCTGGCCTTCGTCGGCACCCATCTCGCCTTGTCGCATCCGCTTCGGACCCGGCTGGTCCAGAATCTCGGCGATCAGTGGTTCACATTGCTCTATTCGGCGGTGGCCGTCGTGACCCTGGGCTGGATGGTGCTTGCGTACCGGGCCGCCGACGACAGCTACTTCTTGTGGGTGACACCCGAATGGGCGAGGCCGGTCGCGGCGGGTGCCATGCTGCTCGCCTGCATCCTCCTCGTCGGATCGTTCTTAGGCAACCCGGCTTTCCCCCGTCCCGGAGCGAGGCCCAGGCCCGTGCGCCCGGCGAGCGGCATCTTCGCGGTGACCCGCCATCCCATGAACATGGCCTTCATCCTGTGGGCCCTGGTCCATATCGCCTTGTGGGGGGCGCTGCCCAACCTGATCGTCGCCGGCGGGATCCTGGTCCTCGCGATCGTCGGTTCGATCGGCCAGGACCATAAGAAGCTCAACGTCGTCGGCGAGCCGTGGCGGGCCTGGATGGAGCGAACCTCGTTCGTGCCGTTCGCGGCCCTGCTGTCGGGCCGGGCCAAGTGGAGCGCCCTCGGGAAGGGCTGGCCCGCCCTGCTTCTCGGCTTGCTCCTGTGGCTCGCCGTCACCTGGGTGCACGCGCCCGAAGTCTCGCCGATCGTCCTCCTGAGCCGATAGCCGAGACTCAACCCCTCTCCCTCGAAATGAGGGAGCGGGGCTCGAGGCTCAGGCCGCCTCCCCCTCTTTCAGAAGCCGGTCCTGCTCGGTCAGCGCTTCAGCCTGATCGAAGCCGGTGCGGCGGGCGACGGTGGAGGTGGTCGCGACATCCATCGCCACGTTGCCCGTCGTTCGAACGATGTCCGGCAGGGTCTCGACCGCGACCAGGAGCACAAGCGGCTCCAGGGGCACGCCCATGGCGATGCAGATCGGGCCGATCGCGCTGATGAAGCTTATCGAGCCGGGAAGGCTGATCGAGCCCAGGGTCGTCGTTGCGGCGACCGCGACCCCGGCCGCCATTTGCATTGGCGACAGCTGGATCCCGAACCAATGGGCGACGTAGATGGCGACCGCGAGGTTCATCGCCGGCCCGGTGGCTCGGAACAGGGCGACCGCCAGGGGCAGGGTGACTCCGGAGGCGGCGACGGGGACTCCGAGCTTCTCGGCGCCGCGGAGCATCGCCGGCAGGGATGCAAGCGAGGATTGAGTGCTGATCGCGACCGCATGCGCAGGGCCGACCGCCCGCGTGAAGGCCATGAAACTGAAGCGGCCCCCGATCATCGCGAGCGGCCAGGCGGCGAACCAGACCACGCAGCCGACCGCCGCCACGATCAGGATGTAGTGGAGCAGGAAGCCGAAGGCCGATCCCCCCGCCTTGGCGCCGACGACGTAGGCAAGCGCGAAGACCCCGACCGGCGCCAGCCACAAGACCCAGTTGATGATCACCAGCATCGCATCCGCGACGGCTCGGAAGAAAAGGGCGAGATGCCTGCGCGGCTCCTCCGGCAGCCGGGTCATCGCGAAGGCGAAGACGGTGGTGAAGACGAGCAGCGGGAGGATCTGGTCGTTGGCGGCGGCGGCGATCGGGTTGGTCGGGACGAACGAGCGGACGAACTGGCCGAAGGTCGGAATATCGCCGACTTTCTCGGCCGAAGCCGAGAGCGCACCCTTCAGCGCCTCGCCCGCGCCGGCCGGCATCGGGAAGAGCTGAAGCAGCAGCGGAGTCACGAAGGCGGCCATGATCGCGCCCGTCCATAAGACGATCATGAACAGGATGACCGCGCGGCCGGCGAGGCGCCCCGAGCGAGCGGCCTCGGCGGAGGCGGTGATGCCGTTGATGAGGAGGGCCACGATGAGCGGGACGATCGTCATCCTCAGGGCGTCGAGCCACAGGCCGCCGATCGGATCGGCGATCGCGATCGCCTGCGGCGCGAAGGCCATCTTTGCGGTGAGGATGCCGAGGAGGAGCCCGACGGCGAGGGCGGCGAGGATGCGGGTGGCTTGCGACATTTCCGATGCTTAGCGGGCGAGGCGGGGAGGGGGAAGCAACCTTGTCCTCCCCGCGCGAAGGGGGGAGGGGGACCATTCGAAGCATGGTGGAGGGGTAGCTGCCCTGGACGCAGCGGTTCACGCGAGACCCTCCGACCCCGGCGCCTTCTACCCCACCACCACCTTT
>DASVQS010000046.1:0-116932 GCA_036389015.1 Allosphingosinicella sp. | reverse complement strand
TTCGTCAAGCCGGTCGTCGTCCCGTTCCTTAGAGAATCCGCCAATCTGATCGCCTTCACCCTTTTATTCGCGGTCACTCTGAGGCTGCTGGCGCTGGTGACGAGGCGGATGGGCTGGCGCGCCGCTATTCCGCGCGCCCGCATTCTCCGTCGCGCCGCGCTGCTGGTCCTGCTCGTGCTGGCGGTTACCGCCGTGGTCGACGGACTCGAACGGTGGGACACGGGGAGTCTCTACCCCCACTGGCCCTATCAGCTGTACGCCGCAGTCGGGCTCGCGCCGCATTTCATCCTGCTCCTGATCGCAACCCTGTGCGGGTTTCGAATGGCCGGGCGCCGCCCCGGGCTCGTCGGATTGCTCCTGATGGTCGCGGCGCTGCTGGCGTTGCTGATGCCGCTCCACCCGCCGGTGATGACGATCGGCTGGGGCGAGCGGCCCGCCGGAGCCAGAGTGGCCATCGAGTTGCTCACCGCGAGCGGCTATTATCTCGGACCGCTGGCGGCCGCCTTATCCTTCGGGCCGCTGGCGTGGCTGCTCTGGCGCTTCCGCCAGTCGGCAAGCAAACCAATGCGGACGGTCGTGATATGCGCCGGCGGCGTGGCTTTCGGCCTGACCCTTTCGGGCCCCGGCTTCCAGGCGTGGTGGGGCGTCGCCGCGGTTCTCGTGGCGACGTTCGTGGTCTGGCCGAAGGTCGCTCTCGCTCCCCGCCACTGGTTCCGTCAACGGCGGCGCCATTCCGCGGAAGTGGAAAGCAACCTGCCCCAATGGGTCGCCGCGCTAAGGCGTGCGGCCGACCTGAAGGCGGCGGCTCGGGCATCGGCCCTGAACGCCAAGCTCGGAAGCGGCGATCTCACCGCGGACGAGTGGACCGAACTACGGGACAAGCTCGAAGCGGAACGCAACCGCTCGGTCGCGACCGTCTATCTGCCCGGAGGCGTTCCGGCCAGGGACCTCGTTCTAGGCTTCGGGGCGTTTGACGATCCGTGGGAGAGGGGCCTTCGAGCGCTCAGGTCCGGCACGCCGGTGATTGTCCTGCTCGCCGCCTGGAGCTTCTTGCAAATCTCCACTCCCAAATATCTGCCCATGCCGATGCTGTTCTGGTCCGCCAACATCCTTCAGCCGATCATCCAGATGGGAATGCTGGCGTTCCTGTTCGGCTATTTCTTCCCAAGGCTCAGGGGAGGCACGGGACTTCACAAGGCGCTCAACCTGGCGGCCGCGCTTTCCCTCGCCGAAGTCATCCTGTGGGTGCCGCGCTTTTCCGGCGAAGCCCTGGCGGGGATGGTGTGGACATTCAGCCAGCACTTCCTGCTGCTGATCCCGATCGGGGTGATCGGATTCGACTATGCCCGAATGCGCTCGATCGAAGGTCCGACCTTCGATTGGCGGCGCTTCACCTGGTTCGGCGATCCGCGGCTCCTCAGCACCGGCCTCGCCGCGACGGCGGCGGCGCTGACTCCCGTCCTCGCGACGATCTTCAGCGGGCCCTTTGCGGACGCTGTGAAGGAGATGGTGACGGTCGTCGCGCCGGTGGTGACCCCCGGGGCCTAGACGCTCTTTCGAGCGGCCCGGGAAGTTCACGTTCTCCGCCTCAGCCCGCCCGGCCGCCGCCAGGAGGACATTCCGAAAAAGGTCGAGCCCGCGACGAATATCGCCGTTCCCAATGCGTCATATTGTTGGAGAAACCTCAGTCTGGCCCCGTTATGTTCCGCTTATCCGGGAGGGTCATTGCGATCGTCCCTTCGTGACGTCCGTCACGCGACGGGCGGGACCGAAACGCTAGGAAAGGGCCGCCGCCTCGCGTGGGGGCGGCAACAAGGGGGACAGCCATGCAAACCAATCGTCTCGCACTCATGCTTGCCGCCGCGCTCGCGACGTGCGCCTGCACCACCGTCCGGGAGGATATCGACGCCTACAAAGGCAACGTGCCCGATCTGAGCCGAACCGACGTGGAGGCCTTCGTCGCCGCCCGGGACGAGGTCATGAAAACGCTCAAGACGCTCTCGGGGACCAATCCCCAGAAGGACGGCGACGACTGGCGGCCGGTCGTCGACGCGGGCATCCTTTACGCGGACGTCCGTTGCGACCGCTACATGAACGCGCTCTTCCGGTTCGACCGGGCTCGGGCGACCACCAGCCGGGAGATCAATTTCGCCGGCTCCGCGGCGTCGGCGGCGATGGCGCTTCTCAACGCCAGCAAGGACCTGCTCGGACTGACCCCGCTCGGCTTCACCTTCGCCGACGAGACGATCAACAATCTCGGCAAGGGCCTGCTCTTCGACCTCAGCCCGAGCGTCGTCCGCTCGCTCGTCGAAAAACAGCAGACCGCCTACGTTCAGGGGCTGAACGGCACCGAGTTCAAGACCAAGACCGGGGCGATGAACGCGATCCAGGCCTATACCGCGATCTGCCTTCCACCGTCGATCGAGATGGAGGTCACTCGAGCGATCGAGTCCTCGGAATACAAGCCGATCGACTATTTCGGCAAGAACGAGCCTCCGCCGGCGGCTGAAGACGAGGGCGACGGCGACGGCACCGGAAACGAGCCGCCGCCAAAGCCGAAGCCGGGACAAAAGCCGCCGGTGCCGGTGCCGCCGCAACCCGACGAGCCGAGCCCGGACGCGACTCCGATACTGGGACGCACGCCCGGCGGCTGAATCCGGACAGGACCAAGGGGCAGTCAGACCGACTGCCCCTAAACCGCCTCCCCCGCCGCCACCCCGCTCGCCCAGGCCCATTGGAAATTGTAGCCGCCGAGCCAGCCGGTGACGTCGACCGCCTCGCCGATGGCGTGGAGGCCGGGGACTCTCGCCGCTTCCATCGTCTTCGAGGAAAGGCCTTGGGTGGCGATTCCGCCGACCGTGACCTCGGCCTTGGCGAAGCCTTCGGTGCCGTCGGGAGCGAAGCGCCATTGGGCGAGGCGGCGCTCGGCTTCCTCCAGCCTGCGGTCGGGCAAATCGGCGAGGTTGCCGGGTAGCTCCAGGCGTTGGGCGAGGACTTCGGCGAGGCGCTCGGGCAAACGCCGGCCCAGCGCCGTCCTGAAGGCGGAGCGCGGGGCGGCGCGCTTGGCCTGGCGGAGCCAGCCCGGCCTGGCGTCGGGGAGGAAGTCGACGGCGAGCGGCTCGCCGGGACGCCAGTAGCTCGAAACCTGGAGGATCGCCGGCCCCGAGAGGCCGCGGTGGGTGAACAAGGCGGCTTCGCGAAAGGCCGCCTTGCCGGCGCTCGCCACGACTTCGGTCGAGACTCCGGACAAAGCGTGGAACAGGACCTCCTCGCGGCTCAGCGTCAGCGGGACCAGCGCCGGGCGCGGCTCGACCACCTTGAGGCCGAAGCGGCGGGCGAGGTCGTAGGCGAAGCCGGTCGCGCCGAGCTTGGGGATTGAGGGGCCGCCGGTGGCGATGACCAGAGCGGGCGCCTCGGCGGTCCGGGAGCCGAAGGCCAGCCGGAAGCGGGCGTCGGAATGGTCGATGTCGCGGACCGGATGGCCGAGGGCGAGCTCGACCCCTCCCCTGTCGCATTCGTCGAGGAGCATGGCGACGATCTGCCGCGCCGAGCCGTCGCAGAACAATTGGCCGAGGGTCTTCTCGTGCCAGGCGATCCGGTGGCGCTCGATCAGGGCGAGGAAGTCCGCGGGCGTGTAGCGGGCGAGCGCGGAAGTCGCGAAACGGGGGTTGGCCGAGAGGAAGCGGTCGGGCGCGGCATTGAGGTTGGTGAAGTTGCAGCGGCCGCCGCCAGAGATCAGGATCTTCTTCCCCGGGGCGTCGGAATGATCGACGAGAAGGACCCGCCGGCCGCGTTGCCCCGCGACGGCGGCGCACATCATCCCCGCCCCGCCGGCGCCGAGGATTATCGCATCATAGCTTTCGGGCTTCACGCCGGGCGGATTAGCCGGGTCCGCCGAACAGCGCCACCCAGCCAACCAGCACGGTCCAGTGAAGAACCGCCGACGGCCAGATCGAGCGGCTGGCGAGGGTGAGCCGGGCGCAGGCGAGGCCAAGGGCGAAGACGGCGGCGAGGAACCAGGGGTCGAGGCTGAGCCCGGCCCAGGGCGGGCACCGATCGCCGAGAGTCCAGCGGCAGAGCATTACCAGCAGCGGGTTGTAGAGGGTGAAGAGCGCGGCCGACAGGACGGCGGGGCCGAGGTTGCTGACTCCGTCGGAGGACGGCTTGAGGAGGATGGCTCTGAACACCGCTTCCTCGGCGAGGACCGGAACGAAGACGGCGGCCGCGGCGAGCAGGGCGAGCTCGGGCGACAGCCTCGGGTTCCAGCCGACGAGGCCGCCGAGCCAGCCGATCAGGGCCAGCAGTGGAAGCAGCCAGAGCGCCGTCCTCGCCAGGCTCGCCCAGCCGGCGGCGGCCGGCCAGGTCGAGAAGAGCCGCCCCAGGCGAGCGAGCGCGCCTTCCGGCCGGTAAGGCGGAGTGGGGATGACCGGAGGCGCCGGCCCTTCGGTCGAGTCGATCGCGAAGCCGGGCGGCAGGTTGACCGGGCGATAGCCGCCGACCTCAGCGATCCGGGCGACGGCGGAGCTGTGGACCGCGAAAGGCTCGTCGGAAGGCACCCCCTTCCACGGCCGGTTCGGGATCGGCCTCGGCTCGGCCCAGGGAATGTAGAAGCCGAGGAAGCTTCGCCGGCCCGGCCATTCCTTGAGGCGCGCGCTCTTGGGCAAGGGCTCGAACAGCCACCAGGCGCCGGTCAGCGACTTGTGGAGCTCGCCTTTCGGATCGGGCGCGACATAGGGATATCTGGGGTCGCCGTCGTCGGGTCGGCGGCCCCGGGCGAGCCAGTCAACCAGACGCTGGTCGAAGCGAAGCGCCTCGCCCTCGGGCAGGTCGCGGGCCTGGGCGATCATCCACAGCAAGGGATATTTGGAGAGCGCGCTCCCGCTTTCGGGATAGCCGCCGCCGACGTCGGAATGGACTCCCGCGAACCAGGTCTGCTTCGTTCGCACCGCCCCCGCGACGGGATCGGGAATCGAGCCCTTGTCGTCCTTCCAGTGGTTCAGCCGGAACATCCGGCGGCGCTCGTCCATGGCGATGGCGTGGCGGAAGGTCTCGACGCTTGGGTTGGTGCGGGTGAACGGCAGGGTCTGAAGCGAGGGCAGGTACAGGCGGTCGGGCCGCGGCACGATCACCGTCGAGACCGTGTCCCAGACCCCGACCAGGCGGATCCGAGGGCGGCGGGCGCCGGAGATCCGGCGGAAGTTGAAGCCGATTTCCAGGTCGTTGTCGTCGGCGGACCTTTTGTAGGCGACGAGCGCGTAGCCGCACAGGTTGAGCTGCTCGGGCCGGAGAAGGCCGCACATGTGGATGAAGCCGGCGACGACCCGGGCGGTATAGGCGCCCCGGCTGAAGCCGTGGAGATAGATGCAGTCGCCCTCGCGCCAGTTGCGGCACAGCCAGGCGTAGGCAGCGAGGACATTGTCGTCGAGGCCGTAGCCCAAGGCGAGGCCGAGCACGCCCTCCACCTTGAGCTTGAGCTGGCTCCACCAGCCCGGAGTGCCGATCGTCCCGACTCCCGGATCGTAATAGACGAGCTGGTCTTCGTCCTGCTCGAGGCAGCGATAGAATTTGAGCACGTTCGACAGGTTGGCGCCGATCTGGTTGCCGGTACCGTCGAGCAGGACGACGAGCTTTCTGGACATGGCGCGAGCCCCCCTTCGCGAAGCGGCAGCATGTCATGGCCGCGGCCAGCCTGTCGAGTGGGAAGGCGGCGCAACCATAACGGCACCGAACCGTTTACGGCTCGCAACACCAAAGGAGCGAGTTCATGACCCTGGGTACAATCCTCCTCATCATCCTCGTCCTGCTTCTGATCGGCGCTCTGCCGAGCTGGGGCTACAGCCGCGGCTGGGGCTATGGGCCGTCGGGCATTCTCGGCCTCGTGCTCATCGTCGTTCTGATCCTCTTCCTGCTGGGCCGGATCTAGGGTCCCTCGAAGCCCGGCCGTTCAGCGGGCGGTCAGGAAACGGACGGCAGATTTCAGAGCGAGCCGGGCGGGCGCGGACGGGCGGGAGCCCGGACGCGGCGTCCGGCTCGCTTTGCGTTTCCCTGTTCCAAGGAGCTTGCCCGTGCTCAAGCCAATCGCCCTCGCCATCGCCGCCGCCGCGACCGCCCTGACCGCGCTTCCGGCCGAGGCGGACGCCCATTCCCGCCACCACTCCCGCTACCGCCGCCATCACAGCCAGGTGCAAGTCCATATCGGCTACGCGCCGGCTTATTACGGCGGCTATTACGACCCTTATTACGCCCGCCCCTATCCGGGTCGCTATTACGGCCGCGGCTATTACGGACGGGGCTATTACGGGCGCGGCTATGACGACGGTTATTATTACGGCCGCCGTCATTATCGAGGCCGCTATTACGACTGCCGCCGGCGCGGCGGCGGCACCGCCGGAGCGATCGTCGGCGGCGCCGTCGGCGCCCTCATCGGAAACGAGATCGGACGAGGCGGCGGCCGCCACGGCTATTACCGCTACCGGCGCGGCGGCGACGGCACCGCCGGAGCGATCGTCGGCGGCGCCGCCGGCGCTCTCATCGGCCGCGAGATCGCGCGCAACTGCTGAACCTGGCGCTAAATTCCTCCCCGAGTTTTCTCGGAACCTAAATGGGGACAGGAACCTAAATGGGGACAGTCACTAGTGACTGTCCCCATTCACCCCCCTGCAAATGCAGGGGAGGAATTCAGGGCGCTTTCGCCCGCTCGGCCTCCGCGGCCAGGAAGCCCGGCTCGCGCTCGGGGACCATCCAGCGGCTCTCCCAGATCTCGACCGTCTCGAAGATGCCCGGGTTGAAATAGGGATCGCCCTCCAGATAGGAATCGAGCGCGGCCCGGTCGGGAACGTCGAAGACGAAAAGGCTTCCGACCATCCGGCCCTCCTCCAGGAGCGGCCCGGCATAGACTATCTTCGCCTGATGGCCGTCCACGTAGCGCAGATGGTCGGAGCGGTGGCGGGCGCGCGCCTCGCCGCCCGGCTTGTCCCGGCCGAGGACGACGAAGTTCATCAGCTGGCGCGGTCGTGGGCGCTGTCGAGATCGACCGGGGCAGCCTCATCGGCGCCCGACGTCTCGCCGCGGCCCCGGTTGTCCGGCGAGGGATCCTCGTCTTTCTGGCGGACATTGCCCGCCACTTCGCCGACCTCGTCTCGCCCCGTCCCTGGCGCCGGCCCGCCATTGATGGTGTCGCCGCCGCTGTGCTTGGTCATCGCCTGGCTCCTTTCGAAGCGGCCAACGCTCGGGCGCTGCGGCGTTTCCTAGAAAATGATCGCTCCGGCGACGAAGGCGACGAAGGCGATCGTCCAGTCCCTGGCCTGCATTCGGCGGATGAAGTCCATGGCGAGGCTCCTGCTGCTGTGTTAGGAATGTAAGACGGTTGCGCGAAGATTCAAGGCTGATCGTCATCCCGGCGGAGGCCGGGATCCATGAACACGGTTAGTAGGATATCATCGAGGACCTGTGTTCATGGGCTTCGCCGGGATGACGGGCTAAATCTTCACCTGGCTGCCCATCTCGACGACGCGGTTGGGCGGAAGCGCGAAGAATTCCATCGGGCTTTCGGCGTTGCGCATCATCCACGCGAACAGCTTCTCGCGCCAGATCGCCATTCCGTGAACGGTCGAGGTCAGCGGGGTCTGGCGGGAGAGGAAGAAGCTCGTCTCCATCATCTTGAACGGAAGGCCGCAGTGATCGATCCGGGCGAGCGCCTCCGGCACGTTCATGTCCTGCATGAAGCCGAAATGGAGGATGATCTTGTAGAAGCCCTCGCCGAGCTGCTCGACCTCGACCCGGCGCTCCTCGTCGACATAGGGCACGTCCTCGATCGCGACCTTGAGGAAGATCGAGCGCTCGTGGAGCACCTTGTTGTGCTTGAGGTTGTGGAGCAGAGCGTGCGGGACGCCGTCGGCCTGGCTGGTCATGAAGACGGCGGTTCCGGGCACCCGGGCGGCCGAGCCGCACGCCGACTTGATGAACAAAGGGATCGGGATGTCGCCGCGCTTCAACTGGCGGTGGAGGAGCTTCCTGCCCTTCGCCCAGGTGGTGAGCAGGGCGAAGGCGATGAAGCCGATCATGAGCGGAAACCAGCCGCCGCTCGGTACCTTGAGGAGGTTGGCGGCGAAATAGGCGGCGTCGACCATGAAGAACAGAGCGAGCAGCCCCCCGGCCAGCCACTTGTTCCAGCCCCACAAGGCGAACAGCACCACCGCGAGCAGGCAGGTGTCGATGAACATCGCCCCGGTCACCGCGATTCCGTAGGCGGCGGTGAGGTTGGACGAGGTCTGGAAGACGAGGACGAGCAGGATCACCATCACCATCAGCGCCCAGTTGACCGCGGGGATGTAGATCTGGCTCGCCGCGGCGGCGCTCGTGTGGGTGATCTTGATGCGCGGGATGTAGCCGAGGTGGATCGCCTGCTGGGTGACCGAGAAGGCGCCCGAGATCACCGCCTGGCTGGCGATCACCGTCGCGGCGGTGGCGATGAGGACCAGCGGCAGCCGGAACCAGGCGGGGGCGAGCAGGAAGAAGGGATTGTGGATCGCCTCCGGGCTGGCGATGAGCAGGGCCCCCTGCCCCAGATAGTTGATCATCAGGGCCGGGAGAACGAAATAGACCCAGCCGGCGCGAATCGGGCGGCGGCCGAAATGGCCCATGTCGGCGTAGAGCGCTTCCGCCCCGGTCACCGCCAGCACGACCGAGCCCAAAGAGACGAAGGCGAGGAACTTCTCCTCGAAGAAGAAGCGCACCGCCCAGGCCGGGTTGAGCGCCGAGATCACCGCGGGCGAATTGGCGATGCTGAGCGCTCCGAGCACGGCCAGGGTCAGGAAATAGACGATGATGACCGGCCCGAACATCGCCCCGACCGCGGCCGTGCCGCGCTGCTGGATCATGAACAGGCCGACGAGGATGACGATGGCGATCGGCACCACCCAGGGCTGCAGCCCGGCCTCGACCACGACCAGGCCCTCGACCGCGGAGAGCACCGACACCGCCGGAGTGATCATCGAATCGCCGTAGAAGAGCGCGCAGGCGAAGACTCCGAGCAGGATGATGGCGGCCCCCCAGCGCGCCGCCTCGGTCTTGCGCGAGATAAGCGCCAGGAGCGCGAGGCTTCCCCCCTCCCCCTTGTTGTCGGCGCGCATCAGGATGGTGACGTATTTGATCGTCACCACGATCATCATCGACCAGAAGATCAGGCTCAGAACGCCGAGGACGTGGAGCCGGTCGACCGGCAGCGGATGATGGCCGGCGAAGGTCTCGCGGAAGGCGTAGAGGGGCGAGGTGCCGATATCGCCGAAGACGATTCCGATCGCGCCGACGGTCAGCTTGAGCAGGCCGCCGTGATGCTGGCCGCCATGCGCATCCCGCACGTCCGGAAGCGGCGTCGGCGCGGCCGCGGCTTCACTCATCCTTCGTCCCTCGGCATCGCGCGGTAGGAATGGCCGAAGCGGCCGATCCGTTCCGCCCCCGGACCGGTGGGCCTGCTAGGATTTCGGGGGACGGGGGGCAAGGGGTTTGCTTCCCGAACTCCCCTCCCTGGAAGGGAGGGGCCGGGGGTGGGTCCGCCGGAGGCGGGCGAAACTCCGAGTCAGCTGAGTCTCGCTACGCTCGACTACCCACCCCTGACCCCTCCCTTCCAGGGAGGGGAAAAGCGCGACGAGATCATTCCGCGACCGAAGACGCCGCGTCCTTCTCCGCCGCCTGCTTGGCGCGGAAGACGTCGCTGCGGTGGGCTCGGGCGGCCATCGCCTCCCAGGCGCCGGCGGCGCGAAGGCAGCGGTCGCGGACGTTGTCGAGGGTGGCCTTGTCGGCGTCGGCGCGCGCCTCGGCGGCTCGGGCGGAATAGAAATCATGCTGTGCGGACATAAAGGCTTTCTGTTTCCCCCCGGACTGAACGGGGACACGCGCCTTTCGAGAAGGCGCGCGTCCCCCGGCGGAGGTTAGGCCGACTGGATGTTGACGGCGCTGGTCTTGCCGCGGCGATCGGTCTCGAGATCGTAGGACACGCGCTGGTCGCGGTCGAGGGTCTGCATCCCGGCGGCCTGGACGGCGCTGATATGGACGAAGGCGTCATTGCCGCCGCCGTCGGGCTGGATGAAGCCATAGCCTTTGTCGGCGTTGAAGAACTTCACGGTTCCGATGGTCATTTGCGTTTTTCCTTTTCGAATGGCGGGCCGTTGATCGGGCCGCCCGTGCTGCGAGAGGCGAGAAGGAAAAAGGAGCCGCAAAGCGCCAAAGACCGTTCGATTGCGACTGGTAGCGGCGCTCTATGTAGGCCGAGGAGGCGAAAATAGCAAATTGAGGGGTGTTCCCCGGCGAAGGCCGGGGCCCAGCGCGCGGCCGTAAGACTGGGTCCCGGCCTTCGCCGGGAAGCAGACGGGCTTGCACTCTTCCGCTAGACCCGTGACACCGTCCCTCATGGCCACCACCCCCGCCCCCACCGCCCGCCGCGACCGGCTCGTCATCGCAGCTTCCTCGCTGGGCACCGTGTTCGAATGGTATGATTTCTATCTTTACGGCCTGCTCGCGACGATCATCTCGAGCCAGTTCTTCTCCGGGGTCAACGAGACGACGGGCTTCATCTTCGCCCTCGCCGCCTTCGCCGCCGGCTTCGCGGTGCGGCCGTTCGGAGCCCTGGTGTTCGGACGGATCGGCGACCTCGTCGGGCGCAAATACACCTTCCTCGTCACCATGGCGATCATGGGGCTGTCGACCTTCCTCGTCGGGCTTCTGCCCAGCTACGCGAGCGCCGGAGTGGCCGCGCCGCTCGCGCTGGTCGCCCTTCGACTTCTCCAGGGGCTGGCGCTGGGCGGCGAATATGGCGGTGCCGCTACCTACGTCGCCGAGCACGCGCCGCCCGGGCGCCGCGGCTTCTATACGAGCTGGATACAGACGACCGCGACGCTCGGCCTGTTCGCGGCGCTGCTGGTGGTGATCGGCACCCGGACCGCGCTCGGCGAGGCGGCGTTCGCCGAGTGGGGCTGGCGGGTACCCTTCCTGCTCTCGATCCTGCTCCTCGCCGTGTCGCTGTGGATCCGGATGCAGCTCGAGGAGAGCCCGGTCTTCAGGAAGATGAAGGACGAGGGGACCACCTCGAAGGCGCCGCTGCGCGAGAGCTTCGCGCGCTGGGGCAATGCCAGGATCGTGCTCATCGCCCTGTTCGGCGCCGTCGCCGGCCAGGCGGTGGTCTGGTACACCGGGCAATTCTACGCCCTCTTCTTCCTCGAGAAGACGCTCAAGGTCGACGGCGCCACCGCCAACATCCTGATCGCGATCGCTCTCGCGCTGGGGACGCCCTTCTTCGTTATCTTCGGCTGGCTCTCCGACAGGATCGGAAGGAAGCCGATCATCCTGGCGGGATGCGCGCTTGCCGCGCTGACCTATTTTCCGCTGTTCGAGGGGCTGACCCGGGCGGCAAGCCCGGCGCTCTACGAGGCGCAGCAAAGAGCGCCAGTCAAAGTGATCGCCAACCCCACCACCTGCTCATTTCAGTTCGACCCGATAGGCAAGAAGGCTTTCGACACGTCCGGCTGCGACCTTGCGAAGAGCCATCTGGCCAAGGCGGGGATCGGTTACACTTTCGAATCCGACCCTTCGCTTCTGGGCCGCAGCGCTGCAATGGCGGTCGGCACCCAGGCCTTTTACGTGCCCGATCCGAGCACGCCGATACCCGCTGAGCGCCGCAAGGTCGCCACCGCCTTCGCGGAATCGGCGAAGGCCGCACTCGCCCGCGCCGGCTATCCGGCCAAGGCCGATCCCGCCCGGGTCGACAAGCCGCTGGTCGTCGCCATCCTCTTCCTGCTCGTCCTCTACGTGACCATGGTCTACGGGCCGATCGCGGCGCTTCTCGTCGAGCTGTTCCCGAGCCGGATCCGCTACAGCTCGATGTCGCTCCCCTACCATATCGGCAACGGCTGGTTCGGCGGCTTCCTGCCGACCACCGCCTTCGCCATGGTCGCGTCGACGGGGGATATTTATTACGGGCTCTGGTATCCGATCGGGATCGCATTGCTCACCGTCGTCGTGGGACTGTTCCTTCTTCCCGAGACCCGCGGGCGGGAGGTGGAGTGAGGGACTCGAAACACTCCCGTTCGCTCTGAGCCTGTCGAAGGGCTTTCTTTGCCGCGCCTTGAGAAGGATAGGGCTTCGACAAGCTCAGCCCGAACGGTGTGGAGTCCGGGCATTACCTTTCGTCCATAGTTGCCTACGCCCCCGCTTCCGTTAAGGCATCGCAATGACCCTGCCCGCAGTCTTCGACCGCCTGCGCCTTCCCGCGATCGGCGCGCCCCTGTTCATCGTCTCCAACCCCGACCTGGTCATCGCCCAGTGCAAGGCCGGGATCGTCGGCTCCTTCCCGGCGCTCAACGCGCGGCCGCAGAGCCTGCTCGACGAATGGCTTCACCGCATCACCGAAGAGCTCGCCGCCTGGGACCGCGACCATCCGGATACGCCGGCCGCGCCTTATGCGGTCAACCAGATCGTCCACCGCTCCAACGACCGGCTCCAGCAGGACATGGCGACCTGCGCCAAATGGAAGGTGCCGGTCGTCATCACCTCGCTGGGCGCGATCGTCGAGGTCAACCAGGCCGTCCACGGCTGGGGCGGGATCACCCTCCACGACATCATCAACGACCGCTTCGCCCGAAAGGCGGTCGAGAAAGGCGCCGACGGGGTGATCGCGGTCGCGGCCGGGGCCGGCGGCCATGCCGGGACGCTCTCCCCTTTCGCTCTGGTCCAGGAGATCAGGCAATGGTTCGAGGGGCCGCTGATCCTGTCCGGAGCCATCGCCACCGGCCGTGCCGTCCTCGCCGCGCAGGCGATGGGCGCGGACCTCGGCTATATCGGCTCGCCCTTCATCGCCACCGAAGAGGCCAATGCGGCCGACGCCTACAAGCAGGGGATTTGCGACGGGCGGGCCGCCGACATCGTCTATTCGAGCCTGTTCACCGGGGTGCACGGCAATTACCTGCGCGCCTCGATCGCCGCCTCCGGCCTCGACCCCGACAATCTGCCCGAGGGCGATCTGAAGACGATGGACTTCGGC
Source organism: Allosphingosinicella sp. (assembly GCA_036389015.1). Classification (GTDB taxonomy): domain Bacteria; phylum Pseudomonadota; class Alphaproteobacteria; order Sphingomonadales; family Sphingomonadaceae; genus Allosphingosinicella. Next base: position 103,899 of record DASVQS010000046.1, on the reverse strand, counting down.
GGCGGCGAGAGCGCCAAGAAGGCGTGGCGTGACATTTGGGGCTCCGGCCAGGGCATCGGCGCAATCGACCGGGTGCGGCCGGCGGGCGAGTATGTGGCCGAGCTGATCCGGCAATATGCGGAGGCGAAAGCGCAGCTTTGCGCTTCGTAACCGTCATCCCGGCGGAAGCCGGACCTCGGGACGAGAAGTCCAGGCGGTCTCGACGGGATCCCGGCTTCCGCCGGGATGACGCCCTTGGCGTCAGAACGACCGCTCGAGCCGGCTCATCAGGCTTCGGGCCGGGCTCGCCTGCGGCTCGGCGCCCGGGCCGCCCGCTTCGTCGAGCCGCTTGACCCGGGCGTAGAGGTCGCGGCTTGCGCCGATCAGGGCGCGGGCGCTTTCGGGAAGCCTGGGCAGCAGCGACTCGTCGCTGTCGGGCGCCTCGCCGAGACGGCGGGCGGGGCGCAGGGCCTGGCTTCGGCTGAGCTCGCCGGCCTCGACCGCGCGCTGGGTGAGCAGCCAGGCGATGACGTGCATCAGCCGCGTGGTCACCTTCAGCGACTCGCAGGAAAAGCCGACCCGGTCGATCGGATCGAGCGAGTCGCGGTCGGCCCGGCCGTTCGAGTCGAAATAGGAGCGCGCCTCGTCGGCGAGAAGCATCGCCTCGGTATAGAGCGAGGTGACCAGCTTGGCGGTCAACGGGAGTCGCGCTTCCTGCATCGGCTCATGCTGCCACAGCGGCGGCCGCTCGGCCACGGGCAAAGATGGTGAAGGCGGAGATGTGCCGGGGAGGGACGAAACTGCCTACCCATGCGGAGCATGGGGAGGGGGACCACCGAAGGTGGTGGAGGGGTGACCTGCACGGGCCTGCGCGAGGCCACCCCCTCCACCATGCTTCGCATGGTCCCCCTCCCCGTCTGCGACGGGGAGGCAATTCAGGCGATGATGTCGGGGATCATCTGGTCCTCCAGCAGTGCGATCTCGTCCTTGAGCCTGAGCTTGCGCTTCTTAAGCCGGGCAAGCTGGAGCTGGTCGGAGGCGGGCGAGATCCGGAGCGCCTCGATCGCCGCGTCGAGGTCGCGATGCTCCTGGCGCAGCCGGACCAGCCGGGCGGCCGCCGGGACGGCGCTTCCGTCGATCGCTTCCATGCCCCTCCAGGCGCTTATCAAGCGGTTTAAAACGCGTTATAGATAGCCCATTAACGGTCCGTCGTACATATTGCGACGGCCGTCCGATCGACGGGAGACAGGCCACGCCTCCAGACGTTGAGAACCCCGCCCAGCACAGCAAGGAGATGGGAATGCAACAGGCGCATATCTCGGCATTGCAGCACCGCCACGCGGACATCGAAGCGCGGATCGAAGAAGAAAACCAGCGGCCCTTGCCGGACATGGCCACCCTCGCCAGGCTCAAGAAAGAGAAACTCTGGATCAAGGAAGAAATCGCCGGCCTCCACTAGGCTCGGCGCTCTACCAGACCGTCTGTCCCGCGGAAGCGGGAACCCGTGATGCATTAGTGAAGACCGGCGGCCCTCGGGTCGCCAGGCCGCTGCTTGCCCGAACGGATGAGGCCGGGTCTCGCCGGCGGGCGCAGACCCCGCAGAGGCCGAACGGATCCGGGCCGAAGTACCGCTTCGGCCCGAACCCTCAATCGTCGCGGGTGATTCGCTCGTTGCGCTCGTGACGCTCCTGGGCCTCGACCGTCATCGTCGCGATCGGCCGGGCCTCGAGCCGGGCCAGGGAGATCGGCTCGCCGGTGACCTCGCAAAAGCCGTACTCGCCGGTGTCGATGCGGCGAAGCGCCGAATCGATCTTGGAGATGAGCTTGCGCTGGCGGTCGCGGGTCCTGAGCTCGATCGCCCAGTCGGTCTCCGACGAGGCGCGGTCGGTGACGTCCGCCTCGCGGATCGGGCCGCTCTTCAGCGACGCCATCGTCCCCTGCGATTCGCGCAGGATCTCGTCCTTCCAGCCGAGCAGCTTCTGCCGGAAATAGGCGAGCTGCACCGGGTTCATGAACTCTTCGTTGGCGCTGGGCCGATAGCTGTCGGGCACCGCGCCCAAGCCATAGACCGAGCCGTAAACGTCACTCAAAGCCGTCGCCATAACCCCTCCACTCCTTCACGCACGCCGTAGCGTCACGCAAACCTCCTGAAGCTCCGCTTCCGAGTCGTCCGGAAATGTCGGAGCTTGCCCCAGCGCGCCTATACGCTTGCGAAAGGGGGAGTACAAGTCACTCAAATAGCGGTTAAAAATTCACTCGAATTCGGGCAGCGGGAGTGACCTTTTTGCCCATTCCGGAGCCGCGGCCCGATTCGGCGGTGCAATGCTCCCAACACATCCGAATCGGAGCGCGAGGTCCGCGTTAACCATGTTCGGCCGATCGGCCCCGTCGCCTATTCGTTCACGGCTCGCGCGGCCCTGTCCTCAAATGGGACGGAACTGGCCGAAGCGGCCATTTGGCGGGCATTTCGAGTGCACTTCATGGTTAACGCGCTTGCACTTAAAGCATTCCTTTGCATCTGTGCATGTAGCCCGATGGCCAAGCCGATCTTCCACCAGGACTTTCGGCGACGCATCGGAACCTGAGAATAAGGTGCGCTGTCATGTCGGTTAGAATGGCTCTCGCTAAACTCTGCGCCTGCACTTGCGGCGGCGCGATCATCGGTGGCGGCGCTGTCCATGTCGCCGAGAATCCGCCCCAGCGGCCGGCCTTCGTCAAGCAGGCGAAGATGATCAAGCAGGCGCCCCGGCGCTATGCCCGGGTCAAGCCGATGAAGCGCCATCGCCGGGTGCGCACCGCCTGCGTCGTCCGCACTCCGGGCACGACCACCACCACCCGCACCATCACCTATCCGGGCGCCGGGCCGATGCCCCTGCCCCCGCTCCCGCCCATGGCCGGAAGCAGCGGCGGCGGAGTGACCGTGATCGGCGGCAGCGGCGGCTTCGGCGGCGGCTTCGGCGGCGGCTTCTTCAGCGGCGGATTCTTCGGCGGATCGAGCGGCAACGCCATCTTCACCGCCTCGACGAGCACTTCGACCGGCGGCAGCGGCGGAAGCTCCACCTCTACCAGCGGCGGCTCGACCAGCACCGGCGGAAGCTCGACCAGCACCGGCGGAAGCTCGACCAGCACGAGCGGCGGATCGACCAGCACCAGCGGCGGATCGACCTCGACCTCGACCGGCGGAAGCTCGACGTCCAGCTCCACCGGCGGCTCGTCGACCAGCACGTCGAGCGGCAACGTCTCGACCACCTCCTCCTCGTCGAGCTTCGGCGGCGGCACCAGCACCTCGACCAGCTCGAGCGGCAACGTGTCGACCAGCTCCTCGACCTCGTCGAGCACGTCGAGCAGCACCTCGAGCAGCACAAGCTCCTCGACCAGCAGCTCGACCTCGAGCGGAAGCTCGACCAGCTCGAGCGGCGGCCACGACGTCCCCGCGCCGCCGATGATCCTCCTCTTCGGAGCGGCGGCCGCGGCCCTGGTCGCCCGCCGCAGGGTTGCCCGAGCCGCGGACTGACCCGGCCGGACAGCGAAAAGGCCGCGGGGTCCCTTCGCCCCGCGGCCTTTTCCACGTCCGAAATTCCCCCCCTCCCTTCCAGGGAGGGGGGAGTGTCGTGCAAAGGGTGGCTTAGGCGCGCCTGCTTGCAGGCTATTCAGCCTGGATGATTTTCTCGATCTCGGCGACCGGGTGCCCGGTCAGATCCTTGGCGATCTCGCCGGCCAGCCGCTTCTCGACCTCCTTGTGATAATGCTTCCTGAGCTCGCCGAGAGTCTTGGGCGGAGCGACGATGATCAGCGATTCGAAGTCGTTGCTGAGCGCCCGCCTGCGCAGAAGCTCGGCCGTCTCGGCGGCGAAGCGGTTCTCCTCGAGCTGGTGGAAATCGGTTTCCTGGTAGGAGCTGTAGCCGGCGCCGCCGGGGGCCGAGGGCGCCTGCCCCGAAAGGTCGGTCTTCTGATCGAGGTCCGCCGGATTGGCCTGCTCGCGCTTCCGCTCGACCTCCAGCTTGGGATAATCGGAATCGCCCTCGTTGCGGAAGAACAGCATCTTCTTGCCGTCGGCGACCACCACGAAACTATTGTGCGGAACCTGCATAGCTCTCTCCTTCTATGCCCGACCAACTCCCGAATCGCGGCGATGGTTGCCGCGCTTGCGCCGATGCCAGGAGCGCCGTAGCGCAGGGCCATGCGCATCCTCCTCACCAACGACGACGGCGTGAACGCGACCGGTTTGAAGGTGCTCGAGCGGATCGCCCGCCGCTTCTCGGACGACATCTGGACGGTCGCTCCGACCGAGGAGCAATCGGGCGCCGGCCACTCGCTCACCCTCACCCGGCCGGTCCGGCTGAGGAAGCTGGGCGAACGCCGCTTCTGCGTCACGGGAACGCCCACCGACGCGGTGATGATGGCCGTGGCGCATCTGATGAAGGACTCGCCGCCCGACCTCGTCCTCTCCGGAGTCAATCGCGGCGCCAATCTCGGCGAGGACGTCACTTATTCGGGCACCGTCTCGGCGGCGATGGAAGGCGCGATGGCGGGCATTCCGGCGATCGCGCTCAGCCAGGGCTATGCGAAGGAGGGGATGGGCGACACGGTGCCGTTCGCGGCCGCCGAGGCCTGGGCGGAACGCGTGCTCCGGCCGATCGTCGAGGGCGGGATGCCGCCGCGCACCCTGGTCAACGTCAACTTCCCCGCGCTCGCGCCCGAAGCGGTGAAGGGCGTCAGGGTCGCCGCCCAGGGCCGCCACGATTACGCACGCCTTCGGATCGTCAAGCGCACCGATCCGCGCGGCTACGATTATTTCTGGTTCGGCCTCGCCCCGATGGTCGAGACCCCGGGCCATATGACCGATCTCGAGGTGGTGGCCGACGGCTATGTCGCCGTCACTCCGCTCCACCTCGACCTCACCCACGCGCCCTCGCTGGCCCGGATGGCGGAGCTTTACGAGTGACTCGGGCCAGGCCGCGGGGACCCGACGCGGTGACCCTTCGCCGAAAGAGCCCCCTGCCCGTATGGGCGCAGATGGCGTGGCGCGGCGCCCTGGTCATAGGACTTCTGCTCCTCGCCATAATCGTCCACTGGCTCGAGCGCGACGGCCTCAAGGACAGCTACGACGGAGTCGTCTCTTTCCTCGACGTCGTCTATTTCACGATGATCAGCATCACCACCACCGGCTATGGCGACATCGTTCCGGTCAGCAACCAGGCGCGGATGTTCGACGCCTTCATCGTGACTCCGATCCGAATCTTCTTCGTGCTGATCTTCATCGGCACCGCCTACACTTTCGTATTCCGCCGGACATGGGACAAATGGCGCATGGCTAAGATACAGGCGAGCCTCACCGGACATATCGTCGTCGCCGGCTACGGGACCAGCGGCTCCGAAGCGGTCGACGAACTGATTGCCCGCGGCACCCCGGCCGGCGAAATCGTCGTCATCGACCGAAGCACGGAAGCGCTCGAGCGAGCCGAATCGCTCGGCTGCGCGATCGTCGAGGCCGATGCCACTCGCGACAAGACCTTGCAGGCGGTGCGCATCGGTGCGGCCCGCGCGATGATCGTCAGCGCCAGCGGCGACGACACGTCGATCCTCATCACCCTCACCGCCCGCCACCTCGCGCCCGATCTGCCGATCAGCATCGCGGTCAGGAACGAGGATAACGAGCTTCTCGCCCGCCAGGCCGGGGCGACGACGGTGATCAATCCGGTCAGCTTCGCCGGACTGCTCCTCGCCGGCTCGACCCAGGGGCTTCACATCTCCGACTATATCGCCGACCTCGCCTCCTCGAGCGGCCGGGTGAAGCTTTCGGAGCGGACCGTGACCGACGCGGAATGCGGCAAGCCGCTGGCCGCCCTCGCCCAGGGCATCGGAGTGCGCATCTACCGCGACGGCAAGCCCTACGGTTTCTGGGAACCGGAGGCGCAGGCCCTCCGGCCCGGCGACTGCATCGTCGAGATCCTTCCGACCGCCGAGAAAGAGGCGGAGCTGGGCTAAGGCCGCGACCGCTAAAGACCCATTCCAACACTCATCCTGAGTAGCCGCTGAGCGAAGTCGAAGCGGCGTATCGAAGGACGGTCCTTCGATACGGGCCTTCGCCAGGCTCAGTCCCTACTCAGGATGAGCGGATCGGTGAGAGCCGACGAGGCCCTAGTGGCCCGCGACTTCGTGCCCAAAGGCCGCGACGTCCGCCAGCACCGGCGCCCGGCGGCGGAAGGGGATGGCGACGTCGGCGAGGATCCCGACATGGCCGACACCGGGATACAGCTTGAGGCGGACGTCGGCCCCGGCCTTCTCCAGCCGGGCGGCAAGCGCGCGGCTGTGGCGCGGCATGACCCGCGTGTCGGAATCGCCGTGGAGGAGCAGTGCGGGCGGCGCCCCGGGTCCGGCATGGGAGACCGGCTGGGTTTCGGCGAGGCGCGGCCATTGCCCGAAGGCGGCGATCGTCGCCTCGTCGTCGAGCGGAAGGAAGTCGTAGGGGCCGGCGAGCCCGGCCAGGCCCCGGACCGCGGCCCGGTCGGCGCCGAGCAGCCCGGGGTCGAGCGCCAGCATCGCGGCGTTGTAGGCTCCGGCGCTATGCCCGGCCAGGACGATGCGCTCGCCGTCGCCGCCGAAGCGGGCGGCGTTGCGGCGGGCCCAGCGCACGGCCGCGGCGCCGTCGCGAAGGAAGTCGGGATAGCGGACCTCGGGCACCAGCCGGTAATCGGGGATGACGACGACGAAGCCCTGCGCCGCAAGCGCTCGGCCGGCGAAGGCATAGCCCTGGCGGCGGCCGGAGTTCCACGAGCCGCCGTAGAAGAAGACGATGACGGGCCGCGGCGCCGAAGCGGCCGCGCGCGGCGCGTAGACGTCGAGCTTGCCGCGCGCCCCCTCGCCATAAGGGACACCCTCCGCCACCCGCGCGGACGCCCGGTCCTTGGGCATCAGGAAGTTGAAGCTGCCGAGCGGGTCGAGGAGCAGGGCCATGGCCGCCACGATAAGGGCGGCGGGCAGGAGCCACAAAGCGCGTTTCACATGTCTCCGGGCTCGGGCCATGCTCCGTCTCTACGTCATTCCGGCGAAAGCGGGAAACCAGCGCCGAGTCCGAACTGGATTCCCGCTTTCGCGGGAATGACGAGGAACCTGGGCAGGATTCGACCGGCATTGACCTCAACTCCTCGGCATGGCGAAATCGCTCGGTGCGCGCGCTGCCATTGCTGCTCCTGCTTGTCCTCGCCGGCTCCTGCCGGCCGCGGCCGTCCATGCCCTCGACGCTCATCCTGTGGGCCTGGGAGCGGCCGGAGGACCTGCGTTTCGCCGGAGCGGCGGCCGAGGTCGCGGTGCAGACCGGCTTCGTCGAGCTTGCCGGCGACGGGATAGAAGCGCGCGGGCGGCGTTTCCCGCTGAAGTCGGCACCGCCGGCGACCGCGCTCGTCCACGTCCAGATCGACCACCGGCGCCCGCTCGAATGGACCCCGCTGCTTCGCGCCCGGGCGAGCGCCGCGGTCCTCCATTATGCCGCCGCCATCCCGGCCCGCCGGGTCCAGATCGACTTCGAGGTGCGCGCTTCGGAGCGGGCGGTGCTTCTGGACCTGCTCGGCGACGTGCGGCGGGGGCTGCGGCCCGGCACCCTGCTGTCGATGACCGCTCTGGCGTCCTGGTGCGACACCGAAGGCTGGCTGGAGCGGGCGCCGGTCGACGAGATCGTGCCGATGCTGTTCCGGATGACGGTGGGCGGCGAGTCGCTCAGGAAAAGGCTGGCGGCGGGCGGCGATTTTCGCAATCCTCGCTGCCGTGCAGCGCTCGGCGTCGCGACCGATTCACCGATCGTTCGAGCGCCTCCGGGGCGGCGGGTCTATCTGTTCAGCCCGCGCAGCTGGACGGCGGCGGATTTCGAGCGCGCGCGGCGATCGGTGGAGGGGTGGCGATGAGGCGTCGGGTGGCGTTCGCAGGGTTGGCGGCGGGGATCGCGACGTGGGCCGGCCCGCTCTTCGGCTCGGCTGACCCGGGCCCATTCCCTATCTTCATCGACCGCGACGGCGGTACCAAGCCCGCCGAGCGGACGCGGCTCTTCGACGGCCGGCTCGGGATGCTGACCGCCCGCTCGCCCGAACCGCTTCTCTATCTCGACTGGCGCCTGCTCCACGGGCTGGCCGTGGGGCCGGCGGCGGGCACGGCGCTGACGACGCCCTGCTGCGGCGAGCCGCCCAGCCTCGGCCCCAATGACGGCATGTACGGCTGGCTGGAGGCACGCAAGATCGTCGACGGGGTCGAGGACAGCCCTTATTATATCGCGACCGAGCGAAGCGGCCCCGACTACACCAGCGTCCAGAATTGCTTTCGCGACGCGTTCGACACTGCGTCGGCGACCTTGCGCGACCGCGCCTCGCGCTTCGGCAAGGGCTCGCCCGCCGTCCGCGCCTGGCTCCGGACGCAGGACGCCGTGTTCGACGCGTGCGGCAGCGAAAGCGCCGCCCTGCCGCCGCTCATCGCTGACGCCCCCGACTGGCTGAAGGCCGACCGCGCCTATCAGGAAGCGGCCTTCGCCTTGTACAACCGGCGCAACGACGAGGCGGCGAGGCGCTTCGAAGCCATCGCCGGGGACAAGGCTTCGCCATGGCGGAGCAAGGGTCTCTACCTGAAGGCCCGGGCCCTGCAGCGCGAGGCGCTGGCCCGCCGCGATCCGGCGGCGATCGCCCGGGCCCGATCCGCGGTGAAGGCGCTCGCCGCCGCTCCGGCCGGCACCTTCGGACGCGGCGAGGTGCGAAGGATGCTTCGGGCTTTGGCCTATCGCGACCGGCCCGACGCCTTGCTCGCCGAGCTGGAGACCGAGCTCGCCCGGCCGAAGGCGGATGCCGATATCGCCTTCGCCCTTCGGGACTACCTCAAGCTTAGCGAAAAGGCGTCCGGGGCGCCGGAAATCGCCGACTGGATCGAGACCCTTCAGGGCGGCGAGGGCGCGCCCGGGCTGCCCCATGCGCGAGAGCGCTGGGCCGCCACCAAGGACCCCGCCTGGCTCCTGGCCGCGCTGAGCCTGGTCGAGCCCGACGACGAGGCCGCCCCTCGCCTCGTTGCCGACGCGGCGGCGGTTCGCCGAGGCGAGCCCGCCTGGCTCACCGCCCAATATCATCTCGCGCGGCTGACCATCGCCGGGACCGAGCCCGCGGTCACCCGGACCAGGCTCGACTCGATCCTCTCCGATCCTTCGCTCACGCTCGGCGAGCGCAACCTCTTCGCCGCGGCGCGCACTCAGGTGGCGGCCGATCTCGACGAGCTTGCCCGATTCTCACTGAGACAGGCCTTTTGCGGCGGGCCCGGGGAATATTGCGTGGGCGACGACTGGGCGAAGGACGACGGCAACCTCGCGCCTTATCGCGGCGGCTGGGTCGGCCTCGGAGCCGACGCCCGGGCGATCATCGACCGGCTTCCGCTCGGGGCCCGGATCGCCCTGTCGCGGTCGGCCGCGCTTCCGGAGCCGGTGAGGCTCGACATCGCCCTGACCAATTTCGCCCGGGCCGTGCAGCTTGGCGACGACAGGTCCGCCGATATGATCGCGACCGATCTCGTCCGCCTGCTCCCTCAGATGCAGGGCGACTGGCGGGCGGTCGCCGCCGCCCGGGCGGGGGAAGGCAAGCGCTTCGCCCAATATCTCGCGATGGCCAAGCTGCCCGGCCTGCGCACCGACCTGATCGCCTTCAGCTACACCCGCCCCGCCGGCACGGTGGCGGAATTCCAGGGCCGGTGGACGGACTGGATGCTGGTCCCGCGCCAGTCCGGCGCTCACGGCGATTTTCCGCCGCCGGGAGTCTACCAATCCGGCTATTGGATCGATTCCGGCGGAGAGACGCCCGACCTCACCTGCCTCGGCTCGTGCGGCCGCTCGCCCTTTCCGCTCCGCCTCCCCGATTTCGTCGCCGCCGCTCAAAGCGAAGCCGCGGTCGAACGCGCCGCTTTCCGGACCTTCGATCAGGACAAGCCGGTTCCCGCCGGCGCGTCCTCCCTGTGGGACGAGGCGCTGGCCCTCGCCAGGGCCAATCCGAAGGACCCGCGTTCGCCGGAGCTTCTCTACCGGCTGATCCGGGTCGCGCGCTGGGGCGGCAACCACGACCATCTCGGCCGCCGCGCCTTCCAGCTCCTCCACGCGCGCTACCCGAAGTCCGAATGGGCGAAGCGCTCGCCTTATTATTACGACGACTGATGCCACCATGTCCTCCCCCGCATTCGGGGGAAGGGACCAGGCGAAGCCTGGTGGGACGATTCAGTCGCCAGGCCAGGGATAGAGCTTGGGATCCGCCAACTTGCGCCCGAGCGCGATCATCAGGTCCGTGTCCTCCGCCGCGCCGTCGAGCACCAGGCCGGGGGCCGGATTGTCCGCGGCGGAATGATAGGGCCCGGCGAGGAAGGCGCCGAGCTTCTTCATGTCGGAGAAGGAGCCGTTGACCATGATCGCCGGGATTCCGGCGCGAGCGAAGGCCCAGCCGTCCTGGCGCTCGACGAAGGCGGCGGCCTCGTCGTCGGGATCGAGGCTTCGGCCGGCCTCGGCGACGGTCCGGTCGATCAGGGCGTCGAGCGCGGCGTGGCCCCGCCCCATTACCGCCACCTTCTCGCCCTTGGGGGCGATGGCGAGCGTGTCCATGTTGATCGCGGCGACGATCGAGCGGAGCGGAACGGTGGGGCGGGAGGCGAAATATTCGGCGCCGAGCAGGCCCATCTCCTCGGCGGTGGTGGCGAGGAAGAGGATGTCGCGCCTCGGCCGGTGGCCGCGACCGAACGCGCGGGCGATCTCGAGCAGTGCGGCGACTCCGCTCGCATTGTCGACCGCGCCGTTGCAGATCCGGTCCGTCGACTCCGCCTCGCACAGGCCGAGATGGTCCCAATGGGCGAGGTAGAGCAGGCTCTCGCCGCCCCCGTCGGAGCCGCGGACCCGCCCGACCACATTGTTCGTCCTCACCGTCTCGATCGCGGTCGCCACCTCGAACGTCGCCCTCAGCTTGAGCGGCACCGGCACGAAGGAGGGGCCGGGCGTGGCGAGCAAAGCCGCGAAATCCGTGCCGGCGGCGCTCATCAGGCTTTGCGCGGCGGACTGCGACATCGCCCCGGCGATCGGCGCCGGATCGTGGATCGCGAGCCGCCTCTGGCCGGCGTCGTAGAGCCGCTGGACGACCGGCCAGGGCAGCTCGGCGCCGATGATTCCGATCACCGCCGCCGCCCCGGCCGCGGCGACCGCCTCGACCCGCTCGGAATAGCTTGGAAAGCCCGCCGCCTCGGGCGCGTCGTAGAGGATGAGGACGACGGCGCCCTTGAGGTCGGCCCCCGCCAGCTGGTCGATCCCCTTCTCCGCGATCACCGCGCCGTGACCGGCGAAGACGACCGGCGCCTGGGCGAGGCTCTCGCGACCCGAGCGGCCGAGCAGGATGAGCTCGTCGCGACCGAGCTCGATCCGCTGGCGCTTGTTGCCCCTGACCTGCCAGACGCTGCTCTGGTCGCCCGGCCGGCGCCCCTTGACCTCCAGCGGCTGGTACCAGCTGTTGCGCGGCCCCGCCGGCTCGAGGCCGAACGACCGCATCTGCCCGGCGATGTAGGCGATCGACTTCTGCTCGCCCGCGGTCCCCGGCTCGCGGCCCTCGAACGAGTCGCTCGCGAGCACGTCGATATGGCGGCGCAGCGCCTCCGGCGAGACCGGCTCGGCCGGGGCTGGAACAGCAAGAAGCAGGAGAAGGAGGGCGGCGAAAAAGCGTACGGCCATGGAGCCGCTTAAGGCCGCCGAGGCGCGGGTGGCAAGAGGCGGTCGTTACGCCCGCGCTTTGGCAAGCACCCGGCGCGCCTGCTCGACATGCATGCGCTCGATCATCTCGCCCTCGAAGCGCTCCGCGCCGCCCGTCGCCGCGGCGAGCAGGCGTCGGGCCGCCTCGACCTCCTCGGCGCTCGGGCCGAAGAGGCGGTTGGCCGGCTCCACCTGGCTCGGATGAATGAGCGACTTGCCGTCGAAGCCGAAGCTCCTCCCCTCCTCGCACTGGGCGGCGAAGCCTTCCGGATCGTCGAGGCGGTTGTAGACTCCGTCGAAGGCGGCGACTCCGGCGGCGCGGGCGGCGAGCAGGATGGTCTGGAGCGCGGTGACGAGGGCCGGGCGGTTCCCGCCGGGGCGGAGGCCGAGGTCGGCGGCGAGGTCGTTGGTGCCGGCGATCAGACCCGACGTCTCCGGAGCGATGGCGGCGGCGGCGAGGACTCCGCGAGCGGTCTCGATCATCGCGAGGACCGGCTTGCCGGTGGCGCGGGCGGCCTCGCGGGGCGCTTCGGGCCCCGGAGTCATCGGCACGATCACGTAATCGGCCCGGCTGGCCGCCACCGCCTCGAGATCCGGCTTATGCCAAGGCTGCAGCGAATTGATCCGGATCGCGCACAGGCCCGGGAAACCCGCGGCCGACGCTTCCACCGCGGCCGCCCGGGCCTCCGCCTTGTCCTCCGGCTTCACCGCGTCCTCCAGATCGAGGACGATCATGTCGGCGACGAGCCCCCTCGCCTTCCCGATCGCGCGCGGGTTCGACGCGGGCAGGAAGAGCAAGGAACGGCAGAGCTTGAGGTCGGCGGTCATGTCCCGATTTCGCTTGGAAGCCGCCCCACTTGCCCGCATTATGCGCCGGTTCGCAAGGGGAGGCGCGTCCGTCATGACCATCACCATCGTCTTTCTGTTCTTTCTGATCCTGGTTGTGCTGTTCCTCTTCTCCGGTATCAAGATCGTCCGCCAAGGCTATCATTATACGATAGAATATTTCGGCCGCTTCACCGCCGTCGCCCATCCCGGCTTCAATTTCTACATGCCTTTCTTCTATCGCGTGGGCCGCAAGGTCAACATGATGGAGCAGGTGCTCGACATCCCCGGCCAGGAGATCATCACCAAGGACAACGCCATGGTGTCGACCGACGGAGTCGTCTTCTTCCAGGTGCTCGACGCCGCCAAGGCCGCCTATGAGGTCAGCGACCTCTACGTCGCGATCATGCAGCTCACCACCACCAACCTTCGGACGGTGATGGGCTCGATGGACCTCGACGAAACCCTCTCCAAGCGCGACGAGATCAACGCCCGGCTGCTCTCCGTCGTCGACCAGGCGACCGAGAGCTGGGGGGTCAAGATCACGCGGGTCGAGATCAAGGACATCCGACCGCCCGCCGACATCGTCAACGCGATGGGCCGACAGATGAAGGCCGAGCGCGAGAAGCGCGCAGTCATCCTCGAGGCCGAGGGCAGCCGAGCCTCCGCCATCCTCAGGGCCGAGGGCGAGAAGCAGGGCCAGATCCTCGAGGCCGAAGGCCGCCGCGAGGCCGCCTTCCGCGACGCCGAGGCGAGGGAGCGCGCCGCCGAGGCCGAGGCCAAGGCGACCACCGCCGTCTCCGAGGCGATCGCCGGCGGCAACACCCAGGCGATCAACTATTTCGTCGCCCAGAAATATGTCGACGCGATCAGCCAGTTCGCGACCTCGCCCAACGCCAAGACCATCCTCTTCCCGGTCGAGGCGACGGCGCTGATCGGCACCCTCGGCGGAATCGGCGAGCTCGCCCGCGACGCGCTCGGCAAGGGCGGCGGCGGCGACGGCGGCGGCACGGTCCCACCCGCGCGGCGGCGCGGTCCGTTCGAGGGCGGGGCTTCGGGCCAGTGAGCGGCCTGGAGCTCGAACCGCACTGGATGTGGATGCTGGCGGCGATCCTGCTCGGAATCGCCGAGCTGATCGTCCCCGGGGTCTTCCTGATCTGGCTGGCCGCGGCGGCGGCGGCGACCGGCCTCGTCACCCTCGCCTTCGGGATCGCCCTCCCCTTCCAATTCGCCCTCTTCGCCCTGTTCGCCGTCGCGGCCGTCTATTTCGGCCGCCGCTGGTACCTCGCCAACCCGATGCCGAGCTCCGACCCTTTGCTCAACGACCGCGCCGCCCGGCTCATCGGGCGTACCGTGATCGTCGTCGGGGCGATCGAGAATGGCGAGGGCCGGGTCCGGGTCGGCGACGGCGTCTGGTCCTGCCGGGGCCCGGACTGCGCCGAGGGCTCGCGGGTCCGGATCGTTGGCGCTGACGGATCGTGCCTGAGGGTCGATCCGGTGCGCGACATCGAGGGGCCGGTGGGCTGAATCCCCCCGCGGCGGCCCGGCCCGCCTCGCAAATCATCGAAATCGAGGAGGAACCATGCTGGACAGCCGTGTGACGGGCTTGATCGACGACCTGCAGTCGGGGCGGATCTCGCGCGCCGACGGATCGCTCGACAGCGACTCCCTCAACGACCGAATCAAGGCGCTCCATCCGCAAATCGAGGACGAGGAGTCGCGGGTCGAGCTGCTGCGGCTGCATAACGCGCTGATGGCGAGCAGCGACAGGCGGCTCGTCGAGCAGGGCCGGGACCCGGGACCGCTGCGCGAGGAATGGCGGCGGACCCACCTTTCGTTCCTGCTCTCCGAATCCCTGACCGACGGCGAGGTCGACCCGGCCAAGCTGGCCCGGGTCAACGCCCGCGAAGTCGCCGCCGGCCGCCTCCATCCGGACGAGACGATACAGATCAGCAAGTCCGACCCCGGGCCCGCCGGATCGGCGGCCGGGCCGGGCCTGATGGGCAAGGCCGCGCGGGGCTTTTCACGCCTGTTCGGCGGCGGTCGCGCCGCCGGGCCGCCGGCCGCGCCGGAACCCCCGGGCGACGAGCCGCCGGCGGCCGGCGGCGCCGAGCTCGAGCGCGCCTACAATGCCCTGCTGCTCTGGCAGGAGGAGAAGATGGCGCCGCGCCTCGACGCCCTGGTCGAGGAGTTCCGGGACCGCTTGCGCCATCCCGAGCCCGGCGAGGACCCGAGCGCCGTTGCCCGGAGCGAGACGCTCGAGATCGCCCGCTGGTTCGAGGAGAATGAGCGCGGCTTCCTTGCCGAGGCCATCGCCTGCCTGGGCGATGGCCTGCTCCGCGAGCTGAAGGCGCTCGGCGTGGACGGCCAGTTCGGAAGCGTCATGCTCGGCGCCCTCGACGAGGCGCGCTCGGAACTCGCCCGGCGGCTGGGCGAGGTGCGCGAGGAGGCCGGCGTCTAGGAGTCCTCGCGGAGGGCGGCCTTGACGGGTTTGCGGGAAGAGTTTCGCGTGTCGCGCGTGGGACCGATGCGCTTCGCCCTTCAGATTTCAACGCAAGGACGCAAGGACGCGACGAGAGGGAGCTGACCGTCGCGATCCGACGGCCCGCGGCGGGAACCGATCGGCCCTGTGCGGGTTCGGCAACACGCGGTTCCCCGCCGCACCTACGTTGAACGGATCTCCCTCGACGCCCCGGCCCATCCCGCCGGGGCGTCATTCGTCGGGGCCGGCAATTCGGCGTATAAACGGGGACAGTATAAACGGGGACAGTATACATTTTCTCGCTGCATCAGCGCGGCGTGGGCGGCCCTTAAATGTATACTGTCGCCCGTTTTCCCACGACGGGCGGACGACCGGGAGGGCGGTGCAGGAGGCGACCCGGCCCGGCGAGCGCGGCGCGGACGGACGCGGCCGTTCCGGCCGGCCAGGCCTTTTACCTGAGTTAAATACTAAGTGGCGTTTGGAGCGCGTCTGCGGCATGGCGCGGCCGGGATACGGCCGCACCGTCGCGGCCGGGAGGATGAAGTGGCGCTCTACAAATATCAAAACTACCTCGCGGTCAGCAAGAACACCTCCTTCGACCAGATCCTCCCGGCGGGGCTGCACATCCCCAGCGGCGGCATCTACCGCTGCGTCGGCTGCGGCAACGAGGTCGCGCTCGAAGCCAACAACGTCCTTCCCGACCGGCAGCACCACCCGCACACCCCCGCCCAGGGCGACGTCCGCTGGCAGCTGATCATCGCGACCCAGACGAACGTGGCGACGCCTTATCTTCACGGGGCGTAAGGCGCGGCGGGGCCTTCTTCCCCTCCGCCTTGCCCTTCAGGCTTTCAACGCGACGATGCAACGATGCGGAATGGCTCGTCGGCCGCGGCTGTCTTCGGAAGCAGGCATCGTTGCGTCGCCGCGTCTAAAAAAATGAATGGCCTGCGGCCGACGAGGATTGCACTCGAAGCATCTAGGCTTGCTCTCGCAGGGCGGAGCGGTCTTAATCCACGCATCCTTCGGAGCCCGACCTCAAATGCCTCCACGCCGCGACGAAAAGAGGTTTTCGCTCGGGCGCTACCTCCCCCTCGCCCTCTGCCTGATCGCGACCGCGGCGGCCGTCCTCTACGCGCCCGGCCGGCCGTGGCTGTGGGCGGCGGCGGCGGCGGCCGGGGCGCTGAGCCTGCTCGGGCTCTACGACCTCGCCCAGGACTCGCACTCCGTGCGGCGCAACTATCCGGTCGTCGGCAACCTTCGCTGGCTGTTCGAATCGGTCCGGCCGGAGATCCGCCAATATCTGATCGAGGGCGACAACGAGCAGGCGCCCTTCTCTAGGAGCCAGCGCTCGCTCGTCTATGCGCGCTCCAAGAACGAGGGCAGCGAGCGGGCGTTCGGGACCCTGCTCGACGTCTACGAAGGCGGCTACGAGTTCATGGCCCATTCGACCCGCCCCGCCCCGCCCGCGGATCCCGAGGGCTTCCGGGTCCCGGTCGGCAACGGCCAGTGCGGCAAGCCCTATGCCGCCTCCATCTTCAACATCTCGGCGATGAGCTTCGGCTCATTGAGCGCCAACGCCATCCTCGCGCTCAACAAGGGGGCGAAGCTCGGCGGCTTCGCCCAGGACACCGGCGAGGGCAGCATCAGCCGCTATCACCGCGAGCACGGCGGCGACCTCATCTGGGAGCTGGGCAGCGGCTATTTCGGATGCCGGACGGCGGACGGGCATTTCGATTCCGCCGGCTTCAAGGAGAAAGCCGCGTCCGAGCAGGTCCGCATGATCGAGATCAAGCTCAGCCAGGGCGCCAAGCCCGGCCACGGCGGAATCCTTCCCGGCGCCAAGGTGACGGCGGAGATCTCGGCGGCGCGCGGCGTGCCGATGGACCGGGATTGCGTGTCGCCGCCGCGCCACCGCGCCTTCTCCACCCCGGCGGAGATGATGGCGTTCGTCGCGCAGCTGAGGAAGCTCTCCGGCGGCAAGCCGGTCGGGTTCAAGCTCTGCCTCGGCCACCCCTGGGAGTTCACCGGAATCGTCAAGGCGATGCGTGAGACGGGAATCGTCCCGGATTTCATCGTCGTCGACGGCGCCGAGGGCGGCACGGGCGCCTCGCCTCTGGAATTCTCCGACCATATCGGAATGCCGCTTCGCGAGGGCCTGCTGTTCGTCCACAACATCCTCGTCGGCGCCGGGCTTCGCGAGCAGATCCGGATCGGGGCCGCCGGCAAGGTGGTGAGCGCCTTCGACATCGCCTGCCTCCTCGCGCTGGGCGCGGACTGGACCAACGCGGCGCGCGGATTCATGTTCGCCATCGGCTGCATCCAGTCGCTGACCTGCAACACCAACACCTGCCCGACGGGGGTCGCCACCCAGGATCCGATGCGGCAGCGGGCGCTGGTCGTCGGGGACAAGGCCGAGCGGGTCTACAACTTCCACCGCAACACGCTTCGGGCGCTCTCCGAGATGATCGCGGCGGCCGGGCTCGAGCATCCCTCCCAGATCCGCCCCCACCATCTCGTCAGGCGCGTCGGCCCGGCCGAGGTCCGCCTGTTCTCGCAGCTCCACGTCTTCCTCGAGCCGGGCGAGCTGCTCGGCGGCACATGCAAGCGCGATTTCTACGCCCACGCCTGGGAGCTGGGGCGAGCCGACAGCTTCGATCTTCCCTCGGCGGAGGCGTATCGGAGCTTTGCAACTTAGCCCGATTTTTCGACGAGCGACGCGGAAGCAATTCAGAGGGCTCCCGGTGCTTCTCCAGCAAGGGGAAAAATGGCACACTCGCCCAATGCCGCTCCGCAAGCCCCCGTCGCGAACGCTGCGCGCACGCACCAGTCAGAATGATCCGCGTCGCCTGTCAGAAATCTCACCCTCACAAGCCGAGCGAACCGCTTTGGCCGGGCGCGCGACCTTCGATCCGTACTCCAAACACAAACGGCACCCGCACGCTTTCGGGCTCGAGCCGTACAACGGCGAGCACGAAGATCCGAGTTATTGCGATGAGCATGCGGGCTTTACACCGGCGGACATGAGCCGCGCTCCCGCGCTTCTCAAACGGGGGATCGATGCGGGGCTATTCGGCAAGACCAGAAAGAAAGGCGACCCGGGACTTCTCTGGTCAGTCGACGACAACGGCTGGATCTACGAAGCCCAGATTACCAATCCTGGATTCGCGGTTTACCACGCGTATCCGGTCCTACCGAATGAAGCGATAGCCCGAAAAGTGCTGATGCGTTACACTGATTTTGTGATGCAGCAGAATATCCCCATATTGACCGCGTCGCTCGCCGCTGCTCGGAAACGTTACCAGTGAATCTAGACTCCTTTGAACTTACGGCGCGCTGGCCGTCGCCTCCGGCGCCGGAGGCTCCCGACGTCGCCGAGCTTCGCATCAGCGCCGCCGGCGAGACGCTCATACGAATCTGCGATTTCGACCGTAAGGAGGACCGTGATTATGTTCGCGGATCAGCAGTTTCCCTCGCTTTCTGGCTCGCCGACAATTTCTGGCGACTTCGCTACGAGTCGCTTCCCGACGGCCACGCACCATCCACGAACTGGCGCTTACGGCACGAAATGACATCCGCCGCCGGCGGGACATTGTGGCCGCCAATCATGGTCCACAGCACGGGTGAGCGAGTTCTGTTCGCTTCCGCCTATGCGAAATCCGTCGACATCGGCGCGATCAGGTATGCGCTTCCAGAAATGGTAATGGTTAGCGGCTCGGCCTTTGCGAACGGACTCGACAGATATTTTGACGAGGTCGTCGCAACCTGTGCGCACGCTATAGATGGTGTAGCTCTGCAGGAGTTAGTGGGAACGCTACGGTTGGAGCGTTCCGACCCCAATATGATGTCGTGGCGACGCCTGGAGGCTCGCCTGGGCTATGACCCTGATACCGTGCCGACCGAACTCATGCGGACTCTCGGCAAACTGGAGCGACATGTCGGTGAGTCTGCGCTGGACGAAGCGGCTGCTGCGACCCCTGGACGCGAGGCAGGAAATTATCTCGCTAGTGTCGTCGAAGCGGCGAGGGAGTCGGAGGTGGTGGTTGACCTCGGAATTGCGCGACAAGTCGCGGCCAACGACCTCGCCCAACCTTCCGCCGCTCGGCCTTGGGAGCAGGGACGCGCGGCCGCTCGACGGGTCCGCGATATCGCCGGATTAGGCGATCGACCTGTCCGTGCGCAGGCCTTTTCAGATTTACTTCAAACCAAGCGTGAGGACCTACAGCGACGTGGCACGGCACGTGGCCTTCCATATTCCGCGCGACTGCGCCAACACGGAGACCGCCAGCGGATAGCGCTCCAATCGGCCAACCCGCGCGACCGGCGGTTTGAATTGTCTTGCGCATTGGCCGATGAAATTTGGGCGCATTCCGATTTCGGCATAATCAGCAAAGCAAAGACTGATCGGCAGAAATTCCAACGAGCCTTCGCTCAGAACCTGCTCGTGCCGTTTAGCGACCTAGCGGCCAGAATAGACTTGGCCAACCCAACCGAGCTGCAGATTCAGGAGGCTGCTGTTTACTATCACGTTCATCCGAACGTGATCAGACGACTTCTGATTTTGGAGGGAGTGCTCCCGGAGGAAACCTTTGAAGAGCGGCTAGAGGCCGCCTGACCAGATCGTCGAATCTGGGTCGCATCCGAGTGGCCCTGCCCCCTGGAGTCGATGGTGAGAGCAGGATCTTGCGGCTGAGCGTCATCCTCGGAGGTTATCTACTCACTTGACGGGGTTCAATCGCCGGGTCCCGGGTCGAGCCCGGGATGACCTGAGGCTTGCGCCATCCGAGCGATTGCCCTCCTCGATGCCGGTCGAATCTTTCAACGCAAAGACGCAAAGTCGTAACGAGCGCGCAGCACTCGACCAGCGCAGCGGCTGGCGGCACCCCGCTTCTTCGTCGGTTGGACGGGGTGTTTGACGCTTTGCGAAATCTTTGCGTCTTTGCGTTTCAAGAATGAGTTCGCACCGATCGATCGGAAAACCGCTCGATGACGAAGGGCCTTGCTGCGCGACCCGGGCCCCAACGTCATTCGGGCGAAGGTTAAAATCCATGAACCCGGATCGTGCCGGACCCCCGCCGGCAGTGTTCATGGATCCCGGATCAAGTCCGGGATAACGCCTTTTCCGCTCCGCTCAATCCTCGTCCCGCCGGGTCCCGATCCTCACGCCGAATCGACCGCATAATCGTCGCCGTAGAATTTGCTCGTGCTTCGGGTGTGGAAGGCGATTGCTTGATCGGTTCGTATTTCGGCGTCCCGAGGCCGGGAAGAACCTCCAGCACCTCGTCCTCCCATACGTAGACGGCGATCGGGAAGGAGACCCGCGGCTGCGAGCGGTGGGAGCCGTCGCGGGGCTTGCCGACGCGGTGGGTGGTGGACGGCAGGCGGTCGTTGGAGATGCGCTGCATGTAATCGCCGGTGTTGATGATGACCGAGCCTTCCGGAGCGCTCAGGCGCACCCATTTGCGGCTGCGATGGTTCCAGACCTGGAGGCCCTCGGCGCGGGTCGCGGGAAGGAGGGTGAACAGGTCGACGTCCTCGTGGCCGAGCAGCCGGCCGGCGCCGGAGCGGTCCTGGTCCTCGCTCATCGGCGGGTAATAATTGGCGCGAAGGCCGAAGTTCGTGTTCGTGAGCTTGCGGTCATAGGCGTGAGGATCGCAGCCTATGCCCTGGAGCATGGCCTGGGCGATCGGCTTGAACAGGGCCTCGTGGGCGAGGGCGAGGCGGCGGAATTGCGGCTCGAAAGCGGCGTCGGGCCAATAATCCTCCGGCCGGAACGGCTCCGTGCGATCCTGCGGGATGTCGAAGGCGCGCCGGCACCAGACCCAGCCTTCGACGAGGTCGGGATGGATCTCGCTGGTCTGCTCGATCGGGAAATAGCCCTGGCTGACCGAGCCGTGGCGCCCTGCGCGGAAGCGCATCTTGTCTTCCAGCGGCGTCGACTGGAACAGGTCGAGGACGCTGTCGTGGATCGACTCGTAGAGGGCGGGGGCGACTCCGTGGCCGACCAGGACGGCGAAGCCTATCTCCTCCAGCGCGGCCCCGAACTCGGCCGCGAAGCGCGCCTTGTCCCGGGCGTCGCCGCGAAGGAAGGGCTCGAGGTCGAGCGTCGCGATCTCGTAATCCTCGTCAAACTCGTCGCCCTCATGCTCGGCGAGGCGATAGGTGTGGGTCTTGAGCACCTGGTCGAAGCGGCTGAAATCCTGGTTGACGCCGGGTCCGGCGGCGGCGGGCCCGCTCACGACGCGGCCTCCGCTTCGGGCGCGAGCGGCGCGGTCGCCGGCTCGGCCTTGCCCTCGCGCCGGCCCTTCAGGGCGGCGTGGGCCATCACCGCGGCGGCATAGACGACGACGGCGAAGACCAGCCAGCGCAGATATTCGAGCGGCATCTCCTTGACGATGAAGGCGGCGACGAGGACGGCGGGGATTCCGCCGATGGCGAGGCCGAGGACGACCCGCATGTCGACCTCGCCGATATTGATATGCTTCACGCTGGCCCCGGCCCCCATCAGGCAGGCGCCGCCCGCCATGATCGGGAAGCAGAGCCTCGGATCCATGCCCATCAGGCTCAGCATCACCAAAGTCGGAGCGTAATTGCCGACCCCGAAATTGGCGAGGATTCCGAAGGCGAAATTGGCGAGGATCGCGACGACCATCAGGCCCAGCGGCAGGCTCGACGCCGTCCCGCCGCCGGGGAAGAGATTGAGGTTGGTCATCGCATAAGCCGCGGCGGCGAGGACGAGGCCGATCGCGACGATCGCCTGGACGACCCAGACCCGAGCCCTCGTCACCAGCCGGACCCCGACCAGCCCGCCGAGGAAGACGGCGATCACGCAGCTGAACAGGAGCACGGGATCGACCAGGACTCCGAGCAGGAGGAGGTAGATGACGCTCTCGGTCATCGCCGGCGGAGTGAGGCCGCACAGCAGGGTCTGCGGGATCAGCCGGTCGGGCACCATGCGCCGGAACTTGAACCAGGCCGTGGTCGGAGCGAACGAGCCGATTCCGAGGGTATCGAGGAAGTTGACGACGGCGCCCAGAACGAGCGCCTCGCCGCTCGGCCCGACCCGCCTGGCGAGCGCCGCTCGGCCGAGCGCGAAGCCGTAGGCGAGGATCGCCAGGGCGAGGAAGGCGAGGAGCACGATCAGCATGTGGCGGCATCATTGAACCCCGGGCGGAGCGGGCGCAACCGCCCGTCTCCCTTCCCCGCCATCGGCATGACGACTTGGGGGGTGCATCCGCCTTGCAGAGCGCTCTAAGGGGAAAACGTGACCGCTTCGCCCCCCGATCTCGAGCTGATCTGCGACGATTTCGCCGGCGAACTCGAACGGCTTCGCCGCGGCGGCGCCCGGCTCGAGATCATCTATCCGGCGGACGAGCCCCATACCGCGATCCTCAGCCAGGACGGCCGGCGCGTGCGGCTTACCTCCCGTCCGGAGGCGCCGCCCAGGGCCGCCGGGCTGCCCGAATTCCGTCCCGCATTCACGCTCGTCCGGGCCGGCGCCGATTCGGGCGAGGGCCGCGCCGGGATGCGCTATCGGGACCTGATCCCGGGGCGGCTCGGCGGCCGCTACATTGCCTCGCACATCACCATAGCCGAGGGCGGCCCGGTCCCCGACTGGGTCCATTTCCACCGAATCGCGGTCCAGCTGATCTTCGTCCGGACCGGCTGGGTCCGGGTCGTCTACGAGGGACAGGGCGGTCCGTTCGTCGCGGCCGCCGGCGACATCATCCTTCAGCCGCCGGAGATAAGGCACCGGGTGCTTGAAAGCTCGCCGGCCTTCGAAGCTATCGAGATCACCTGCCCGGCCCTCCACGAGACCTTCGCCGAGCACGACATGATGTTGCCCGGCGGCCCCCCCGACCCGGCGAGGGCCTTCGGCGGGCAGCGCTTCCTTCATCACGTCGCGGCGATGTCGCCGTGGCTGGAGTGGAACGGCGGCGAAGCCCGGGGGACGGCGGCAAGCGACTCGTCCGGCGGCCTCGCCGACGCGCGCACCTTGAGGCCCGGCGCCTCGCCGGTCATCGCCGTCCTGCCCCACGACGGCGAGCTCGTGTTCGGATTCGTCCTGCGAGGCTCGGTCCGGCTCGAATATAAGGGAGAGCATGGTCTCGGCCCGGCCGACTGCTTCGTTATTCCCCCCGGCGAGCCCTGGACCCTGAGCGAAATGTCCGACGACCTGCGGCTGCTTCACGTGACGACCGCGAGGATCGATCCGTGAGCTCGGGAGGGTCGATCAGCCGGCCGAGGGTCGAGCCCTGAAGGATCACCGTCACCAGGATCACCGCGAAGGCCGCGACTATTGCACGCCGTGGCGGCCGCGCGGAATAGGGGCGGCCCGGCTTCGCCACCTCCGTCGTTCCGGCGAAAGCCGGAATCCATGAACGCCGCCGGTCGAAGTGTCGACGCGCAGTGTTCATGGATCCCGGGCCGAGCCCCGGATGAGGAAAAAGAACCGAACTCCAGGCGACTGCCGCCGGCGGGCATTTGCTCCCTTCGCCCGATCTGGCAGGATCGGCCATGGCCGCCGCTCCCGACCTCCCCCGCGAAAGCCGGTTCGCCTGCACCGGCTGCGGAGCCTGCTGCGACCGCTCGCCCGAGGTCCAGCTGTCGGAGGCTGCGGCGCTCGCCGATGTCTTCGTGTTCCGGCTGATGTTCCGCCTCTACGAGCTGCCGCGGACTCTGTCCGGCCACTGGGCTTGCGGCATGGAAGGCTCGGCCGGGGCCTTTCACGAGTCGAAGCGGCTCACCGCGGCCTTCGCCGCCCGAAGGCAGGTCACCAAGCGAAGGCAGGGCTCGAAGGCCGTCGAATACACCCGCTATCTCGTCATCTCGGCGCTGACCGTCGATACCGGCGCCGGCGGCTGCACCGCGCTCGCCGGACGGCGCTGCGGCATCTACGAGCGGCGCCCCCTCGCCTGCCGGACGGTGCCGTTCCATTACTCGCGCCCCGAAGCCTCCGCCCGGCGGGAGCTCGAGGCGTTCGTCGCGACTCCCGGCTACCGCTGCGACACCACCGCGCGGGCGCCCGTGGTCCTGGAGGAAGGCCGGATCGTCCATCCCGAGGCGCTCGGGACCCGCCGCGCCGCACTCGAGCTTCGCGAGCGGGACGGGCCCTGGCAGGAGGCCATCATGCGCCGCCTGAAAGGCGACAGCGGGAGGGGCGCGCTTCCCGGCCTGCGCGAGATCGAGGCCAATGCGGCGTTCGGCGCGACCACGATCTCGATGCGCCTCGCCTGGCAGATCGCCGCCGACTCCGGCCTCATCGGCGCGGAGGAATGCCGCACCCTGATCGCGGCCCAGGCCGTCGTCATCGATCGCGAGCTCGCGGCGGCGAGATGCACTCCGGACGCGATCGCAACCCTGATGGAAATGCGCTCCGAATATGGTCACGCGCTGAAAGCCTGACCGGCCCGCGACGATTCATCGCCGGATTGAGCTCGGGAGGCCGAAAGAAAGGGGCTGCGCGAGGCAGCCCCTTGCGAAGCGTCTCCGGGCGGACGGCGGCCCGGCCCGCCCGGGAAGCTCAGTCCTCCTCGCCCCAGCGGCGCTGGTAGAAGATCGCCCCGGCGGCGACCGCAACGCCTGCCGCCGCGGCGCCCAACCCGATTTTGCGCCAGCTGAAGATGCTCTGCTCGCCGAGCGCGTTGCCGTCATATTCCTCCTCGAGGAGGGCGGCGTTGTCGGCATTGGCCGACAGGCGCACCCGGTCGCCCTCGACCGCGGCGACGAGGCCGCCGGAGAGGTAATGGTGATGATGCCTGTGCGAGCCGCTGTCCTGCTTGGTCAGCTTGATCCGGTCGCCGTCGACCGAGTCGACCGTTCCGAGGCGGACTCCGTCGGCGCCGTAAATTTCCATATGAGGCTGGATCTGGCTGAGATCGGCCATGTCGCTTGGTCTCCTTTTTGGGTGAAGATTCGGAAGGCCAAACGAGAGGGGCGCGGATTGGATGCATGATCGCCCCGCCGGTCGGGCGCTCGCCGGCTTACATCCGTTTCGGTCCAGTCTATCGGCCGAATCCCGCCATTATGAAATTGACTCCCCCAGAAGGCAATCGGACCATTCCGGGCCTGTCGGGAGACATGCCATGACCGATCTCGAGAGACGTCAACCAGGCAAGCTGAGAATACGCGCGGTCGACGAGTGCGGAAAACCGATCGCCGGAATCCGGGTTGAGCTCGTCACCATCGCCAGGCGCGAGTCGCGGAGCGGCAAGAAGCCGTGGGCCGAAACCGTCGCTCAGCGAGCGCTCACCACCAGCCGAGACGGCTTCGCGATCTTTTCGACCGGCGCCTTGGCGCCGGCCGCCCGCGCCAGCGGAGACCTTGCGGTCCGATTCGGCGAGAGCCCGGAGCTGACCTACGTCGTCGACAGCGGCGCGGCGGCGGCGGGGAGCCACTATTCCAGCTTCACGCTCCCGGACGGACCCTGGCTCCAGGTCAAGGCGCCCGGCCGCTGGCACGACGACGGGCTCGAGGCGGATGACGTCTGGGCGATACCGGAGCTCTTCCCCGATCTGGGCCACCTCGAGTTCGGCGACGATTATTGCGGCCGGCTGATCCCGAGCGACCTCACCATCCGGATCGCCGATCACAGCCGGCTGGTCCGAACCGCCAAGGACGTGGTCACCTGCCTCGAGACGAGCGAAGGCGGATGCCGCAATTGCGGCGGCCTCATCCAGCAGGGTGACGGCGACGGCGGCATCCGGCTGCACGAAGGCGAGCTGGTCGACTTCCAGGTCAGATGCGCCCGGCTCGGCTACTCGTTCGGCGACCTGCTCTACAGCCTGCCGCTCGCGCCGTGCGAGTCGGTGACCCTGGCCGTCTCCAACTGGGAGCAGAGGCAGCGGGCGCGCGCCGAGCAGGAGAGCGTCAGCGAGGAGAAAAGGAGCGCCGATTATTCGCGCCGCAACGCCCTGTCGGAGACCCTCGACGCGGCCTCTTCCAGCAACCACCACCAATGGGGCGTGACGGCGGGGGTCCTCCTCAAGAAGATTACCCTCGGGGTCAGCGGCGGCGGCGCCTACGACCGCGTCAAATTCGCCTCGAAGGCGACCCGCGACTTCAGCGACCGGATCCAGCAATCGTCGGAAGCATGGCGCCGCGATCACCAGGTCGTCGTCATGGAGCAGACCGAGACCGAGGACCAGCACGTCTCGCAGCGCACCGTGTGCAACAACAACCACTGCCACGTGCTCAACATATTCTACCACGAGGTACTGAACAATTACCGGGTCACGACCCGGATGATAGGGCACCGGGAGGTGTATTTCGTCCCCTATGAGGTGAAGGAGTTCAACCTTCACATGGCTTTGTGCGCCAAGTCGATATTGCGGCCTTATCTCATCGATGGCGATTTGCTTGAGTGCTACGATCAACTTAAGATAACGACCCAAGCCGCTACTGCGAAAACGACGAGCGTCGACGAATTTAAGTTAGATATTAAGATTGGTGATACGATTGGGCATAACTCAGTTAATCTATTTGTAATGATCAAGACAGTTAATGGACAGACTCAACAGTTTCCGGTAAGTGTTCATGAGGCGTGGGCCAACGGCCAAAGCTATTCTTACATTGTAAATACGCCGAATTTCGATCTCTCGGCAATTCACGAGGTCGGCCTTTTGAAGATCATTCCGAGCTTCCCTAAAAATCTGTGGCTGCATATCGAGTCTTATACGGTTTCAGCAAAAGATAGTGCGACCGGACAATGGATGCCATTGGGCTCCGGGTCTGCCGGACCCTCCAGCCACGATTTACAGTCGATGGTCCCGGCCTCCTACGATCCCCCCAAGGACGAATTGCCGCCCGCGATAGCGGCCGACGGCGACTGCGCGGAGCGCCTGCTCGCCCATCTCAACTGCCACAAGCTCTACTACAATTCGCTGCTGTGGCTGCTCGAGGACCCGAACGAGCGCTTCTGCCGGTTCGATCGGATCCGGTGCGAGCCGAACGGCGCGAGCCTGGCCGACCTCGTCATCCCCGAGCCGGTCGGAGTCCTGGGCTGCCACGTCGCCTTCGTGAAGGCCGACAGCGACTTCATTCCCGATGAGGGCGAGCCGGTCGTCGCCGAGCAATTGCTGGCCCTGCCGACTCCGGGCATCTTTGCCGACGCGGCGCTCGGCCAATGCTCGGCCTGCGAGACGATCGACCCCGACGTTTACTGGAACTGGAAGGATTCGCCCTGCCCGACCTGTGGGCCCGCCGCCGTCCAGCTCAAGACACCGGCCGAATCCTCGCTGTTCCCGGCCGGTATGCTCCCCTTCCCCACCCTGCCGACCGCGGCCTGGGCGACCGGGGTCGCGCCGCCCACCGACAGCATCTCGAACAGCCTCGTCACCACCTTCGGCGCGGCCTTGGCGACGGCGATCCTCCCGGGCAAGGATTCGGGCAAAGACACCCAGAAGGAACTGGCCGCCCTGCAGACGCTGCTGACCAAGATGCTCGAGGCGACGAAGGAAGCGGCGAAGCCCGGTCAGGGCAAGCCGGAGGATCCCAAGCCCAAGGAGGCGAAACCGGACAAGCCT
This sequence comes from Allosphingosinicella sp., assembly GCA_036389015.1. GTDB lineage: Bacteria > Pseudomonadota > Alphaproteobacteria > Sphingomonadales > Sphingomonadaceae > Allosphingosinicella. The sequence goes on along the minus strand of DASVQS010000046.1, from coordinate 76,358 downwards.
AAATGACCCGGCGCGCGGCGATGGCGGGTCAAGGCCCTCTACACTCGGACCGCCTTAGGCTCGTCATGCCGGACTTGATCCGGCATCCACCGGATCGCGCTTCTGTCACCGGCCCTGGGGAAGGTGGACCGGGGATCAAGTCCGGGGTGACGATTCACCTTATCCCTCGACGCTCGGGTTGAGGGCCAGGATCGCGTCGCTCATGAGATCGGCCGCGGCTTCCGGTCCGCACGCCCCGGAAACTGCCCGCCAGCAGTGGAAATCGAGGGCGACGGCGAGCAGGGCCCGGGCGCGCATTCCCAGGCCTTCCCCCAGCAGCACGGCGCCCCGCTCCAGCACCGGAGCGATCCGCAGCGCGGCCATCTCGCGAGTCAGTTCGTGATGCTCGGCGTCGCGGAGCACGCACGCCGCCATCCGCGCGTTGCGGGCATACCAGCCGTAGAGGTCCGCCAGGCCCCGGCTCAGGCGCTCGCGGCCCGGCGGAAGCGCCCGCCAAGCCTCGGGATCGGGCAAGGGATCGCGTTCGAGCGCCAGCCCGGAGCAGGCCAGGAAGAGGTCCCGCTCCTCCGGGAAGTGCGCATAATAGGTGTGACGCTGGACTCCCGCCCGCTCGGCGATCCGAGCCACGGTCGTCCGCGCCGGGCCGAGGGAAGAATGAAGCTCGACCGCCGCCTCGACGATCCGCCGCCGGGTCTCGCCCTGCTTGCCGGCCCGCCGGCCGAGGCGATAGGGCCGAGCTTTCGATGCACGGGTCTGTGCAGTGGTCGTTGACATGCCCGCTATTTAGATGCACATTGCCGTGCAGTCAAATCGCGAGTCGCGGGGCGGGCTCCAGGCATAAGGAACGAAGCTCATGACCACCCGCTTCGACGAGATAGCCGACGGCATCTTCCGCATCTCCACTTTCATGGCCGAGGTCGCCCCGCCGGCCGGCTTCGCCTTCAACCAGTATCTGGTGCTCGGCGACGATCCTCTCCTCTTCCACACCGGCCACCGCCGGCTGTTTCCGGCCGTGCGCGACGCCGTGGCCCGTGTGGTCCCGCCCGAGCGGCTGCGCTGGATCAGCTTCGGCCATGTCGAGGCCGACGAATGCGGCGCGATGAACTTGTGGCTCGAAGCGAGCCCCGCGGCCGAGATCGCGCACGGCGCCACCGCCGTCGACGTCAGCCTCGACGATCTCGCCGACCGCCCCCCTCGCCGGCTCGCCGACGGCGAGACGATCGACCTCGGCGGCAAGCGGGTCCGCTACATCGACACTCCGCACACGCCGCACGGCTGGGAGGCCGGCCTGCTCTTCGAGGAGACCACGAACACCCTGCTCTGCGGCGATCTGTTCACCCAAACGGGCGCGACCGAAGCGCTGGTTTCGAGCGATATCGTCGGGCCCGCCTCGGCGGCGGAGGATCTGTTCGGCTTCTCGAGCCTCCACCCGGAGATGGGCTCAACCATCCGCGCCCTGGCGGAGCTGGCCCCGGCGACCCTGGCCCTGATGCACGGCCCCGCCTTCGCCGGCGACGGCGCCGCCGGCCTCCTCGCCCTGGCCGACGATTACGACCGCCGTACCGCCGGCTGGCGCGAACGCCGGGCCGAGGCCGCCTGAGGGGGCTCTTCGGACCCGGACCGGGCCGCGCACGTTGGAGGGGCGAAGGAGAGACATCATGCGCCTGATATTCGCCCTGGTCCCGCTCGCCCTCGCCGGCTGCGACATCGACAACGATTCGGCCAACGACCAGGTGCGGCTCGAATATAACCAGCAAAGGATCGAGGACGCCGCCGCCGCCACCGCCCGAACCGCCGGGGAGGTCGGCGCAAGCGTCGGCAACGTCGCCGCCGACACCGGCCGGGCGATCAAGAAGGAGGTGGGCGACATCGACGTCGACGTCGACGTCACCCGCAATCCCTCGCAAGGTGCCGCCGCCAACCAGGCCGACGCCCGCTGACCGGTTGAAAAACCGGCCGCACTCGGCAAGATGGCGGCTCCAAGGGGCGAAGGACTTATGCGCGGACAGGTATTGGGCGTCGACACCCGCACGGGCGACGGGATCGTCACCGGCGAGGACGGCCGCCGCTACAGCTTCAAGCCGCTCGACTGGGCGGCGCGCGGCGAGCCCGCGGTCGGGATGGAGGTCGATTTCGAGACCCACGAGAGCCGGGCGCTGAGCATCTTCCCGGTGCCGGGAACCTCGCCGCCGCCGGTCGTCGCCGCCGCCGCCCCGCGCGAACCCGACCTTGGCGACCGCAACCGCTACATCGCCGCCTTGCTCGCCTTCCTGGTCGGACCGCTCGGCATCCACCGTTTCTACACGGGCCGGATCGGCTCGGGGATCGTCATGCTCGTCCTCAGCTGCACGGTGATCGGACTGATCGCCACGGTCCCCTGGGCGTTCATCGACATGATCCGCTACCTGGTCATGTCCGACCGCGAATTCGCCGGCCGCTACGCCCGCAAGCCCTGACGGCGCCCGCTTCCTATCCGAACACCCGGTTGAGATAGGCGGCGATCCTCACCCCGGCGCGGCTCAGCCGCCCGTCGAGCTCCGAGCCGTGCTGGTAGGCGTAGAGATAGGACAGCTTCGGATTGGGGCCGCCGGCCGGATAGATGGTCTCGCGCAGCGCGACGCTCTCTGCGATCCACACCTCGGGATCGGGGCTCGACCAGGCGACCACCTGCTCGGGCGTGATCGCTCCGGTCAGCCAGCCGGCCAGCTCGCTGTACGACAGCCCCCGCGATTCGATCATCCCCGAATCCCAGACGCTGTGCAGGCTGGACGGAGCTCCGAACCAGCTCAACTTGACGTCGTTGCCGCCGCGGTCGCCCGGACGGCCGGCGTGGAGCGGCTGGTGGAGGTCGCCGACGATATGGATCGAGAAGCGCAGGGCGAGGCGCTTGTCCGCCGGCGACGCGTTCGGATCGCGAAGCACCTGGGCGAAGCGGGCGAGAGCGGTGACCGCGTCCCCCTCGGGCGGCGCCCCGGTGGCGGCGCGGGTGCTCCGCGCGGGCACCGTGACATAATGAAAGGGGTTGGCCGTCTTCTGCCAATATTCGGCCGGGTCGGAGCGCATGTCGTCGGGCCAGGTCGCCGCCTGGGCGAGCGACTCGGTGCCGAGCAGTAGCTGGACGTTGGCCCGGGCCAGCCCGCTCAGATAATGGTCGGCGACCGCTCCGGTGACCCGATGCCCGGTCTGGCCCCAGGCCAGGGCGGGCCCGGCCGGAAGCGCGAGGCAGGCCAGAGCGAGAATGAATCGGCGCATGAAATCCTCCCCTCGGATATTCGATAGGAGGATGCGCCGGGAACGCGCCATGTTCAATATTGCATATCGCCGCCAATCCCGACGGCTACGTCGCCATCGTCGCGCACCTCGGACCGTAGGGCGGTTCAGCCCCGCCGGTTCGCGGTGAAAAAGCCGATCCCCGCCCCGACGACCGCCCCGAAAATCGGCCCGACGAAGGGCACCGGGACGGCGATCACCGCCCCGATCGCCGCCGCCACCGCCGTCCGCTTCGCCACAGGATCCTCAAGCATGGTGCATACCTCCAGATGCGGTGTATTATGACAGTAATACAGAAGCGTGTCCAGCCCTGGCCGGGACCGAGCCACTCCGCTCCGCGCCGCCGGCGCGATTCCACCGTTATGGACTAAATAGGATTTGTCCTACCGTTCCTTTTGTGTTCTCATCCGCTCATGGACAAGGACGATCTGAACAAGCCGCGGCGGCTCATCGACGAGCAGGACAAGACCCGCTTCCTCGAATCCCTGCGCGCCGGCGCGAGCCGCGAGGAAGCGGCGGCCGCGGCCGGATTCCCCCTCGGCAGCCTCTACAACGCCCGCGCCCGCGACCCGGTCTTCCGCCTCGGCTGGGAATGGGCGCTTGACCTCGCCGCGATCGACGAGCGCGGCGGCGAGCTGTCGAGGCGCGCCGCCGACCTCGGGCCGGATGACCGGATCGCGCCCAAGAAGGGCCGGCTCCTGCAACGCCAGAAGGCGCGCTGGGTCAAGTTCACCGGCGAGCGCCAGCAAATCTATCTCGATCATTCGCCGGCACCGCCGATGCCGAGGCCGCGGCGGCGGCCGCCGGAGTCACCACCCACGCCGTCCGGGCCCATGCCCGCAAGCATCCCGAATTCGCCGCCGTCGAGAGGGAAGCTCTCCACATGGCCTACGACAGGCTCGAGGCCGAGTCGGTGCGCCAGCGCCTCGAGGCCCAGCGCCGCCTTTCGGAGAATCTCGAGCCGACCGGCGAGATCGCCCTGGAATTCGAGCGGGTGATGAAATTGCTCGCCCGCTACGACCGCCGCGACGGGCGGCTCGGCGCCCGCGAGATCGGCCCCGGCCAGGAGCAGGTCTCGAGCAGGGCGCGGATCCCCTCTCCCTTGAGGGGAGAGGGACAGGTTCGCGAAGCGAACCAGGGTGAGGGTGCGACGTACGGGCGAGACGCCGAGGCGGGCCCCCACCCTCCCGCCGCTTCGCGGCTCCCTCCCTCTCCCCTGCAGGGAGAGGGCTTCATCCGAATCGTCATCGGCCTCGACCCGCCCGCCTCGAGCCACGGCGACAGCTGCGGCATCGTCGTCTGCGCCCGGGACGAAGACGGCCTGGTCTCGGTGATCGCCGACCTCACCCAAAGCGGCCTCTCCCCCGAAGCTTGGGCGCGCCGCGTCGTCGACGCCGCCGACCTCTACGGCGCCACGAAGGTCGTCGCCGAAAAGAACCAGGGCGGCGAAATGATCGCCAGCGTCCTCCGCGCCGTCGACGCCAACCTCCCGGTCCGGCTCGTCCACGCCGGCGCCAGCAAGGCGACGAGAGCCGAACCCATAGCCCTCCGCTTCGAAACCGGCCGAGCAAGGCTCGCCGGTCACTTCCCCGACCTCGAAGACCAGCTCTGCGCTCTCACCTGGTCGGGCTACCAGGGCCCCGGCAGCCCTGACCGCGCGGACGCGATGGTCTGGGCGATGACCGAGCTGTTCGAGAAGGAACGGCCGGCGCCGAGCGTGAGGCGCCTGTGACCTGGCGCCGACTCGTCACCCCGGACTTGATCCCGGATGACCCGTCATCCCGGACTTGATCCGGGATCCACCTTCCTTGCAGCTGCCGAGAAAGTGAAGGTGGATGCCGGATCAAGCCCGGCATGACGGAAAATGGGGACAGTATACATTTTACCAGCTCCGAACGTGCGCCGCGAAGTGCGGTAAATGTATACTGTCACTGTTTACGGTCTTCGTTCCGGACTGGCTCCACATGGCCGGGCGCTCGCAACCGCCGCGGGATGATCGCCTCACGCGAAGGCACGCGAAGGCACGCGAAGGGCCGGATGGCCCTTTTCCGGAAGGGTCGGCGCCTATTGCCGCCATCGCAGGTATGGGCTCGCGTCGCTTTCCACGTCTTCATTCCTTCGCGAGCTTCGCGTCTCTTCGCGTGAGACGATTGCGGCGCATGCAACCGGCCCCAGCGTGATCAGGGGGCGCGAGCTCCGGAAGCTCCGGAGAAATGGGGACAGTTACCAATTTCCCGGGGAGAGCCGGTCAGCGATGGGCGGCCTGTAAGTCGCAACTGTCCCCGCTTTCCCGGGACGAATTGTCGAGAGCGGGTTGCACCGCTTGCACACGGCAGGAAGAGGCGACCGGGTCGCGGTCATGGTCGGATTGCGCGCGCCACTCCTGCTGGGAAAATGGGGACAGTATACATTTTGCCAGGAACGTGCCTGGCACCAAATCGCCGAGCCGCCGAACCTTTCCTGTCACCTTGTTTGCGGCTTGGCGGCTTTGCGTGAGACTTCGCTGAGCCCGTCCGCGCGCTGCCGCTGGAAAATGGATTCACGCAAAGCCGCAAAGACGCAAAGGTGCCGAGGCCGTCCCTGCCGGCTGTGTACCCCCAGTGTGGGTGTACCCTAGGTGCCAGGTACCTAGGCGAAATCCTAGGGGACTGGCGCCGGGCGAGGTCGAGGGGACGGGGTCGTCCGCAGCCGCGAAGCCACAGGCGCAGCGATCTTCAAATTTTTCAACGCAACGACGCAACGACGCAACGACGCTACGAGGCGGCGGCCGTCAACGACTTCCATGAAATCCTCCCTCTCTTATGAGTGGACCGACCTCCCCCGGGTATTGAAGTTTCGCATGACCGCCGCAACCGGCACGGCATCGTTGCGTCTTTGCGTCGTCGCGTTGAAAAATGATTGGCCTACGGTCGCCGAGCAGAGGCACTGGATGCGCCGGCCTGGTCGGGAGCAAGTCACCGAGCCCGCTCGTCGAAGAAGCTGGCCCCCAGCTACGTGTCGGCTACGTCCCAAGCATTAGCCACGGTCAAGACCCCAAGGACTTTCCTGGCACCGCAGCGAACGCCGGTGTACCATCGGCCATGTTTCGCCTCGCCCTCGCCTGCTCGATCCTGTTCTCCGCCGGCGGCTGCACGGACTCGCCCGCGGTCGAGCCCTTCTACACCCAAGGCAGCGATCTCGACCTCTACGGCTCGCTGGCCGATCTCGGCGCGCTGCTTCGGGTCGAGGAGGGCTGCAACGGGTCAAACAAAGTCACCGATCGCTTCCTCGAGCGATACGGCCGGCGCCAGTCGGCCGTCCGAGCCCGGCTGGAGCGCGAGCACGGCGCGGCGGCGCTTGAAGGCGCCGAGGAGATCCACGTCCACCCCTCCTGCGGCGAGCCCGGCCGGTCGCATTACTGGCGCGCCCGCTACGAAAGCGTCCTCGCCGAGCTCGAGGGGCGCCTCGCGATCGCGCCGCCCCGCTGAAGCCCCTCCCTCTCTTTGGGGCTTTGCGGCTTTGCGCGAGACCCTCGCTGAGCCCGCGCGCGCAGCCGCTGGAAGTTTGATTCACGCAAAGCCGCAAGGACACAAAGGTGCCGAGGCCGACCCTGCCTGCGGCAACAGCCTTCAAGGTCCTGGCCCCCGTGCCAGGCACGAAGCTGGCACCGACGGCTTGCGCAGGTTCGGGCTCGGCGACAACGTCGCCGGGATGGCCGGATTGCGCGCGCTATTCTTGATGGCCGGCTGGCTCACCGCCTGTTCGCCGGACTCCGGGCCGCGACATTGGGCGGTGGGCCGCTGGGCCGTCGACGATCAGCCCTGCGACGAGGCCTGGCTGACCTATGCCGGCGACGGAAGCTGGTCCGACCGGTTCACCACGGGCCGCTGGACTTCGCAAGGGTCGCGGCTGACGCTAAGGCTTACCCACACCCGCCGGCAGCCGTTCAGCGCCTCATGGTCGCCGCTCGAGACCCCCATCTGCCACACCGAGATCGTTCAACGCAGAAGCGATTCCGAGCTAGTCACTCTCTGGGAGGATGGCACCAGGCATCGCCTCACGCGCTGCGCCGCTTCCGTGCTGCCGACGGTCGCGTGCGTCGGCGATTGCGCCAGGGTCACTCCGTTCGACCCGCGCGGCTGGGCTTCCAGCGAGCCGGCGGCAAAGCGCAGCTGCCCCTGAGCGCGGTTGCCCCGGTGCCGGCACGTGCCTGGCACCAGCGCCCCCCGGCACCAGCTCTTTGCGTCTTTGCGTCTTTGCGTCTTTGCGTAAACTCTAGGTGCCAGGTACCTAGGCGAAATCCTCGCTGGCATGTGGAGAGATGGCGCCTACGGTGTGCCTGATCACAGCCTTCGAACGTACCAAGTCTCTAGATCGAAGCTGAGAGCTGCTTGTTCCGCACGGGCCGCGACCTCTCCAGCCAGCGCGTCGATATTCTCAAGATGCCCATCGCGCAGTGGGGGACCTAGAGTTGAGAAGAACTCGTGCTGTCCGATAAGCACCCGCTGAGCCGAATTCGTCGTAAATTTTGGTATCGGAAGTCCAGCCTTTGCAAAGGTGAGAAGCAAAGATTGCCCGTCCCGCGTGAGGTCAACGATCTCGTCTCCAGTCTCCTGGCGGAGCCATTTGACCTCACGAATGTCGCGAATGCGATGAACCATACGCTCCGCATCGATAGAAAGCTTTCTCAACCTCTCCGCGCGGGCTTCCTCGGACGAGAGTTTCCGCGGTTTCGGCTTTGATGGCCACAGCAAGAGCAGTACGCCGACTGCGACAAGCACCGTGGCGCCAGCAGTTTGCCAAGGGAAGGCCGCGATGCTCTTTGCAGATAAGCCGTGCGTCAGACCGTCAAGGGCCTGATCCCAAGCCCAGCTGAGCGTCTCACGTCCAAAAAGGAGGGCAGCAGCTGCTAGGAACGCACCCCCCGCCACGCGTCGTTTGCTACTCGATTCCATAGCCTCGCCAACCGGTTCCGTCCTTAGCACATCTGGAGCCTGGCCAAGTGACAGTCATTAGTCTGAATGGTGCCAGAGGTTCGGCTGTGATTCCACGGCCTAGACAGTGACAGCGGGTTTCGGTGACAGTCACGTGACTGTCACCAGACTGTCCCTCTTTGCGGCTTAGCGGCTTTGCGTGAGATCTCTCTCCGGAGTTCGTGCGCGAACTGGTGTTAAAAAGGGGTTCACCCAAAGCACCAAAGGACCAAAGAGTCCGCGCTCGGCAAATATCCAGGCGCGCACCGCAGATGCTGATGGAGCGAGTGATCAGCGAAGCCCATCCAGACCAGGGACGGCGAGTAGCCGCAGACCCGTTGCATCGTGCGGGCGTCTTTGGTGCTTTGGTGCTTCGGGTGAAACAAATGGACTTTGCAGGCCCGCCATCCCCTTGGGACTACAGGCAGGGCAGCGCCGCCCGATCCGGCTCCACCCAGCCCAGCCGGGCGTCGCGGGAGAACAGGGTTTTGGGGTCGTAGAAGCATAAGGGCCAGTCGCGGCGGCCCTCCTCCGAGCACAAAAGCCCGTTGACCTTGTCGACCAGCGGAAGCGCCGGATCGACGCGCGCCAGATAGACGCGCACCGCCCGGATGAAGCACTGGGTGATGGACTCGTGATAGCCTTCGCTGTCGCTGTTCACCCCGCCGACGCTCTCGTTGAAGCGGCGGATGAGGTTCGGCAGGTCGCGCTCGGGCAATATGTCCGGCCGCTCGACGATCAGCCAGCAGCAGGCGGCGAGATGGGCCTCGTGGGTCCATTCCTCGCGGCGCAGGGAGCGGGCGAGCAGGCCCTCGCCGATGTGGCGGATGGCGGAGTCGTCGGGGAACAGGCGGGGTTCGTGCTTGTCGGTCATGGTCGGTTCCCTCCGAGCTCCCCTCCCTGGAAGGGAGGGGCTGGGGGTGGGTGCGAGGCGAAGCCTCGCCGAGGACCTAGCGGAGGCGCAGCGAGAGGCGAAGCGGCATCGAGCCGCTCCGCCTCTACCCACCCCTTGATCCCCTCCCTTGCAGGGAGGGGAGGCGCTAGGCGGCCGTGGCTGAAGGCTGCGCTTGTTGTCGAACTTGAGCGCGCGGCGCCGCGTCGCGGACGCCCTTGTCGACATGGGCCTCGAACTTGGCGAAATTGTCGATGAAGAGCTTGACCAGCTTCGCCGCCGTCGAGTCGTAGGCGGCCTTGTCGGCCCAGGTGTCGCGCGGGTTGAGGATCGCCGAGTCGACGCCCGGCACCGAGACCGGGACCTCGAAGCCGAAATTCTCGTCGGTGCGGAACTCGACGCCGTTCAATGAGCCGTCGAGCGCGGCGTTGAGGAGAGCCCTCGTGGCCTTGATCGGCATGCGCTTGCCGACGCCGTATTTGCCTCCGGTCCAGCCGGTGTTGACCAGCCAGCACGACACTCCGCCCTTGGCGATCCGCGCCTTGAGCAGGTTGCCGTAGACGCTCGGATGGCGCGGCATGAACGGGGCTCCAAAGCAGGTCGAGAAGGTCGCCTCGGGCTCGGTGACGCCGATCTCGGTGCCGGCCACCTTGGCGGTGTAGCCGGAGAGGAAATGGTACATCGCCTGGTCGGGCGTGAGCCGGGCGATCGGCGGAAGCACTCCGAAGGCGTCGGCGGTGAGCATGACGATGTTCTTCGGGACCGGGCCGAGATTATCGGCCGAGCAATTGGGAATGAAATCGATCGGATAGGCGCCGCGCGTATTCTCGGCGTGGCGGTTGTCGTCGAAGTCGAGCTCGCGCGTCTCCTCGTCGATAACGACATTCTCGAGCACGGTGCCGAAGCGCTTGGTCGTCGCGAAGATCTCGGGCTCGGCCTCGGGCGACAGGCGGATCATCTTGGCGTAGCAGCCGCCTTCGAAGTTGAAGACCGCCTCGTCCGACCAGCCATGCTCGTCGTCGCCGATCAGGGTGCGGCTGGCGTCGGCGCTGAGAGTCGTCTTGCCGGTGCCGGAAAGTCCGAAGAAGACCGCGGTGTCGCCGTCCGGGCCGATGTTGGCCGAGCAATGCATCGGCATCACGCCTTCCACCGGGAGCAGATAGTTGAGGATTCCGAAAACGCTCTTTTTCATTTCTCCGGCATAGGCCGTCCCGCCGATCAGGATCATCCGTTCGGTCAGGTTGACGGCGATCACCGTCTCCGAGCGGGTGCCGTGGCGGGCCGGGTCGGCCCGGAAGCTCGGCAGGTCGATGATCGTGAACTCGGGCTCGAAGCCCGCGAGCTCGCCCGCCTCGGGGCGGACCAGCAGGGTGCGGATGAAGAGGTTGTGCCAGGCGAGCTCGTTGATCACCCGCACCCGCACCCGATGCTCGGGCTGCGAGCCTCCGAACAGGTCGGCGACGAACAGGGTTTCCCTGTCGGCGAGGGCGGCGAGGAAGTCCGCCTTGAGGGCGGCGAAATGGTCGGACGTCATCGACCTGTTATTGTCCCACCAGATAGTGGATTCCGTCTCGGCGTCGCGGACGATGAACTTGTCGTTGGCCGAGCGTCCGGTATGCTTGCCGGTGCGAACGACGAGCGGGCCGTCCTTGGCGAGCATTCCCTCGCCGCGGCGAACCGCCTGCTCGACCAGCTGAGGGGTCCCGAGGTTCCAGTGAAGCTCGGCGCCGGTGCTGATACCAAGCCCCTTTGCCGGCACGCGATTGGCCACGACATTCTCCTTGAATTATATGACGAAACGGGCGGCGAAAACCGCCGCCCTCCGGATGCGCGCCCCATATCGGAGCGGGGTGGTTTCGTCAAAGGGTGGCGCCGCCGGAGGGGGCGGGCTAAGCAGCGCGGATGCCCGTCACCATCGCTCTGGTCGACGACGACCGCAACATCCTGACCTCGGTGTCGATCGCGCTCCAGGCCGAAGGCTTCGCCACCCGGGTCTATTCGGACGGCGAGGCGGCGCTCAAGGCCCTGGTCGACAACCCGCCCGACCTCGCGGTGCTCGACGTCAAGATGCCGAAGATGGACGGGATGGAATTGCTCCGCCGGCTCCGCGAGAAGCTCGACCTTCCGGTCATCTTCCTCACCTCGAAGGACGAGGAGATAGACGAAGCCCTCGGGCTCGCCCTCGGCGCCGATGACTACGTCACCAAGCCGTTTTCACAAAGACTCCTAATAGCCCGCATCCGCGCGATTTTGAGGCGCGCGGAGGCTCGGGCGGCGCCGGCCGAGGAGGGAGAGCAGGAAGCGGAGACTCCGCTCATCGCGCGTGGGCGGCTGCAGATGGACCCGGCGCGCCACCGGGTGACCTGGGGCGGGCGCGACGTGACGCTTACCGTCACCGAGTTCATGATCCTCGAAGCGCTCGCCCAGCGGCCTGGAGTGGTCAAGTCGCGCAACCAGCTGATGGATGTCGCCTATCAGGACGACATCTATGTCGACGACCGGACCATCGACAGCCACATCAAGAGGCTGAGACGCAAGTTCCGAAGCGCCGACCCCGAGTTCAAGGCGATCGAGACGCTCTACGGAGTCGGCTACCGCTTTGCCGAGGACCGTCTTGGCGAAGAATGACGACAAGGATCTCGACCTCAAATGGTCGGGACGCTGGATGCTTCTCCACCGCATCCTCGCCGTCAACATCTTCGCCCTCGCCGTGCTGGCGGGCAGCATCTTCTATCTCGACAGCTTCCGCGGCCGGCTGACCACGGGCGCGGTGACCGGCGCCGAGACCCAGGTCGGGATCATGGCCGATTCGCTCGCTCTGGCCGAGCCCGGCGAGAAGACGGCGCTGATCCACCGCCTCGGCGCCCGCTCGCGGACCCGCCTGCGCGTATTCGGCCCGGACGGCGGATTGCGGATGGACAGCTGGAGCGCCGCGCCGCCGACCTACGAGCTTCGCGACCCGGCCAGGGAGCCGTGGCGCAAGAGCGTCGCCCGGCTGCTCGACAATCTGTTCGACGCGGTCGCGGGCAAGCCGCCGGCCTCACCCCTGACGCTGCCCGAGCCGGAGCGGATCGAAGGCTGGAGCGAGGCGGTCGCCGCGCTTCGGGCCCCCCACGCCACCACCATGCTCCGCCGGGCGCCGGAAGGGACCTTGTTCATTTCCGCGGCCTCGCGGATCCCCGCGTCGGACGAGGTGCTGCTGCTCACCCGAAACGCGCGCGACATCAGGGCTATCGTCCGCGACGAGCGCGGGACGTTGCTGATCGTCGTGTTCGCGACCCTGATCGTCTCGGTAATGCTGTCGCTGTTCCTGGCTCGGACCATCGCCCTGCCGCTTCGCCGACTTGCCCGGGCCGCGCACCAGGTCAGGCTCGGCCGCGCCCGCGAAGTCTCCGTCCCCACCCTGCCCGCCCGCCGCGACGAGATCGGCCTGCTCGCCCGGGCGCTGAGCGACATGACCCAGTCGCTGCGCTACCGGATCGACGCCACCGAGGCCTTCGCCGCCGACGTCACCCACGAGCTCAAGAACCCCCTCGCCTCGCTCCGCTCTGCCGTCGACAGCCTGGACAAGGTCGACGATCCCGAGCTTCGCCGGCAACTGCTCGAGATCGTTCGCAGCGACGTCGTCCGGCTCGACCGGCTGATCGTCGACATCGCCGAAACCTCGCGCCTCGACGCCGAGCTGAGCCGCGCCCGCTTCGAGCCGGTCGATCTCGGCCATCTCGTCGAATCCCTGCTCGAATTGTGGCGGCCGCGCGCGGTGGAACGGCAGGTGCGGCTCGCCTTCGCCCGCCCGCGGGTGGGAAGCGCGGTCGTGCTCGGCGACGAATCGCGGCTTGCGCGGGCGATCGACAATATCGTCGACAACGCCATCTCCTTCTCGCCGCCGGGAAGCCTGGTCGAGATCGGCGCCGCCCGATTCGGCGGCGAGGTGGTGATCGCGGTCGAGGACCAGGGGCCCGGCGTGCCCGAGCAGGCGCGCGCCTCGATCTTCCGCCGGTTCCACTCCGTCCGGCCCGAGGCGGACGGCTTCGGCCGCCATTCCGGCCTCGGCCTGGCCATCGCCAAGGCCACGGTCGACGGCCATGACGGACGAATCGAGGTGGAGAGCCGCCACGACGGCCGAAGCGGCGCCCGCTTCGTCCTCCATTTCCCGGAAGCGCCGAGCGAATGAGCCTTCCACCCGACGAGATCGTCCACGCGTCCTGCGTCGCGATCGGAGGCCGCGGAGTGCTGCTCGCCGGACGGTCGGGCGCTGGCAAATCGGACCTCGCACTGCGGCTCATCGACCGCGGTGCCCTGCTGGTCAGCGACGATTATACGGAGCTTCGGGGCGTCGGCGACACCTTGCTCGCCCAAGCCCCGGCGACCATCGCTAGAACGATCGAAGTACGCGGCGTCGGCATCCTCGATATGCCGGCCGCGAAGGAGGCCGCAGTGTGCCTCTACGCCGATCTCGACTCGCCCCCCGAGCGGTTGCCGCGGCCCGCGACGGTGCGGCTCGCCGGGCTCGACATCCCGCTCGTCTCGCTCGCGGCGCTTGAGCCGTCGGCGCCGCTCAAGCTAGAATATGCGCTCGTGCATTTCGGACTGCCCCTTTGACCGCCGGCTCGGCCCCGCAGCGGATCCTGCTCGTCACCGGCCTGTCCGGCGCGGGCAAGTCGACGGCTCTGAGGACCCTCGAGGACCTCGGCTGGGAGGTGGTCGACAATCTGCCTTTGTCGCTGCTCGAGGACCTGCTCGAAACTCCGCTCGGCAAGGGCAATTCCAGGCGCCGTCGGCCGCTCGCGCTCGGAGTGGACAGCCGAACCCGCGATTTCGACGCCAACAGGATCGTCCAGCAGATCAAGGCGCTGGCGAGCGAGCAGAGGGTTCCGGTCGAGACCCTCTATTTCGACTGCGCCGGATCGGAGCTGCTCCGCCGCTATTCGGAGACGAGGCGCCGCCATCCTCTCGCCCCCGACCGCCCCGCCACCGACGGAATCGCCGCCGAGCGCGAGCTGATGGAGCCGCTCAGGCGCTGGGCCGAGCATGTCGTCGACACCACCGACACCGCCCCCAACGCGCTCCAGCAGCAGATCCGCCAACGCTTCAGCTCGGGCACGCTGGCCCCGACCCTCTCGGTCATGTCGTTCGGCTTCGCCCGCGGAATTCCCCGCAACGCCGACAACGTCTTCGACCTGCGATTCCTGAGGAATCCCTATTGGGTCGATTCGCTTCGCGACCTCACCGGCCTCGATCCGGCGGTGGGCGACTATGTCGCCGGGGACGAGGCTTATGCCGACGCTCTCGCCCGGATCGAGGATCTGCTCCTCGTCCTCCTCCCCCGCTACGGCGCGGAAGGAAAATCCTATGTGACGATCGCCTTCGGCTGTACCGGGGGAAGACACCGGTCGGTCCACGTCGCCGAGCGCGTCGCTGCCCGGTTGCGCGAGGCGGGATTTTCGCCCACGGTCGAGCATCGTGACCTCGCCTCGCCGCCGCGCGAGGGGGTCGAGGGCGGCGGCGGGGGCAAGCCGCAGGATTGGGAAGTCTGATGATTGGTCTGGTTTTGGTGACCCACGGCCGGCTTGCGGCTGAGTTCGTTCGGGCGATGGAGCATGTGGTCGGGCCGCAGGAGCGGATCGAAGCGATCTGCATCGGCCCCGAGGACGACATGGAAGGCCGCCGCAACGACATCTCCGAGGCGATCTCCAAGGTCGACGACGGCAGCGGAGTAATCATCCTCACCGACCTGTTCGGAGGCACTCCTTCCAACCTCGCCATCTCGCTGATGAAGTCGGAGAAGATCGAGGTCATCGCCGGAGTGAATCTGCCGATGCTGATCCGGCTCGAGGGGGCCCGCAAATTGCTCGACGTCAAGGCCGCGGTCGCCGCCGCTCGCGAGGCGGGGCGCAAATATATCTCGGTCGCTTCGGAGATCCTCGGGGAGACCGTCTGAGCGTGCCCAGCCGGACGGTCGAGATGAAGAACCGGCGCGGCCTGCACGCGCGCGCCAGCGCCCGCTTCGTCACCCTCGCCGCCGGCCTGCCCGCCGCGGTCGAGGTCGAGAAGGACGGCAGCCGGGTGTGCGGGACCTCGATCATGGGCCTCATGATGCTCGGCGCCGCGGTGGGGGATTCGATCACGATCCACGCGGAAGGCGACGGGGCCGACGAGGCGCTTGAGGCACTGGTCGCTCTCGTCGACGACCGGTTCGGCGAGGAGTGACGGGCCGCTTCTCCTTGCTCCCCGGCGAAGGCCGGGGCCCAGCTCCGGCGCCCGCTGGGCCCCGGCCTTCGCCGGGGAACTGATGCCCCGCCAGATCACCGCTTTCTCCAACCCCCTGGTCAAGGACGTCCGCGCCCTTCGCGACAAGAAGGGGCGGCGGCGGCAGGGCATGTTCCTCGCCGAGGGGCTCAGGATCCTCACCGAGGCGCGCGAGGCGGGGCGGCTGCCGGCGATCCTGTTCTACGCCGCGGGTACGCAACACCCCCTGCTCGAAACCCTGATCGCCGAGGTCGAGGCGGCGCACGGCGATGTGATCGAGACCAATGCGGACATCCTCCACAAGCTCTCGGGCAAGGACAATCCGCAGGCGGTCGTCGCCGTCTACCGAAGCTTCGACACCAGCCTCGAGCGGATCGACCGGTCCGCCGCGCCCCTGTGGATCGTCGCCCAGGCGCTCCGCGATCCCGGCAACCTCGGAACCATCCTTCGGACCGGCGACGCGGTCGGCGCGGGCGGCCTGATCCTGGTCGACGATTGCGTCGACCCCTTTTCGGTGGAGGCGGTGCGCGCGTCGATGGGCGCCCTATTCACCCAGAAGATCGCGGCGGCGCCGTGGCCCGAGTTCGTGACCTGGCTTCGCTCCGGCGAGGGCCAGCTGGTCGGGACCAGCCTCAGGGCCGGGCTCGACTATCAGGAACCGCGCTACGGCAAGCCCGCCTTCCTCCTCGTCGGCAACGAGGCGCAGGGCCTTCCGCAAGCCTATGAGGCCGAATGCGACCTGCTCGTGAAGATTCCGATGCGTGGGCGGGCCGACAGCCTCAACGCCGCAATCGCGACGGCGGTGATGGCGTACGAGCTGATCAACCAATGGCGGCGAAGCTAGCGCTTCCGCTCGCCACGGATAAGCCAGCGAGACTTCGCGACCTCCCAGAGCTCTTTCGGGCCTATTCGACGGGGTTGTCAGCTGTCGACATGGACGGGGCCGAAGTTCCCTTCCGAGCACCAGCCGACCAGCTCATCCTGCTGATACGACGTATAGGTGCCTTCGAGATGATATTGGACGCCATCCGACTCAGCGTAATAGGTGCAGTAAGAGAATTCGATGGAGCCTACCACCGTCGTCCGGGACGAATCGCTGTACATTGTGGTCCGGTAGACCCCAATGCCCTCGTGGTTCGCCCAGGCCGGGCTGGCATTGAGGAATACGGCGGCGATCGCGATCGAGCCGAGTATCCTGCTTCGCTTTGTCATGACTTCCTCCACGTTCGGCTCGCAGCTTCCCATCACCGCGAGACGAGTCAGAGTAAAGCGCCGCCAAGGAAAGAGTTTCAACTCGGAATATTACGTGGAACGTCATGCTGAACTTGTTTCAGCATCCAGTACGAGCCACGTCGCGAGCGGAGAGCGGGACCCTGAACAAGATCAGGGTGACGGGGCGCTATTCGGCCGCCTCCGGAAGCTCGGTCGGATCGAGTTTGGTGAGTGGCCTCGGTGTGGTGTCGATCATCGGCACCGGCTCGATCGTCCGGCCGCCCGTCTCCACCTTCAAGGTCTCGAACCGCTTCGCCTGGGTCAGCACCTGGCTCTCAAGGCTTCCGACGAAATCGTTATAGGCCCCGGTGGCGAGGCCGAGGTTGCGGCCGAGCTTGGCGACGTGGCCGCCCATCACCGTCAGTCGCTTGTAGAGCTCCTTGCCGGCCTCGGCGACCTCCTGGGCCTGCGCCGCGAGGGTCTCCTGGCGCCACATGCCGGCCATGATCTTGGCCAGCGCCAGCATGTTGATCGTCGAGGCGATGATCACTCCGTTGCGGAAGGCGGTCTCGATCAGGTCGGGCGCGCGCTCGGCCGCCGCCGAGAGGAAATGCTCGCCGGGGATGAACATGATGACGAAATCGGGCGAAAGCTCGAACTGGCGCCAATAACCCTTGCGGCCGAGCTCGGCGGCGTAGGTCCGCATCGCCGCGCTGTGCTGGAGCAGGAGATCCGTCCGGCGGACCTCGTCCTCCTCGTCATAGGCCTGCTCGAAGGCGACCAGCGGGCATTTGACGTCGACGACGATGCAGCGGTCGCCGGGAAGCTTGATGACGCAGTCGGGCCGGAGCTGGCGCTCGCCGTCGCTAACGCTCGCCTGGAGCGCGAAGTCGACGTTCTCGGCCAGGCCGGCGGCCTCCAGGATCGTGCGCAGCTGCTCCTCGCCCCAGCGGCCCCGCGCCTTCGGACTCGAGCGCATCACGTTGGCGAGCCGGTGGGTCTCGCGGCGGACGGTCTCGTTCCCGAGGGCGAGCTGGGCGACCGCTTCCTTGAGCTCGCCGTAGCTGCCCTGCCGCTCCTTCTCGACGGTCGCCAGATTCTCCTCGTAGCGCCTGAGCGTGGTCTCGACCGGCTGGAGCAGGGCCTTCAGCTTCTCCTCGTGCTTTTCGCCGGCCTGGTTGAACCGGGCGTCGGCGCGCTCGAGGAAATTCTTCTGAGCCTCGGTAAGAAGCTTGCCCCCTATCTCGCTGAATTGTGCGGATAAAGCCTCGCGGGCATCCTTGATCTCGGCGAGCCGTTCCTGGAAGCTGCGCTCCTGCGCCTCGCGCGCAGCGGAGAGTCCGGCGCATTCGGCCCGGGCATCGGCGCAGGCATCACGCGCTTCATCGAGCTTGGCCTGCATGCCGGCAAGATCGCTGATCGCCTTGCGGAAATCCTCGGTCCTGTCGTCGCGCTCCTTTCGGTAGAGCGCGGCCTGGCGGGCGCCGATGAACCAGCCCGCGGCGGCGCCCGCTGCGAGGGCGAGGATGACGAAGAGGATAGTCGTGGAGTCCATGTTGCGCCCTTGGAACGAAGGGCGAACTTACGGCAGGTGCAGGGAATGGTAAAGAGGGTGGACACCTAAGTTGTGGATATCTCCCGTCATCCCGGCGAAAGCCGGGACCTCCGGTGGAGAAGTCTCGGCGGGCGTCCCCGAGGTCCCGGCTTGCGCCGGGATGACGGTCAGGCCGCCAGCTTCCTCGCCTTGGCGAGCTTCCTCAGGATCATGTCGCGCTTTAGCCGCGAGAGATAGTCGATGAAGAGAATGCCCTCGAGATGATCCATCTCATGCTGGAGGCAGGTAGCGAGCATGCCCTCGATCTCTTCCTCGTGGACCTTGCCGTCGCGGTCGAGCCAGCGCGCCCGGATCGAATCCGGCCTATCGACCTCGGCATATTGGTCGGGGACCGACAGGCAGCCTTCGTTATAGGGCCGCTCCGTCTCGGAGCTTCGCAATATCTCCGGGTTGATGAAGACCAGGGGATTGCGGACCGGCTCGCCGTCCTCCTCCTCAGGGTCCTGGAGGTCGATGACGAGGATTCGCTTGGGAACTCCGACCTGGATCGCTGCGAGGCCGATCCCCGGCGCCGCGTACATCGTCTCGAACATGTCGTCGATGAGGGTCTGGATCTCGGGCGTGATCGCCTCGACGGGCGAGGAAACCTGCCGGAGCAGCGGGTCCGGAGCCTCGATGATGGGACGAATGGCCATGGCTTTTATCTAGGTATCGGGGGTCTTTTCGTCAACGCGGCGGGTAGAGGAGGAACGGACGGCGCGCCTCCAGCCAAGCCTCTTCGTCAGGCAAAGCGAGTGCGTCGAGATCGCCCGGCGCCGCCGACCTGTCGTCCACCCACTCGCGCAGCCCCGGGCCGCCGTTGATGACGTCGATGGCGAGCTTGCCGAACTCATATTCGTAAGGGAAATCGCGCCACAGATCGTAGTCGGGGCGGAGGCCGCGGATCGCCTTGAAGGCGAGGGACTGGAGGCGCCAGGGGAGGAAGGTGTCGTGATCGTAGAACCGGCCTTCAGGATGGATGTGGATACCGTGGCAGGTTTTCCCGGCATGCTTGTGGAAGGTCGGCTCGAAGGCGATCGGCCGGAGCGCGCAGCCCTCGAGCCATTCGGGGGCGAGGCGGCGCATCTCTGCGACGACGGCGGCGGCATCCAGGTCGGGCGCCCCGAACAATTCGAGCGGCCGGGTCGTCCCCCTCCCCTCGGACAGGGTCGTGCCCTCGAGCATGACCGTGCCCGCGTAAGCGCGCGCCATCCACAGATTGGCGGCATTGGGGCTGGGATTGATCCAGATCCGGTCCATCGGCCAGCCGAAACCGGGGGCGGAATCGGGCGCATAGCCCTCCATCCCGATCACGCGGTAATCGACGTCGAGCTTCATCGTCTCGACGAACCAGGATCCGAGCTCGCCCAGGGTGAGGCCGTGCCGCATCGGCATCGGCCCGGCGCCGACGAAGCTCTCCCAGCCCGGCCGAAGGGTCAGGCCCTCGACCGGCCGCCCGGCCGGATTGGGACGATCGAGCACCCACACCTGCTTGCCGTGCTTAGCCGCCGCCTCGAGCACGTAGAGCAGGGTGGTGATGAAGGTGTAGATCCGGCAGCCGACGTCCTGGAGGTCGACCAGGATGGTGTCGAACGTGCCCATCGACTGGCCGGTCGGACGCCGCACCTCGCCGTAGAGGCTGAACACCGGGATATTGTGCTCGGGGTCGGTGAAATCGTCCGATTCCACCATATTGTCCTGCTTGTCGCCGCGAAGCCCGTGCTGGGGTCCGAAGGCGGCGGTGACCTTGAGGCCGGCTGCGATCAGCGCGTCGAGCGAATGGGTGAGGTCCTCCGTCACCGAGGCGGGATGGGCGAGCAGGGCGACTCTTTTGCCTTCGAGCGGCTTGCGCAAAGCGGGGTCGGCGAGGAGGCGGTCGATACCGAATTTCATGACGGGTCTCTAGGGAAGCGCGAGGATGAAGGATTCAGGATGGTGGAAGTCGGGTTCGTCCGACGGGTGGAGCAGGGCCCAGTAGGACAAGCGGCCCGATACATGCTCGATAACAGCGGAAAGTCCGAGGCGCCATGGTTCGCCGTAAGGGAGCCTTTCGACCTCCGCGCTCAGCTCCAGCCGGCCTGAGTCGGACCAGGTTTGGATTCGACAAGGCTCCATATCGGCCTCAGTCATCCCCCTTCGCTCGCCCTCGAATTCATAGGCCGCCCAGGCTCCCGACGGAGCGAAATTGAGCTCGACATAGTTCTCGCGTCCTTCGGCGCGCACAAACGCCTCGAAGCAGCTATGCTGCCACAGATTTTCGCATCGCCGAGGAAGCGCCGGCGGCGGGATGGCGAGCCTGTCGAGCCGGGCCTCGACGATGAAGCGCAGCCGAAGCAGGCCGGCCGAACGGCTGGCCTCGACCGATATCTTGTGGACGTCTTCGGCGGCGGAAGTCGGATGGGGCTGCAGCAATAGGAGCAATAGTTGGGCCACCTTCCGCCGTTCGCCCCGAGCCTGTCGAAGGGCTTTCTCCTTGGGCCTAGGAAAAGGAGAGGGCTTCGACAAGCTCAGCCCGAACGGACTTAGCAATCCTGCAACCCCATGCTAACCGCCCCGCCATGTCCGTATACAAATCCGAGCTCCTCCGCTCCCTCGACGAGCGTGGCTTTATCCACCAGCTCACCGATGCCGAGGGGCTCGACGCCCTCGCGCAGAGGCAGGTGATCCCCGGCTATATCGGCTTCGACGCGACCGCGCCGTCGCTCCACGTCGGAAGCCTCATCCAGATCATGATCCTTCGCAGGCTCCAGCAGTCCGGGCACAAGCCGATCGTTCTGATGGGCGGGGGCACCTCCAAGATCGGCGATCCGAGCTTCAAGGACGAGGCGCGCAAGCTGCTGGACGCCGACACGATCGATGCCAACATCGCCTCGATCAAGCGCGTCTTCGAGCGCTTCCTGACCTTCGGCGACGGCCCCACCGACGCGATCCTGCTCGACAATGCGGAATGGCTCGACCGGCTCGAATATATCCCCTTCCTTCGCGAGATCGGCCAGCATTTCTCGGTCAACCGGATGCTCAGCTTCGACAGCGTCAAGTTGAGGATGGACCGCGAACAGTCCCTCTCCTTCCTCGAGTTCAACTACATGATTCTCCAGGCCTACGACTTCCTGGAGCTCTCGCGCCGCGCCGCCTGCCGGCTCCAGCTCGGCGGCTCGGACCAGTGGGGCAATATCGTCAACGGCATCGAGCTCTGCCGCCGGGTCGACGGCACCCAGGTTTACGGCCTCACCACCCCGCTCATCACCACCGCCGACGGCGGCAAGATGGGCAAGACCGAGAAAGGCGCGGTCTGGCTCAACGCCGACAGCTTGAGCCCTTACGATTACTGGCAATTCTGGAGGAACGCCCAGGACGCCGACGTCGGCAAGTTCCTGAGGCGATTCACCGACCTGCCGCTGGACGAGATCGAAAGGCTGGAGGCGCTTGGGGGGGCCGAGATCAACGAGGCCAAGAAGGTGCTGGCGGACGCGGCGACCGCGATGGCTCATGGCGAGGGGGCGGCTCGGGAGGCTGCGGAGACGGCCCGCAAGACGTTCCAGGAGGGGGCGTCGGGCGAGGCGCTGCCGACCTTCTCGGTCGGAGCCGATGTCATCGGTCTTGCCGACGCGCTCGTCTCGCTCGGGCTTTGCGGTTCCAAGAACGAAGCGCGGCGATTGATCGCGCAGGGCGGCGCACGGGTCGACGGTGATCGCATCGACGATCCGCTCGCGGTGGTCGCGGTCACCGGCGAGAGGCGTGTCTCGGCCGGCAAGAAGAAACACGGGCTCCTGACCCGGTGAAGCTGCCCGTGCTGGCCGTTGCTGCCGCCCTTGCCGCCGCATCGGTGCCTCAGGAGCTGGAGCTGATCGACGCTTCCCGCGGCCGTACCGTGCCGGTCGCCGTCTACGGCGCGACTCCCGGCCGGCCGCGACCGCTGGCGCTCATCTCCCACGGCTATGGCGGCAACAACCGGGCTTATTCCTTCATTGCTCAGGCGCTGGTCGAGCGAGGCTATGTCGTCGCTTCGGTCCAGCACGAGCTGGCAGGCGATCCGGCGATGCCGACGCAGGGGGACCCGGCGGTAGTCCGCCGTCCCTTTTGGAATCAGGGCTCAGCGAACCTTCTCCACGCCCTGCGCGAGATGCGCGCCCGGCGCCTCGCCGATCGCCGGCCCGTGTTGCTCATCGGCCACTCCAACGGTGGCGATTCCAGCATCCTCTTTGCTGCGCAGCATAAGGCCATGGTCCGCGCCGTCTTCACCCTCGACAACCGGCGGATGAAGATGCCGCGCACCGCCCGCCCGCGCATCTGCTCGGTCCGCTCCAGCGACCAGCCGGCGGATCCGGGCGTGATCCCCGCCGCCGCCGAGCAGCGCCGCTACCGGATGGTGATCGGCTCGGTGCCGGTGATCCACAACGACATGTGGGACGGGGCCACCCCGGCTCAGAAGCAGGCGATGCTGGGCTGGCTTTGGCGGTGTCTCGACAAATGAGGTCGATTACCCACCCCTGAGCAGCGCCACCGCCGCATCGCGCTCCATCAGGTAGAGCAGCACCCGCGCCGCCTGCCCCCTGGGGCCCTCCAGTCCGCCGTCGCGGTCGACCAGCAGCCGGGCGTCGTCGCTCGCCGCCTGGGCCAGCGCCTGGATCTGCTCCGGGCCCGCCAGCCGGAACTGGGCTTCGCCCGACTGCTTCGTCCCCAATATCTCGCCCGCCCCGCGCAGCCGAAGGTCCTCCTCGGCGATCCGGAAGCCGTCGTTGGTCTCGCGCATCAGGGCCAGGCGAGCCCGCCCCGTCTCGCTCAGGGCGTTGCCGCGCAGGAGCAGGCAGATCGAGCGCCCCTCCCCTCGCCCGACTCGGCCGCGAAGCTGGTGGAGCTGGGCGAGGCCGAAGCGGTCGGCGCCCTCGACGATCATCAAGGTCGCGTTGGGGACGTCGACCCCGACCTCGATGACGGTGGTGGCGACGAGGACGGACAAGGCACCCTGCTGGAACGCGGCCATCACCTCGTCCTTCTCCGGTCCCTTCATCCGCCCGTGGACGAGGCCGACCTTGTCCCCGAAGCGGAGGCGGAGGATCCGGGCGCGCTCCTCGGCGGCGGCCTGGTCGGAGACCTCGCTCTCCTCGACCAGAGGGCAGACCCAATAGGCCTGGCCGCCGCGGGCGATATGGCGGGCGAGGGCGTCGACGACGTCGGGGAGCTTCTCGAGGCTCAGGACCCGGGTCTCGACCGGCTGGCGGCCGGGCGGCATCTCGTCGAGGCGGCTGACGTCCATCTCGCCATATTGGGTCAGGGTGAGGGTGCGCGGGATCGGAGTCGCCGTCATCACCAGGAGATGGGGCGGCCGCTCGGCCTTGCTCGCCAGCATCATCCGCTGGGCGACTCCGAAACGGTGCTGCTCGTCGACGACGGCGAGGCCGAGGCGTTTGTAGGCCACCGCCTCCTGGAAGATGGCATGGGTTCCGACGAGGATGTCGATCGAGCCGTCGGCGAGGCCCATCAGAGTCGATTCGCGCGCTTTGCCTTTCTCTCGGCCGGTGAGGATGGCGACGTTGACCGGCAAGCCGGCCAGTTGCCGGGTCAGGGTGTCGAGATGCTGGCGGGCGAGGATCTCGGTCGGAGCGAGCAGGGCCGCCTGCGCGCCCGCCTCGACCGCGGTCAGCATCGCCATCAAGGCGACCAGGGTCTTGCCGGAGCCGACGTCGCCCTGGAGCAGCCGGAGCATCGGCGTTTCCTGCTGGAGGTCGCCCTCGATCTCGGCGACCGCGCGGCTCTGGGCGCCGGTCGCCCGATACGGCAGCTTGAGGGCGTCGCGGAGCCGCCCGTCGCCCTTGAGCGGAACGCCGCGGCGGCGTCGGGACGAGGCTCGGACCAGCATCAGGGCGAGCTGGTTGGCGAATACCTCGTCATAGGCGAGCCGGTCGCGCGCCGGCCCGACGGCGGCGCTGCGATGAACGCTCGCGAGCGCCTCGGGCCAGGACGGCCAGCTCCGCGCCGCCAGCAGGCTCGGCTCGATCCACTCGCCGAGCCCGGGCACCCGCGACAGCGCCTGACCGGCGAGATCCGCGAGGCGCCGGTTGGTGAGGCCCTCCGACAAAGGGTAGACCGGCTCGCGCTCGGGCAGGTCGAGCGCCTCGTTCGGCTCGAGCACATAGTCCGGATGGACGATCTGAAGCTCCTGCCCGTACATCTCCATCCGGCCGGACACGACCTTGGGGATTCCGAGCGGGAATTGCTTCTTCGCCCAGCCCGGATTGTGGAAGTAGGTGAGGCTGAGATAATTGCCGGCGCGGTCGGCGGCGTAGACTCGGAACGGGCTGCGCGCGCCGGCCTGGCGATAGTCGACCGGAGTCACCACCACCGTCACCACCCCGCCCGCATCGGCCATGTCGAGCACCTCGACCTTCTTCCGCTCGATCCAGCTGACCGGGAGATGGAAGAGGATGTCCACGACCCGGTTCAGCCCGAGTCGCTTCAGGGGCTTGGCGAGAGCCGGGCCGATGCCCTTGAGAACCTCCACTTCGGCGAACAGCGGGTTGAGGATGTCGGGACGCATGGGGGGGTTGTTAGCGCGACGTCCTGAGTTCGTCATGCCGGACTTGATCCGACATCCATGAACACGGCCGCGACTCCAGCTCGAAGGACGGTGTTCATGGACCCCGGATCAAGTCCGGGGTGACGAAAGGGGAAACCGACACTACATCGCCCTCCGCGACAAGCCGCCCGGATTCCCCGGAGCGGCCTTTTCCGCATGGAGCCGAATGACCCCCGCCGACCGCCTCAAGCGCCTCCGCTTCCGAGCCTGGCACCGCGGGGTGAGGGAAGCCGATTTCATGATCGGCGGCTTCTTCGACGCCCATGGCGAGTCGTGGGGCGAGGCGGAGATGGACTGGTTCGAGGCGCTGCTCGAGGAGCAGGACGTCGACATCATGGCCTGGGCGATCGGAACCGCGGAGCCTCCGGAGCGCTACCGCGGGGCGATGATGGGCCGGCTCAAGAACCTCGATTATATCAAGCACCCCGAATAAGTGACCGACATCCAAAAGATCCTCTCGGCCCGGAAGCCGATGACCCTCGCGGGCGCACCGGCTGGGTTCCTGCCCTGGCTCGCCGCCGACCTCGCTCGCGCCTCGAAGGGGCGCGCCGTGTTCATCGCCCCGGACGAAGCGGCCATGCGCCATCTCCAGGACGCCGCGACCTATTTCGCGCCGGAGCTGGAGGTGCTCGCCTTCCCGGCCTGGGACTGCCTGCCCTACGACCGCGCCTCGCCGTCGCTTCGCGCCTCGTCCGAACGGCTGGCGACCCTCCACGCGCTCCAGCGCAAGGCCGGCAAGCCGCAGCTCCTCGTCACCACCGTCAACGCCGCCACCCAGCGGACCTTGTCGCCTTTCCGGATCCGCCAGCTCGTCGCCCGACTGGCGCCCGGCGAGCGGATCGACATGGCTAAGCTCTCCGCTTTGCTCAGCGCCAACGGCTACCACCGCACCGACACGGTCCAGGATTCGGGCGAGTTCGCGGTTCGCGGCGGGATCGTCGACCTGTTCCCCGCCGGCGAGAGCGAGGGCCTCAGGCTCGATTTCTTCGGCGACGAGATCGAGAGCGTCCGCCGCTTCGATCCCGCCACCCAGCGCACCACAGGCAACGAGGCCGGCGGCTTCACCCTCCTCCCCGCCTCCGAGACCCTGCTCGACGAGGACAGCGTCAGGCGATTCCGCTCGCGCTACCGCGAGCGGTTCGGAGCGACCGCGACCGGCGATCCGATCTACCAGGCGGTGTCGGAAGGCCGCCGGCTCGCCGGCCTCGACCATTGGCTGCCCCTGTTCGAGGAGCGGCTCGACACTCTGTTCGAGCATCTCGGCGACGACGACCTCGTCGTCCGCGACGCCCACGACGCAGGCGCCGCCGACGCACGCTTCGAGGCGATCGCCGATTATTACGAGAACCGGAAGCGCGCCCAGTCGTCCGACCCCGGCAGCTACCGGCCGCTCGAGCCGGAGACCCTCTACCTGGCGCAGGAGGAATGGCAGGAGCTGATCGCCGAGCGCCCGCTCCACCTCGCCACTCCGTTCCACGAGCCGGAAAGTGCCACCGTGCTCGACTTCGAGGTCGACCAGGCCCGCGACTTCGCGCCCGAGCGCTCGCAGAACGCCAACGTCTATGAGGCGGTGGTGGAGCATGTCTCGGCGCTGAGGCGCGCAAAGAAGAAGGTCGTTCTCGCCAGTTACTCCGCCGGCGCCCGCGAGCGCCTCAAGGGCCTTCTCGCCGACCACGGCCTGAAGAAGGCCGTCGAGGTCGACACTTGGCAGGAAGCGCTGGGCGCGTCCGGAATCGCCCTCGCGGTGCTTCCGCTCGACCACGGCTTCGCCACCGGCGACATCGCGCTGCTCACCGAGCAGGACATGCTCGGCGACCGGCTCGTCCGCCGCCGCAAGCGGCGCAAGTCGGCCGACGCCTTCATGAGCGAGCTGGCGACCCTGTCGCCCGGCGATCTCGTCGTCCACGTCGATCACGGCATCGGCCGCTACGAGGGGCTGACTCGGATCCCGGTCGGCACGTCTCCGCACGATTGCGTGGCTCTCGAATATGCCGGCGGCGACAAGCTCTACGTCCCTGTCGAGAATATCGACATCCTCTCGCGCTACGGAAGCGAGAGCGACGGAGTAGCGCTCGACCGGCTCGGCGGCGAGGCGTGGCAGCGGCGCAAGTCGCGGATGAAGGAGCGGATCCGCGAGATCGCCGGCGAGCTGATCAGGACCGCCGCCGAGCGCGCGCTCCGCCCCGGCGCCGTCGTCGAGCCCGACACAAGCTACGCCGCCTTCGCCGACCGCTTCCCTTATGAGGAGACCGAGGACCAGGACCGGGCAATCGCCGACGTGTTCGACGATCTCGCCGCCGGCCGTCCGATGGACCGGCTCGTCTGCGGCGACGTCGGCTTCGGCAAGACCGAAGTGGCGCTCAGGGCGGCGTTCACCGCGGCGATGGCCGGTCACCAGGTCGCCCTGGTCTGCCCGACGACCCTGCTCGCCCGCCAGCATTACCAGACTTTCTGCGAACGCTTCCGGGGCTTCCCGATCGAGATCGGCCGGCTCTCGCGCCTGGTCGCCGCCAGGGAGGCCAGGGAGACCAAGGAAGGGCTGAAGGCGGGCAAGGTCGACATCGTCATCGGCACCCATGCCCTCCTCGCCAAGTCGGTCGAGTTCAGGAATCTCGGCCTTGTCATCGTCGACGAGGAGCAGCGCTTCGGGGTCACCCACAAGGAGCGGCTCAAGGCGATGCGCGCCAACGTCCATGTCCTGACGCTGACCGCGACGCCCATCCCGCGCACCCTGCAGATGGCGATGTCGGGCCTTCGCGAGCTCTCGGTCATCCAGACCCCGCCGGTCGACCGCCTCGCGGTTCGAACCTACGTCATGCCCTGGGACCCGGTCGTCATCCGCGAGGCGCTGCTGCGCGAGCATTATCGCGGCGGCCAGACCTATTTCGTCGCGCCGCGGGTCGCCGACCTCGCCGACCTCGAGCAATATCTGCGCGACGAGGTGCCGGAGGTGAGCGCCGTCACCGCCCACGGCCAGATGGCGCCGACCGAGGTCGAGGAGAGGATGAGCGCCTTCTACGACCGCAAGTATGACGTGCTGCTGTCGACGACGATCGTCGAGAGCGGCCTCGACATCCCCTCGGCCAATACCCTGATCGTCCACCGGGCCGATCGCTTCGGCCTCGCCCAGCTCTACCAGCTCCGCGGCCGCGTCGGCCGCTCGAAGACTCGCGCTTATTCCTACCTGACCACGCCGGCGACCCGCACCGTCACCGAAGCGGCCGACAAACGCCTTCAGGTGCTCGCCAACCTCGATTCGCTGGGCGCCGGCTTCCAGCTCGCAAGCCACGACCTCGATATCAGGGGAGCGGGCAACCTGCTCGGCGACGAGCAGTCGGGCCATATCAAGGAGGTCGGCTTCGAGCTCTACCAGTCGATGCTCGAGGAGGCGATCATGGCCGCCAAGAGCGGGGCGGATTTCAAGGTGAGCGACGATTTCTCGCCGCAGATCACGGTCGACGCTCCGATCATGATCCCCGAGGATTACGTCCCGGACCTCGACCTCAGGATGGGCCTGTACCGGCGCATGAACGAGCTCGAGACGAGCGCTGAGATCGAAGCCTTCGCGGCCGAGCTGATCGACCGCTTCGGCAAGCTTCCCGACGAAACCGACAACCTGCTCAAGGTCATCGAGATCAAGCTGAACTGCCGGGCCGCGCAGGTCGTGAAGCTCGACGTCGGCCCCAAGGGCGCGCTCGTCCACTTCCACAATGACACCTTCCCGGATCTCGAAGGCCTGATCGCCTACGTCCAGCGCCTCAAGGGCACGGCCAAATTAAGGCCGGACAGCAAGCTCGTCATCTCGAGGAGCTGGCCCGACGCCCCGAGCCGGGTCAACGGGGCGCTTCAGCTGTCGAAGGGCCTGGCTCGCATCCTCTCTGCCTCCCCATCGTAAGATGGGGAGGGGACCACCCGAAGGGTGGCGGAGGGTGACCTGGGTCGAACTTTGAGTCCGGTCGACCCTCCACCAGCTTCGCTGGTCCCCCTCCCCACCGCTTCGCGGCGGGGAGGCAAGAGAAGTCCCATCCCGCCCAAGGCTCGCTTCGTCGGGCTTTTCGCAACCTATGTCAGCGATCGCGGTTGACCTTCCGTACCCGGAGGAAACGCCGCGATGTTGCTGATTTCATTGATGCTTGCCGCTGCCCCAACGTCGGCGGTCAAGCCCGACGTCGTCCAGCGCCGCGAAGCTTCCCGCGCGCGCCCGGCACCCTCCACGATACGGTCGAGACGCCTGATCGAGCTCGAAGCCACGGTTAGATCGCTTCCTCTCGCCGCGGCTGAGCAAGGTCACGGCCCCGGCCCCAAGGGCATGTAGCCTGAAAAGGGGACACGGAGCTTTCCCGCCGGAAAGTCCGTGTCCCCATTTTTACCTGCTTCCCGGAGCTTCGACTACCAGCCCTGCCAAGGTCTCCACGTCCACTGGCGGCGAGCACAGGAAGCCCTGATAGAGATTGCAGCCTTCCCTCGCGAGCAGCGCTAGCTGCTCCTCGGTCTCCACTCCTTCCGCGATCACCTCGAGGCCGAGCGAGCGCGCCATGTCGATGACGCTGCGGACCACCACTTGGTCGCGTGGGCTACCGCTGATGTCCTCGACGAGCCTCTTGTCGATCTTGAGATAGTCGAGCGGAAGGGCCTTCAGATAGGCGAGGCTCGAATAGCCGGTCCCGAAATCGTCGATGGCGACCCGGAGCCCGCCCTGCCTCAGCCGGGCGAGCAGGTTGCCGGCCGCGGCGAGGTCTTCGATCAGCCCGCTCTCGGTCACCTCGACGGTGAGCCGGCCGGGGTCGAAACCGCCCTCCGCGACCAGGGCGATGAACTGCTCGGCGAAACCCGGGCGGACGATGTCGGCGGCGGTGATGTTAACCGACAGTCGGAGTCCCGACAGCGCCTCGGGCCAGGCGGCGGCGGCGGCGACCGCCTTGCGCTGGACGTGGTCGGAGAGCTGGACGAGATAGTCCGAGCGCTCGGCGACGCTGAACAGGGTCATCGCTCCTAGCTCGCCGAAGCGCGGGTGGCGCCAGCGGGCGAGCGCCTCGGCCCCGACGATCCGCCGGGTAGCGACCGAGACCTGGGGCTGGAAAAGGATCTCGATCTCGTCCTGGTCGAGCGCGCGCCTGAGGTCGATCTCGAGCTGGTCGCCCAAGGCGCTGTCGCTGGCGGCGCCGGCGTCGACCACCTTGACCGGGCCGGCCTCGCTCGACTTGGCCTCGGCGAGCGCGGCGCTGGCCCGGCGGAGTAGCCCGGCGGCGTCCTCGTCCCCTTCCGAGGCGACCACTCCGACTCGGCTGCCCAAAGTGATGACATGGTCGCCCGACATGAACGGCCGGCCGATCGCCTCGACCAGCTGCCCGGCGAGGAAGCGACCCTCGCCGAGGCTGGTGGGCGCGGCGAGCAGGATTGCGAATTCGGCCCCGGCGATCCGCGCGACGAGCCGGCGGCGGCCGTCCGAATCGGCGAGCCGCTCGATCCGCCGGGCCGCCGCCTGGAGGACGGCGTCGCCGGTCGGGCGGCCGAAGGCGGCGTTGATCGTGTCGAATCGGCTGACCGCGAGCAGGAGCACGACGAGCGCCGGCTGCCCTTCTCCTTCGGCCTTGAGCTGGCGCTGGATCCAGGCGCGGGCGGCGCGGCCGTCGCGCACACCGGTCATCGGATCGCGCGACTGCCAGGCGGCGCCCTCGAGCGGGACGATCGCCTCGGTCCGGCCGACCACGCCTTCCCCCTCGACCCGGACATGGTGGGCGAGCCTGGCGCCCTCGCCCTCCCCGTCGGTATGCGCGAAGGCGGTCGACTGGCCCGTCGAGAGCAATCGGTCGATCGCCCCCCGGGCCGCCTTGCGCCCGTCGGGGTCGAGCTTTCGGAACAGCTCCATCAGGCTGATCCTCTGCCCGGCGTCCTCGCCGAGGCCGGCGCGCCTCGCCAGGGCGGGGCTCAATTCGACCGTCTGCGAGCCCGGCTGCCAGCGCCACGAGGCGTTCCCCGGCTTGCCCTTCTGTCCTTCCGGCTCGCCCCGGCGGAGCGGCCGGCGGCCGCCGACCCGCTCGGCATGGCGGTGGGCATATTGGAGCGCCTGCAGGAACTGGGCATCGCTGAACGGGCTGACCAGGAAAT
The DNA here is from genome assembly GCA_036389015.1 of Allosphingosinicella sp. GTDB lineage: Bacteria > Pseudomonadota > Alphaproteobacteria > Sphingomonadales > Sphingomonadaceae > Allosphingosinicella. The sequence continues at coordinate 45,504 of DASVQS010000046.1, read as the reverse complement.
GGGTGGCGCCGTCCGCGTAGAGCGTGTCGAGCGCCTCGGAATCGCCGCGCGAGAGCAGGACCAGAAGGGCGGCGCAATTGGCCTCGACGGGATCGGCGAGGCTTCGCACCGCTTCCTTGCCCTCCGGAAGGGCACCGCGAGCGTCGACGACGGCGACCGACGCCCCCGAGGCGATGAACCGGCTCTCGGCATTGTCGGCCCGCCGCGCGGCGATCGCCAGCCAGCCGGCGCGCTCCGCCGTCGCGGTGAGCTCGTCGCGGTGACGGAAGGACAGCAGGAAGAGCGGTGCGCCGGACGCGGCCATGCCTTCCTTTTCCTTCCCCCTGGACGGCGCTTCGAACCCCATGGCTCTACTCTCGGCTTTACCCCTCAACAATCGGTTTAGATCGGGGGAGGTGCCGGTGCGGGACGGAAAGGCGCCACGGCCCGTCGGTCGAAATTGGCGACAAAGCGCCTTGGTCTTGGCAGGAAAGCTTGCTACAACATTGATTGCGAGCCGTTTTTTACGGGAAGCAGGGGGGAAATTCCGAAATGATCATCGAAGAGGAGGCGCTTCAGCGTCCCCGCGACCGGCGAAGCCGTGCCGTCACCAGCCGAACGCCGTGCGGCAAAGGCGCCATCGCGATGCAGCTCGAATGCGGCCACGTCACCCGCCGCCGCCCGGCCCTGTGCCAACCGTCGAGGCTGATCTGCGAGCAATGCTGAGGCCGGCTCGGGCCCGCTAGGCACGCCGCTCGGACTTTGGTCCCTGCTCAGCTCCAGTGCCAGCGATAGCCGATGTAAAGGAACGGCCCCCACAGCAGCGCGGTGAAGGCGAAGGCCGCGGCCCAGGCCCGCCAGTCGCGGGATCCGATGAGTGCGACGAGGCCGAACGGAGCGGAGATGAAGAGGAACTGGAACAGGAAGGCGGGCAACGGCCAGGTGGAGAGCGCTCCGCCGGTCACCACCCAAGCGTAAGCGAGCGTCAGCGCCGCCCCGATCGCCAGGCCGATGACCAGGCCGCCGCTTCCGTGGTCCGGCTTCTCCCGCATCCGGCAATGCCTAGTGAACGCTTCGCGCGGCGGCAATCTCCGCGCGCGGTCAGCGCACCTCCCTTGCCCCCCCGCCCCATCCCCCCTAGCAAGCAGGCATGACGGCCAATGCCGACCTTCCCACCGCCCTGCTCGCCTCCAATGCGGAGGCCGCCCAGTCGGCCGAGGCTCTGCTTCGCGACGCCTATGACTTCGTCCCGCTCGCCGAGGCCGAGCAGGTGATCGCTCTCGGCGGCGACGGCTTCCTTCTGCAGACCCTCCACGACATGCTCGACGGCGAACGCATCCTGCCCGTCTTCGGGATGAACCGGGGGACGGTCGGCTTCCTGATGAACGAGTGGCGGATCGAGGGGCTGAGGGAGCGGGTCAACCGGGCCAAGGCCGTGTCCGTGGCTCCGCTGAGGATGGAGGCGGTGACGGTCGCCGGCGAAAAGGTGTCCAGCCCGGCGATCAACGAGGTGTCGCTGCTTCGCGAGACCCGGCAGACGGCGCGGATCGAGGTTTCGGTCAACGGCCGAACCGTGCTTCCCGAGCTGGTCTGCGACGGAGTGCTGGTGGCCACGCCGGCGGGGTCGACGGCGTATAATTTCTCCGCCCAGGGGCCGATCCTCCCGCTCGGCGCCAATCTCGTCGCCCTGACCCCGATCAGCCCGTTCCGGCCGAGGCGCTGGCGGGGCGCGCTCGTGCCCGACGACCTCAAGATCCTGTTCCGGGTTCTCCATGCCGACAAGAGGCCGGTCTCGGCCGTCGCCGACCAGCGGGAGGTGCGCGACGTCGCCACGGTCGAGATCAGCGTCGACCGGCGCCAGGCGCTCACCCTCCTCTTCGATCCCGAGCACGCGCTCGACGAGCGGATCTCGATGGAGCAGTTCGCGGTCTGAGGCCCTTGCCAGTCCGAGAAAGCCGCTGCTATAGGCGCGCCTCGCCCGAGAGGCTGCTCCCCGGTAGCTCAGCGGTAGAGCAACCGGCTGTTAACCGGTTGGCCGATGGTTCGAATCCGTCCCGGGGAGCCACTCGCTTTCGGCATTGGGGCCGAAGCGGGGCAGACCGTCCGACAGCTCGTAATAATCGCCCTGCTCGTGGACGAAGATATGCTTGTTCATCCGGGTTCCGGTCGGCACCTCGAACGCGCCCATGGCGACCGCCGTCCAGTCGCGGTGGACCGGGTCCCAGAAGAGCGACGAGCCGCAGACCGAGCAGAAGCCGCGCCTCACTTTCTCCGACGATTGGTACCAGGTTAAATGCTCGGCGCCGCGGACGGTGAGGGCGTCGCGCGGTACGTCGGTGGACGCGAAATAATGGCCGGACGACTTCCGGCATTGCGAGCAATGGCAACCGTCGGGCGGCGGAAGCTCGCCTCTCACCTCGAAGCTGACGGCGCCGCACAGGCAGGCTCCCCTGGGCATCTTTCTCCCTCCCGTCTGACGAATCGGAACCTGATTAAGCCGCTCTGCCCGGCCCTCCAAGTCCGCGGTTCGGCTGTCGTTCAGGTGGCGTAATGAAGATCGGACCGTTCAGAATGGAGGCCCAGGATGCGCCGCTTCGCCCTCCCCGCTCTCGCGCTTCTCGCGCTCGCCGCCCCGGCGGCCGCCCAGATCGCCGGCAAGCGCGATTACGGTCCGGTGCCCGTCTCCAGCCCCTTCCTTCCCGACAGCCGACTGCCCGGCCCGGGCATCGGCCGCGAGCTGCGCGACATCGAGGGGCGGATCGACCGGGCCCGCGACCGCGGCGACCTCACGCGGCGCGAGGCCCGCGGGCTCGAGCGCGAAGCGCGGGCGATCGACCGCCTCGCCGAGCGCTACGGCCGCGACGGCCTGTCGCCCTCCGAGCGGGCCGAGCTGGAAAATCGCGCCCGCTACCTGCGCGACGCCGTCAACCGGCCACGCGCGGGCGCTTCGGGAAAGCGCGGCCGGCGCTGATCGCGCAGTTGCGGATTCCGCGCGCGCGGCTACTCAGCTGCGATGGTTTCGAAATTGCCGCACGAGGACGTCTACGTCCGCCTCGGCCTATCGGCGGTGCAGGGCATCGGCGTGTTCGCGATCCGGCCGATTCCGGCGGGCACGGACATCTTCGCCAACGACCTGGTGCCGCTGGTCTGGGTGAGCAAGGCGGAGCTCGACCAGGCCGGACTCACCCCGGCAGAGCGCGCCTTCTACCACGATTTCGGGATCAGCCGCGGCGAAAGCATCGGCTGCCCGGCCAATTTCCACAATCTCACCCCCGGCTGGTATCTCAACGAGCCGGCTCCGGGCACCGAGGCCAATGTCGAAAGCACCGAGGATCTCGGCTTCATCGCCCGCCGCGACATCGCCGAGGGCGAGGAGCTGACGATCGACTATGAGAGCTTCAGCGAGCCGGAAACTCCCCTCCCTGAACGGGAGGGGCCGGGGATGGGTCCGCCGAAGGCGGCCGAAACGCCGAGTCCGTAAAAGTCTCGCTGCGCTCGCCTACCCACCCCCCGACCCCTCCCTTCCAGGGAGGGGAGACGATTCAGCGCAGCTGGCTGTCCTTGCTTCCGCGCCGGTTGATGCCCGCGCCCGAGCGCCTAGCCTCCAGGTCGCGCTCCGACTGGCAGGGCACGCAGGTCCGGGTCCCGGGCAGCGCCTGACGCCGGCGCTCCGGGATGAGCTCGCCGCAATCCTCGCAATATTCGGAGCCCTCGCCGGCCGGAAGCCGCGCGCGGGCGCTCAGCACCGCGTCCTTCACGGTATCGTCGATCTGATCCTGAACCGCGCCGTCGCGCGCCCATCCGCCGGCCATGGCGAAGCTCCATCCTGGTCAAAGCCTTTGGTTTAAATAGGAAACCGGGCGCTTCGTTCCAGGGGTCGGCCGCCGGGCTAGAGTTCGTCCCCTCCGTCAGCCCCGGCCGCGGCAGGAGGACGGCGCCGCAGCCGGCGGACCAGAGCGAGCGCCACGAGGCCGGCGACGGCGATCGGAAGGGCCGCGGATTGGTAGAGCCCGGCGAGCTGGGCGAGGAGCATCGCCAGGAACATGAGAGCGGGCGTCGCCAGGCGAAGAAGGATCAGTCGCCGCTCGCTCGGACCGATCGCCGAGTCGACCAGTCCCCCTGCAAAGGCGGCATAGGCCCACAGCATAGCCTGGCAGCCGCCGAGAGCCACGATCAGCATGAAATAGACGGTGAGCGACTTGCCCGGCCCGGCCTCTCCGACCAGGGCGGCGACCGCCGGAGTCATCGCGATCAGGCAGAGCTGGAGGAGGGCGAGGAAGGTCAGCGGACCGTCGACCCGGCGGATCCGGGCGAACAGCCCGCGATGGGCGATCCAGAAGGCGCCGACGATGGCGAAGCCGAACAGATAGGAGAAGAGCGAGCGCCAGATCGCCGAGACCAGGTGGGCGAGCTCGCCGTCCCAATGCTCGGGCGGCCTTAGCTCGAGCGCGAGCAGGGTGATGGCGATCGCGAACACCCCGTCGGCGAGCATGATCGTTCGGTCGTAGGCATGGCGCCTGACATGCTCGGCGAGCGGCTCGTCCCCGCTCAACAGTTCCGGCTCCCCGGCCATCCGCCCTCCCCTTCTCGTCCTGCGCGCCGGTGGTGCCACGGATAGGGGCGGCCGTCGATGCCCGCCGGCCGGCAGAGAATTGCTAAGTATTTTCGGGCATCGTCGCTTCGAAATGACGTACGAGCCCTGGCCCCGTCTCGAAAAGCCGACTCGAGCGAAGATCGCGGCCTTGGGCGCCGCGGCCTGGATTGCGACGGTGCCGGCCGGGTTTGTCGGGCTGATGATCTTCGGCTTCCACGGGCGGCTGGAGGAAATGGACTGGGACGAGCGCCTCGCACTGCACACGCTTCCCCTGCTGCCCTTGATCCTCGCACTGCTCGGCCTCGCCTGCTTCCTGTGCTTCACCCGTCGAGGCCTTCTGATCGTCAAGGCGCTGGCCGCCCTGGCGATCCTCGACGCGGTCCTGCTCGTCTTCTCCTTCCAGTCGATGAACCGGCCGGACCCGTCCTTCGTCCGGTCCGTGACTCTCCCGGCGCCCCCGGTCTCGGCGTCGGGCCCGGTGACGGGCGTCGCGGGGCCGACCCGGGTCAGCATCGCCTGTTCCGCGACCGGCGACGAATGCTGGACGACCCGCCTTGAAGGCGGCCGGGTGGTCTCGAGGGAGCGCTCGACTGGGAGCCGTCGGCCGCCCCGCCCGTAAACGGCGGAAATGGTCACGATGACGAATTTCCAGCTTCATGGCTGGAAAGCGCCCTTGATGTAGCGGCCGGTCAGCGACGAGCCGCAGCCTGCCCTGCTCGGTGCTCTCCCGATCGATCCGGGCGATGCCCGCGGTCGAGAGAAGGTAACGCCTCCGTCCCGTCCGTCCCATGGAGGGACGGCACTTTTTTGCCGCTTGCGCCGTACGGGGCGAGGCGCTCTCTCGCGCTCAGCGTGCAATCGTGCACGTCTCGGACGGGAGAGCGCAATGCGTGAGCTCGATCTCAGCGAACTTCGCCACGTCGGCGGCGGAGCTAACAAGCCGAACTATGGCGGCGGGCCCGGCAATAGCGGTCCCGGCGACAAGAACAGCCAGAATGAAAAGGGTCACGGCGGCCAGCCCACCGGCTGAGCCGTCCTTCCATTTCCCAGGAGAAAGAAAAATGCGTCATCTCAGCAGCGAAGAGCAGAACCTCGTCAGCGGCGGCGCCAACCCGCATCTGAAGACCGTCAGCATCACCACCAATCCGGGCGGCGTCGTCAACAGCAGCATCGACAACAATCCCAATGCGATCACGACGACGATCACCTACAAGACGACCGGCAAGCCCGCCTGAGCGGCTTACCTTCGTTCGACCTCGAAACGCCCGGGCCCCGCGGTCCGGGCGCTTTTCGTTTGGGTGCCGATTCCGTCAACATCTTCGGCCGGCAGTGTCCCGCGTCGGCACAGGCGATTTCAAGCACTTGAAATACCGAACTAATCCCGCACTCTGGGCGCGCAACAGAGGAGAGACTTATGCGCGATCTTACCCGGAGCGAAGCACAGCTGGTCAGTGGCGGGGTCGGCGATCCCATCCCCCACGACAATCGCGACCAGGCCAAATGGGGCAATAACGGTTTCGGCAACGGCGCCGACTTCAACAACAATGCTCCCGGCCAGTCGGGAGTTCACGGTCCCGCCCGCTACGGCACCGGCCATGGCGGCGGCAAGGGCGACAGCCTCGGCGACGACATGGGCCCTCGCTAAGCTTCACGACGAGCCGGGGCGGCGGCCTCCCGCCGCCCTCGGCCGTTGGATTGAGGATTCGGCCTATCCGCGAAGCGCGGGCGCCAGCGCCCGCAGGCGCTCGACGGCGCTGCGCGGAGCGGTCTCGGCGCGCTCCACCGGCTCGAGGCGGCCATTTGCCAGCCTCAGTACGATCTCGGCCCGTTCCACGAGCAGCGGCCGATGCGAGATGACGATCCGGGTGATCGGCAGCCGGGCGATCGTCTCGGCGATCGCGATCTCATTCTCCTCGTCGAGATTGGCGGTGCCCTCGTCGAGGAAGAGAGCATCCGGATCCCGATAAAGCGCACGGGCGAGGATCAGCCTTTGCCGCTGACCGGACGACAGGGCCGCGCCCATGTCGCCGACGAGGCTTTGATAGCCCATCGGCATCTGGACGATGGTATCGTGGATTCGCGCCAGCCTCGCCGCTGTCTCGATCCGCCCCTCGTCCGGGCGTTCGTCGAAAAAGGCGATATTGTCGGCCAGCGTTCCGGAGAGAAGCTGATCGTCCTGCAGGACGGCGCCGATCCTGGCCCGCCAGGCAGCGGCGGATTCGGGCGAGAGAAGCCTTCCGTCGACGAGCATCCGCCCGGCGGTCGGAGCCATCAGGCCGAGGAGGAGGCGCATCAGCGTGGTCTTGCCGGCGCCCGAAGCGCCGACGATGGCGACGAAGGCGCCCGCCGGAATCTCGAAGCTCATGTCGCGGATGACCGGAGGATCGTGCGGCCCGTAGGCGAATTCGAGCCCCTCGCCGCGTATCGCCGGCGGCGGCAGGACGGTGTTTCGCGGCATCGCCGCGAGGCCGGGCTCCCGCGGCTCCGCGATGATGTCGGAAAGCCGGTCGAGATGGACGGAGAGCAGCCGCCAGCGCTCGGCCTGCTCGACGAGGCCGGTGGCGGCGAGCATGAAGCTGGAGCGGTAGGCGAGGAAGGCGAGCATCACTCCGATCGTCATCTGGTCGGCGATGACGGCTCCCGCCGCGAGCCAGACGACCAGGAGGATCTGCGAGGCGATCAGCAGATTCTCGCCCAGCCGGGCGGCGACTCGATAGATCTGGGCGCGGTAGCGGGCGCTGATCACGTCGGCATATTTGTTTCGCCAGCCATTCTCGCGCACCGCCTCGTGGACGTGGAGCTTGATCGCCCGGATCGCCCTCAGGCTCTCCATCAGATAGGTTTCCTCGCGGGCGCGCGCGACGATCTCCTCCTCGGTGCGTCGCCTGAGCGTCGGATAGATGAGCAGCCGGAAGCCGAGATAGAGGAAAGTCGTGGCGGCGACCGCGAGGGTAAGCGGAACGCTGATCAGCGCCATCACCGTCAGGGTCACCAGGGCCAGCGCGGCGTCGACGAACGCGCTCACCGCACCCTCGGCGAGCAGGGACTGGATCGGCTGGGTGGAGCCGATCCGGGAAAGCAGGTCGCCGATATGGCGGCTTTCGAACCAGCGCATCGGCAGCCTGAGCAGGTGGCGGAAGACGTTGCCGACCAGCTGGTAGGACAGCGACTGACCGAGCGTGAGGACTACCCACGAGCGCAGGCCCTGGACCAGCGCATTGAGGGCATAGACGGTGCCGAAGCCGAGCACGAGCAAGGTCAGAAGCGAAGCGTCGCCCTGGCCGATCGCCTCGTCGACGGCGAGCTGGAGAAAGAACGGGAGAGCAAGCGCGGTCAGCTCGAGCAGAAGCGACAGCGCCACCACCTGGGCGACGGCGCGTCGATAATTGACCATCCTGCTCCACAGGTCCGACAGCCGGGTGCGGGTGCGCGCCTCGATCGGCTTGAACTCCGAGGTCGGGGTCAGCTCGAGGGCCACGCCGGTGAAATGGCGTCCGAGCTCCGCGACCGACATGACTCGCCGCCCGGCGGCCGGGTCGAGCAAGGTCGCCCGGCCGCGGCGGACGCTCTCGAGCACGACGAAATGGTCGACGTCCCAGTGGAGGATGGCAGGCACCTGCAGCTGGTCCAGCTCGTCGAGCTCGAGCCGAAGCGCCCGGGGCGCGAGCTCGATCTGCGAGGCGATGCCCATCAGCTCGGCAAGCGTCGTTCCCCGCATCGACCCCGGGAACAGGCGGCGGAGCCCGCTGACGTTGACCTTGTGACCGTAGTGCGCCGCGATCATCGCCACCGACGCGAGGCCGCATTCGGCCGCCTCGGCCTGGAGCATCGGGGTCACCCGCCGCGACCAGGGCCAATCGAACGCGCTCACCGGCGAATCGCCTTCAGCACCGGATCGAGGAACAGCTCCCAAAGCCTCCGCCGCTCGGCGACCACGTTCGCGGACAGCGTCATTCCCGGGCGGATCGACCTTCCTCGCGGTCCGACGGCCGGAAGCCGGGTAATGGCGACCCGGATCCGGAACAGCGGCTCGGCGGCGCCCTGAAGCTCGGAGGGGTCCGCGGGAGCCTCCGACACCCAGGTGACCCGCCCCTCGCCGGCTCCGTATTTCTGATAAGGCAAAGCGTCGAAATAGAGCCGCACCTTCTGACCCGCCCGAAGCAGCCCCGCGGCTCGGGACGAAGCGTAGAGCTGCACCTCGTCCTCCGCGCCGGCGGGAACGATGGCGAGCAGCGAACGCTCGGGACCGGCATGTCCGCCGGCGCGAACGCCGATGTCGGCGACGACGCCCTGGACCGGAGAGGTCAGGGTGAGGCGGCCTTGGCGGGTGAGAGCGTCGCGCTGCTCGGCGAGCGCCGCACGGCGGGCCTCGATTTCCGAGCGCGACTGTTCGGCGCCGATTCGGCGCGAGAGGATCTGGCTGTCGATCGCGCGGAGCGCCTCGCGCTGCTCGCCGATTCGCTCGCCGAGCCGTTCGCGGTCGAGCCGGAGCGCGAGCAGCTGGGCGCGGGATTCCTCGACCTGGCGCTGAGTCCCGGCGCCTTCCTCGGCGAGGCGGGCGGCGCGCCGGCTGTTGCTCTCGGCAAGCCTGATCTGCTCGGACGCAAGGCCGCGCTGACGTTCGAGCGAGGCGACCGAGGCGGCCAGGCCCGCTTTCTGCTGGTCCAGAGTCGCTGTGTCGGCAGCGCCGAGGCTGCCCGCAAGGCCGATCTGCCGGGCCAGTTCGGAATCCTGCCGCTCGAGCTGGGCGAGGCGCCCGCTGATGCCGTCGCCGCCGCTCTCGCCGTGGCCCTGGGTGAGCGACAGAATGAGGAGCGGCTCGCCGCGCCGCACGGGGGCGCCTTCGCGGGCACGGACTTCGAGCACCTCCGCCGCGGCCGGGGCATGGAGGCGCACCACCGCGCCGGCCGGGGAGACTATTCCGCGGACGGCAATTCGAGTGGACCAGGTGCCGAAGATCAGCAAGGCGGCGAGCGCCGCGGCCAGGGCGAAGAGCAGCCACGCATAGACGCGCGCGCGGGGCGGAGTCGCGGCGATCACCGTGCCGGTGAGCCGGTCGCGCCGAGCGTCGATCGCCTCCTGCCGAAATAGCCTGGTCGCCATGAACGCGGCCATAGGCGGCAAATCTCAAATCCCGGTTAAGGCGTCGCATACCCTCCTCCCCCGCCCCTTGCGCGGCGGGCGATGGTGGCGGTTTCCTTAACCCTTCCCGGGTTAGGCGGCGGATCATGCGGCCGCGGTTGCCCCTTGCAAGCTTCGCTTCGTCGCTCGCGCTCGCCGCCTGCGCGCCGACGGCGCATGTCGCCGCCCCGCCGCCGCTTCAGTCCACCGGCTGGAGTTCCGAGTCCCCGGCCGGCGGCGACTCCGCATTCGACCTGTCCTTCGGCTCCGGGGAGCTGGAACGGCTGCTGGCCGCCGCCCGTAGCCGCAACACCGACATCGCCGTCGCCGCGGCCCGAATCATCCAGGCCCGTGGCGAGCTTGGCGAAGCGAGGATCGCTCCGGTCCTCGCCCTCGGCGCCGCCGGCGGCAGCGACCTTTTCCGCGAGAGCCGCAGCCTCGGCCTCGACATAAGCTGGGAGCTCGACCTGTTCGGCCGGGTCGACGCGGCGAAAAGGGCGGCGCGTGCGCGATTCGCCGCCGCTTACTTCGATCGGGATGCCGTGGCCCTGGCGGCCCAGGCGGAGACCGCGCGTGCCTACGTCCTCTACGCGGCGCTCGGCGACCGTCTCGATATTCTCGACCGTTCGCTGGCCGCGGCCCGCGAAGTCGAGAGGATCATCGCCGTCCGGATCCGCGAAGGTGCCGCAAGCCGAATCGAAGCGGGCCGCCAAGGGGTCGAGGTAAGGCGTCTCGAAGCGCAGCGGGTGCAACTCGCCGAGGCGCGCGGCCATGCCCGCAACGCCCTGGCCGTCCTCGTCGGGGAGGAAGCGCCGCTGTTCACGCTCGCGGACACCCGCCTGGCCGGCATGGTGACTCCGCCGCCCAGGCCCTCCACCCCCGCCGCGCTTCTCGACCGCCGTCCGGACCTGCTCTCGGCCGAAGCACGAATTCGAGCTGCCAAAGGCGACGTCGATGCCGCCCGCGCTGCTTTCCTGCCGAGCCTTACCGTGTCGGCGGGATCGCTGCTGGGCGGCGCCGCCAGGGGCGGGCCGCTGCAGCTTGCCGTCTCGGCCGGCTCGAGCCTGCTGGCTCCGATCTTCGACCGCGGGCGCCTCAAGGGACGCCTCACCACCGCGGGCGGGGCCCAGATCGAATCGGTCGAGCTCTACCGCCATGCTCTTCTCGTCGCCTTGCAGGAGAGCGAGGATGCGCTCGCCGCCGCCGTCGCCGCGCGCCAGCGCCACGGGCTGCTCGTCGCGACCGCCGAGGAAGCGCGCAGGACGGCCGCGCTGGTGAGGCGCCAATATGTCGAAGGTGGCGCCGGCCTGCAGGACGTGCTCGACGCCGAGCGCGCGCTTCTGGCGGTCGAGGACGAGCGCGCGCTTGCGCGGCGCGACGAGCTCGACGCCGCCATCGACCTGTGGAAGGCGATGGGCGGATAGCAACTTTTATATGGTGACGCGGCGGCCCCGTGCTATCCGGCGGTCCGGTGTTCTTCGGCAGCTTGGGGCGCGTCGCAGCTATGGCAGTGGAGATCGCCGACGGCCTGCCGAAAGTGCCTCGCGTGCGCCTCCGCCTCCCTGACCGTGTGCCCGATTTCGGGCCGCGCGGTTTCTTCCTGTTCCGGCTGATATGGTTCGCGGCCTTCGCCCTGGCCGTTCTCGGGCCCGTCGGCGGCATCTGGCAACGCTTCTCGGAAAGCAGGGGCAACAGCGGCCTGGTCGCCGGCAGCCGAGCCGGAATGGCGCTCGCGCAGAGCGATTTGACCCGGATCCGGTTCCCGGTCGGTTCGGCCGCCGCCTCGGCCGGAATCCGCGCCGGCGACGACATCGTCGCGATCGATACCCTTCCGGTCTCGCGGCAAGTGGCGATGCCGGGCACGCCCGGAGCCCCGGCGGGGATCGGCACCGAAACCGACCAGCTCCTGTTCAACGATCTCCTGAACGGAAGCGAGGACCGCGACGTCCTGCTTCGGCTGCGCGGGCCCGACGGGCGGGAGCGCGACATCACCGTCCGCACCGGCGAGATCCATATCGAACACGCGGCCCGGGCGCTTGGGGTCCCGCCCCGGCTGCTGAGCTTCATCGACCTGCTCCACCTGCTCACCTACCCGTTCCTGCTCATCTCGGCCTGGCTCCTCTTCCGCCGCAAGCGCGAGGACGTGGTGAGCTCGGTGGTGTCGCTGGCAATCCTTCTGACCATGGCGGCCGAGCAGCCATCCTGGGCCTTCCTCACCGTCAAGCTGGGAATGCCGGAGGAGGTTCACCGGGCGCTCTACGACCTCGCCAACATGTGCCTCATTGGGGGCATCCTGCTCTTTCCGCACGGCCGCCTCTCGCCCCGGATCACGATCGCCGTCCTCGCCGCTCTGCCCTTGCTCCTGTTCCTCCGCGGCGATTTCTACCGGGCGATGTTGATCGGGGCGATGGCCGCGGCCGTCCTGCTCTTCCTGTGGCGGCTGAGGAGCGCTTCGGGCGACGAGCGCCAGCAGCTCAAATGGGCAGTGTTCGGCTTTTCCGGCTACGCCTGCTTCTTCGGAGTGGCGGTCACGGCCGACATGCTCAAGGCCGGGGCTCCGAGCCTCGCCCAGCAGCTTTCGCTCGAGCTCGCCGCGGGCTTCGCCTTCGGCTTCGCCTTTCTCCTGCTTCAGGCGGGGCTGCTCGTCGCCCTGCTCCGCTACCGGCTCTACGACGCCGAGGTGGCGATCAGCCGCTCGGCCTCCTTCGCCCTCATCGCGCTCATCCTCGCGGGAATCTTCGCGGCGACCATGGAAGGGGTGAAGGAGGTGATCCTGCGCTTCTTCGGCCGCGACGCCGGGTCGATCGCGCCGATCGTCGGGGCCGCTTTGTCGACGGTAATGATCAACCCGATCTACGAACGGGTTCAGGGATGGGCGGAGCGCCGCTTCCAGCGCAAGCTCGCCGAGATGCGCCGCGACCTGCCCGATTGCCTTCGCGACCTCAGGCATTTCGCGACTCTTCCAGAGCTGGTCGAGGAGGTGCTGGGGCGCGTCGCCACGGGCGTGCGCTCGGCGCGGCTGGCACTCGTCCTCGACGGCAAGGTGGCGGGCACCCGGGGCACGAGCGCCGAGCGGGTGGAAGCCTGGCTGCTGCGGACCGCGCTCGATCCCGCCTGCTCGTCGGGAGTGGAGACCGGGGACGCGTTCTTCCCGCTGCGCCGCCCGCTCAGCCTCGACGATGGCACCTGTCTCGGCTGGTTCCTGCTCGGGCCCCATCCCGACCGGTCGCGGCTGAGCACGGCGGAGCTGGACGCGCTCGACGAGCTCGCCGGCCCGGTCGCCCGCGCCGTCCGCGTGGTCCAGGCACGCCAGGCGCGGGAGGTCGAGCTGGCCGCGACTCTCGCCCGGCAGCAGCGGCAGATCGACGCTCTGGCCTCGCGCCTCGCGGGCGGGCTTGCCGGCAACAATTGAAACAGACTGCCCCGCCTCCAGGCATAAACCCGCAACAGGGCTGGATTAACCGCCCTCGGCAGGGTTATTCAGCTGTTTCCGGGATGGAAGGTGGATCGATGCACAATTTCGCGCGCAAGGCATTGAGGACAGCCGCCGTGGCGGCTCTGCTGGCCGCTCCCGCGGCGGCGATGGCGACTCCGCTCGTCGTCCGATCGGCCGGGCCGTCGGCCAAATCCTACCCGCCGGGCCGGGCCGTCGGCGAGAATGTGCCGGTGGTCCTCAAGGCCGGCGACGTGGTGACGGTGCTCGCCCCGTCGGGCGCCCGAACGCTGCGCGGGCCCGGCACGTTCAAGGTCGCGGGCGGGGGCACCGCCCCTGCCTTCAACACACGTTCGCGGTTCAGCGCGATGCGCGGCCCCGAAGTGCCGCCGGCCCCGGGGTTGTGGGACGTCGACGTGTCCAGGAGCGGCAACGTCTGCCTCGCCGATGCCAAACAGGTGGTGCTGTGGCGCCCCGCCGGCGGTTCCGACGCGACTCTCCAGGTCATCCCCGCCGCCGGTGCCGGCCAGCCGGTCGCCTGGGCGGCGGGACGGCTGGTGCAGCGCTGGCCGCAGCAGCTGCCGATCGCCGACGGGGCCGAATATTCGCTGAAATGGGCCGGTTCGGACGCTCCGACCCGACTCAAGTTCAAGACCCTGGCGGCGGTCGGCGACGATCCCACCGTTCTTGCCAAGGCGCTGATCGACAATGGCTGCCAAGCCCAGCTCGATCTGCTCCTGAAGGCCGCTCCTCAGGAGTAAGGAACCGCGCGGCTTTCCGGCGCGGGGGCAGCGGTTGCCGACAACTCTTGCGGGTCCGGCCCGGCGTGGCGCATAGCGCGCGCCATGCGGATCCCGGCGTCAATGAAGCGGGTGCTTCTCCTCGGCCCATTCCTGCTCGTTCACGGCTGCGACGGCTCAGCTCCTATGGAGGACGGCGACGGCGCCGCCGGGACCCGCAATGCCGGCCGCGCCGCCGCCGGACCGGCCGCGGCCGCCTTGCCTGGGCGCCCGGCCGACGCCGCGCGCGACGAGGCCGAGCTGGTCCGGCTGGAGCGCGATTACGCCGTGGCCCTCGCCCGCAAGGACCGAGCCTTCCTGATGCGCTTCTACGCGCCCGACTGGCACGGCGGGAACTGGATGGGCTTCTGGACCAAATCGACGATGCTCAAGTCGGTCCTCAACGCCCGCTACGTCGTCAAGTCGATGAATGTCCGCGACCTCAAGGTCCGGGTTATGGGCGAAGTCGCGGTGGTCCAGGGCGTCGACGAGGAAGTCTCGTCCGTCGACGGTAAGGACACCAGCGGCAAATGGGCCTTCACCGACATCTTCGCCCGCCGCGACGGCCAGTGGGTGGCGGTCGCCAGCCACACCAGCGAGGTCAAGCCGACGGGAGAGTAGCAGCTCGAAGGCGGTAGCGCTTGGCGTCCCGGGCCGGTGGTCAAGATTTGGAAGGCTTTCCCGACTCGCTGTGCGCCGAAGGAGCCACGACCGGAGCCGCGATGTCGGCTTTCCGGGCGTTAACCGTTGCCGCCGCGTCACGCGCGCTCTGCGCCGCCGCGCTGGCATCCTTGGCCGCCGCGGCGGCTTGCTCCGCGGCGGACAGAGCGGCCGTGGCGGCGCGGTCGGCTTCGCTGACGGCGCTCGCAACGTTCACGGACGCTGCCGTCTCGGTAACGGCCGGGGGCCGCCGGAAACTTCCCTCCGGCAGCCATTCATTGAAGATTTGGAACGCCGTGAAATAGACGAGCAGCAGAATCCAGGCGAGCCGCAGGCTCCCAGGCTCGTCGTACGAATAGGCCGCGACGGTCGCGACCAGAGACAGGATGGTCAGGGCCCAGTAAAAACCCGGCGCCCGGACGAAGCTCCGCTTCCAGCGATCACGCAGCCCGCCTAATATCCGGGCCAGGGGCGGGAGGAGAAAGATCGCTGCCAGGACACATTGCGGGGGCAGCTTTCCCACCAACGAGACGATGTCGGGCCTGAAGTCCCGAGTCAGCCCCAACGCGATGAACGCGAGCACCATCAGCGCCATCTCGCCGGCATCGCGAACCAGTTGACCCCACGAATAGCCGGCCGGCCCCGAGAGCGTTCCCTCGATTTGCTGCAGGGTGAAATAGAAGGCCAGAAGCAATCCCCAATGCCAATCCCGGGTCACCGGCTGGGAGAGGAGCCCGAAGATGAAACTGCCCAGGAAGGCGGGATAGAGGACGGAATAGACTAGATTGTGCAGCCGCGCGTGCGAATCCGGGATCCTTCCCGACGACGAGGCGCCCGTCTCTGCCACGCCCCGCCATAACGAAAAGGCCTCCGAAGCGCGCGCGGAAAAACCGGGACGCTTTAATTTATCCTTTCGTGCCTCGGGTGGATTCCGCCTGATCGCGGGCCTCGCCCGCAATGGTGGTGTGTTGCAAGCCTAACACTCTCATGCTACCCCGGCCCGCATGGCCAATGATATTGAGATCGCGCCCGAAAAGACCCGCCGGGTCGCCGCCCGCGAGGATTCGGACAGGCTTCCGATCGCGCTGGAACCGGAGCCCGCGCCCGCCCCCGTCCTCGAGCGCCTGCACGCCCTCGTCCGGCGCGGCTACACCGCCGAGCTCGGCGCGTCAGGCAACCCCGACCGGGTCGTTCTTCGCCATCTCGGCCTCGCCCCCGATCTCGTCCTCCACGCCAGCGGCGAGATCGAGGGCCTCGACGCGCGCCGGCCGCGCTACAAGCGCGACATCGACCCGCCGGCGCGGATCGGCGGCGATACCGACGCCGACCACCTCCGCTTCATGCGCTTCCTGGATACCGTTCCCCCCGTCACCTTCTGGCACCGCAATCGCCCGTGGCGGAAGAAATATCTGTATCTCCCTGCCGTGCTCGTAATCGTGTGGCTGGCCTGCGTGATGCTGACGGTGCTGCTGTTCGGCAATTAAGCCCAGCGACAGTCATTCGCCGAATTTCCCCAATATAGATTTTCCCCCGGCTGGACCGAACGGCGGGAAATACCTTGTGCCCGGTGCGGCCAGGCTGCAAAACCGTGATCTCGCGAAGCGGCTGGCTTGTCGGAACGATGAAGTCGATCTACGTGCAAATACCGGCTTATCGGGACACCGAGCTGGCGCCGACCCTGTTCGATCTTCTGGCCAAGGCCGAGAGTCCGGATAGGCTGAGGGTCGCGATATTCTGGCAGCGCTCGGACTCCGACCGGCTCCCCGACGAGCTTCGCCGGCACGAAAGCCTCGAATTCATCGAGCGGGACTATCGCGAAAGCCAGGGCTGCAACTGGGCGAGGGCCGAGCTCAGCGGAGATGGCGAGGCGAGGCCTACACCCTGCTCCTCGACTCCCATCATCGCTTCATCCCTTCATGGGACCGGCACCTCGTCTCGATGTACGAGGGGCTGAAGGCCGAAGGAGTCCGCAAGCCTTTCATCACCGCCTACCTCCCGCCGTACGAACCCGGCGGCGACCCCGACCGGCGGTCCGTCGAGCCGCTCGAAATCCAGCCGCGCAGCCGCGAGCGGGGGCTGCTCGTCTACCTGGTCGCCAGGCCGATTCCCTTGTGGAAATCGCTGACCAGGCCAATTCCCGCGAAATATGCGTCGCTTCATTTTGTTTTTACGGGGGGGAGCTTCAACCAGGAACTCGCCCACGACGAGGACGTCTATTTCTTCGGCGACGAGGTCGTGCTCGCGCTTCGCGCCTACACCCACGGCTACGACCTGTTTCACCCCCATTTCGTCCCCGGCTGGCACCTGTACGACCGGACCGCGACCCGGACCCCGCACTGGGAGGACCATTCGGACTATCAGGAACGCAACGAGCGGTCCTGCGAGCGTATCCGCGACATCTTCCTGGGGATCGACGACAAGGCGATCGGACGCTGCCGGACTCTGGAAGACTATGAGTGGATGATCAACGACAGGCTGATCCGGTGCTGACCATGAACACCCTCCTGGACGAGCTCGAAAGGCACGACCTCGCGGTCCTCGACGATTTCCTGTCGCCCGGCGAATGCCGCCACATCCTGAGGGAGCTGGAGTTCACCCACTGGTGGGACAGCTCGGTCGTCAAATATATCGGCGACGAGAATGCGCCGGCTTATTACAGCGAAATGCGCCGGAGCCAGACTTCGGGCCAGATCTGGTTCAGCGACGAGCTCAACGAATGCCTGGCGGCGGTCGAGCAAAGGCTCGCCCTCGCCCTCGGATCGACGACCAAGCATTTCGAGGAGTGGCAGGCGACGCGCTACGGGGTCGACGATCATTTCGATTTCCATGTCGACTGCGGCAATTGGGAAAAATCGGCCGCCGGCGAGCGCAAGCGCAGCTTCATCCTCTACCTCGATACGCCGGCCAGAAGTGGCGAGACTTACTTCCGGGCCCTGAATAAAAAAATTCCCGCGATTGCGGGACGTGCGCTGATCTGGAATAATCTTCTGCCGACAGGCAAATGCAACTTCGCCATGATCCATGCCGGTCTTCCCGTGGCGGAAGGCACCAAGACGATACTTGTTTCATGGGAGCGGGAACGGGAATTGCGAGTGTAGCCAGCAGGGAGTTGGAACGATGCCAAAGCAAGTGCAGAGCGACGAGGCGCTGATCAAGGACATCAGGACGCGCTACGGGGACCATATCGACCTGCGGGAGAAGCCGTTCGTCCTGCTGGAGATCTTGAGGAATTTCGGCGGCGGCACCGTCAACCTTCCGGACGGCGGCGTTTCGGTCGCCGGAGTCGGAACCCCGCCGGGCCCCAAGGGCAGCATGGGCTCGCTCGGCAACGTCGTCGACAACGTCCAGCTCATGAAGGAAGTGCTGAAAATCTCGAAGCAGATGCAGCTTCTCACCGAGCGCGTCGAGGTCCTCGCGAAGCGCAAATAGGCTTTCGCCGGGTCAATCGCCCTCCCCGACCGCCGGGAAGCTGAGGTAGTGGAGCCGTCGCACCTCGCGCCGGCCGCGCACGACGGTGTCGAGGATGAGGCCGACCCCGAAGCTCAGGAAGGCGACGACCATCATGCCCGTCACCAGGATGGCCGTCGGGAAGCGCGGCACGAGGCCGGTCTGGGCATAAGTGACGATCAGCGGCACGGCGAGGACCAGGCCAAGCGCGGCGAGGAAGGCCGCGAAGCCGCCGTAGAAGAGGACGGGCCGCTCGATCCGGAAGAGGTGGAGGATGGTGCGCATGATCCTCCAGCCGTCGCGGTAGGTGCTGAGCTTGGAGACCGAGCCTTCGGGGCGGGCGCCGTAGGCGGTCACCATCTCGGCGACCGGCATTGCCAGCTCGAGCGCGTGGACGCTGATCTCTGTCTCGGTCTCGAAGCCGCGCGACAGCGCCGGGAAGCTCTTGACGAAGCGGCGCGAGAAGACCCGGTAGCCCGAGAAGATGTCGGTGAAGCTTCGCCCGAACAGGCCGGCGAGGATCGAGGTGAACAGCCGGTTGCCGAGGCGGTGGCCGCGCCGGTAGGCCTCCTCGACCTCGGACTTGCGGGCGCCGACCACCATGTCGAGCCGTTCGTCGACGAGGCGGCGGACGAGCTCGGGGGCGGCGGCGGCGTCGTAGGTGGAATCGCCGTCCGCCATGACGTAGACGTCCGCCTCGATGTCGGCGAACATCCGCCGGACGACGTGGCCCTTGCCCTGCATCCGCTCCTCGCGGACGACGGCGCCCGCCGCCAGAGCGACCTCGCGGGTGCGATCGCCGCTGTTGTTGTCGTAGACGAAGATCCGCGCCGACGGCAGCGCCGCCCGGAAGGCCGCCACCGTCTGGGCGATCGCCGCCTCCTCATTGTAGCAGGGGAGGAGGATTGCGATTCGAAGCTGCGACTGATCCACCTGTCCCCCCGCCCCGGTCCTTCGATACGGCATTTCGACTTCGCTCAATGCCTACTCAGGATGAGCGGATTATCAGTTCCCGCTCATCCTGAGTAGCGGCTGAGCTTGGCGAAGCCGCGTATCGAAGGACAAGCTCGGCCCGATCGGATCAGCCGTCCTTCTTCTTCGCGCGGGGCTTCTTGGCCGGCACCTCGGCAGGCGCCTCCTCGGCGGCTTCGGCCTTGGCCTCGCCCTTTTTCGCGGGCTTCGCCTCCGCCTCGGCGGGAGCGGCTTCGGCCTTCGCCTTCTTGGCGGCAGGCTTCTTCTTCGCCTTGGGCGAATGGTCGTGGCCGTGGTCGCAATCCGGGCCGTGGACGTGGCCGACGTCGGTCGACTCGATCTCCGCCTCGAGCGCCTCGCGGCTCACCGTGCGCTCGCTGATCTCCGCCTTGGAGAAGAGGAAATCGACCACCTTGTCCTCGAACAATGGCGCCCGAAGCTGCGCCGCCGCCATCGGTTCGTTCTTGACGTATTCGACGAACTTCTGCCGGTCCTCGGGGCGGTATTGCTGGGCCGCCTGCATGATCAGCTGGTTCATCTCATTGTCGTTGATCATGATGTTGTTGCGCTGGCCGATCTCGGACAGCAGCAGGCCGAGGCGGACCCGGCGCTCGGCGATGGCGCGATAATCCCCGCGCTCGCTCTCCATCTCGGCCATCGCGGCCTTGGGATCCTCCTCCTGGGCCGCTTCCTGCTCGAGCTGCTGCCAGATCTGGTTGAACTCGGCCTCGACCATCGAGGCCGGAACTTCGAAATCGTGGCTCTCTGCGAGCTGGTCGAGCAGCCGGCGCTTCATGTGCGTTCGGGTGAGGCCGCCGAGCTCCTGCTCGACCTGTCCCTTCATCAGCTCGCGAAGCTGGTCGATGCCCTCGAGGCCCATCGACTGGGCGAAGGCGTCGTCGGGCCTGGTCTCGCGCGGCTTCTGGACCTCGCCGACGGTGACTTCGAACACCGCCTCGCGCCCCTTCAGATAGGCGACCGGATATTCCTCCGGGAAAGTGACGGTGAGCTTGCGCTGCTCATTGGCCCTGGCGCCGACCAGCTGGTCCTCGAAGCCGGGGATGAGCCGGCCCGAGCCGAGCTCGACCCGCATCGACTCGCCTTTGCCGCCTTCGAACGCCTCGCCGTCGACGCTGCCTTCATAATCGATGACGACGAGGTCGCCGGGCTCGGCCGGGGAGTCCGCCGGCGCCGGCTCGAAGCTCTTCTGCCCCTCGATCAGCCGGGCGATCGCCGAATCGATCTCCTCCGCGCCGGGCTCGACGATCAGCCGCTCGAGCTTGAGATCCTCGATCCTGGGCTCGGGCACTTCGGGAAGGGTCTCGATCTCGACCTTGATCACGGCGTCCTTGCCCGGGCCGCCTTGCTCGAGCTCGACCTGCGGGTTCATCGCCGGGCGCAATTTCTGCTCGGCGATCAGCTGCTGGACGCCCTCCTGGACGGCGGTGTTGAGCGCTTCCTGCTCGATCGCGGCGCCGTGCATCTTGCGCACGAGGTTGGCCGGCACCTTGCCCGGCCGGAAGCCGGGCATCCGGATCTGCGGGGCGACCTTCTTCAGCTCGCCGTCGACTCGCGCGTCGATGTCCTTCTTCTCTATGGTGATCCGGTAGGCGCGCTTGAGGCCCTGGTTCAACGTCTCGACGGTCTGCATGGTTGGAAGCTCTTACCTTCTCGCGGGAGTGCGGCCCTTGTCAGCGGCGAACGGAGCGAAGCTGGTGCGGGCGAAGGGACTCGAACCCCCACATCTTGCGATACCAGGACCTAAACCTGGCGCGTCTACCAGTTCCGCCACGCCCGCTTAGGCCGCCGGTCGCGCGGGGATATAGCAGGCGTGGCGCGGGGGGCAAGGGATGCGTCGGCAAGTTCTGCTCAAGGCGCGGACACAGGCATCGAATTTCGGACAGGCGTGACGCACGTCACAGCGGGCGTGGCCGCTCGCGCCTACGCTCACCCTCTAATCGAGGGAGGAAATCATGACGGGTCACCACGCCATTCTGCCACGGGGCCTGCGTTCCAACCGCTCGCCTTTGTACGAAGGGCGCTTCGGCCGGATGTTCCGCCACTTGCCGCCCGCCACCTTCGGCGCCTCCGAGGCGAAAAATATCGCGGCCCTCACCGCTCTTGCCACCGCCATGAAGGCCCCCCGCGATTTGCCCAAGGACGGCCCCGACGATGAGGAAAGCGCGATCCCGGCGCTTTACACCTATTTCGGCCAGTTCATCGATCACGATATCACTTTCGACCCCGCGAGCAGCCTCATGAAGGCCAACGATCCCGACGCCCTCGTCGACTTCAGGACGCCGGCACTCGATCTCGACAACCTCTATGGCCGGGGGCCGAGCGACCAGCCGTACATGTATGACGGAAATCGGGCACTCGAAGTCGGAGAGTTTCTCCAGGGCGACGGCGCGCCGCCGGCGCGAGATCTGCCGCGTTTCAAGGGACGGGCCCTCATCGGCGACCCGCGAAACGACGAAAACAGCATCGTGTCCCAGCTGCAGGGCCTGTTCTACGCCTTCCACAACCGGATGTGCGCCGACAATCCCTCCCTTCCGCTCTCGGAAGTGCAGCGGCTCGTGCGGTTCCACTATCAATATGTGCTGATCCACGATTATCTGCCCCGGCTGATCTCGCGGCCGGTGCTCGATGCGCTGAAGTCCAACGGCCACTATGCCAAGGACAGGATCCAGTTCTACAAATGGCGGAACCTGCCGTTCATGCCGGTCGAGTTCTCCGTCGCTGCGTTCAGACTGGGTCATTCGATGATCCGCCCAGGTTACCGGCTCAACAATAACGACGCGATGCTGTTGCCGATCTTTCCGACCGCGCCCGGGGAGGAGGGGCTCACGGGATTCCGCACGATGCGCCCGGGACGCGCCATCGATTGGGGCCGCTTCATCGACATCGAGGTGCGCGCCTATGACGGCGACGACGAAGCGAAGAAGCGCCGGCTTCAACTGGCCTATCGGATCGACACCTCTATCGCCGAGCCCCTCGCGAACCTGCCGGCCGAGATCGCGGGCGACCCCCCACCCTCGCTCGCACTCAGGAACCTCGAGCGGGCATGGCGTTTCGGCCTGCCGTCGGGCCAGGTGGTCGCTCGCAAAATGGGCGTTCCCGTGCTCGCCGACGACGATATCGTGTTCGGCAGCGATGAGGAGGAGGGCGCCGGCGGCGGCGAAGAGCCGAAGACTATCGCCGAGATCGACCCTGTGTTTGCCGGAAATTGCCCACTGTGGACCTACATCCTCGCCGAGGCGGTCAAGCACGCTGAGAACGTGCCGGCGCCGGTCGCTCCGGCCAGGAGCATCGAGACGCCGAAGCTAGGCCCGGTCGGCGGGCGCATCATCGCTGAGGTGTTCCTCGGGATGCTGTTCGGCGATGGACGCTCGCTGCTTTCGCTAAACCCGTCCTGGGTTCCGCGGACCGGTCCGAATTTCGCGCTGCGCGACATCGTCCGCTACGCACTGGGAGAGGGGCCGGCGCTGGGCTAACGCCCTTCGGACGGCGGCGCCCGACTCCGGCCGGAGCGAGCGAAATGCTAT
This sequence comes from Allosphingosinicella sp., assembly GCA_036389015.1. Lineage (GTDB taxonomy): Bacteria > Pseudomonadota > Alphaproteobacteria > Sphingomonadales > Sphingomonadaceae > Allosphingosinicella. The sequence goes on along the minus strand of DASVQS010000046.1, from coordinate 22,974 downwards.
CGGGCTCGCTTTTGCGGGATGGAAAATCCTATGGGGTCGGTGGCCCCAGACCACGCCTCAGCGTAAGGTCGGCGGGCGGGTCAGCAGCAGTGGCTCGCCGGCCCCTTCGAGGCGGATCCGGGCGTTGGGCAGCTTTACCCAGCGGCGGGCCTTTTCGACGGCGGTGAAGAGGCGGGCATCGAAGGCCTGGCGGTCGGGGTCACAGCCCATTTGGGTGGCCGCGCCCTCGGCCACCAGGAAGCCCGACCCGACCGGCCTGATCCGAGCGCCATAGCTGTTGCACCGGGCGGAGGCCGTGACCCGGTTCTCCTCGAAATTCAGCCGGGCGTTACGGGACCAGGGGACGGTGTCGCCGCCGATCCTCTCGACGAGCCAGGGACCGGCGAGGGCGGGGATGACATGCGCCGGCCGGCGGAACAGGCCGACGCTGCCGTCGCCGGCGACGATCCGGAGCCCGCCGCCGGGCAGCAACTCATAAGCGGCGGCCTGGGCCATGAAGCCGGCCAAGGCGGTCTCGAGCCGGGCGGCGGAGCGGCTGGGGCATTTGCCGGTCTGGACGGGGTCGCGCTGACGGACCTGGATGCGGTGGCCGTACAGCCGGTAGAAGCCGCCGAAATTCCCGCAGCCGGCCTGTGTGCTGTATTCGCCTCCGCCGCTGAAGACGAGGCGCGCCTCGGCCGCCGCCGGGACCGCGACCGTGCCGAGGCGGACCGGGCGCCACGAACCGGCGAGCGGATCGCCAGACCGGGTCCCGTGCTCCTGTGCGCCTGCGCCGGTGGACCCGAGCAGCGCCAGCGCGGTGATGACGATCGTCGAGCGCATGCCTGACCTCTTCGGCCGGGCGCGCTGAACTCGGGATGAAAGCTTCACTTCATCCTGAACTTGTTTCAGGGCCGAGGTTTCCATGCGCTCCGCGCACTCGGACTGGATGCTGAATCAAGTCCGGCATGACGGGTTGCGGCGGAAGCGGAACGTTGCCGCGGCTCGCGCCTTTTGAAAGCGCACAGGCAGGGAGGCAGGACATGCGCTATCGCAGGCTCGGATCGAGCGACCTCGAAGTTTCCGAAATCTCGCTCGGCTCGTGGCTCACCTTCGGGGTCGGGGTCGAGCGCGACCGCGCCGCCGCCGTGGTCGACTCGGCCTTCGGGCTCGGCATCAACTTCATCGACACCGCCAACATCTATGGGCGAGGCGCGGCGGAGACCTTTCTCGGCGAGGTCCTGCGGGGCCGGCCGCGCGATTCCTACGTGCTGGCGACGAAGCTCTTCTTTCCGATGACGGAGACGGACCGCGGGCTGTCGCGGGCGCAGGTCGAGAAGCAGCTCGACGCGTCGCTGAAGCGGCTCGGGACGGATTATGTCGATCTCTACCAATGCCACCGCTACGACGAGGAGACCCCGCTCGAGGAGACGATGGCGGCCCTGACCGAGGCGGTTCGCTCGGGCAAGGCGCGCTATATCGGCTTTTCGGAATGGCCGGCGGACAAGATCCGGGCCGCGGTCGAGATGGCCGGGATCGAGAAGTTCGTCTCCAGCCAGCCGCAATATTCGCTGCTCTGGCGGCAGCCCGAGAAAGAGGTGATCCCTCTCTGCGCGGCCAACGGAATCTCCCAGATCGTCTGGTCGCCGCTGGCGCAGGGCGTGCTGACCGGCAAGTACAGCCCGGATCGGCCGCCGCCGCCGGACAGCCGGGCGACCAGCGAGGAGATGGGCGGATGGATGGACCGGCTGCTGCAGCGGCCGGTGCTCGAGGCGGTCGAGCGGCTGAAGCCGGTCGCCGCCGAGGCCGGGCTCAGCCTCGCCCAGTTCGCCCTCGCCTGGGTGCTTCGGGAGCCCAATGTCGCTTCGGCCATCGTCGGAGCCTCGCGGCCCGAGCAGCTCGCCGAGAATGCGGCGGCTTCGGGGGCGGAGGTCGACCCTGGGTTGTTCGCGAAGGCGGAGGCGATCGCGGCGGAGGCGCGGGGGTAGCTTGCCTCCCTGCCGGCGAAGCCGGTGGGGAGGGGGACCACGCGAAGGGTGGTGGAGGGGCGATGCCGCGACTTCGGTGGGTCGGGCGCAAAGCTTCAAGCCCTGCGCCAGCTACCCCTCCACCATGCTTCGCATGGTCCCCCTCCCCATCTTCGATGGGGAGGCAAATCAGCGGGGCAGCCGCGCGCTCTCGACGATCCTCTCGAACTCCGGCAGCCCGGCGTCGAAATAATGCATCCGCGCGGCGTCGAACAAAGCGAGGTAGAAGCGCCCGTCGACGATCGCTCCGACCGCCCTGCCCCGCCGCTCGACCTCGTCGCCGCCGAGGTGGGAGTAATCGAACTGGAAGCCCTTGTGGCCGAGGAAGTCGCGCGGCTGGAGGCCGGTCATCTCGAAGCGGGTCGAGCCGGCGCGGATCCGGTAGAAGCTCTCGATCATCGCGGCGATCTCGGTCGGATCCATGTCGGCTCGGAAATTGGGGACCTTGCGGTCGGCCTTGCGGCGCTGCTGGACGATTCGCTTGTCGTTCTCGAGCCCGCCGATGAAGGTGAGGCCGTCGAGCAGCGGCCCGTTCAGGGTCCAATTCTCCTCGCGCTGGATGTCGCTCGGGCCGCGCGGCGCCTTGTTCCAGCGGATCGTCGGAGTGACGATCATCGAGCCCCTCGCGACGTCCTCCGGGCCGGGAGTGACCAGCGAATAATAACGGAACAGGCCCGGGCCGCCGAGGCCGCCGCCGGCGCAGCCCGCCGTCAGCGACAGTGCGGCGAGGGCCGCCAACGTCTTGCCGGAGCGCATGCGCAATCCTCCTCTCACTGGCTCGCCATGTGGCGGACCATCGCCGCGTCGGGCGCCCGCGGAGCAAGCGCCAGATAGCGCTCGAGCGCCGCCCTTCCCTCCTCGCGCCGGCCGCCCTTGAGCAATTGATAGCCGTGCGCCCGCCAGGCCTCGGGCGGAGCGTCGGGATAGGCGACGGCCGCGGCATAGCTTCGGGCGGCGCGGGCGATGTCGCCCTCGCCGGCCTTGAGCCGCCAGACCTCGCCCTCGTAATAACGAAGCAGGCCGTTCCAGCCGTCCCTGGCGAGGTTGCGGATGACGTAGAGGCTGGCGCCGGGGTCGTTGAGCTTGACCTGATCGTCGAGCAGGGTCTTGCGGTGGCCGCCGAGCGCGCGGAGATAGCGGTCGCGGCCGCGCTCGGTGGTCCGCGCGGTGGTCATCTCCCGGGCCGAAGCGCGAAGGTCGACCATCCTCGTCTCGGGCGCCGGGTGGGTCTCGAGCAGCGAGGAGCGGCGGTGGTAGCGCTTGCGGCGCATCGCTGCGCTCGCCTTAATCTCCTCGATCAGCTGCTGCCAGGTCTCCGGCATGGCATTTGGATCGTAGCCGGCCTCGCTGATCTGGAGCACTCCGATCGCGTCCGCCTCCGCCTCCATCTCGCGGCTGTAGGAGAGCAAGGAGAGGATGGTGCCCAATTGGGCGAGCTGGACGAGGTCGCCGGCATAGAAGCCGCCCGCCGCTCCGCCCACTCCGGCGCCCATGGCGAGGAAGCTGAAGGCGGCGGTCTTGCGCTTCATGTCGCGCCACAGGCGGATCTGGTGGCGGCGAAGGAAATGCCCGGCCTCGTGGCCGATCACCCCCGCCAGCTGGGCCTCGTCGCGCATCCTCAGCAGCAGGCCGGAGAAGACGACCATGAAGCCCGTAGGCGCCATGAAGGCGTTGAACTCGGGGACCCGGGCCACATAGACCCGAAGGTCCCTGGCCGCGGGGCCTCCGACGCGCTCGGCCAGCCCTCCCAGATAGCGGGCGAGCCTCTCGTCGCCGACCAGGAGGTTCGAGCCGGCGATCTCCTGCTCGACCCTCTCATATTGCTGCCAGATGCCCTGCTCGTCCTTGGCGGTGGGGCGGTGGCCGGGGCCGATCAGCGGCTTCATCGAGCGCGGCGAGATACGGGCCTCGGCGGCTCCCACCGTGCCCAGGCAGCAGGCGCAGCCGAAGCCGCCGAGCAAGGATCGCCGGGTGAGAGCGACGCTCACCGCCGGCCCCGGACGTTGCGCCCGGCCTTCATCCGGCCGATCAGCCGCTCGACCATCTGGGCGGCCCCGTCGGGCGTCCTTATGTCGCCGAAGCCGACTCCGGGCATCATGCTCTGCGTCTGGAGGACGTTGAACCAGGCGACCTCGCCGGTCCTCAGGTCGACCAGCGAGGCGTAGGCCGACTGGCCGCCGCCGCCCTGGGGCGCGCAGAAGCCGACGAAGCAGCCGGCGATCCCGAGCACCTGGAGCGCTACCCTTCCGGTCGACGCGAAGCTGTCCTCGGCGTGGAGGAAGAGGGCATAGTCCATGCCGGTCGCCTTGCCGAACTTCACCGCTTCCTCGCCGAGCGTCCAGTCGATTCCTCGGCGCCGCTTGGTCGGAAGCTCCGCTCCGAGATATTTGTGGAGCGCGATCGACTGGCCGACGGCGGCGTGGAGCCGCTCGAGATCGGCGACTTCCTGCTCGCTCACTCCCGGCACTCCGCCGCGGGTCTCGAGGATCCGGGTCTTGCCGCCGCGGCCGGCCTGCTGCTGGGCGAGCGCCTTGAGGAGGTTGGCGCGCGCCTTCTCGGTCCAGTCCGCCCTCGGCTCGACGAGGCCGCCGGCGGTGACCAGGCCGACGGTGACGTCGGGGCGCATCACGATCAGGCTGTAGTCGCCCTGCGGCGGCTCGAACTCGACGTCGGCGATCTGGCGGGTCTGGACGCAGGCGGACAGCGCCAGCGAGGCGGAGGCAAGCAGGACGATCCGGCCGCGAAGCATGGGCTTGCTCCTCGAGGCGGGACGGCATGCCGGGGAAAATCGCCATCCCTGAACGACTTGCCGCCAACGCTTCGGTTGCGCCTGCGTTCCGGTCATCGGCGCGAGGCACCAGGACGGGTTGCGGGCGCGGCCGGGTCCGCTATCCTCGGCGCCATGCGCGCGAGGGGCTCCGGGGGGAATGCGGCGGCGAACGGCCGCTGGGCCGGCAGCGCGAAGCTGGCGCTGATTTGCCTCGCCCTGACGCCGGTGACGATCGTCATCCACGAGCTTGGCCATTTCACGGTCGCGCTCCTCTCCGGCCTGCCTGCCGAGCTTCATGCCACCAGCGTCAGCGGCGGAGCTTCTCCCGGCAGCGGCGCTCCGGCTTCGCTGGTGGCGATGCAGGCCGGCGCCGGTCCCATGCTCACCATCCTGATGAGCCTCGCCGGCGCCCTCCTGTACCGCCGCGGCAGAAGCCTCTGGGCTCTGGCTTTCGCCTTCGCCGCGGCGAGCCGGCTGATCGTGCCCACCGCCTATCTCGCGATTCGCCTCCTTTTCATCGTCCTCGGCCGGCCGTTCGGCGGTCGCCCGGTCTTCGACGAATATCTGCTCGCGCGGGCGCTCGGCATCCTTCCCGAGCTCGCGGCTCTCGCCGCCACCCTGTTCCTGGCCACGTTCCTGGGCTGGCTGCTGCGCCGGCCGGAGCCGGGCCGGCGCCTGCTCTACCTGCTCGCGCTGACGGCCGCCGCCTTTGCGGGCAACCTGCTCTGGCCGGCCCTGGCGCCCGGCACGCTTGCGTCGACCGGTTGACCGCGTCGGTCGTCGCCCGGCGGAGGTTCCTAGGCCCGCTTCCGCCCAAACCTCGGCATCAGCATTCCGGTCCGGCCCCGGTAGGCCCGGTAATCCTCGCCGAAGGTCGAGATCAGATCGCGTTCCTCATAGGAGATGCCGATCAGCATGTAGACGGAGACCCCGATCGCAAGGAGGAGGTGGCCGCCGCTCATCTGGGGAGTCGCCCAGAAAGCGAGAAAGAAGCCGGTGTAGAGCGGGTGGCGGACGTGGCGGTAGAAGAAAGGCGTTCGAAGGACGGGCGGAGCGGTCTCGGCGGCGCCGCGGGCATGCCCCCAGGCCTGCGCTAGGCCGAACAACTCGAAATGGCTGATCAGAAAGGTCGAGACGAGCACGATCGTCCAGCCGAGGCCGAACAGGATCCACAGAAGCGTGGCGCCGGCCTGGTTCTCGACGCTCCACACGCTCCCGCCGATCGGCCGCCAGAGCGCGAAGAGGAGGATTAGGGCGAGGCTGGCCGCGACGACATAAACGCTGCGCTCGATCGGCTCCGGGACGATTCGGGTCCAGGCGCGCTTGAAACCGGGGCGGGCCATGACGCTGTGCTGCACTCCGAACAAGGCGATCAGCGCGAGATCGACGATCGCCGCCGCGGCGATCGGACCGTCGGCACCGCCGCGGTCGACCGTCACCGGCACCCACGGCAGATCGCCGACGAAGGCGATGAGGTACAAGAAGGTGGCGAAGAACAAGGCATAAGCGGCGAGCGCGAACAGCAGGTAGAAAATCCGAGCCATATGTCCCCTCCCGGGCAACGGGCCCATGCGGAGGTCATAGCAGCGTTTCAGGGGCGTATCGACCTTTCCCAGATCCTCCCCGGCATTTGCCGGGAGGGGGACCATGCGAAGCATGGTGGAGGGGTCTCGCGGAGTCTGAAGAGCCCCTCCACCGCGCTTCGCGGTCCCCCTCCCCGAGAAATCTCGGGGAGGAATTCAGAGTAGCTTCCTCGTCGCTTTCCCCGACGCTAAGCCCAGATCATGCTGACCCTCCATTATCACCCCTTCTCCTCCTTCTGTCAGAAAGTGCTGGTCGCCCTCTACGAGCGCGGCGTGCCGTTCGAGCGGGTGGTCGTGAACCTCGGCGATCCCGGGGAGAAAGCGGCGCTCGAGCGGCTCTGGCCGATGGGCAAGTTCCCGGTGCTTCGCGACGAGGCGCGGCAGGTGACGATGCCCGAATCGAGCCTGATCATCGAATATCTCGACCGCGCTCATCCGGGACCGCCGCCGCTCGTCCCGGCCGATCCGGATTCGGCTCTGAAGGCCCGCCTGTGGGATCGTTTCTTCGACCAATATGTCGAACTGCCGCTGCAGAAGGTGGTCGGCGACTCGCTCCGCCTTGAAGGCGCGCGCGATCCGCACGGGGTCGGCGAAGCGAAGGCGCTGCTCGAGCGGGCCTACGACCTGCTGGAGGACAGGGCCGGCGACGCCTGGGTGGCGGGAGACGGCTTCACCATCGCCGACTGCGGCGCGGCGCCGGCTCTCTTCTATGCGGGGATGGTGGTACCGTTCGACGGGCGTCCGCGCCTCGAAGCTTATTATGCCCGTCTCCGCGGCCGCCCCTCCTTCATCCGCGCGGTCGACGAGGCCCGGCCGTTCCGCGCCTACTTCCCGCTTCCCTGGCGGCAGGGCTGGGATTGAGCGAACTCCCCTCCCTGAAAGGCAAGGGCCGGGGGTGGGTAGGCGAGCGCAGCGAGACTTTCAGCCGAATGGAGTTTCGGCCGCCTTCGGCGGACCCACCCCTCACCCCTCCCTTTCAGGGAGGGGAACTAAGCGGCGATGTCCCATTCGTCGTTGCGGGCCGGGTGGACCGTGCGGAACAGGCCGGCGCCGGTGCGCGCGGTCTCGGCCAGCGCCAGCGCCGTGCCGCAGAAGCCACACTCGGCGGAAAGGCGTCCGATATACCAGTGGCTGCGCCCACAACCGGGGCAGCGATTGAGCTCCCCCGAGTGATACAGGATCTGGAACCCGCGCAACGCGGGGTCGTGGGGGAAGCTCTTGCCGCCTTCGATACTCGTCAACATCGTCTTGTCCTCGACTCGTCGCAGCGACGGCTGCGATGAACCGTTCTTTTCCATCGACCGGTTGAACGCAAGATTAATGTTGCGGGAGTGACACAATCGAGACCAATTAGTGGTGGGCGGTGACACAGTTGACACTTTAGACGGTTCCCCGGCGCTACAGCCTCGGATCGACCGGTTCGGACTCCATCGCCAGCACGCCGAACACGCATTGGTGGACCCGGGTGAGCGGCGCGTGGCCGACGAACCGGCGCAGCGCCTCCAGCCCGAGCGCGAATTCGCGGATCGCCATCGAGCGTTTGTGACCGAGGCCGCGGCGGCGAAGCCGGGCGAGATTCTCCGGCAGGTCGTAATCGGGGCCGTAGATGATGCGCAGATATTCGCGGCCGCGGCATTTGATCGCGGGCTGGTGCAGGCCCTTGGCGCCGCGGGCGAGGAAGGGGAGCGGCTTCACCACCATCCCCTCGCCGCCGGCGCCGGTCAGCGACTCCCACCAGGCGACCGCCTCCGCGACCTCGGAGTCGCTGCTCAGGTCGAGCCTGCGGTGGGCGGTGGCGAGGATCAGCGCGGGATCCACGGCGGCGAGCCGGTGTGCGCGGGCCATGTGCCAGAGATGATCCTTGTCCGCATGGACCGCGCCTTCGCTTGCGAGCAGGTGGAAGGGCGCGAAGCCAACGTCGTCGATCCCCGAGAAAGGCGCGACATAGCGATTATAGGCGTCGCGGAAGCGCAGAGCGTTGCTCAGCCGGGCCTCCGACCGCTCCGCCAGCTCGTCGACCGGGACTCCGCGGGCCCGAGCCGCGGCGAGACCGCCGGTCAGGGCCTCGAGGCCGGCCGCCGCGGCGGCGCCGACCGGGGCATATTGGCGGTCGACCAGGGCCTTCGCCTTGAGGCTCCAGGGCATGATCTCGGAGTCCCACAGCACCCAGCCGGCGGCGAGCTCGTCCCACAGGCCCGATTCCCCCATGGCCGAGTCGATGCGATGGAGAAAGGCGGCTTCGAGCGCCGGATCGGCGAAGAAGCGGCGGCCGGTCCGGCTAATCACCGCGCCGCGCTCGCCGCCGGCGATGCCGAAGCGCTTCTCCGCCACTTCCAGGGTTCGGGCGAGGACGACGAGCGCCCGCGAGCCCATATGCTTCTCCTGGGCGACGACCTCGCCGACGCCGCGCGAGCGGTAATAAGCGAAGGCTTCCTCCGGCCGTTCGAGCCAGCCTTCGCGGGCGCTGGTCTCGCAGGGCGACATGGTCGGCGGAAGGTGGATCAGCCAGCGCGGATCGACGGCCCAGCGGGTCATCACCTCCAGAGCCGCGGCGCCATTGTCCTCGCGAATTGTGACGAAGCCATAGTCGCTCGTCTCGATCACCTGCTTGCCGAGCACGTCGGCGAGGTCGAGCCGGACTCCGTAGCTGTCGCCCGTGGCCGGCGGCGCGGCCAGCGGACGGATCGGCTCGTAATAGGTCCGCGCGGCGGGGACCGAGACCAGCTCCAGCTCCGGCCAGCGCAGCGCCGTCAGCTTGCCGCCGAAGCAGCAGCCGGTGTCGATGCAGATCGTCCCGTTGACCCAGCTCGCTTCCGGTACCGGCGTATGGCCGTAAACGACCTTGGCCCTGCCCTTATAGTCCGCGGCCCAATTGTAGCGGACCGGCAGCCCGAACTCGTCGATCTCGCCGCTGGTCTCGCCGTACATGGCGAAGCTTCGAACGGCGCTCGAGGCCCGGCCCTGCATCTCCTCCTTGAGCCCGGCATGGGCGACGACGAGAGCGCCGCCGTCGAGCATGTAATGGCTGACCAGCCCGTCGAGCCACTGGCGCATGTCGCGGGCGAACTCGGGCGGCTCCTCGCCGAATTGCTCGATCGTCTCGGCCAGCCCGTGGGTCACCTTGACGTTGCGGCCGGAGAGGTGCCGCTTGAGCTTGTCGTCATGGTTGCCGACCACCGCGAGCGCCGTGCCGCTCTCCACCATGTGGCGGGCGATGCGGAGCACGTCCGGCGAGCGCGGGCCCCGGTCGACGAGATCGCCGACGAAGATGGCGCGCCGGCCCTCGGGCGGGGTCACCGCCACCGTCTTGCCGTCCCAGGCCACCGCATAGCCGAGATCGCCGAGCAGCCGCTCAAGCTCGTCGGCGCAGCCATGGACGTCGCCGATGATGTCGAAGGGCCCGCTTTCGTCCCGCTTGTCGACCCACAGCCGGGTTCGGGCGATGGTGACGGCCTCGATCTCCTCGACGGTCTTGAGGACGTGGACGTAGCGCAGCCCCTCGCGCTCGAGGCCGCGCATCGAGCGCCGCAGCGACATCATCTGGCGGCGGACCGGCCCCGCTCCGAACTGCCGGTCGGGGCGCTGCGCGTTGCGCTCGACCGCGAGCGCCTCGGGCAGGTCGAAGACGATTCCGACGGCGAGAGCGTGCCACTTGCGCGCGAGGGCAAGCAGGCCCTTGCGCGATTCGGGCTGGACGTTGGTCGCGTCGACGACGGTGAAGCGGCGGTTCTTGAGTCTTTTCTCGATCAGGGCGTGGACGATGTCGAAGGCGTCGGCGCTCGCCGACTGGTCGGTCTCGTCGTCGGCGATCCAGCCGCGGGCGCGGTCCGAGGAGATCACCTCGGTCGGCAGGAAATGCCGGGCGGCGAAGCTCGACTTGCCGGTGCCCGAGGCGCCGATCAGAAGCACCAGCGCATAATCGGGGATCTCGATCAGCACCGGGTGAACACTCCCATCTGGGTGGGCGGGCCATGCGTCGGGTCGGCGAGGCCGATTCCCTCGAACCGGACCTCATAGCCATGAGCGTCGGCGACGCTCCGGGCCCAATGTTCGAACTCGTCGCGAGTCCATTCGAAGCGATGGTCGCCGTGGCGAAGCGAGTCTTCGGCCAGGCCTTCGAACAGGGCGTTATATTCCCGGTTCGGCGTGGTGATCAGGATTGCGCCCGGGCGGGCATGGCCGAACAGGGCCTGCTCGAGGGCCGGCAGCCGTTCCGCCTCGATATGCTCGATGACCTCGACCAGGGCGGCGGCGTCGAAGCCCTTCAGGCGCTCGTCGCGATAGACGAGCGAGCCCTGGAGAAGCTCGATCCGCTTGCGCTGGAGATCGGGCATTCGCTCGAGCCGAAGGCGGTCGCCGGCGGCGGCGAGCAGTCGGGGCGCGACCTCCACTCCGACGATCCGGGTGAAGGCGCGTTCCTTGAGCAGGCAGCGCAGCAGCCGGCCCTCGCCGCAGCCCAGGTCGAGCACCGAGCTCGCTCCGAGGCCCTTCAGGGTCTCGACCACCCGCTCCATGCGCTGGTCGTTGAGGCGGATCGGCTTCTCGATCGCCTCTTCCGCCGAATCGCGGGCCAAAGCGGCTTCGGCTTCCTCGGGCACGACGGCCTCGTCGAGGACCGCCAGGGCCGAGGCCACCAGCGAGCGGTAACCGCCCAGATAGCGTTTGACGATCAGCTCGCGCTCGGGATGGCTCTCCAGCCACCCCTCGCCCTTGCGAAGCAGCTTCTGAACCTCGTCCTCGCCGACATAATAATGTTTCGAATTGTCGAGCACGGGGATGAGCACGAAGAGATGGGTGAGCAGGTCGGCAACTCGCGTGTCGGCCCGAAGGGTCAAGGCCACGTATGAGCTGTCGCCCCATTCGGGATGGACCGGATCGAGCGCGACCGGCACCGCCTGGACGGCATAGCCGAGCGGCTCGAACAGCCGTTCCACGAGGCCGGGCGAGCCCCGCGCGGGCAGCGGCGTGATCCTTGCCTCGAGCGGGATCGCGCGGTCGGCAAGCTCCTGGCGAAGCTTGGAGCGCCCGCCCATCGCGGTGCCGAGCGAGCGGCCGATCGCGACCGAGAGAAGCGACGAGGCCGCGTAGGGACGGTCGCTGACATATTGCTCCTCGATCGCCGGGCTTCGCCCCCTTCCGCGCACCAGCTCGACCGGGTCGACCTCGACGGCGAGCATGGCCGTGCAGCGCTCCTCGCCCGCCTCGGGATAGAAAAGCGTCGCCTTGCCGAAGGGGAGTTCGGTCTCGTGGACGTTGTCCGGATGCTTCATCAGCAGGAAGCCGAGGTCGGTCGCCGGACGATGGGTGGTGGTGAGGGCGAGGAGCATGGCCGTACTGCTATGGCCGGTCACCGCCGGTTCCGGCAAGCTAATCGCCGGGCGGCGCCGTCAAATGATTTTTCCCGCCGCCGAGGCGGCCGCTGGCGGCGGCGGCGGGGCTGTGCTTTAGACGGGCGGGAAAGGCGGTGCGATGATCTATTTCGAGGATCTGGAGGTCGGGCGGGAGAGCGAATACGGAAGCTACGAGGTCACCCGCGAGGAAGTGCTCGAATTCGCCCGCAAATACGACCCGCAGCCGTTCCACCTCTCCGACGATGCGGCGGCCTCGACCCATTTCGGACGGCTGGCGGCGAGCGGCTGGCACACGTGCGCGATGACGATGGCGGTGATCGTCCGCCATCTGGGGCGCGAGGAGCAGGCCGGGCTCGGCTCTCCCGGAGTGGACGAGCTTCGCTGGCTCAAGCCCGTCTATCCGGGCGACACTCTGACCGTGCGGGGCAAGATCGTCGAGAAGACGCCGTCGCGCTCAAAGCCCGGTCTTGGCTCGTTCCGGACTCGGACCGAAGTGACCAACCAGGACGGGATCCCGGTGATGCGCTTCACCTCGATCGTCCTGATCCGGCGGCGGCCGGACTAGCCGCGCCGCCCCGCGAGCGTAACCGCAAGTCTTTTCCCGTCATGCTGAACTTGTTTCAGCATCCAGGTCTCGACCACCTCGGCGGGCGGCCAGCTGGACCCTGAACAAGTTCAGGGTGACGGGAAGCGTCAGTCACCGCCTCTCCGCCCGCGCCACTCGCCGCGCGTGCGGGAGCCGCGCCCCCGCCATTCGCCGCGCGGGCGCTCGCCGCGGACCCGCTCGCCTTCGGTGCGGACCCGGGTCTCGCCCTCGACTCGGGGCTCGGTGCGGACGCCCTGCCGGCGGTAATATTGATTTTCGTTCCAGTCGCGGCGGCTGGAGCGGTCGCCGTCCCAGCGCGAGCCGTCCCGGCCGCTGCCGTCCCAGCGCGAGCCGTCCCGGCGGCTGCGGTCCCAGCCGTCCCAGCGCTCCCAGCGGCGGTCGTTCCAGTCGCGGCCGCCATAGCGGCTCCGGCGGCCCTCCCAGTAACGGCGATGGTCGTCGTTCCAGCGATGCGGGCGGCGGTAGCGGTCGTAGACGTAGATTCCGTAGCCGGGATAATAATAATCGCCGTACCAGCCATACCAGGGTGCGTAGCCGCCGCCGCGGCCGTAGTAGCAATCGTCCCAATAAGGATCGCAATAGCTCCCATAGCCGACCGAGACGCCGCCATAGCCGTAGCCATAGTCGTCATAGGCGGTGCAGGCGGAAAGTCCGATGCCGGTGGCGAGAAGCAGGGCGGCGGCGCGGAGGCGGATGAGGGACATGAGCGACTCTCCCGAAAGACGCTGACGGCCCGAAAATCCGCCTTTCGGCGTGAACCGTCGATGAACCGTTAACCTGCTGGAAAGGCGGAAGTTCCGGTCCTTCGATACGGCCTTGAGCCGGTGAGCTTGTCGAACCGGCGTATCGAAGGGCGGTCTATTCCCCCTCGAACTCGACCAGCGCGTGCACGGCCACCCCCGCCTCGCTCAGCTGCGCTGCGCCACCCAGCTCGGGCAGGTCGACGATGAAGGCCGCTTCGCTCACCGCCGCTCCGGCGCGGCGCAGAAGCCGGGCGGCGGCGAGCGCGGTGCCGCCGGTAGCGAGCAGGTCGTCGGCGAGAAGCACCCGTGCTCCCGGAGCGCAGGCGTCGATGTGAATGGCGAGCCGGTCGGTGCCGTATTCCAGAGCGTAATCCTCGGCGATCGTCGCTCCGGGCAGCTTGCCGTCCTTGCGGATGAGCAGGAGGCCGGCGCCGAGCCGGTGGGCGAGCGCGGCGGCGACGACGAAGCCGCGCGCCTCGATTCCCGCCACGAGGTCGGGCGGCCCGGCGACCCGGCCGGCGAGCCGCTCGATCGCGGCTGCGAATCCGCGGGCGTCGAGCAGGAGGGTAGTGATGTCACGGAACTGGATTCCCGGCCTTGGGAAATCCGGGATGGTCCGGATCAGCGCCTTGAGGTCGTCGTTGGCGGTGGTGGTCATCGTTTCACCCGTCATCCCGGCGGAGGCCGGGATCGATGAACACCGTCGCTCGTGAGCCGCTGTCGTGTTCATGGGCCCCGGCCTTCGCCGGGGCGACGCGCTACCCCGCGATCCCCGCATCCCTCTCGGCCGCGTCGGTCTTCGCCATGTTCTCCGGATCGAGCGGGCCGGTCTCCCGCACCCTGCGGCTTGCGCCGCCGTGCCAGATGTTCTGGTAGGCGAGATAGGCGAGGATCGTGGCGAAGATCAGGAAGGCCAGCACCGCCAAGCCCGCGGCCCGGCGATTCTCGAGCTTCGGCTCGGCCGTCCAGGCGAGGAAGGCGCTGACGTCCTGGGCCATCTGGTCGACGCTCGCGTTGGTGCCGTCGGCATAGGTCACCTGCCCGTCGCGAAGCGGCGGCGGCATGGCGATGTTGAGGTTGGCGAACCAGGGGTTGAAATGGAGGTTCGGCCCCGGCCGGTTGTCCGGGGGAAGCGCCTCGCCCTTCCTGTTGCGGTAGGTGTTCGGGTCGCGATAGCCGGTGAGCAGCGAGGCGACATAGGCCGGGCCGCCGTGGCGCGCCTTGGTGATCAGCGACAGGTCCGGCGGAAGCGCATTGTTGTTGGCGGCGCGGGCGGCGACCTCGTTGGGATAGGGGCTCGGGAAGTTATCGGCCGGAAGCGCCTTGCGGGTGCTCGCCTCGCCGGTCTTCGGATCGACCGCTGGAACCGGGATCTGCCACTTGTCGGCGACCGCCTTGATCTCCTCCTCGTGGTAACCGAGATCCTCGAGGTTCCGGAAGGCGACGAAGCTCAGGCCGTGGCAGGAGGAGCAGACCTCCTTGTAGACCTGGAAGCCGCGCTGGAGCTGCGTCCGGTCGTATTTGCCGAAGGGGCCGTCGAAGGAATAAGCGACGTCGCGCGGCTCGAGGTGGTAGCGGTGCTCGACGCTCTCCTCATGCGCTTCCGTGACATAGGCGTAGACCCCCCAGCCGAGCGACCAGCTGGCGACCGCGACGAAGCCGAGTCCGATGAGAATGCCGAGCAGGCGGACCATGTGTCGTCTTTCCCTTATTCAGCCGCGGTGGCCGGCCGGACGCCGGAAAGGTCGGCTGGCGCCGCCTCGCGCTCCTCCCCGTGAAGAACGCTTTCCGAAATCGAATTGGGCAGCGGCAGAGTCTTTTCGGTCCAGGAGAGGATCGGGAGGATGATGAGGAAGTGGGCGAAATAGTAGATGGTCGCGACCTGGCTGATCATCACGTAGGGCTCTTCGGCGGGAAGGCCGCCGCACCAGCCCAGGACCAGGATGTCGAGGATCAGGATCCAGAAGAACTGGCGGAAGCGCGGGCGGTAATTGCCCGAGCGGACCGGCGACGGATCGAGCCAGGGGAGGAAGAAGAGCAGGATGATCGAGCCGAACATGGCGAGCACGCCCCACAGCTTCGCGGGCAGGATGAAATCCACCGTGAAGGCGCGAAGGATCGCGTAGAAGGGCCAGAAATACCATTCGGGGACGATGTGCGCCGGCGTCGAGAGCGGGTTGGCCGCGATGTAATTGTCGGGATGGCCCAGATAATTGGGCGCGAAGAAGACCACCGCCGCGAGCGCGACGAGGAACACGCCGAGCCCGAAGCCGTCCTTGGCCGTGTAATAAGGGTGGAACGGCAGAGTGTCCTGCGGGCCCTTGACGGCGACCCCGGTCGGATTGCCCGAGCCCGGGATGTGAAGCGCCCAGATGTGCAGGATGATCACGCCGGCGATCACGAACGGCAGCAGGTAATGGAGCGAGAAGAAGCGGTTCAAGGTCGGCTGGTCGGGCGCGTAGCCGCCGAGCAGCCAATGCTGGACCGGCTCGCCGACCAGCGGGATCGCTCCGAACAGGCCGGTGATCACCTTCGACGCCCAGAAGCTCATCTGCCCCCAGGGCAGGACGTAGCCCATGAAGGCGGTCGCCATCATCAGCAGGAGGATGACGAGGCCGAGCATCCACACCAGCTCGCGCGGCGCCTTGTAGGAGCCGTAATAGAGGCCGCGGAAGATGTGGATGTAGGTGACGATGAAGAAGAAGGCGGCGCCGTTGGCGTGAAGGTAGCGCAGAAGCCAGCCCTGGTTGACGTCGCGCATGATGTGCTCGACCGACCGGAAGGCGGCCTGGTCGTAGGGCACGTAATGCATCGCCAGGATGATCCCGGTGACGATCTGGATGACCAGAGCGATCCCGGCGAGGACCCCGAAGTTCCAGAAATAATTGAGGTTGCGCGGCACCGGATAGCCGCCGCCGACGGCTCCGTAGACCAGGCGCGGAAGCGGCAGGCGCTGGTCGATCCAGCGCATGAAGCCGCTCTTGGGACGATATTCTTCAGCCCAGGGGAAGCTCATTCTATGCCTCTTCTTCGCCGATGGTGACGAGGGTGTCCGACTTGAAGACGTAGGCCGGCACCTCCAGATTCTTCGGCGCCGGGCCTTTGCGGACCCGGGCGGCGGTGTCGTAATGCGAGCCGTGGCAGGGGCAGAAATAGCCGCCGTAGGCGCCCCTCGTCTCGCCCTCGGCGGCGCCCAAGGGCACGCAGCCGAGGTGGGTGCACACGCCCATGGTGATCAGCCATTGCGGCTTGCCGGCCTTGGTCCGCTCGGCGAGCGTCTGCGGATCGCGGAGCGAGCCGACCGGAACCGCGTTCGCCGCCTGGATCTCGGCGGGAGTGAGGTGGCGAATGAAGAGCGGCTGCTTGCGGAAGATGGTCTTGACCGCCTGGCCGGCCTGGATCGCCGAAAGATCGACCTCGATCGAGGCCAGAGCGAGCACGTCCGCCGAGGGGTTCATCTGGTTGACGAGCGGATAGAGCGTTGCCGCGGCGCCGACTCCGGCGGCGCTAACCGCCGCGATGTTGATGAAGTCGCGCCGCCTCATCAGGGGCTCGCCGGAGGAAGCGTCGAGGCCCGCGGCCGGCGTTCCGTCGCTATGTTCAACCGTCGCCATAATGTCCTTCAGCGCTTCGAACAGGAATGCCCGGGCAGAGGAAGAGCCCGCGCAGCGCCGCGCCGAAGGGAGCATCGAGCCTCCCCTGAGCGGCTTGGCGCGCCTGATAGACGCGTGGGCGAGGGTTTGCCAACCGTCATTTTGATGGCGGGCGGCGGTGGGCATGAGGCGGGGTTTCTTTCGGGCAAGGCCGTGCGGGCGCGAAAGCAGGATTTGTTCGCACGAAGCTCGCGAAGGCCACGAAGAGCTAAAGCCGACGTGCCCGGCACTCGGAAAAGCTTGGGAAAGCTTGCCGCGCACCTGCGCGAAGGACGAAAAAACGGGGACAGGCGCGATTTTCGGAAGTAGCCCTCCGGCATGCTTCCGGGAAACATCGCCGCGCTTGCCGTTGCCGCGCTGAGCGCCGTCGGCCTGGCCGCCACCGCCCGGGCGGCGATGCTCGTGCCGGGGCAGTCGCTGCCGACATGGGCGAAGGCCGGGTGTTACGGCGCGGCGGGCTTGATGGCGCTGTGCTTCGGGCTTCTTCTCGCCGGGATGATCTGGGGAGTCGCCGGCAACTGGCCGGAGCGGGCGAAGTGGCTGATGGCGGTCGGCTTCTTCATGACCATTCCGGCGACGGCGGGGGCGGCCATGTTCCTCGTCGCGGGGCTGATGGCGGGCGGCCCGGGGAAAGGCTGTTTCCTGGGGCTCGGAGTGGCGGGATTGCTGCTGCTCGGGGTGCCCGCGCTCGTCTTCGCGACATGCTGACGCCTGGCCGGCCGTAGGCGCCCTTCCCTCTCGCGGAGCCTATCCCGAATCCGGTCCGGGATGACGTCGGTGCGTGACCGGAATACAGTGACAGTATACAATTACCGGACCCGGCATCCGCGCTCTTGCCGCTGTTAAATGTATACTGTCACTGTTTATGCCGAAACCCTCCTCATCTGGCCGGGGGGGCAGGCTTCAGGGAGGGGCTCGGGGAATGAACGGACCCGCCGGCCCCGAGGCCGAAGCGCCCTCGCCGTTCGCTTCGATTGCCTGCCGTTGCGGCCCGAGGTACATTCATTCGATGAGCGCGAAGCAACCGAGGCCGCCGCGGGAGAAGAAGGCGCTCAGCTATGCCCGGGACCGGCGCAACGGCTATCGCGAGAACGACAAGTCGTCCCGCAAGGCCATCCCGCTCCGCAAGGCCCGGGAAAACCGCGAGGACCGGCGCAAGGCGAACCAGGCGATGGCGATTCTGCCGAGGGCCGATGAGCCGACGGCCGACCTGGTCGAAAGCTCCGCACGCCAGGACGTGTATCGAGTCGGCGGCTGGACCAAGTCGCCCGACGTGCCGCTCGGCAAGGCGGTCGCGGCCGCGATCGAGGCGCGCGGCCGTCGTGCCGGACGCAAGGCGCTCGCGCGCGCCGCCGGCGAGCCCTGACACCCGCCATCGGGCCGCTCCGCAGGCACAGCGCTTCGGGCGCTGCCGAGTGGGCCGTGAGACGCCTGATTGATTTGCGGCTCCGCGCCCGCGATGACGGCAGCCATGCGCCTCGCCCTCCATCAGCCCGACCAGGCCGGCAATGTCGGGACGATCCTCCGCCTCGCCGCCTGCCTAGGAGTGGCGGTCGACATCGTCGAACCGTGCGGCTTCCCCTTCTCCGACCGAGCGCTGAAGCGGGCGGGGATGGATTATGCGGAGATGGCGGCGGTGACCCGGCATTCGGGGTGGGAGGCGTTCGAGGCCGGGCTGAAGGGGCGGCTCGTGCTGTTCACCACCGCGCCCGGCGCCCTCCCCCTCCCCGAAGCCCGCTTCGAGCCGGACGACATCCTCCTCTTCGGCTCCGAAAGCCGGGGCGCTCCGGAGACGGTCCACGCCCGAGCGGGGCTCAGGGTACGGATCCCGCAAGCGGAAGGGACGCGCTCGCTCAACCTCGCCGTGGCGGCCGGGATCGGTCTGGCGGAGGCGATCCGCCAGGCCGGGATGTGGCCGGGCTGACGCGACGGCTCGCTCCTCCCCGTCATCCCTGGACCGCTGAGCCAATCGCCCGCCGGAGCGTTGGAGCGGGATGAGCGACGAGATTGGCGATCTTCAGCTACGGATGGAGGAAGCGGCGGCGATGGACTTCGAGGAGGCGAAGCGCCTTCGCGACCGGATCGCTCTGATCCGCGGCGGCGCCAGCCGCCAGGAGGCGGAGAGCGCGGACACTTCCGGCCTGACCCGCCAGCAGCCGGGACGGATGGGGCTCGGCACCAGCCAGCAGCGGGTCACCCCGCCGAAGGGCTGGACTCCTCCGCCAAGGCCCGACCCGATGACGAGCGGACGCTCGCGCCGCCGGGGGCCGCGCCAGGTCCGCGACGAGCCGGATAAACGGTGACGCCTTTCTTCCGGAAGGCGCCCGCGATGGAAAAATTTCGCCGGGCCTATGGCCGAATCAGGCGGCGGCGACGTAGCTTCGCCATGACCTCTCACCGCGGAGCCCTCCGACGATGACCGACCTTTCGACCCGGATTCGAACGCTCGTCCTGCTCTTCGGCGCCGCCGCGGTCGGGGCTGGAATGGCCTATATGGCCGCGGCCGGGGCCCCGCCGCGCTATATGCTCGTCAACCTGGCGGCGCTGGTGCTCGGCGCCACGGCGTGGCTCGCGCTGGACCGGGCCGGCGGCGCTCGCCTGGCCAAGGCCTCCGGGCCCGTCGTCCTCGCGCTCGCCGCCTCGCTCCTGCTCACGGCCTGGTTCGGCCTGGCGATCGGCGGCGCCGCGCGCTGGGTCAGCCTGGGCCCGCTCAACCTCCAGGTCAGCCTCGTCGCCCTGCCGGTCATGCTCGTCCTTTACGCCAGGCGGCCGGACCGGGCCGGAACGGCGGGAATGATCGTCGCGGCTTTCGCCCTCGCCGTTCAGCCCGACCGCGCCATGGCGGGAGTGATGGCGGGGGGGCTGCTCGGCCTGCTCGTCTCGGCGCCGGGCCGGCTGCCGCTCGCCGCCTCGGCGGCGTCGGTCGCGGCTTTCGGCTGGACCCTGCTCACGCCCGACCGGCTTCCGGCCGTGCCCTATGTCGATCGCATCCTCTACACCGCCTTCGACGTCCATCCGCTCGCCGGCCTGGCCGTGGCGGCCGGCGCCGCGGGGCTCGGGCTGCCCGCGCTGCTCTTCGCCTTGCGCGCCGAGGACTCCCGGCCGGCCCTCCTCGCCTTCGGCGGCTGCTGGCTCGCTGCGGTCGTCGCCGCGGCGCTCGGCGATTATCCGACTCCCCTCGTCGGCTACGGCGGAAGCGCGATCCTCGGCTATCTGCTGAGCGGAGCGCTGTTGCCGGCGGGCACCCGAGCCGGCGCCCGCGGCGCGTCCGGCCCACGGCCCGTCGCCGGCCCGGGCGCCGACGGAAGGACCCTGAAGCTATGCCCGGGAGAGGTGGCATGAGCGAGGAAGGATCGCCGTCCCGGCACATCGACGAGCGCATCGCCGAGCTCGGCGACTGGCGCGGCGAGACTCTCGCCCGGGTCCGCGCCCTGATCAGGGCCGCCGTCCCGGAGGCCGTCGAGGAATGGAAGTGGCGGGGCGTCCCGGTCTGGTCGCACGGCGGCATCCTGTGCACCGGCGAGACCTACAAGCAGGTGGTCAAGCTCACATTCGCCAAGGGCGCCGCCCTGCCCGACCCGTCCGGCCTGTTCAACGCCAGCCTCGAGGGCAACACCCGGCGCGCCATCGACATTCGCGAGGGCGACACGATCGACGAGAAAGCGTTCAAGACTCTGATCCGGGCCGCGGCCGAGCTGAACGAGTCGCGCTCGAAGCGCTGAGCGCGGCTTGCAAGCCGGGCCGGGCGAGGGCATCGGACGGGCATGATCGAACTTGACCAGGAACAGCAGAGCGCACGCTCGTGGTTCGAATCGCTTCGCGACCGGATCTGCGCCGAGTTCGAGGCGATCGAGCGCGAGGCCGGAAGCGAGGCCGCGTTCGACTATACGCCCTGGCAGCGCCGGGACCCGGACGGGGCCCCCGGCGGCGGCGGGGTGCGCGGCCTCATGAAAGGCGAAGTGTTCGAGAAGGTCGGGGTCAACGTCTCCACCGTCGCCGGCCGGTTCAGCGAAGATTTCGCCGCCACCATCCACGGCGCCGGGGAGGACCCGCGCTTCTTCGCCACCGGGATCAGCCTCGTCGCCCACATGGCCAATCCCCACGTCCCGGCCGTTCACATGAACACCCGCTTCCTCGTCACCACGAAGCGCTGGTTCGGAGGCGGCGCCGACCTCAACCCGCCCATTCCCTATGAGGAGGATACGGCCGACTTCCACGCCCGGCTGCGCGCCGCCTGCGCCGCCCACGACCAGACCTTCTACTCGCGCTTCTCGAAATGGGCGGAGGATTATTTCTACATCCCGCATCGCGGGGTCCACCGCGGGGTCGGCGGCATCTTCTACGACCATCTCGAGGGCCCGTTCGACGCCCATTTCGCCTTCACCCGCGAGGTCGGCGAGGCCTTTCTCGACGTCTTCCCGAGGCTGGTGCGGCGACGGATGGCGACTCCGTTCGGCGAGTCCGACAAGGCGAGGCAGCTCGAATGGCGCGGCCGCTACGCCGAGTTCAACCTCATCTACGACCGCGGCACCCTGTTCGGGCTGAGGACGGGGGGCAATGTCGACGCGATCCTGATGAGCCTTCCGCCGGTCGCGACCTGGAGCTGAGACGGCGCGGGAGCCAAGCGTCCCGAGCCGCGTTGACCCCGCTCATAAAAACGGAGGAAATTCATGCGCATGATTGCACTGGGCGCCGTGGCCCTGGCCCTTTCCGCCTGCGGCGGCGGCAGCGAGACGACGGCGAACGACGACAATGTCCTCACCGCCGACAACATGATGGCGGGCGACAACATGATGCTCGACGCCAACGCGTCGGTGAACGCGACGGGCGGGATGGACGCCAATGCGTCGACCAACGCCGCCACCGAGAACATGATGGCCAAGGACGCCGCCACCCACGACGCCGACACGAATCTCGCGAACGGCCTCTAGGGCCCGGCGGACAACCCGAGTCGTCACCCCGGGCTTGAGCCGGGGTCCACCGTCGTGGCGCCCGTCGCCGAGGAGAGGTGGATGCCGGATCAAGTCCGGCATGACGACGCCTGGGATCAGCCCCCGACGATGAAGTCGGCGGGCGTCAGCGTCGGCAGGTTGGTGAAGGTCGCGACCAGCACCGCATCCTCGCCTCCCACGCCATCGACGTCCCACAGCAGCTGCCCGTTGTCGGTATCGTAGAGGAACTGGCCCGACGTCCCCGTCGCCACCGGATCCGATCCCGAGACCAGCGAGACCGAGCCACCGGGGTTGAGGCCGCCGCCGAAGCCGTCCGCCGAGACCAGGATGCGGTCGGTTCCGCCGACGAAGTCGGTGACCTGGTCCGCTCCGCTCGAGGCGTTGCGGAAGGCGAAATCGTCGGCTCCGGCGCCGCCGGTTAGGACGTCGAGGCCGAGGCCGCCGGTCAGATAATCGCTTCCGTCGCCGCCGAGGATCGAATCGTCGCCGCCGCCGCCGTCGAGATCGTCGTCGCCCAAGCCGCCGGACAGCTGGTCGGCGCCTTCGTCGCCGAAGAGGGCGTCGTCGCCGCCCTCGCCGGACAGCGAGTCGGCGCCCTCGCCGCCCGACGCCTGATCGTCGTCGGCCCCGCCGGCGATGGTGTCGTCGCCGGCCTCGCCGAACAATTGGTCGAAGCCGTCGCCGCCGTTGATCTGGTCGCCGCCGGCGGCGCCGAGCACGAAGTCGTTGCCGCCGAGCCCGTTGATCGTGTCGGCGCCGACCGTGCCGAACAGCACATCGTCCTCCGCCGTGCCGTTGATCGTCTCCCCGGCCGGCTCGCCCCCGCCGGGACCGTAGCCGGGCACGAAATTGGCCTCCGTGAAATCGCCGGCGTCGGTATTCTGGAAGACGATCAGGGTCTCCCAGTCCGAGCCGCCCTCCGTGCCGTCGCGGTCCCACTGGAACAAGGTGTCGGCGCCGTCCTGCCGAAGCCGGAGGAAGCCGGATCCGAACGGGTTCGAGCTTCCGTCCCACCCCTGGAGCAGGCCGAGCAGCGATCCGTCGCCGGTGAGCCGCAACCGGTCGCCGCCGCTGCCGGCCGTGAAATCGGTGACGGTGATCACCTCCGTCCCGACGTCCGCATAAGCGAGCTCGATCGTGTCGCTTCCGGCGCCGGTCGTGATGATGCTTGCCGACGAGCGGTAATAATGGCGGATCGTATCGTCGCCGTCGCCGCCGTCGATCGTCTGGGGACCGTCGGACGAGCCGGCGATGATGAAGTCCTGGCCGATCCCCCCGGAGAAGCTGTTGGTGCCGGCGAAATCGATCA
>DASVQS010000045.1:0-1943 GCA_036389015.1 Allosphingosinicella sp. | reverse complement strand
GACAACGATCCGGTGGCGATCGAGGTGAGCGAGGAGAATGCCGGAATCAACCGGGTGCGGCTGGGGCGGGCGCGGGGCCGGCTCGAGCTGCTCGTCGCCGACGGCATGGACCATATCCGGCTGCGGGCGCGGGCGCCTTTCGATCTGGTCATCGCCAATATCCTGGCCGGCCCGCTGATCGCTCTGGCGCCCTCGGTGGCGAAGGCGATCGCTCCGGGCGGACGGCTGATCCTCGCCGGGCTGCTCGACCACCAGGCGCCGGCGGTGGCGGCGGCCTACCGGCGGCAGGGCATGATGCTGACCGGGCGGGTGGAGCGCGGCGAGTGGCCGACCCTGGTGATGCGCAAGCGGCGCGCGGCGCCGGTTCGGAAGCGGCGGGGCTGAAACCGAGGTGTCCGATATCGGACGAAGTTCAGTAAAGTCAGCCCCTCTCGCGCGCGATCGCGCGCGCGCGGGGGGAAGCCGATGCGTAGTCGAGGGCGCGGCGGAGACGGGCAAGCGGCCATCCTGCATGGCGCGATTAGAACATATCAGGAACTGAAAATAAAGGCGGCGCCGGCATCGGGCTGGAAAATTGCCGAGCAAGCGGCTTCCGTCATTCCGGGGAAAGCCGGAATCCATGAACTCGGCTGCGCGAGCTGTCCCGCGACGGCGCTCATCGATCGGATCAAGTCCCGGATGACGTGGATCCGATGACGGCTACTGCGCCTCCTTCACGATCGCGTTCCAGCCCGCCTCGTCGATCGTCTCCACGCCGAGCTCCGCCGCCTTCTTGAGCTTCGATCCCGCGCCCGGGCCGTAGACGACCAGGTCGGTCTTCGCCGAGACCGAGCCCGCGACCTTGGCGCCGAGCTTCTCGGCCTGGGCCTTGGCCTCATCGCGAGAGAGGGTCTCGAGGCTTCCGGTGAAGACAAGGGTCTTGCCTGATACGGGCGATTGCTTCGTCTCCCACACCACGTCGGCAGGGCGGACACCGGCCGAGAGCAGGTCGTCGAGCACCTCTCGATTGTGCGCCTCCTCGAAGAAATCGAGCAGCGCATTGGCCACTTCCGGGCCGATATTCGGGGTCTCGACGGCCTCGACCACCGCCTTGTCGCGGCGCTGGAGGAACTTGCGCTCCTCCTCCCCTTCCAGCGGCTCCATGCCGGCGCGGACCTTGAGGGCACCCTCGATCATCGACCGAAAATTGTCCCAGCTGCGGTAGCGGCGGGCGAGGTCGCGGGCGGTGACCTCGCCGACATGACGTATTCCGAGCGCGTAAAGGAAGCGGTCGAGCGGTGGCTCGCGCTTTGCGTCGATCGCGGCGATGAGATTGGCGGCCGAGACTTCCGCCCACCGCTCCCGCTTGAGCAGCTCCTCCTTCGTCAGCCGGAAGATGTCGGCCGGCGACTGCAGCAGGCCGTCGCGGAAGAAGCTTTCGATATGGGTGATCCCGAGCCCTTCGATGTCGAGCGCGTGGCGGGAGACGAAGTGGCGGAGCCGCTCGACCCGCTGGACCGGGCAGACGAGGCCGCCGGTGCAGCGAACGTCGACCTCGCCTTCCTCGCGCACCGCGTCGGAGCCGCATTCGGGGCAGACGGTGGGGAAGACATAGGCGGGCCGGTCCTCGCCGGGCGTCAGATTCTCGAGCACCTGCGGGATGACGTCGCCGGCGCGCTGGATCCGGACCCGGTCGCCGACCCGCACTCCGAGCCGCTCGATCTCGTCCTTGTTGTGGAGAGTGGCGTTGGTGACGGTCACCCCGCCGACGCTGACCGGCCTGAGGCGAGCGACCGGAGTGAGCTTGCCCGTGCGGCCGACCTGGATGTCGATCGCCTCGAGGACGGTCTCCGCTTTCTCGGCGGGGAATTTGTGGGCGAGCGCCCAGCGTGGGGCCCGGGCGACCTGGCCGAGGCGGCGCTGCCAGTCGAGCCGGTCGACCTTGTAGACGACCCCGTCGATGT
>DASVQS010000044.1:0-36638 GCA_036389015.1 Allosphingosinicella sp. | reverse complement strand
CCGCGCCGCCTCGGCGTTGAAGCCGTCGGGCAGCGGGACGGGGGTGAGAGCCTGCTTGGTGAGCCGCTCGATGCCCTTCAGATAGGGCCGCTCGTCCTCGGCGCAGTAGGCGACCGCGACGCCCGCCGCTCCGGCGCGAGCGGTTCGGCCGATCCGGTGGACATATTGCTCCGAGACGTTGGGCAGGTCGAAGTTGATGACGTGGCTGACGCCGGAGACGTCGATGCCGCGCGCGGCGATGTCGGTCGCGATCAGGATCTTGACCTTCCCGTCCTTGAACTCGGCCAGGGCGCGCTCGCGCTGCGGCTGGCTCTTGTTGCCGTGGATGGCGTTGGCCGGGATCCCGGTCTGGGCGAGCTGCTTCACGATCCGGTCGGCACCGTGCTTGGTGCGGCTGAAGATCAGCACCCGGTCCATCGAGCCCTTGGCTCCGAAGCCGACTCGAAGCATCATCGTTAGAAGCGCGGGCTTCTCGGCCTGGTTGACGAAGGTGACATACTGCTCGACCCGCTCGACAGTCGAGGCGACCGGAGTCACCGCGACCTGCTCGGGGTCGGTCAGGAACTTGTCCGCGAGATCGCGGATCGCCTTGGGCATCGTCGCCGAGAAGAACAGGCTCTGCCTCTTCTCGGGCAGGAAGCGGACGATCTTCTTCAGGTCGTGGATGAAGCCGAGGTCCAGCATCTGGTCGGCCTCGTCGAGGACGAGGATCTCGACCTGCCTCAGGTCCAGCCAGCGCTGCTCGACAAGGTCGAGCAGCCGGCCCGGAGTGGCGACGAGAATGTCGACTCCGCGCGACAGGTCCTGGCGGTTCTTGTTGATCGAGGTGCCGCCGAAGACGGTGGCGACGCTCATGTGGCTGAAGCGGCTGTAGGCGCGGGCGCTGTCGGCGATCTGCGAGGCGAGCTCGCGGGTCGGGGCAAGCACCAGCATCCGGCAGGCGCCGCGCTGCGGGCGCTTGCCGCTCGCGGCGAGCCGGTCGATCGACGGAAGCATGAAGGCGGCGGTCTTGCCGGTGCCGGTCTGGGCGATTCCGAGCAAATCCTTGCCCTTGAGCAGGATCGGGATCGCCTGCTCCTGGATCGGAGTCGAGGTGGAATATTCCTTCAGAGCAAGCGCCTGGAGGACGGGCTGCGACAGCCCGAGATTTTCAAAAGACATGATAACTCACTGTATTGAGCGGCGCCCCCGCGCAGCCTCGATGGCGCGCGGAAACGCGGCGGGTTTTTGCCAACCCGCGTGAAAAGGGAAGACTTCAAAAGTACGAAACGGAGCCGGCCCCGAGAGGGCGTTCACGCTGCAATGACGTTTCGCTGAGGGGCATATGGGGGAGAAAGACTAAGAAATCAACTCGGCTAGTTTGCCTCCCCATGCGCAGCATGGGGAGGGGGACCATGCGAAGCATGGTGGAGGGGTGACCTGATGAGGCCTCGCCAGGTCACCCCTCCACCACCTTCGGTGCTCCCCCTCCCCATCTTCGATGGGGAGGCAGAAGTGCGTCAGCCGCCCTCCACCCGCGCCAGCAGCCGGTCGATTCCCGCCACCGCCTCGGGCTCCTCCAGAGTGGGCGCATGGCCGACATTGGGCACCGTCGCGGCCTCCATCGCCGGATTCTCCGCCACCATCCGCTCGACCGTCGCCCGGCTCAGCAAATCCGAAATCCCGCCGTGGACGACCAGCGACGGGATGCCCTTCAGCGCCGCGAAGGCGCTCCACAAATCGAAGCCGCTGTCGCCGCCGGGCTGGCGGAACGGCTCGGCAATGCGCATGTCGTAATCGAAGACGATCCGGCCGCCCTGGGTCAGCCTGCACAGCCTTTTGGCGTAGACCAGCCACTGTCCGACGTCCCAGTCCGGATAGCGGTCGCGCTGCATCTCGCAGATCGCGCGCGCTGCGTGCAGCCAGGTCGGCCAGCTTTGCGAGCGGCCGACGTAGGAGCGAATATGCTCCAGTCCCTGGGTCTCGAGCACCGGGCCGATGTCGTTGAGCAGGGCCCCTGCGATGCGCTTGCTGTCCGCCATGGCGAGCAGCATGGTGATGAGACCGCCGAGCGAGGTGCCGAACGCCACGAAGCTCTTCAGCCCCAGCTCGGCGATCAGCGCCTCGACATCCTGCCAATAGGTCGGCGGGACGTAGGTCATCGCGTCCTTGGCGTGGTCGCTTTGCCCGCGGCCCCTCAGCTCGACGCAGATCAGCCGCCACTCTCCCTTCAGCCGCTCCGCAACCCCTTCGAAGTCGCGCGCGTTACGGGTCAGTCCGGGTATGCACAGGATGGGCGGGCGCTCTGCGCTTCCGGCATAGTCGCGGTAATGGAGCCGGAGCCCGTCGCTCGACATCCAGTAGCCATCGGACCAATCCGCCATGCCCCTCCCCTATTTGCCCGCTTTTCCTATCCCCTGATGGCGCGACTTCCGCAAGCCGCGAGCTATCGCGCCGATCCCGCCATCCTCGAGCTTGGCGACGCCTTTTACGACGCCGTCGAGGCCGCCCGCTTCCCGCGGACCCTCCTGCGCTTCCGCAACGACCGCTGGGCGCCCGCGGTGGGGCTCGAACATCTCGGCGACGAGGAGTGGATCTGCCATTTCGGGCGATTCGAGCCGCTTCCGGACAATCTCCCCCGGCCGCTGGCACTGCGCTACCACGGCCACCAGTTCCGGGTTTACAATCCCGACATAGGCGACGGCCGCGGCTTCCTGTTCGCCCAGCTCAGGGACAATGAGGGCCGGCTGCTCGACCTCGGCACGAAGGGCTCGGGGCAGACGCCCTACAGCCGCTTCGGAGACGGACGGCTGACGCTGAAGGGCGGAGTCCGCGAGGTGCTGGCGACCGAGATGCTGGAGGCGCTCGGCGTCGAGACCTCGAAGAGCTTCTCCCTGATCGAGACCGGCGAGGCGCTGGAACGGAACGACGAGCCTTCGCCGACCCGCTCCGCCGTGCTCGTCCGCCTCCAGCACAGCCACATAAGGATCGGCACCTTCCAGCGGCTCGCTTACTTCCGGGACGCCGAAAACCTCACGAAGCTGACCGATTATTGCCTTCGCCATTATTACGGCGACGGCGGCGGCGGAGAGGATGCGCCCGCGCGCCTGCTTGCCCACGTCGCTCGGGAGGCGGCCCGACTCGCCGCTTCCTATATCGCCGCCGGCTTCGTCCACGGCGTTCTCAACAGCGACAATATCGCGATCACGGCGCAGAGCTTCGATTATGGGCCGTGGCGCTTCACCCCTTATTGGGACGGCCAGTTCACCGCCGCATATTTCGACCACGCGGGCCTCTATGCGTTCGGCCGGCAGCCCGAGGCGATCCACTGGGACGTGCTCCAGCTCGCCGTGTCACTTCGAGCGATCGCCGAGGCCGACGTGCTCAACCCGTCGCTCGACGCCTTCCCCGGCGAGTTCCAGCGCCGGCTGGTCGAGGCGATCTTCGCAAGGCTCGCGATCCGCCCTGCCGAAGCGGAGCGGGACTCGAATTTCCTCGTCGCCCTCGAGACGGCGCTCGCCGCGAAGACGGTGACCCTGGACCGCTTCTTCTTCGACTGGCGCGGCGGCCGGCGGCGCGGCCCCTCCCCGGCGGACGATTCGTACGAAAGCGAGGCTTTCGCCGATTTTCGCCGGTCCATCGCAGGTTACGAACCCGCGGAGGGCGCGCTCGACCATGACTATTGGTCGGACGAGGCACCCTGCTCGATGCACATCGACGAGGTCGAAGCGATCTGGAGCCGCATCGACGAGGACGACGACTGGGCCCTGTTCCAGGCCAAGATCGCCGCGGTCAGGCGGATGGGGGACGCCATGCGGGCGGGCGCTTGACCGCCGCAGCCAAAAATGGTGGGTCAGCCGCCATGGCGACCTTGAGCTCGATCGAACCGGCCACCGGGGCAAGTCTGTGGACCGGTGAAGTCGGCGACGTCGAGGCCGAGGTCGCCCGCGCCCGGGCCGCCTGGGCGAGCTGGGCGGCGAAACCGCTGGCGGTCCGGATCGAGACCCTTCGCCGCTTCGCCAACGTCGTTCGCGGCAAGAAGGAGGCGCTCGCCGACCTCATCGCCCGCGAGACCGGCAAGCCGCTCTGGGAGACCGCGACCGAGGCCGACGCGGTGGTCGGCAAGGTCGACATCTCGGTCTCCGCTTATTCGGAGCGGACCTCGCAGCGGCGGCTGGAGGGCGCGCTGGGGGCCCGGGTGGCAGTCCGCCACAAGCCTCACGGGGTGCTCGCCGTGCTCGGCCCCTACAATTTCCCCGCCCATCTCCCCAACGGCCATATCGTCCCGGCCCTGCTCGCCGGCAACGCGGTGGTGTTCAAGCCCTCCGAGAAGACCCCGGCGGTCGGCGAGATGCTGGTCCAGCTCTATCATGAGGCCGGGGTCCCCGAGGACCTGGTCCGCTGCGTCCAGGGCGGCGTCGAGGTCGGCAAGGCGCTCGCCGCGAGCGCGGGTATCGACGGCCTGCTCTTCACCGGCTCGGCCCGCGCCGGCCTAGCCCTCCATCGCCAGTTCGCCGACGCTCCGCATAAGATCCTCGCGCTCGAGATGGGCGGCAACAACCCCCTCGTCGTCTGGGACGCCAAGGACATTCCGGCGGCGGCGGTGATCGCCGTCCAGTCCGCCTTCATGAGCTCGGGCCAGCGCTGCACCGGGGCCCGGCGGCTGATCGTCCAGGAGGGCGCTCACGAGCCGCTGCTGGCCGAGATCGTCAAGCTCGCCGGGCGGATCATCGTCGACCATCCGCACGCCACGCCCGCGCCCTTCATGGGCCCGGTGATCGACAACCAGGCCGCCGACCAGCTCCAGGAGGCGTTCCTCGACCTGATGATCAAGGGCGGACGGGCGATCAAGCGGCTCGACCGTCCGGTGGCGGACAAGCCGTTCCTCACCCCGGCGATCATCGACGTCACCGATGTCGCCGACCGGCCCGACGCCGAGCTGTTCGGCCCGGTGCTCCAGGTCATCCGCGTTCCCGACTTCGACGCCGCTCTGGCCGAGGCCAACGCCACCCGCTACGGGCTCGCCGCCTCCCTGGTCGGCGGAAGCCCGGAGCTTTACGACCGCTTCTGGGCCAATATCCGGGCCGGGGTGATCAACTGGAACAAGCCCACCAACGGCGCCCCGAGCAACGCCCCGTTCGGCGGCCTCGGCCTCTCGGGCAACCACCGCCCGAGCGCCTTCTACGCGGCGGACTATTGCGCCTATCCGGTGACCAGCTCGGAAGCCGAAGCGGCGCGGGCCAGCATCGGGGTGGGCCTCAGGGACCCGTTCGCGGGCTAGCTTGCCTCCCCATCGCAGATGGGAAGGGGGACCAGGCGAAGCCTGGTGGAGGGGTAGATGGCGGCAGGCCTGGTCAGTTACCCCTCCACCACCGTTCGGGTGGCCCCCCTCCCCCATGCTCCGCATGGGGAGGCAAATCAGTCCACCAGCCTTTCCGTCGCATAGACATATTCCATCGCCAGCCGCCTCGCCGTCTCGGGCAGGTTCGCCGCGGCGGCGTGGCCGCCCTCCATATTCTCGTAATAATAATAAGGCTGCTTAAGCTCGGCGAGGCGCGCCGCGGCCTTGCGGCCGTGGGCCGGGGTGACCCGGTCGTCGGCGGTGGAGCTGTGGATGAAGGGCATCGGATATTTCACGCCCGGCCGAAGCTTCTGATAGGGCGAATAGCCCTCCAGCCAGGCGCGCTGCTCGGGTTTGCGCGGGTCGCCATATTCGCTGATCCACGAGGCGCCGGCGCCGATCAGATGGTAGCGCAGCATGTCGAACAAGGGCACCTGGACGATTGCCGCGTTGAACAGCTCCGGCCGCTGGGTGATGGCGGTGCCGACGAGGAGCCCGCCCTGGCTTCCGCCGACCACTCCCAGCCGCCGCGGCGAGGTCACCTTGCGGCGGATGAGATCCTCGGCGACGGCGATATAATCGTCCCAGGTCCGCTGCTTGTTGGCGCCCTGGGCGTCCTGATGCCATTTCGGGCCGAACTCGCCGCCGCCGCGCAGGTTCGCGACCACATAGGCATTGCCCGCCTCCAGCCATAGCCGGCCCATCGTCCCGGAATAATAAGGGACCTGGGAGCTCTGGAACCCGCCATAGCCGGTGAGCAGGGTCGGCGTTGAGCCGTCGGCCTTCATCGCCTTCGGCCGGATCAGGAAATAGGGGATCTTGGTCCCGTCTCGCGAGGTCGCCTCGAACTGCTCGACGACGTGGCGAGAGGCGTCGAACCGCGCGGGGGTGGTCTTGAGAGATTCCAGCTTGCCGGTGGCCGCGTCGAACCACCACAAGCTGTTCGGGGTGAGATAGTCCATGACCGAAAACATCGCCTGGTCGTCGGTGTCCGAAGTGGTGGCGATGCCGATCGTGGCGTTGCGCGGCAGCGCGATCTCGCGCGACTGCCATTTGCCCCCCGAATAATCGTAGACGAAGGCCCGGCCGCGGACATTGTCGAGAATGTTGACGAGCAACTTCCCTTCCGTCGTCGCGGTCCCGCCGAGGGTCTGGCGCGGCCCCGGCGCGAAGACGAGGCTGGGCCTGGCCGCGAGCGGGTCCCTTTTCCATTCCTCGAGATCGTAGGAAATAAGCGAATCGCCCGCGAAGCGGGCTCCGCCGGGCGCCTGCCAGGCTTCGCTGAGCAGGACCAGTAGCCGGCCGTCGACAATGCCTTCCAGGTTCGCGCGTTCGGGGAGGTTCAGGGCAATATTCCCTTCCGGCCGAAGCAGCGTGTAGCGGACCTCGTGGCTGCCGACGTAGCGGTAGCCGATCAGCCCGTGCGACCGCCCCGCCGAGTCGCGAAGGACGAAGGCCCCGGCGCCGACGTCGGTGGGCTCGCCGCGGAATATCTCCACCGCCTGGTCGAGCCCCTGCCCGCGGCGAAGGCGCTTGGCGACTAGGGCATAACCCGATTCGGTCATCGTCCCGGGTCCCCAGTCGCGACTGATGATGACGCTGTTCTCGTTCTCCCAGTCGGCGCCCTGCTTGCCCTCGGGAAAGGAGAAGCCGCCCTCGACGAAGCGGCGCTCGCTGATGTCGAACTCCCGGATGACATTGGCATCGCGGCCACCGTCGGAGAGGTTGACCAGGCAGCGGTCCATCGCCGGCGGAAGGCATTGCATCCCCTGATAGACCCAGGACTTGCCTTCCGCCTTTGCGAGTGCGTCGACGTCGAGCACTGTCTCCCACACCGGCTGGGCGGTGCGGTAGCTGGCGAGGCTGGTCCGCCGCAGCAGGCCGCGGACGTTGGTCTCGTCCTGCCAGAAATTGTAGAGGCCGTCGGGACGCATCTGGACGAAGGGAATGCGGTCCTTCGCCTGCAGAATTTCGAGCGCCCGGTCATAGAGGCCCTGATAGCGCCGGTCCGACTGGAAGGCCTTGAGCGTCCTGTCGCTCTCCGCCTTCGCCCAGGCCAGCGCCTTCTCGCCGCGTACGTCCTCGAGCCACTGGTGGGGATCGGCCGGCTCCGGGGCCTGCGCCGATGCCGCTCCGGAAACAGTCGTCATCAGCATAGCCGCCGTCATTGCTTTGAAAAGGAAGGGCATTCGAGTCTCCGGGCGAAGTTCACCCGGCACGCTAGACGCCCCCGTAAGAGCGAACAAGCGACCGATCTTGCTCGATCGGCCGCTTTGCAAACCCCGCTCCCGTCCTTCACGGGAGAGGGTGATTCAGGTTACCCCCTCGCCTCGGGCAGATACCCCTCGTCGATATAATCCGAGAATTTCGTGATCTTCGCCTCGAACTTCATCTTCACCTTGCCGGTCGAGCCGTGCCTCTGCTTGGCGACGATCAGCTCGGCGAGGCCGTAGGCGCGGTTCATCTCCTCCTGCCAGGCGGGGAAGTCGGCATGGTCGTCGGCGGGCTGCTTGTTGGCGAGATAATATTCCTCGCGATAGACGAACCAGACCATGTCGGCGTCCTGCTCGATCGAGCCGGATTCCCTGAGGTCCGAGAGCTGCGGCCTCTTGTCCTCGCGCTGCTCGACGGCGCGGCTGAGCTGCGACAAGGCGATGACCGGAACGCTCAGCTCCTTGGCGAGGGTCTTGAGCCCGCGGCTGATCTCCGAGATCTCGTTGACCCTGTTCTCGTGGCCGCCCTTGCCGGTGCCCTGGAGGAGCTGGAGATAGTCGACGACGACGAGGCCGATGCCCCGCTGCCGCTTAAGTCGCCGGGCGCGGGTGCGGAGCGCGGCGATGGTGAGGCCTGGCGTGTCGTCTATGTAGAGCGGAAGGCTCTCGAGGTCGGCGGCGGCTCGGGCGAGGTTTCGGAAATCCTGCTGGCCGATCTTGCCCATGCGCAGATTCTCGGAGCTGATCCCCGACTGCTCGGCGAGAATTCGGGTGGCGAGCTGGTCGGCCGACATCTCGAGGCTGAAGAAGGCCACTCCGGCGCCGGCCGACTTGTCGGGGGCGATCCCGTCCTCGGCCGTGTCGCGGATGAAGCGCCGGGCGGTGTTGAAGGCGATGTTGGTGGCGAGCGCGGTCTTGCCCATGCCAGGGCGTCCGGCGAGGACGACGAGGTCCGAATTGTGGAGGCCGCCGGTCTTGGCGTTGAGGGTCTCGAGGCCGGTGGTGAGGCCCGATAGGCCGCCGCCGGTGTTGAGCGCCTTCTCGGCCATCTGGACGGCCATTCGGGTGGCCTCGGCGAAGCTCTTGACACTGCCCTCGCCTCCGCCCTCCTCTGCGACCCGATACAGCGCCGCCTCGGCCGCCTCGATCTGGCCTTTGGGATCGACCTCCTCGCTGGTGTCGAGGGCCTGCTCGACCATGTCGCGACCCACGCCGATCAGGGCGCGCAGAAGCGCGAGCTCATAGACCTGCTCGGCGAAGTCGCGGGCGCCGATGACCGCGGCGCCGCTCCCAGTCAGCTGGGCGAGATAGGAAGGGCCGCCGAGCTCCTTCATCTCCTCGTCGGCCTCGAACAGCGGACGCAGGGTGACCGGCGAAGCGATCATGTTGCGGTCGACGAGCTTCAGTATCTGCTCGTAGATCCGGGCGTGGAGCGGCTCGTAGAAATGGTCGGGCCGGAGCTTGAGCTGGATGTCCTCGGCGAGCCGGTTGTCGATCATCAGAGCGCCCAGAAGCGCCGCCTCCGCCTCCACATTCTGCGGCAGGGCGGACGATTCGGGCTCCGGCGCGCCGGGCAGTCGAAGGATGTTTTCGGCCATGGGGCCCTTCTCCTCCTTTCCGGCCGAGGGCTCAAGCCAGCAAGTCTGTGGAACTGCTGTGGATAAACGTCATTCGACGGTTCCGGGATGACGATGACATGAACCCCCTCCCCCGCTACACGCCCGCCATGGCCGACCCGCGGATCATCGACATCGAGCTCGACGAGCGCACCATCATCCGCCGCAGCGACGATATCGAGCGCGAGCGCAAGGTCGCGATCTTCGATCTGC
Organism: Allosphingosinicella sp.; assembly: GCA_036389015.1. Classification (GTDB taxonomy): domain Bacteria; phylum Pseudomonadota; class Alphaproteobacteria; order Sphingomonadales; family Sphingomonadaceae; genus Allosphingosinicella. Next base: position 27,276 of record DASVQS010000044.1, on the reverse strand, counting down.
TCGAATCGAACAGCTTTCAGCCGGCGGGGCACGAGGGGCCGTTCCGGATCCTGCTGAGGATGGAGGACAACAGCCTCGCCATCGACCTCAGCGACGAGGCGGGCCGGCCGCTCGAGACGATCCGGCTCGGCCTCACCCGCTTCAAGCGGCCGGTGCGCGACTATTTCGCGATCTGCGAGAGTTATTTCAAAACCGTCCGCTCCGATTCGCCCAAGGGGCTGGAGACGATCGACATGGCGCGCCGCGGCCTGCACAACGAAGCCGCCGAGCTGCTCCGGGAAAGCCTCAAGGGCAGAATCGAGATGGATTTCGACACCGCCCGGCGCCTGTTCACCCTGATCTGCGTGCTTCACATCAAATGAGGCGAACGCACCGGTGGGCGGCCCTGGCGGCGCTCCTCCTCGCCGGCCTGGCGCTGGCAGCCTTGGCCTATGCCCCGCACTGGCACCCGTCGGACCGCCGCTTCCCGGTCCAGGGTATCGACGTCTCCCACCACCAGGGCGCGATTGACTGGCGGCAGCTTCCCGCGCAGGGCGTCGATTTCGCCTATATCAAGGCCAGCGAGGGCGGCGACCATCGCGACCGCGCCTTCGCCGCCAACTGGACGGGCGCCCGCCGGGCCGGGATCGCCCGCGGCGCCTATCATTTCTTCACGCTCTGCCGCCCGGGCGCGGACCAGGCGGCCAACTTCATCGCGGCCGTGCCCGCCGATCCGGACGCCATCGCTCCGGCCGTGGATCTCGAGCATCTCGGCAATTGCTCGCGCAAATTATCCCGCGACTCCTTCCACAAGGAGCTCCGCCACTACATCCGGCTGGTGGAAGCCCGTTACCGCAAGCCCGTCATTCTCTATCTCACAGCGGAGTTCGACCGAAACTACCAGGTCAGCGCGCGGATCGACCGGCCGCTGTGGCTTCGCGAGATCGTCCGCCAGCCCCGCTTCGGCGCCCGGCCCTGGCATCTCTGGCAGGTCTCCAACTTCAGGCGGCTGCGCGGAATCGAGGGAAGGGTCGACTGGAACGTGGCGCGCCCTTGACCCTCCCCCGTCATTCCCGCGAAAGCGGGAATCCAGGCGACGGCTGAGCCTGCATTCGGGTCAGCATGGATTCCCGCTTCCGCGGGAATGACGAAGGGACGCAAGCAATGAGCATCATGTCCGACAAGTGGATCCGCACCCAGGCGCTGGAGCACGGCATGATCGAGCCGTTCGTCGACGGCCAGAAGCGCGAGGGGACGATCAGCTACGGCCTGTCGAGCTACGGCTACGACGCCCGGGTCTCGGACGAGTTCAAACTGTTCACCAACGTCGACAATGCGATTGTCGACCCCAAGGACTTCAAGGCCAACAGCTTCGTCGACCGCAAGACCGACGTCTGCATCATTCCGCCCAACAGCTTCGCGCTCGCCCGGACGGTCGAATATTTCCGGGTGCCGCGCGACGTCCTCGTCATCTGCCTGGGCAAATCGACCTATGCGCGCTGCGGGATCATCGTCAACGTGACGCCGCTCGAGCCCGGCTGGGAAGGCCATGTCACGCTCGAATTCTCGAACACCACCCCGCTTCCGGCCAAGGTCTACGCCAACGAGGGCGCCTGCCAGTTCCTGTTCCTCCAGGGCAATGAGCCCTGCGAGACGAGCTATGCCGACCGCGCGGGCAAATATATGGGCCAGCGCGGGGTGACGCTGCCCAAGCTGTAGCGCCTCCCGTCATTCCGGCGAAAGCCGGAATCCCTGAACACGGGCCTCAGCGGCTCATTTGCGAGCATCCGCGTTCATGGATCCCGGCCTTCGCCGGGATGACGGCGCGGCGCCGGCACCGACCGGCTTATTCCGCTTCCTCGAACTTGCGCCACTCCGCCTTGGTGTAGCAGAGCCGCTCGCGGCCCATTCTCGACTCGGTCTTGTCGATGAAGCGGCAGATCTTGCGCTCGTCCTTTTCCTTGGCGCTGCCGCCGCCGGATTCGGACGCGACGACCTGCTGGTTCTGGTTCTGGCTCTTGGCCGCGAAGGCCGGCGTCCCGGCGACCATCGCAAGCGCGGCCGCCGACGCGAAAATCAGCTTGAAACTCATCCACTCTCTCCTCGTGTCTTCATCCCTGGCACAAGGATAAGCATTGGCCGCCGATGCCCCTATAGGCCCGCGGGTCGTCGGCAGAAGCGGTGAGTCGGTTTGTCGAAAAGGCGGGGAAATCGGACCGCCAGAGCGCGGCTTTCTCCCGGCGCGGCAAGCGTCTAGGGTCCGCCGGCGTCTATTTGGAGGTCACTCGTGCCGGCAATTTGGTCCACTGCCAAGCTGTGTCTTGCCTGCCTGGCCGTGGCGACCCCGGTGCTTGCGGAAGCGGCCCGCGCGCTCCCGCCGACGCCCGAGGCGGCGATGGCGCGGTTCGTGACCCTCAACAACGCCCGGGGCCTCGCCTCCGCCGAAGGAAAGGCGCTGCTCGCCGGCGAGCTCGATTCGGCCGACACGCCCGGACTGGGTGAGCTGGCGCCGGCCGATCGCATCGTCCGGATCGGCGCGGACTCGGCCGTGGCGAGGATCCCGGCCGGTGCGGACGGCGCTCCGGACCTGTACTGGTTCCTGGAAAGACGCGATGGCGGCTGGTCCCTGGTCGGCATGCGGACCCTGGCGCTCACCGGTGTGCTCGTCGAGATGCGCCGTCTCCTGCTCGCCCAGCCGAGCCGGACGGCGGACGAGGAGGCGATCTTGCGCAACGCCGAGCTGACGCTCGCGCCGGATCGCAAGCTTCTGGCCTGGGCCGCAGCGCACCGGCAATTGCTGGCGCAAGTCCGGGCCGCGCCGGGCTCGGCGGAGACCGAACGCGCGGTCAGGGCGGCCGGAGGCAACCGTTCCTGGAGGGAGGGCGGGAACGTTTTTCTCTCGATCGGCGGGATCCTCGACAATGTGGTCGGTTTCCTGCTTCCCGACGCCGGGCCGCCGCCGGCGATGGATTCGAGCGGCTACATATGGATCGAGCCGGCGGTGGACGGCTGGTATCTGTTCAAGACGACCTGATCAGCGCCCGCGATGGCGGATATTGGAAGGCCGGCCGCGGCGGCCTTGTGAGCGCCCGCGCTCTTCGCCGCCGCTCCGTGCGTCGCGGCGGTCGCCGCGGCGGGGCCGGGCCGGGGCGTAGGAGGAGTCCGGAAGCTCGAACCTCAGGCCGCCGGAGACCGGATTGGCCTCGACCAGCCTTAGCTTGAGCCGCTGGCCGGGGCTGAAGCGCTCGCCGCTGTCGTCGCCGACCAGGCTCTGGCTCGCTTCCTCGTAGCGGTAATAATCCGAGCCGAGCGTCGAGACCGGCACCAGGCCGTCGCCGCCCAGCCCCTCGACCGTGGCGAAGAAGCCGAACGGCTGGACCCCGGTGATCCGGCAATCGACGAGGTCGCCGACCCGCTCGGAGAGATAGGCGGCGACGTAGCGGTCGAGGGTCTCGCGCTCGGCCTCCATCGCCCGCCGCTCGAGCTGGGAGATGAGCTCGCCGGTCACCTCCATCGCCTCCGCCTCTTGGTCGCTGAGGCCGCCCTCGCCGAGCCCCCAGGCGCGGACGAGGGCGCGGTGGACGACGAGGTCGGCATAGCGGCGTATGGGGCTGGTGAAATGGGCGTAGGAGCCGAGCGCGAGGCCGAAATGGCCCTTGTTGTCGGGCGAGTAATAGGCCTGGGTCTGGGTGCGCAGGATCTGCTCCATCACCTGGGGCCGGAAATCGGCCTCGCCGATCCGCTCGATGATGTGGTTGAAAGTCGCCGGGCGCACGACCTGGCCGAGCGCGAACTCGACTCCGAACGTCTTCAGATAATCCTTGAGCGCGACCAGCTTCTCGCGGCCGGGCGGCTCGTGGTCGCGGTACATCACCGGCGCCTTCTTCGCCTCCAGCGCCCTGGCGGCGGCGACGTTGGCGGCGATCATGTAATCCTCGATCAATTTGTGCGCGTCGAGCCGCTCGCGCGGAGCCACCGAGACGATCCGGCCCTTCTCGTCGAGCACGACTTGGCGCTCGGGAAGGTCGAGGTCGAGCGGCGCCCGCTTCGCGCGCGCGGCGAAGAGCGCTCGCCAGCAGGCCCAGAGCGGCTTCAGGGTCGATTCGACCAGCTCGGGCGCGACCGGCGGATCGCCCGCCTCGATCTCGGGCATGGCGCAGGGGGAGGAATAGAGTTCGACCGGCTCCTCGCTCCCAAAACCGTTCGGGCTGCGCCTGTCGAAGCCCTCTCCTTCGGAACTGGCGGATGAAGGTGGGGGATGGCCTTCGACAGGCTCAGGCCGAACGGAGTTTCCGGTCCCATTCTCCAGCGCGTCGATCGCCGCCTGCGCTTCCTCATAGGCGATGTTCGCGGCGATCCGGACCCGGGCCCTGCTGAACCGCCAGGACTTGAGCTGCCCCGCCCCCGACACTTGGAGGTGGCAGACGAGCGCCGCCCGGTCCTCGCCCTCCTTCAGCGAGCAGATTTCCGCGCTCAGCGTCTCCGGCAGCATCGGCACGACCCGGTCCGGGAAATAGACGCTGTTGCCGCGCTTCCTCGCCTCCTTGTCGAGCGCCGAGCCGGAGCGGACGTAGAAGCTGACGTCGGCGATGGCGACGATCGCGCGCCAGCCGCCCTCGTTGGCCGGATCGTCGTCGCTCGCCGCCCAGACCGCGTCGTCATGGTCGCGGGCGTCGGCCGGATCAATGGCGACGATCGGGATGTGGGTGAGGTCCTCGCGCCTGCCGAGATGCTGCCCCGCGACCCGCTCGGCCTCCTCGATCACCGGATCGGGGAATTCGTGCGGGATGCCGTGCTTGTGGATGGCGATCAGGCTGAAGCTTCGCGGCGCGAAGGGATCGCCGAGGATCTCGGAGACCCGGGCGGTGAGGCGCGGCGGCCGCCCGACCTTCTCGGCGAGGACGAGGTCGCCGCTTTGGGCCTTGCCGATGTCGGAGATGGCCAGCTCGCGGCGTTCCTTCTTCTCCACGGGCCTGAGCCAGAAGCCCTGAGCCTCCTGATGGACGACTCCGAGGACGAGCTCGCTGCCCTTCGCCAGCTTCTTCATCGGGTGGGCCGCGTAACCGTTGCCGCGCTGCTCGGTGCGGGCGAGCAGGCGGTCGCCGACTCCGAGGGCCGAGCCCCTGCCCTTGCGCTCGAGCACGCGGAGCCGCGGCTCGGGCAGGTCCGCCTCCCACCTTTCGGGCATCGCCCAGGCCGTGCCGCTCTCGTCGACGTCGACGATCCGGAGCACCGTCACTTTCGGAACCCCGCCCGCCTGGTGAAAGGCGCGGCCGGGCGAGGCGTCGATCAACCCCTCGTCGGCCATGTCGTGGAGAAGCGCTTTGAGGGCGATCTTGTCATGGCCCGAGAGACCGAAGGCCCGGGCGATCTCACGCTTGCCCGCCGGCGAGTCGCTCGACGCGATGAAGTCGAGGATCTGCTGGCGGGTCGGGAGGCCGGTTCGCTGGGGCTTTCGAGGCATTGCGCTCCTATCCGCTCATCCTGAGTAGCCGTTGCCTGTCCTTCGACACGCGTCTTCGCCAGGCTCAGCCGCTACTCAGGATGAGCGGACTTGATCCATTCCCGCTCATGCTGAGTAGGCATTGAGCGAAGTCGAAATGCCGTATCGAAGCACGCTCAGCCTCTACTCAGGATGAGCGATTGGTGTTCCCTCACTCAGCCCGCGGCGGCGGCGCGTAGGGCCGGAAGGCCCCGCCCGGCACCGCGGACGCGACCGGGCTCTCGTAGCCGTCCTTCGAGACCGACGAGACCCCGAAGACGAAATCGTCGACCCGGACGCTCTTGAGCACCTTCGAGCAGGTGGCGAAGACCTTGTCGCCGGCGGCGTTGGCCGGCGCCGGCCGGCCGGGGCACCTGGCAAGGTCCTCATAGGTGACTCGAAGGCTGCGCTGCCAGTTGGCGCTGTCCGTCGGCCGCCAGCGGATGATGTAGGAATCGGCGCCCTTGACCGGGTTCCAGGTCAGGGTGGTGTCGGTGGCCACCCCGCCCTCCACGGTCGGCTCCGGCGGCTGCGGAGCGCTCGCAAGCGCGGCCAGAGCGGCGACGTTCAGCTTCACGACCTTGGTCAGGTAGGGAAAGTCCATCTTATCGATCGTGTCGCCGTACTGGATGCCGTTCTCGGTGCGCAGGTCCTGGTGCTGCCAGTTGTAATTCTCGATCGCCACGGTGATCCGGACCGCCGGATAGCCGAGGTTGAGCATCTCCGTATGGTCGCCGCCGCGGCCGAAGCGGTCGTTGCGCCAGATCTGGCGGACGTCGAGCCCGAGGCTGAGATCGTCGGCGAGGCCGTCGAGCCAGCGCGAGATGTTGCGCGAGGGGGCGTCATTCTCGCCGCCGAGGCTTCGGAGGCGCGCGGCGAGGTCCTCGTGGCCCTGCCAGCGCGGCCCCTCCGAGAAGACCCGGACATGGGCGTCGTCGCAAATGCCGTCCGAGCTGCAGCTGTTGCCGATGATGTCGTTGTTGAGCTGGGCGATCACCTCCCAGCCCTGCGCCTTGACGTAATCGGCGAGGATCTTGCCGCCGAGCAGACCCTGCTCCTCGCCGGTCAGCGGAGCGTAGACGATCGTGTAGGGAAATTTGTGCCTGGAAAGGACCCGGGCGGCCTCGATCACCGCCGCGGTGCCCGATCCGTCGTCATTGGCGCCCGGGGCGTCGGCGGTCGCGTTCATCACGTCTGTAACCCGGCTGTCGATATGGCCCGAGATGATCACCACCCGGTTGGGATCGGCGCTTCCGCGCTGGATCGCCACGACGTTGGTCACCTTGGTGGGCGTGGGCACTCGGCGCCCGGTAACGGTGTCGGACGGCTTGACGATCCTGAGGCAGCCGCCGCAGGCGCGCGAATAGCGGCCGAACTCCTCCTCGGTCCAGTTCAGCGCGGCGCCGATCCCGCGCCTCGGATCGGTCTGCGAGGAGAGCGTGTGGCGGGTGCCGAAGCTGACCAGCTTCTCGACGATCGAGTGGAGCCGCTCCTGGCTGACCGTGTCGGCAATCTCCCGGGGCGTAGCGGCGGCGGCAGGGGCCGACAGGAGAAAGGCAGGAAGTCCTGACACCAAGGCGAGTAAGGGGATTTTCAGCATCGCGTGCCTCTGCTCCCGCGGCACTCGATTGGCAAGCCGCTCCACCAAGGCCCGAGGCGACCGCGCGGCCGGGGGTCTTCAAGAGCCTTCCTTCCGCTGGCGAGTGCTATGAGCAGGAAGGTTTCACGCATACGACGGCCACTTTGATGCATCGCATCGTTCAAAGTTCCGGACGCGCTCATCTGCTGGGGTGCCTACCTGCGCCACAATTCAACTGAGACTAGAGGGGCGTGCGACGGCTTTACCAGCGCTTATGTTCGTGATATGTTCCAGAGCCGAGTCCTTCTTTGAAATTGTTGGCCTGGCCAGCTCTGGTTCGGTTCGTGCCGGCTCGCCTGCTGCGGAGGCGGCGCGGAAATCCTGCTCGTGCGTCCGCTTCGTCCACTTCGTCCGGAATCGGACAGGTCGAGCCGGCAAGAAAACCTTTCGGTCCGTCCAAGTCGTTCACTTCGTCCGGATTTGGACAGCAGGGCGATCATCAGCCGGACCGTGCCGCGGCTCGGCGGAAACCTGGAAATCTGCGCGAAATCCGAAGGCGGAGGGATCCCTGCAATTAGCAACCGCCGGCAACCGTGCTGCTTTACACCCCCAATACGCTCTGGCAGACCTGCGCCCGAACTCCGGGTTGGGGAAGTCCTTCAAATGCTTGAACTCACCGACGTCAGCCACGTCTATCCGAACGGCACGCGCGCGCTCGATCACGTCACCTTGTCGGTCCCGCGCGGAATGTACGGCCTGCTCGGGCCCAACGGGGCCGGCAAGTCGACCCTGATGCGCAACGTCGCGACCCTCCAGACCCCGACCGAGGGAAGCATCCGCTTCGGCGAGATCGACGTCATCGCCGAGCCGGAGACTCTTCGGCGGACATTGGGCTATTTGCCCCAGGATTTCGGAGTCTATCCGAGGGTCTCGGCCTATGAGATGCTCGATCATATGGCGGTCCTGAAGGGCATCGCCTCGGCCTCGGACCGTCGCTCGACGGTCGAGGCGCTGCTCCAGCAGACCAACCTTTGGGGCGTCCGCAAGAAGGCTCTGGCCGGCTTCTCGGGCGGGATGCGCCAGCGCTTCGGGATCGCCCAGGCGCTGATCGGCAATCCGGAGCTGATCATCGTCGACGAGCCGACCGCGGGCCTCGATCCCGAGGAGCGCAACCGCTTCCTCAACCTGCTCGCCGAGATCGGGGAGAATGTGGTTGTGATTCTTTCTACGCATATCGTCGAGGATGTCGCCGACCTGTGCCCGCGCATGGCGGTGCTCGCCAACGGCCGGATCCAGCTCGAAGGCGCTCCGCTCGAACTCATCCAGGCCACCCGCGGGCGGATCTGGATGAAGGTGATCGAGCGCGGCGAGCTCGACCGGTACAAGGAGAAATACGAGCTGATCTCGACCCGGCTGTTCGCTGGCCGGACCGTGATCCACGTCCTCTCGGACGCCGATCCCGGCGACGGCTTCGCCTCGGTCGAAGGCGGCCTCGAGGACGTCTATTTCTCGACCCTCGCCCAGTCCCGCCGCGCAGCCTGAGCGGGAGCTCCAGCATGTTCGCCAAAATCGCGGGCTTCGAGCTTCGCTACCAGATGAAGAACCCCGTCTTCTGGGTGGCGGCGATCCTTTTTTTCCTTCTCGCTTTCGCGCTCGCCGCGACTCCGGCCTTTCCGCTCGGCGGCGGCAACGTCCACCGCAACAGCCCGGTCGCGCTGATCCGGCTGCAGGTGTCGTTCAGCCTCTTCTTCATGTTCGTCACCACGGCCTTCGTCGCGAACGTCGTGGTCCGCGACGACGAGACCGGCTTCGGAGCGATCGTGCGCTCGACTCCGATCACGCGCTTCCAATATCTAATCGGCCGCTTCGCCGGCGCGTTCCTCGCCGCGGCGGTCGCCTGGCTCGCCATCCCGGTCGCCATGTGGGTGGCGACTCTGATGCCGTGGCTCGATCCCGACACTCTCGGCCCCGGAATGATCGGCGGCTATGCCTATGGCCTGTTCGTCTTCGGTCTCCCGGACGTCCTCCTCACCGCCGCGATCTTCTTCGTGGCGGCGACCCTGACGCGATCGATGATGTGGACCTATGTCTGCGTCGTCGCATTCTTCCTCGCCTGGTTCGTCATGATCCAGATCGCCAGCCAGCGACCCGAATATGGCGACTGGTTCGGAATGTTCGAGCCGTTCGGCTCGGCCGCGCTGGGGCGCACCGTGCGTTACTGGTCGCCGGCCGAGCTCAACAGCCTTCTGCCGCCGTTGACCGGAGTGCTTCTGATCAACCGCGTGCTTTGGCTCGCCATCGCCGGCGGCTGCCTGGCGCTCGCCGTCAACCGTTATCGCTTCGCGGAAGCCGGCGCGAAGAGCGGAAAGGCCGAGAAGGAGGAGGCGCCGCCCCCGACCGCGCCCTCGGCGCCGCTGCCGGACGCCCGCCACCGCTCGGCCGCCTGGGCGCAGTTCCGCTCGCGAATGACGGTGGAGATGAAGCAGGTCTTCCGAAGCCCCGCCTTTCTCGTCCTGCTTGCCCTCGGCGCCCTCAATACCGGCCTCACCCTCTGGTTCGGCCGCGACGTCTTCGGCACTCCGACCCTGCCGCTCGCCCACGCCGTCATCCCGCTGCTTCGGGGATCCTTCTTTCTCTTTCCGGTCATCATCGCGATCTATTATGCCGGCGAGCTGGTCTGGCGCGAACGCGACCGGGGCATGCACGAGATCGTCGACGCGACCGCCCTGCCCGACTGGGCGAATGTGGTCCCGAAGACGGTTGCGGTCGCGCTGGTGCTGATCTCGACCCTGATCTTCTCGATCGTGGTCGCCTTCGCGCTCAATCTCGCCAAGGGCTGGCCGCATTTCGAGCTCGGCAAATATTTGATCTGGTACCTGCTGCCGATGAGCGTCGACATGATCGCCTATGCGGTCCTGGCGGTGTTCGTTCAGTCGCTGAGCCCGAACAAATATGTCGGCTGGGGCGTGATGGCCCTGGTCATGGTCGCCTCGATCGTCCTGCCGCTCGTCGGCTTCTCCCACAATCTTTATCTTTTCGCCCAGGCATCGGAAGAGCCCCTTTCGGAAATGAACGGCGCCGGCATCTACTGGATCGGAGCCTGGTGGTTCCGGCTCTACTGGGCGGCGCTCTGCGTCATCCTGCTCGTCGCCTCGCACCTTCTCTGGAGGCGGGGGACCGAAACCCGCCTGATGCCGCGGCTTCGGCGGGTGCCGCGCCGGCTCAAGGGCAGCCCGGGCGTTGTCGCCGGAGTCGCCCTCGCCGTCTTCGTCGCCAGCGGAATCTGGATCTTCTACAACACCAATATCCTCAACTCTTACCGGACGAGCAGCGACGAGGAGCGGTTCCTCGCCGATTTCGAGAAGAAATATCTCAAATATGAGAAGCTGCCGCAGCCGACGGTGAGCAAGGTGACGTTGAACGTCGCCCTCTATCCGAGCCGCATCGATGCCGTGACCCGCGGCAGCTACGCCCTCACCAACCTCACCCAGGCGGCGATCCCCGAGGTCCACATCCGCACCGACAGCGATCTCGCGCAGGCGCGCATCGGCTTTCCCGGCGCGCGTCTGAAATATGAGGACAAGCCGTTCGGCTACCGCATCTATACGCTCGACCGGCCGATGCAGCCGGGCGAGACTCGAGTCATGAACTTCGTCACCGAGCGGCGGCAGCGCGGCTTTCGCAACAGCGGCAGCGACAAGCGGCTGGTGCCGAACGGCACCTTCCTCAACAATTTCGAGATCGCGCCGGTCATCGGCATGAACCGCTCGTTCCTGCTCAACGACCGTGCCCGCCGCCGCCGCTACGGCCTGCCCCCGGAGCTTCGGACGGCCAAGCTGGAGGATCCGGCGGCGACGGCGCGCAACTATATCGGGACAGGCTGGACCACCTCGGACATCACCATTTCAACCGAAGCCGACCAGATCCCGATCGCACCCGGCAAGAAGCTGGCGGAGACGGTGGCGAACGGACGCCGCACCGCCCGCTTCGTCTCGGAGGTTCCAATCCTCGACTTCTTCTCGATCCAGTCCGCCCGCTACGCGCAGAAGCACCGGATCTACAAGGGCATCGACCTGGCCGTCTATTATCATCCTTCGCACGCCTTCAACGTCGATCGCATGCTCAACGCGCTCGAGAGGGGCCTCGATTACTACCAGGCGAATTTCGGGCCCTATCAGTTCGACCAGGCCCGGATCATCGAATTCCCCAATTACGCGTCCTTCGCCCAGGCCTTCGCCAATACCATTCCCTATTCGGAGTCGATCGGCTTCATCGGCGACACCCGCGATCCCGACGAAATCGACGGAGTCACCTACGTCACCGCGCACGAGCTCGGCCATCAATATTGGGCGCACCAGATCGTCGGCGCCGACGCGCAGGGCAGCACGATGCTTTCGGAGACTCTGGCCCAATATTCGGCGCTGATGGTGATGAAGCACCTCTACGGCGAGGACCAGATGCGGCGGTTCCTCAAGGACGAGCTCGACACCTATCTGCGTGCCCGAGCCACCGAGGCCGTCGAGGAACAGCCGCTCGAGCGCGTCGAGAACCAGCAGTATATCCACTACAACAAGGGCTCGCTCATCATGTACCTGCTGCAGCAGCGCATGGGCGAGGCCGCCGTCAATCGCGCTCTGCGGGCGGTGCTGGGCAAATACAGGCTGAAGGGCGCGCCATACCCGCGCTCGATCGAGCTGGTCGACGCCTTCCGCCGAGAAGCGAAGACTCCCGAGGACCAGGCCCTGATCACCGACCTGTTCGAGCGGATCACGATCTACGACCTGAAGACCACCACGCCGACCGCGGTTCGCCGCGCCGACGGGAAGTGGGTCGTGACGGTGCCGGTCGACGCCCGCAAATATTATGCGGCGGGCAAAGGCGAGGAGAAGGAGGCGCGGCTTCAGGACAGGATCGAGATCGGCCTGTTCACCGCCATGCCCGGACGCGGCAAGTTCGCCCGCTCGAACGTCGTCTCGATCGTCCGGATGCCGATCCACAGCGGCCACCAGACCTATCGATTCGTCACCGCGGTCAAGCCGACCCATGCCGGAGTCGATCCCTACAATTTCTACATCGACCGTAACTCGTCGGACAATGTCGCGCCGGTGACCTGAGCACACGCCGGAATCAGGTCGACGGGCTCGTCATGCCGGACTTGATCCGGCATCCACCTTTCTTCCTCTTTCGCGAGCGCCTGAAGAAGGTGGATCCCGGATCAAGTCCGGGATGACGTGCACACCCGCGCTACCGCCGCCGCGGCGGCGCGGGCTCGAAGCGCCAGGTGTCGCCTCCCGTAGCCTTCACCTCGCACAGGGTGGCGGTGCCGCCCTGCTCCAGCCGGGCGATGAACGCCGCCAGCGCCGCGCCGCGGGGCCTGGCTTCCGGCGCCAGCTGACGCAGGCAGCGAAGCACCAACCGGCGCAGAAGCTCGGGCGGAAGGCCGTTGGACCGGAGGATCACCCTTCCCTCTTCCACCTCCGTCCGGGCCGCGAACAGGGGCGCGGCGGCCCATTCCAGCGCCGCCTCCGCCTCGGCGAGCAGGGCGGCGCTGCGAGCGAGGGCGGCGGGATCGAGCCACGGCGCCTCCGCCAGCCGGCGCCGGATCCGCGCCCGGTCGAACCTTTCGTCGAAGTTGCCCGGATCGCTCGCCGCCTCGACTCCCGCGGCATCGACGATCGCCTGAAGCTCGTCCCGCCGCCAGCCGAGCAGCGGCCGGCCCAGGCGCAGCCTGCCGCCGGTGCCCGGGACCGTGCCGGCGGCCCTGACCCCGGCGAGTCCGGCGACGCCCGACCCCCGGTTGAGACGCATCAGCAAGGTCTCCGCCTGGTCGTCGCGATGATGGGCGGTGAGGAGGAGGCCGAGGCCGTCCCGGTCCATCCACCCGGCCAGGGCCGCATAGCGCGCCGCCCGGGCGGCGGCCTGGAGACCGTGCCCGGTCCGCTCGACGATGGCCGCGAGGATTTGATGCGGGACTCCGAGCCGCCCGCAGAGTCGGGCGACCGCCTCCGCCTCGCCGCGGCTTTCCGCGCGAAGGCCGTGATCGACCGTCGCGGCGGCGATCCGCCCGGGCAGGGCATCGTCGGCGAGAATCAGCAGGGCGAGGCTGTCCGGGCCGCCCGAGACGGCCAGCGCGAGCTGGGACACGTCCCGCCCCCCCACCGCCTCGAGATCGCGGCGGAATCGCAGGACCAGATCGGGATCGGGAGCGGCGGCCATTCACCACCTTAACGCGAGGATACGACCGGATACAGAATGCGTTCAGCCGGTCGGGCCCACCGCGCGGCCGAGCCCTCCGGGTCCTGAAAAAAAAAAAAGGTGTAATCGCGTGGTTTCCCGCAAAGTCCTCGTCCTCGCCCTTCTCACCGGGACTGCCTCGACCCCCCTGCTCGCCCAGCAGGTTCCTCCGCCCGAAACGCCGGTCCCCGCTGCGGCGCCGCCGGCCGCCGAGCCGGCCGAGCCCGCACCGGCCGCCCAGGCAACCGATCTCGACGATCCCGACGCCGAGCTCGACGAGGAAGGCGAGACGATCGTCGTCACCGGCCAGCGCCAGCGCGGCGCAGTGCTCGGCGACATCCCCCCGGAAGTCGTGTTCAACCGCCGCGACATACGCGCGCTGGGCGCCGGCAGCCTCACCGAGCTCCTCGAGGCGATCGCCCCGCAGACCCAAAGCGGCCGCGGCCGCGAGGAGGGGCGCCCGGTCATCCTCGTCAACGGGCGCCGGATCTCCGGCTTTTCGGAAATTCGCGATATCCCGCCCGAGGCGATCACTCGAGTGGACGTCCTGCCCGAAGAGGTCGCCCTCAAATACGGCTACAAGGCCGACCAGAAGGTGGTGAATTTCGTCCTGAGGCGGCGCTTCAACGCCTACACCGCCGAGGTCCAGGGCGGAATCGCCACCGACGGAGGCCGCGAATCCTACGGCGCCGAGCTCAACTATCTGCAGATCAACACCGCCGGCCGGCTCAACCTGGGGGCGGAATTCCGGCGCTCCGAGCCCTTGTTCGAGAGCGAGCGCGACATCATCCAGGCGGAGCCCGTCGCCGGGATCGAGCTCGGCCGCTACCGTACCCTGCTTCCCCGGACCGACCAGCTCGAGCTGAGCGGCACCTTGAACCGGGCCGTCTCCGATACCGTCCAGGCGACGCTCAACGGCACGTTCGACGTCAATTCGAGCACCGCCTTCCTCGGACTGCCGAGGCCGAGCCTGACTCCGCCGGGGCTGAGGCGGGAAAGCGACAGCCGCGCCGCCCATCTCGGCCTCTCGGTCAACGGCGCGATCGCGCCCTGGCAATGGTCGCTGACCGGCAATCTCGACCGCAGCGCGAGCGAGACCGAGACCCAGACCAATTTCGGCCTCGACCGCTCCCGCTCGGTCAGCCAGGCCGGCGGCGCCGAGCTGGTGATGAACGGCCCTCTGTTCGACCTGCCCGGCGGCGGAGTGACCGCGGCCGCGCGCGCCGGCTTCGATGCGCGCGGGCTCTCCAGCCATGCGGACCGCGCCGGACTGTTCACCGTCCGCGATCTCTCGCGCACCCGCGAGCATGCCCAGGTCAATATCGACATCCCGATCGCCAGCCGCCGGCGGGCGGTCCTGACCGCGCTCGGCAACCTCTCCGCCAATTTCAACGCCGAGGTCGAGCATCTGTCCGACTTCGGCACCCTGCGCACGCTCGGCGCCGGCCTCAACTGGTCGCCCATATCGCAGGTCAGCCTGATCGCCTCGGTCACCGACGAGGACGGCGCGCCTTCGATGCAGCAGCTCGGCGATCCCGTGCAATCGACCCCCGGCGTCCGGGTCTTCGATTTCGTCCGCGGCGAGACCGTGGAGGTCACCCGGATCGACGGCGGCAACCCCGCCCTCATCGCCGACAACCGGCGGGTGTGGAAGCTCGGAGCGAACTTCCGGCCCTTCTCCGACAAGGATCTGTCGATCAGCGCCAATTACACCTCGAGCCGGATCGTCAACGCCATCTCCGGATTCCCGGCGGCGACGGCGGAGATCGAGGCGGCCTTCCCCGACCGGTTCCAGCGCGATTCGGACGGCCGGCTGCTGCTCATCGACACTCGGCCGGTGAATTTCGCGCGCCAGGACCGCTCCGAGCTGCGCTGGGGATTCAATCTCGGCCTGCCGATCGGCAAGCAGCCGCCGCCCGGCCAGGGCCGCGGCCGCTTCGGCCGCGGCGGCCAGGGCGCCGGCGCCGCCGGAGCGCCGGCTCCGGTCGCGGCGGCGGGAGAGGCCGCGCCGGGCCAGCCGCCGCGCGGCGAGCGGCCCCCGGGCGAAGGCGCTCGCGGCGAACGCGGGCCTCGGGGACCCGGAGGCTTCGGCGGAGGCCGCGGCGGCCGAGGCGGGTTCGGCGGCGGCGGGTTCGGCGGCCGAGGCGGCTTTGGCGGGGGCGGCGGGCGGCTTCAGCTCGCCCTCTACCATACCTGGCATTTCACCGATTCCGTGCTGATCCGCCCGGGCGTTCCCGAGCTCGACTTCCTGGCCGGCTCCGCCGGCAGCAGCCGCGGCGGCAAGCCGCGCCACGAGCTCGAATTCCAGGGCGGCATCTTCAAGAACGGCCTCGGCGCCCGGCTCACCGCCAACTGGCAAAGCGCGACCTTCGTCCGCGGCGGCCCGGTCGCGGGCGGCGGCACCGGCGACGATCTGTTCTTCGACGACTTCGCTACCGTCAACCTGCGCCTGTTCGCCGATCTGGGGCTTCAGAAATTCGCCCGCGAGCGTCCGTTCCTTCGCGGAATGCGGGTGAGCCTGTCGATCGACAATCTGTTCGACGAGCGCCAGCAGGTCCGCGACCGCCTCGGGGCGACCCCGATCAGCTATCAGCCGGGCTATCTCGACCCGCTCGGGCGCTCGGTGCGGCTCAGCGTGCGGAAATTGTTCTTCTGACCTGGCCTCCCCATGCGCAGCATGGGGAGGGGGACCACACGAAGTGTGGTGGAGGGGTGATCCGTCGAGGCCTCGCCAGGTCACCCCTCCACCACCTTCGGTGGTCCCCCTCCCCCATCTGCGATGGGGAGGCAGATTGCCTACTGCCCCAAGATCTTGCCGAGGCCCTTCCTCAATTTCTCCTTCTTCGTCCTCGGCCGCTCCTGGGACTGGTCCGAAGCATCCTCGTCGTCCCCCATCCCCGGCATGGTCATCCCGAGCATGCCCATGTGGGTCGACTTGGTCCTCAATTTCACCGTCCATTCGGGCCGCCAGGCCCGGGGCGCGGCGGCGGGGCGGGGCTGGGCGAAATTGCTCTCGCCGCCGAACGCGGTCAGGATCAGCATCGACTGCGGCGCGGCCCGGGCGACCTCGGCGGGCACGGTGCAGCGGTCCGCGGTCGCCGGCATCAGCACCCGGCTCTGGATCAGCCGGGCGACGTCCGCCTCGGCCAGATAATCGACCGCCATCATCGCCGCCTGGGCCTCGGACGAGGTCCAGACGATGAAGTCGCCATTCTGTCCGGAGCCCATGACGGAGCCGAACCAGGCGCGAGCCCCCGGCACCGGCCGCCACACCAAAGGGATCGAGCCCGAGGGGCCCGCGCTGTTGGACGTCAGAGTCACCGGCGCCAGGAAATCCTGTCCGGCGCCGAGCGCGAAGCGCATCTCCGGGGAATAATTGCCTCGGACGACATGCTCGCCGACCAGCGAGCCGCCCGCGGGCACCCGGGTGTCGGTGCGCTCGTTGGGCCACTCGCCATAGGTGGCCGACGTGGCCGCGGAGGGCGGAACCATCGGCTTCGGAGCCATGTTGGCGAAAGCGGGCGGAATCCTGCCCGCCGCCATGGACGCGAAGTCGATCACCGCCGGCTGGCCGGGCCGGGCATGCTCGCCGCAGCCCCAGTAGATCAGCATCCGCCCCTTCGGGCGCTCCATCTGGCCCCAGGGCTGGGCCGGGCCGGCGGCGCGCGGGGCCGACTGCGGGGTCAGAAGCGGCAGGACCTGGCCGGCCTGGAGGCCCGGCGGCGGGACGTGCTCGGCGCTCGGCGCCCCGGTCGCGCGCCTCGGGCTTCCGAGCTGGAGGGTGAGATTGTGCGCGTAGGAAGAGCGGCTCGCGCGGCCGCCGCCGAGCATCGCGCCCATCATCGAGCCGGCGCTGGGGCGGCCGCCTCCGCCCGCCATTGCGGCGAAGCCGGAAACGGTGTCGGCGCTCATCCAGTAGACGGCCGGGCCGCCCCGCGCCTGGGCGAAGGCCGCCGCTCCGACCGCCAATGCCAGAGGGCCCGCACCCGCCCAGATGATCTTCCTCATATTCATGATGTCATCCCCTTCGATCCGTCATTCCGGCGAAAGCCGGAATCCATGAACACGGCCGTTTCAAATGCAATTACTGCCGTGTTCATGGATTCCGGATCAAGTCCGGAATGATGTTATGGTGGATCAGCCTTCGAACCGTATCGGTTGCGTAAGGTCCGCCGTAAAGAACCCCTCGCCGCTCGAAAGGGAACGCCGGCAACGATTTTTTCGCTGAACGCCGCATGAGCGATGACGCCGCCTTCATGAGGGAGCAGGCCCGCCGCTGCCTCCGACTTGCCCGAGGAATCGCCACCCCGGACGTGGTCGAGACGCTGACCCGGATGGCCGGCGATTACGACGCCCGCGCCGAGGAGATGGAGAAGCGGGACAATCCTGCCCGGCAGTGAAATCGGTGGTCGATCCTTCGATACGCCGCTTCGACTTCGCTCAGCGGCTACTCAGGATGAGCGGTTGAGTGATCGACTCCGCTCATCCCGAGTAGGGACTGAGCTCGGCGAAGGCCCGTATCGAAGGACTTCCACCCCGCTACGCGGGGTCCCCCTCCCCATCTGACGATGGGGAGGCAAAGCTAGCGGCACTTCGCCTGGGTCCGTGCCGCGGGCAGCCGCTGCCTGAGCCAGTCGCGCATCGTCGCGCCATAGACGTCCTGGAGCTCGTCATAGGCCTTGCAGGCGTCCGCGGGCTTGTCGAGCGCGACCAGGGCCTGGCCGAGGAAATAGAGGCTGTCGGCGGCGCGCTCGCCCTTGGGGTTGGACTGGTAATTGGCGAGGAAGGCCTTGGCGGCGGTGGCCGGCTTGCCGGCGTCGAGATAGGCTCGGCCGGCGAGGTTGGACGCCCAGCTCGCCCATTTGCTCTTCGGGTAGCGCTTGGCGGCGGCCTCGAGCGCCTTCTGGGCCTCGGTGTAGCGCTTCGCCTCCCAAAGCCGGAAGCCGGCATTATAGGCTTCCTCGGCGGCGGCCTCGCCGGTCGCCGAAGCCGCGGGCTTGACGGGCTCCTCCTCCGGCTCGTCGGCGGCCGCGGACCTGGGCTGAACCGAGGAGGTGGACGACCGGGCGGGCTCGGCCGGGGCGGCGCCGCGCTCGAGCGCATCGAGGCGTGCGCCGGTGCTTTCGCGCAGGCGGGTCAGCCCTTCCTCGGCCTGGCGCAAGCGGTTGCCGTTCTGCTCGACCTGGCCGGTGAGCTCGCGAAGCTGCGCCTCGAGCGAGTCGACCCGGGCGGTGAGGTCGGCGACCGCGCTCGAGGCGGGCACCCCGGCCTGGGTGCCGTCCGGCTGCTGGCGGTCGATCTCCGGCGCGACCTCGGCGCCGTTCGGGAAGACCCGGCGCTGGACGGCGCGAAGCTGCTGCTCGAGCCGCTCGATCCGCTTCTCCGGACTCTCATTGCGCTGGGCGGCCGCGGGAACCGCCGCGCTCGCCATCAAAAGCATCGCAACAAGATGAAAACGCATGACAAATCCCCCGCCCTTACAGTCTCGCCGGCATCCTAACCCGCTTGCGGGCGAGGTAGAAGAGTGAATTATTACGGGGTCGCCGGGGGCGGAGCGGCGGCCGCGGCGCCCTGGCCCCGCGCCAGCAGGTCGGCGGCGGTCAGGCTGACGTTGGAGATGGTCGTCTCCGGCGGACCGAGCGCCGGTACCTGGGTCCCGCCGACGCTGACCTTCAGCACATTGGCGCGGGCGGTTCGGATCTTCGGCGCCTGCGCGCCCGCCGGCACCTGGTAGCTCTGCCCTGCCTTCAGCGTCCCCATGTAGAGCGGAGCGCCGCCGCCGGCCTGGTCGATCCGGAGCCAGACATCCTCCGCCGCGGTGAGCACGACCGGAGCGTTGGTCGCCGCAGGCGCCGGAACGGTCGGCCGGGCCGGCCGAGGCGCCGCCGGGTTGGCCGCCGCGGGCGCGTCGGACTGGGTGATGGCGACGTCGGCCGGGCTGTCGTCGTCGACCGCGCTGCTCCGCCAGACCAGATAGCCGATGACGAGGAGGATCGCGATCACCGCCGCGGCGATGGCGATGGAGCGCGGCGGCACCCGCGCCGGGTCGGCCGGCTCGTAATAAGGCGCGGTGGCGAGATTGCCCTGGCGGGCGCCGCCGAGCTGCTGGCGAACCTCGGCGCCGATCTGCGCGCCATCGAGGTCGACGACGTTGGCGTAGCTTCGAGCGAAGCCGACGCTGTAGGTGATTGCGGGAAGCGCGTCCCACTCCTCGCGCTCGATATGCTCGAGGTGACGGACCGGGATCCGGGTCTGGCGGGCGACGTCGTCGAGGCTCAATTTCTTGGCCTCGCGAGCGACTCGAAGCCGCTCGCCGACCGACTGGCCCAGCAGCTGATCCTGGTCCGCTTCCGCCATAACGACCCGATATTCCCTTCAATCTGGATTAAATTCCATAGAGCCGGGGAGAGCGGGCAAAGTCAACCGGACTGCGGCACGGCTGGTACCGGATGACCGTCATTCCGTCCTTCGATACGCCGCTTCGGCTTCGCTCAGCGGCTACTCAGGATGAGCGGTGGGCCCTTTTCCGCTCATCCTGAGTAGGGACTGAGCCTGGCGAAGGCCCGTATCGAAGGACCTCGATGTCTAGACCTGGACCCCCTGCTTTTCCGCCCACTCCGCCAGCGCCCCGCGCAGGTCCGCCGGCGGCTTCGCGAGAAGCGCCTCGACGAACGGCATCAGCGGCGCCCGGTCGAGCGACCTGATCATCGCCTTGATCGGCCCGACCGCCGCCGGAGTGATCGAGAAGCGGGTGAGTCCGATCCCGATCAGCGCCATCGCCTCGAGCGTTCGCCCGCCCATCTCGCCGCAGACCCCGACCGGCACCCCGGCCGAATCGGCCTCGCGGACGATCCGCCTCAGGAAGCGAAGGATCGACGGGCTCAGCCAGTCGTAGCGCTCGGCGAGCTTGGGGTGGGCGCGGTCGGCGGCGAACAGGAACTGGGTGAGGTCGTTGGTCCCGATCGACAGGAAATCGACCTTGGGCAGAAGGATATCGAGAGTCTCGGCCAGTGACGGCACCTCGAGCATGGCGCCGTAGCGGATGGTGGTCGGAAGCCTTTTCTTGTGCTCGGCCATCCATAAGCGCTGCTGCTCGACCAGCGCTCGCGCCTCGTCATATTCCCAGGGCTCGGAGACCATCGGGAACATGACGTTGAGCTCGCGGCCGGCGGCGGCGCCGAGCAGTGCCCGGGCCTGCGCCTTCATCAGCCCGTCGCGGTCGAGGGCGAGGCGGAGCGCCCGCCAGCCCATCGCCGGATTCTCCTCGAAGCCGACGTCGCCCATGTCGAGATAGGGCAAGGCCTTGTCGCCGCCGACGTCGATCGTCCGGAAGATGACCGGCTTGTCGCCGGCCGCATCGAGCACCGCCTTGTAGAGCCGCTGCTGGCTCTCGCGGCTTGGCAAAGTGGCGGAGACGAGGAACTGGAACTCGGTCCGGAACAGCCCGATCCCGTCCGCGCCCATCATCTCCAGGGCCGCGACGTCGTCGCGAAGCCCGGCATTGACGTTCACCGTCACCCGGAGGCCGTCCTTCGTCACAGGCGGCAGGTCGCGGAGCGCGGCGAATTCGGCGCGGCGCTTCCTGGTGATGACGAACTTGGCCTTGAACGCCTCTTCGACCGCTCCGGTGGGGCGGACGAACGCGACCCCCGCGTCGCCGTCGAGAAGCACCTCGTCGCCCTCGCCGATCACCTGGCGCACATTGCGAACGCGCCCCAGCATCGGGATCCCCATCGCCCTCGCGACGATGGTGACGTGGGCGGTCAGCGAGCCTTCCTCCAGCACCACGCCTTTCAGCCGCCGACGATCATATTCGAGCAATTCGGCGGGCCCGAGGTTGCGCGCGATCAGCACCGCGTCGTGCGGGAGGCCCATCTGCGCCGCCGTTCCCAGCTGCCCGGCGACGATCCTCAGCAAGCGGTTCGACAGATCGTCGAGGTCGTGCATCCGGTCCTGGAGAAGCGAATCGTCGATCTCGCGCATCCGCATCTGCATTCGCTGGCGGACCCGCTCGATCGCCGCCTCGGCGGTAAGGCCGGAGTCGATCGCCTCGTTGATCCGCCTCGACCAGCCTTCGTCATAGGCGAACATCTTGTAGGTCTCGAGCACCTCCTGATGCTCGCCGGCCGTCCCGAACTCGGCCTGGTTGGTCATGTTGTCGATCTGCTCGCGCATCTTGCGGAAGGCGGAATAGACCCGGTGGCGCTCGGCCTCGACGTCCTCGGCGACGGTATGCTCGATCAGAATCCGCGGCTGGTGGTAGACCGCCTGGCCCCGCGCCATTCCGGCGACCAGCTTGAGCCCGTCGAGCCGCTCGGGGCCCTCCTCGCGTGCAGTGGTCCCGGTCGCCGCCGCCTTGTCGGCAAGGCCGGCATTGGCGATCAGCTCGGCCAGAACCATCGCCACCGTCTGCAGCGCCTCGATCTCGAGCGCGTCATAGGCCCGCGCCTCGGCGTGCTGGACGGCGAGCACGCCGATCGCCCGCTCGCGGCGAATGATCGGCACCCCGGCGAAGCTGTGGAACAGCTCCTCGCCGGTCTCGGGCCGGTAGGCGAATTCGGGATGGCTCGGCGCCTCGGCGAGGTTGAGGATCGAGACGTCCTTGGCGATCGTCCCGACCAGCCCCTCGCCGAGCGCCAGCCGGGTGACGTGGACCGCGCTCTGGTTGAGCCCGACCGTCGCGAACAGCTCGAGCACGCCCTCCCGAAGCAGGTAGATCGAGCAGACCTCGCTCGCCATCGCCTCGGCGATGATCTTGACCACCTTGTTGAGCTTCGCCTGGGCGCTCGCCCGCGACGCCATCACGTCGTGCAGCCCGGTCAATATCTCGCGGGCTGAAGCGGCGGACTGGGCGGGCATGGCGAGGGGTTAGCAGATGGGGCCGAGGGGGCGCCACGGGGAATTGCACCTCCGAGCGGACGGGCGTATGATCTACATAGAGCCGATTGTATATCCGGGAATTGAATATGAAGGTAGCGAAATGGGGCAACAGCTTAGCGATCCGCATCCCCAAGGATGTTGCTGCGGAATTGGGCATTAGTGAGGGTGATGAAGTACAGCTCACGCCTGCTGAAAAGCCGGTGATCGGCATTGCGCGGCAACTGAGCCGGGAGGAGGCGTTGGAACGGCTTGATCGCTTCCGGGGATTGCTGCCTGCAGGTTACAAGTTCAAGCGGAGCGATGCCTATGGCCGCTAGCCTCGACAGCAATGTCGTCATCTATCTAGCCGACCGCGACCTGGAGAAGGCGGCACGGTCGAAGGCGCTCGTCGCGCAAGGCGGATGGATCAGCGCTCAAGTGATGAACGAGGTAGCCGCAGTTGCCCGCCGCAAGATACGACTAGCGTGGCCTGCCGTGCATGAACTGCTTGCGCTAGTACGTTCCTTCTTCATCGTGGAGCCGCTCACCCTCGCGACGCACGATCAGACGCTTTTCGTGGCGGAGCGCTACAGACTGGATGTTTACGATTCCGCCGTCGTCGCTTCCGCATTGCTGGCGGGCTGCGAAACCCTTTGGTCAGAAGACATGCACGATGGACTAGTCATCGAAGGGACGTTGACCATCCGCAATCCGTATACACCGGGCTAGACCGAACGCCGATCCATCGCATCGGCGATGATTTTGACAACGCCGTCGACGTGCGTCCGGGCGCCCCTCTGCGTGGCCTGATATCGTGCGGCGGGGTCAGAATCTCGCGGGCGGAATCGGTCGAGGCGGTGGCGAGACGGAGGGGTAGCAGATGCGGAGGCGACCGGGCCACGGCGAATTGCTTGTTCGCGGCGGCTTGGGCTCCTGTCGCTAGCGAAGTATCAGCGCTAAGCAGGCGTCCGCCGCCTGGAATGCCGAGTCAACTTGCGCGTTTCCGGTAGGATAATTGCCCGCGCCATGAGCCAAATGATTTCGCAGCGTAGCGACACGTGCCTGACAGCTGCTCCTCACTGACTGCGGAATCACGGGAGGGGAGCAGTTGGCAAGGATCAAGAGATAGGCGCCCATACTCGGCTTGGCCGGCACACTGAGGCCGCGGGAGTGAATCACCTCAAGCAGGCTCGTCTCTAAACTCCGAGCCAGATGAAGTACTCTAAGGAAACGGCGTCGACGTTGGGGCTCCATTTTCGAAATGCGCAATATCTCACGCAACTCATCAGCTACGTTGGCTTGTGACATCGCGTTTACAAAATTCGTTGATGCCTCGACGAGGAGTAAAAGTGTCTGGGTTCTTTTATCGACGCTCATTTCCTACCACATAAACGTTGGCCGAGTGGCCAATTGAATCGCCTGCTCCACAACCAAGGGGTCCTGGGTCGGCACCACCGCAACACCCGCAAAGGCGACCGTGTGGATTGTCCTGCTGCGGACGCTCATCACCTCATCTGCATGTTCAGCTACCGCCACATGGGTACGCACCGTACGTGGGATGGGAATACCGCGATCCAGTTGGTACGATTCCAGCAGGTGGCCACTGGAGGTAACGTTGAGTTGCCTCACCAAGCCACTTTTTCGGCGAGCGTTAAGCAAACTCACTTCGTAGTTGGCAAAACGCGCTCGGTTCCGCGGATCGTATGAGAGGTGACCACTCACTATATGCTCGGGTATCCGGCTGAAGGGCTCATAGGCAGCGACCACGGCCTTGGGCCCTTGTTGAATGCGCGCCAGCCGAAATGCGCGTTCCGAAACTTCGAGAGCGGTTCCGTAACTGTCGCCCGCTAGCGCCTGGATCTTTGCATCCATCGGTAGGGAATTGCCGAAATCGCGACTATCGGCAATGAATTTGGAAATAGTGCGATCCGAGACTGTGGAGATCAGACCAAAGTCATAAAACAGCTTGTCGAATCGACCCTCGTCCATGCGATCTAAGAGCAAGATAGTTCTCAATTGGCGTGGGAGCGCCAGTCGAGATGCCATCAGTCGGCTACCCAAATGGGCAGGATTATTCCGCTCAAGCCAGCGAGGTATGAATATGGCGCAGATGGAGCTGCCCGACCTCACCAGCGCCTCGGGCCCGCGACTCAACAAAGGATGGTCAGGATCAAAGACGGCGGGGTTGCTGCCGACCAATTCTTTAAGGCGTTTCCTTGCTAGAGTTTCCACCCGTCCGTATTGTCGTCAAATGCCGCATTGGTCAATTTTGCACAGAGTTTGTCTGAGGCAGGCCGTTATTCTTAATAAGAAGCTTCGCCGCCCCTCTAATGCCACTGGCATCGCCTACAGGCATGCCATTTTAAACTGACCGCCGCTCCAGCGCGTAGGCCGCCTCGTCCACCAGCTGGCGCAGGATTTCCGCCACCGGCGCCTCCTCCTTCACCATCCCCACCGATTGCCCGGCCATTACCGAGCCGGTCTCGACGTCGCCCTCGATCACCGCCCGGCGAAGCGCACCGGCCCAATAATGCTCGATCTGGAGCTGGGCCTCCATCATCTCGACCTCGCCGGAATCGAGCCGCTGCGCGACCTCGCGCTGCTTGGCTGCGAAGCTCTCCATCTCCTTGTTCTTGAGCGCCCGCACCGGGATGACCGGAAGGCGGGAGTCGATCTGCACGCTGGTTATGGCGTCGCGGGCCGAGGCCCGGATGAAGGCCTTCTTGAAATTGGGATGGGCGATGCATTCGTTGGCGCAGACGAAACGGGTGCCGAGCTGGACCCCGACCGCGCCCATCTCGAGATAGCCGGCGATGAGGCCGCCATGGCCGATTCCGCCGGCGACGAAGATCGGCATATCGGCGGCGAGCGGCGGCAGGATCTCCTGGGCCAGGACGGAGGTCGAGACCGGCCCGATATGCCCGCCCGCCTCCATCCCTTCGATGACCAGGGCGTCGACGCCCGAGCGGGCCAGCTTCTTCGCCAGCGCCAGTGCCGGCGCGAAGCAGATCAGCTTGGCGCCGCCCTCCTTGACCCGGTCGATCGCACCGGTGGGCGGAAGGCCGCCGGCGAAGACGACGTGGCTCACCTCATGGCGCTTGCAGACGTCGATCAGCTCGGAAAGCTGCGGGTGCATCGTGATGAGATTGACCCCGAACGGCCGCTGCGTCCGGGTCTTCGTCTCGACGATCTCGTTGTCGAGAAGCTCGGGAGTCATCGCGCCGCAGGCGATCACCCCGAAAGCGCCGGCGTTCGACAAGGCGGAGACGAGGTTGCGCTCCGAAATCCAGCTCATCGCCCCGCCGAGGATCGCGACCTCGCAGCCGAGGAAGTCGGTGCCGCGCTTCATCAGCCGGTGGAGGCGCTCGTGGCCGAGGGTGGTGGTGGCGTCGGTCATGGCTGCTCCGTCGCCCCAGCGAAGGCCGGGGTCCCAGGGGGTGAAAGGCGCCGGCGGTCTTCACGCGCCGGGGCCGCAGCCTTCGCTGGGGCGACGAGAAAGCTCAACCCCCCTCCCCCAGATCGTCGAGGCCGTAGGCCGTGTGAAGCACCCGCACCGCAAGCTCCGTATAATCCTCCGGGATCAGCACCGAGACCTTGATCTCGCTGGTGGTGATGGCGAGGATGTCGATCTTGCGATCGGCCAGAGTGGCGAACATGCGGGCGGCGATCTCCGGATTGCTCCTCAGCCCGACGCCGACGATGCTCAGCTTGGTCACGGCGCTGTCGGTCAGCATCTCGTCGAAGCCGATCTCGGGCTTGCGCTTCTCGAGCAGGTCCGCGGCCACGGCCAGCGATGCCCGCGGAACGGTGAAGGTGAGGTCGGTCGGCTGCCCGGCCCGCGGGACGCTCCTCACGATCAGGTCGTAATTGACCCCGGCCTCGGCGAGCGGAGTGAACACCGATGCGGCCACCCCCGGAGCGTCGGGAAGGCCGGTGAGGATCACCCGAGCCTCGTTCTTGTCGTGGGCGATTCCGGTGATGAGCTGCCGTTCCATGCCATATTCCTCGAGTTGATCTTCGCGCACGATCAATGTGCCGGGCCGGTCGGCGAAGGAGGAGAGGACCTTGATCGGAATGCCGTGGCGCATGGCCAGCCCGACCGAGCGGGTCTGGAGCACCTTGGCGCCGACCGAGGCGAGCTCGAGCATCTCCTCGTAGGTGACGAGCGGAAGCTTGCGCGCCCTCGGAACGATCCTCGGGTCGGTCGTGTAGACGCCTTCGACGTCGGTGTAGATGTCGCAGCGGTCGGCGTTGACGGCCGCCGCCAGAGCCACCGCCGAAGTGTCGGAGCCGCCGCGCCCCAGGGTGGCGAGGCTGCCGTCGGCGGCGACCCCCTGGAAGCCGGGGATGACGGCGATCCCGCCCTCGCCGAACACACGCTCAAGCACGCTCGCGTCGATCTCGTCGATCAGGGCGGAGGCGTGGCCCGAGGTCCGGATCGGGAGCTGCCAGCCCATGTAGGACCGGGCGTTGAGGCCCATCCCCTGGAGGGTGATGGCGAGCAGCCCGCTCGTCACCTGCTCCCCCGACGCCACCACAACGTCATATTCGCGCGGATCGTAGAGGCTGGACGCCTCCCGGCAGAACTGGATGAGCCGGTCCGTCTCCCCGGCCATGGCCGAGACCACCACGGCGACCTCGTTGCCGGCCTCGGCCTCGTTCTTCACCCGCTGGGCGACATGCCGGATGCGCTCGATGCCCGCCATCGAGGTGCCGCCGAATTTCATCACGATGCGAGGCATGACGGCGGCTCTTTTCGTGTCGCGGCGTTGAGTGCAAGGAGATTGTGGCAAGGGACAGGACCGAGGCATGGCCGAGACGAACACGATCGACCCCCGCGAAGCCGCGCATTTCGGCGCCATGGCCGCCGACTGGTGGGACCCGAAGGGCTCCTCGGCCATGCTCCACCAGCTCAATCCGGTGCGGCTCGCCTACATCCGCGACCGGATCGACCAGCATTGGGGGCTGGACGAATGCGACCTCAGGCCGCTCGAGGGCAAGCGGGCGGCGGACGTCGGCTGCGGCGCGGGGCTGCTCGCCGAGCCGCTCGCCCGGCTCGGGGCGCAGGTGACGGGGGTGGACCCGGCGCCGGAGAATGTCGCCGCCGCCCGCGAGCACGCGCTCGGGCAGGGGCTCGAGATCG